>CBIHNZ010000005.1:0-198634 GCA_966211615.1 uncultured Sphingomonas sp.
CGCCGTGGCGGCATAGCCCTCGTTGAAGATCAGATAGACCACCTCCAGCACCGAGGCGAGGCGCGGCGCGCGCTCGGGCCCGCGCGGCACTTCGAAGGCGAGGCCGGCATTGCCGATGGCCTTCTTGGCGCGGACGATGCGCTGGGCGATCGTCGGCTCGCTGGAGAGGAAGGCGCGGGCGATCTCCTCGGTGGTGAGCCCGCCGACGAGGCGGAGCGTGAGCGCCGTGCGCGCCTCGGTCGACAGCAGCGGGTGGCAGGCGGTGAAGATCAGCCCGAGCAGCGGATCGCCGATATCGTCGTCCATCGCGGCCTCCGCGTCCTCGACGCTGGTATCGCGTTCGTCCTCGAGGTCGCGGGCGATCTCGGTATGCTTGCGGTTTAGCATCTGGGCGCGGCGGATTCCGTCGATCGCGCGGCGCTTGGCCGCGGCCATCAGCCAGGCGCCGGGATTGCGGGGGATGCCGCTCGCCGGCCATTCGGCGAGCGCGGTCACCAGCGCGTCCTGCGCCAGCTCCTCGGCCCGGTCGACGTCGCGCACCATCCGGGCCAGGCTGGCGATGAGCCGGGCCTGCTCGATCCGGAAGACCGTCTCGATCGCCCGCTGGGTTTCGGTCGCCGCCACGCTCCCGGATTAGGGAAAGCGCGCGGCGACCGGAAGCCCCTAGCGACCCTCGAGCCCCGCGCGGACGCGATCGCTGATCGCCTCGGCCTCGGGCGTCAGCAGATGGGCGAAGTCTTCCATCTCGTAGAACGGACGGATCTCGATCTCGCTCGGCCCGAGCATCGGATTGGGGCAGCGCTTCACCCAGGCGACCGCCTCGTCCATGTCCTTGACTTCCCAGATCCAGAAGCCGGCGACGAGCTCGCGAACCTCGGCGAACGGGCCGTCGATCACCGCGCGGTTCGCACCGTCGAACGCGACGCGCTTGCCGTTCGACGAGGGCTTGAGGCCGTCGCCCAGCTGCATGAGGCCGGCCTTGATCAGCTCCTCATTATACTTGCCCATCGCCTCGAACAGCTCGGCCGGGGGCATGATGCCCGCTTCGCTGTCTTCCGTCGCCTTGACCATCACCATCACACGCATTTTCCGTCTCCTCTTCGATCAGAGCCCGTATGGTCTCCTGCTCTTACGACGAACCGGCCCCGGCGGGTTCGACATGCCGCCGAAATTTTTTCTCCATTCCAAAAAAAAGACGGCGCGAAGCCGAGCACGCGTGGCGGAACTTCGGCCGCTTTCCGCCTTCCAACACCCCCGCGCGCTCGGCTATCAGGCGGTTGCAACTTCGGGAGTGATGCCAATGCCGCCGTCCAGCCCCTGGTCCCATCACCGCCAGAGCGGCGTCGCCGACGACATCGATTTCGAGATCAAGGGGCAGGAGCTCCAGTTCGTCGAGATCGAGCTCGATCCGGGCGAGAGCGCAGTGGCCGAGGCCGGCGCGCTGGTCTGGAAGGACGCCAGCATCGGCATGACCACCGTGTTCGGCGACGGCAGCGGCGGCCAGGGCGACGGCTTCATGGGCAAGCTGCTCGGCGCCGGCAAAAGGCTGGTGACCGGAGAAAGCCTGTTCACCACCGTCTTCACCCATAACGGCTCGGGCAAGGCGCGCGTCGCCTTCGCCTCGCCCACGCCGGGATCGATCCTGCCGCTGCGCCTCGCCGATTATGGCGGCACGCTGATCTGCCAGAAGGATTCGTTCCTCGCAGCGGCCAAGGGCGTGTCGATCGGCATCCAGTTCCAGCGCCGCATGATGACCGGCCTGTTCGGCGGCGAAGGCTTCATCATGCAGAAGCTCCAGGGCGATGGCTGGGTGTTCGTCCAGATGGGCGGCACCGTGGTCGAGCGCGAGCTGGCGCCGGGGCAGGAGCTCCATGTCGATACCGGCTGCCTCGCCGCCTATACGCTGGGGGTCGAGTTCGACCTGGTCGCGGCGGGCGGGGTGCGCAGCGTGATCTTTGGCGGCGAAGGGCTGTTCTTCGCGCGGCTCACCGGGCCCGGCAAGGTCTGGATCCAGTCGCTGCCCTTCTCGCGGCTCGCCGGGCGGATGCTCGCGGCAGCGGGCGGCTATGGCGGCCAGAACCGAGGCGAAGGCAGCGTATTGGGCGGGCTGGGCGATTTCATCGGTGGCAACCGCTGAGCCTCTCCGCGGCGCGGCCCGCGGTATCCCGGTCCTGGAGACCGAGCGGCTCCGGCTGCGCATGCGCACGGCCGATGACGCGGAGGCGTTGTTCCCGGGCTATGCCGATGCCGACGTCATGCAGTGGTGGTCCCATGCGCCGCATCAGTCGGTCGAGGAGACGCGGACGGTTTTCGCGGAGCCTTTCAAGGATTGGCGCGCCTGGACGATCACGCTGAAGCGCGACGACAGGGTAGCCGGCTTCGTCGCAGCGGGGGAGAAGCGCCAGGGCAACGTCACCGAGATCGGCTATATGCTGCTGCGCGAGCATTGGGGGACGGGCATTGCCGCGGAGGCCGTTGCCGCGGTGATCGACCAGATCTTCGCCGAGGGGCAGCGCCGGGTCTTCGCCGATACCGATCCGGAGAATGTCCAGTCGCGCGGGCTGCTCGAACGGCTCGGCTTCAAGCTGGAAGGACATCTGCGCGCCGAATGGGAGACGCATATCGGCGTGCGCGACACGACGCTCTACGGCCTGCTGCGCGAGGACTGGCAATGGCCGCGCCGAACCTGAAGGATCCTGCCGAACGCGCCGCCTATCGCCGCGAGCTGGCCGGAGTTGCGCGCGGCATCAGGCTGTCTGGCATCGGCCTGGCCGCGCTCGGTGCCGTGCTGGTCGCGCTCCAGCGCCGCGGGATGCTGGAGGTGCCGATCTGGCTGGCGGGCTCGGTGCTCGGGTTCGGCCTGATGCTGATGATCACCGGCATCGCCGCGCGGACGCGCTATCATGCGCTGCGGATGCGCGGTGGGTAGGGCCGCGATGTTCGGTTTCTAACTTAACCCGTCAGCCCGGCGAAAGCCGGGGCCCAGGGTCACACGCGATGTCCTGCCTGGCTCTGGATCCCGGCCTTCGCCGGGATGACGGCAGGTCGCAATGTGGAACCGCCCCTAGGGTGCCGGCGCCGCCAGCTCCGCCGCTTTGCCGATCAGCCCGGCGAAGCGGCCTTCCTCGACTGCTTGCTTGGTGTCGTTCCAGCTTCCGGTCAGCACGTACCAGTCGCCATTCTTTGCCTGGAGCAGATGGGTCATGTTCATCACGCCGGGCTCCGATCCGCCCTTATAGCCGACGAACTGCCACTTCTCCTTCGCCTGGGGCGGGAGACCCGCATTCTTCGAGAGCACCGCGCGGGCGTCGGCGCCCTTCGGCCCCTCGGTATTGCGGCGGATCCAGTCCATCACCCGGACCAGGTCGGCGGGCGACTCGAACCATTCGAGCTGGTCGATCAACACCGGCTTGCCGTCGCGGAACAGCATCGGATCGACGGTGTAGATCGAGGCTGAAGCGACCTCGCCGTCCAGCATCTTGCGGCGTCCGGCCTCGTCGAGCGCCAGATAGCGCTTCGCCAGGGCGCCTTTTTCGATGCCCTTCAGCTTGAACATGTCGAGCGTGCCCATGAAGGGCCGGTTGCGCGCCGGGTTCTGAATGCCCAGCACCGGCAGCATCGCCTCGACCTTCTCGCGACCCAGCGTCTTCAGCAGAATGTCGGTCGCGCTGTTGTCGCTGATCGAGATCATCTGGGTGGCAAGCTCGCGCAGGCTGACCTGGGTGCCCTTGGGCTTCATGTTGTAGCCGCCGCCGGGTAGCGGCGATCCGTCGAGCGTGACGAGATCGTCCCATTTGCGCGTGCCCGCATTGGTCTCGCGCACCAGCTCGGCGAGGATCACCAGCTTGAACGCCGATCCGATCGCAAAGGCGCGGTCGGCATTGTGCTGGACGAGCAATTGCGGGGCGCCGCTGCCGAGCCTGGCCAGCGCGAAGCCTGAGGCGCCGTGCAGGCCCTTCATCGCGGCGGTGACCTCGTCGAGCGACTTCTCCCGCGCCGTGCCGCCGGTCACCAGCAGCCCGGTCACCTGATGCGGCGCGGCGGGATCCACGGCGATGCGCATCGTTGCCAGCGCATCGCGATATTCCACAACGAGCTCGCCGAACCAGGGCGACTTGGCGTCGAGGCTCTGGATACGGGAGAAGGGACCGTTGGCGGCGACGAGCTGCGCACCGACCTGGTCGAACTTGTCCTTGGGCACCTGGGCGCGGAAGGCTGGGGCGAAATAGGCGTCGTAATCGCCTTTCCCCGAAAGGATGGCAGCCAGCTCGTCGACACGCGCCTTGAACTCCGGCGCCGCCTCGACGGGCGCCGCAGCCTGCGCGGTGGCGGGCGCCGTCTGCGCGGCGGCAGGCGCGGCGAGCGCGAAAAGGGGCAGGCACAGCAGATACCGCATCCAGCGTCTCCTCTTGCGGCCGACGCCGCTTCGTTCAAGCGTCGATGACTTCCTCGTCCAGCCGCGCCGCATTCTCCTGGATGAAGGCGAAGCGGTGGGCGGGATTGTTGCCCATCAGCCGGTCGACCAGGTCCTTCACCTGCGCCCGCTCCTCATATTCCTGGGGCAGGGTGACGCGCAGCATGCCGCGCGTCGCGGGGTCCATCGTCGTTTCCTTGAGCTGGTTGGGATTCATCTCGCCAAGGCCCTTGAAGCGGCTGACCTCGACCTTCTTGCCCTTGAACTCGTTCGCCTCGATCTGGATGCGGTGCGCGTCGTCGCGGGCGTACAGGCTCCTGGCGCCCACCGTCAGGCGATAGAGCGGCGGCTGGGCGAGATAGACGTGCCCGTTGCGGACGATGTCGGCCATCTCCTGGAAGAAGAAGGTCATCAGCAAGGTCGCGATATGCGCGCCGTCGACATCGGCGTCGGTCATGATGACGATGCGCTCGTAGCGCAGGTTAGCCGCGTCGCAATCCTTTCGCGTGCCGCAGCCCAGCGCCTGGATCAGGTCGGCGATCTCCTGGTTGGCCAGGATCTTGGCGCTGGTGGCGCTGGCGACGTTCAGGATCTTGCCACGGATCGGCAAGATCGCCTGGGTCTTGCGGTCGCGCGCCTGCTTGGCGCTGCCACCGGCCGAATCGCCCTCGACGATGAACAGCTCGGTGCCCTTGGGATCGTCCGACGCACAATCGGTGAGCTTGCCCGGCAGGCGGAGCTTGCGTGCCGAGGTCGCGGTCTTGCGCTTCACCTCGCGCTCGGCCTTGCGCTTCAGCCGCTCGTCCATCCGCTCGAGCACATAGCCGAGCAGCGCCTTGCCGCGGTCCATATGGTCCGAGAGGAAATGGTCGAAATGGTCGCGCACCGCACGCTCGACCATCGCCGTCGCCTCGGGGCTGGTCAGCCGGTCCTTGGTCTGGCTCTGGAACTGCGGATCGCGGATGAAGACCGAGAGCATCAGCTCCGACCCGGTCATCAGGTCGTCGGCGGTGATGTCCTTGGCCTTTTTCTGGCCGACCAGTTCGCCGAACGCGCGGATGCCCCGGGTCAGCGCGGCGCGCAGCCCCGCCTCGTGCGTGCCGCCGTCGGGCGTCGGGATGGTGTTGCAATACCAGCTGTACGAGCCGTCGCTCCACAGCGGCCAGGCGACCGCCCATTCGACGCGGCCCTGCGCCTCGCCTGGGAAATCCTGGCTGCCCGAGAAGAAATCGGCGGTGGCGCATTCGCGGCCGGCGATCTGCTCCTTGAGATGGTCCGCCAGGCCGCCGGGGAACTGGAACACCGCCTCGGGCGGGGTCTCGTCGGTGATCAGCGACGCATCGCACTTCCAGCGGATCTCGACGCCGGCGAACAGATAGGCCTTGGAGCGGGCGAGCTTGTAGAGCCGCGCCGGCTTGAAGTGCATCTCGGGCCCGAAGATCTCGGGATCGGGGGTGAAGGCGACCGAGGTGCCGCGCCGGTTGGGCGTGCCGCCGAGATGCTCGAGCGGACCGAGCGTGCGACCCTGGCTGAAGCGCTGGCGGTAGAGCTCCTTGTTGCGCGCCACCTCGATGACGGTGTCGATCGACAGCGCGTTGACCACGCTGACGCCGACGCCGTGCAGGCCGCCCGACGTGGCATAGGCCTTGCCGTCGAACTTGCCACCGGAGTGGAGCATCGAGAGGATCACCTCGAGCGCCGACTTGTCGGGGAACTTCGGATGCGGATCGACCGGCATGCCGCGGCCATTGTCGACGATGGTCAGCCGGTTGCCGGCTTCCAGCGTGACCTCGATGCGGGTCGCATGCCCCGCCACGGCCTCGTCCATCGCATTGTCGAGGACTTCGGCGGCGAGGTGATGGAGCGCGCGCTCGTCGGTGCCGCCGATATACATGCCGGGCCGCCGGCGGACCGGCTCGAGCCCCTCGAGCACTTCGATCGCGGAGGCATCATTGGTGTTCCGGGAAGCGGATGGGGGGGACTGAAACAGATCGTCGGACATAGCCTAAGCTTGGGCGCCGTGGCCCCGGTTGCGCAACCAAGGGGCAACGGATCCTGGAGAGGTGCAGCCCTGCGACGGCCCGGCGACGGGCCGTCAGGACGCTTCGACGACGTAGACGTCCCCGCCGGGCGTCAGGAAATACAGGTTGCCGGCGGCATCCTCGCCTATCGCGTTGACCGCGCCGACGGGCGGGAAGGTCTCGGTCCGCTTCTGCGTATATTGCTCTTCGTTCTGGATGATCGTCGCAATCGGAAAGCTCGTGATCTCTGAGCGCGCCTTCTGGGCGACGAAGGCTCGGCCCTGGAACTGCTCGATCGGTCCCCTGTAGGTCGGGCCGATTACCCAATAATGCATGTCGGCTTCGGGGAACGAGGCTCCCCATTCGTAGCAAAGGATCGGGTAGACGAATCCTGGAAGGTTGGCTTGATCGGTACAGGCCGGTGATTTGACATCGTACACCGAGTAATCGAGCCCGGCATCTTGCGGGCGAATCATGTCGACTTCGTCGCCGCGATGATGCGGTCCTGCCGCCAACACGCCGAAGTCGCTGACGAACATGTAGCCGGTGGCGCGATCGATGCTTGCGGATTGCGGCGAGGAGAATCCGCGAACCCAGATTTCGTCCCGGCCGCTGCCGCCGGGATTGCTCGAGGGGATCGCATAGTCGCGATCCGGATCGGCCGGATAGATGTCATGCGAGATATCGATCCGCAGCACCTTGCCCTTCAGCGAGTTTATGTCGGCGTCGGGCGGGCTTCCGGTCCCGTCGGCGCCGGTGGTGATGTACAGATAGCCGTCCGGTCCGAACCCGATCCAGCCGGCGGCATAGTCCGCGGCATCGGCTTCGGTTCCTCCCGGCACCTTGAGAATCATGTCCGCGCTGGCCGGATCGGCACGATCCGGATTGCCGGCAAGGGTGTGATAGCGGCGGATTTCTAGATCGCCGGCGAGATTGGTCATCGCGACATAGACGTTCCAGCTCTGGGCGAAATCCGGCGCCGCCGCGAAGCCGAGCAGGCCGCGCGTGCCGTTGGTGGTGATTTCCGCGCTCACGTCGAGAAACGGCGTAGCCGGCATCGCCCCGGTGGCGGTGTTGAGCAGGACGACGCGCCCGCCGCGCTGGCTCACGAACACCCGCGCCGCGTCACCTGGGACCGCCACCAGATTGTTGGGCAGGACCAACCCTCCGGCAACCTTCCGGACCGCATAGCTGCCGGTGGTCACGTCGGTGACGGTGACGGCAAGCATCAGCTTGGTGGTGTCCTTGCCGTCGGTGACCGAAATCTCGACCGCGTAGACATTGTCGTGGTTGGCATCCTTCGGCAGCTCGAAATCGGGTGGCGAACGGAACGACAGCGCGCCCGCCGCGGAGATCTGGAACAGGTTCGCGTCGGCGCCTCCGGACAGGGAAAATGTCAGCGGGTCGTTGTTCGCGTCGGTCGCGATCGCGGTATATGCTGCGGTGCTGTTCTCGGGGATCGAAACGGTGGCAGCCGAGGTGAAGACCGGGGCCGCGTTCGGCGTAGGCGTAGGCGTAGGCGTGGGCGTTGGGGGTAGGCACAGGGGTGGGCGTCGGCGTCGGGGACGGAGAGCTGTCGCATGCGGCGAGCGCCAGCGCTGCCACTCCCGTCAGCGATGCGAAAAAGTGCCAATCCCCCTGTTCGCAAATAATTACGGCAATCCATTGCCGCGTTCGCGTTCAGCGCAAGGATAACATCGGTCGCCAATCGGCGACAGGGTGTCGGTCGGATTTTGTATTATCTTCGACGCCCTGCCGGGCTCGCAGAGACCGGACGGTGAGTGACTTCGCAGTTCGGGGCGGTCAGGCGGTGTGCAGCTGCTCGACGAAATGCTCGGTGGCTTGCTGCAAGGCCCGTGCGGTGCGCGACAGGCCGGTCGCGGCGTCCGAGACGCTTGCGGACAGGCGCTCCGTATCGCCGGCCACCGTCGCGACCGCGCCGATCCTGTCGGCCATCTCGATGGCGCCCTGGGCGGTGTCGCGCGCGGTGCCCTCGATGGCCCGCGCCGAGTGCCGCTGGCGATCGACCTCGAGACGGATCGCCTCCGCCGCCCCGGCCACCTCGCCGACGGTGGCGGCGATCTCGGCGAGTGCGTCATGCGCCACCGTTGCGCCTCCCGCGACCGTTCCCGCGAGCGAGCGTATCTGCTCGGTGGCGCCGCTCGCCTGGCCCGCGAGCTGCTTCACCTCGTGCGCCACCACGGCAAAGCCGCGGCCCACGTCACCGGCACGTGCCGCCTCGATCGTCGCGTTCAGGGCAAGCAGGTTGGTGCGCGCCGCGATCTCGTAGATGGACTGGGCGAAATCGCCGATCGAGCCGGCCTGGCCCGAAAGCGAGTGGACGGCGGATTCGCCAGACGCGGAAACGCTGCGGGCGTCGTCGCTCAGCCTCGCCTGCTGATCGACGCTCGCCGCGATCGCGAGAATCGAGGCGGACAGATCATGGACGTCGTTCGCCAGGCTCGCCGCGGTATTGGAGGACTGCGATGCGATCCGCGCGGTCTCGCTCAACTCGCCGCTCGCGCGCCGGGCGAGATCGTTCAAGGTAAGCGCGGATCGATCGAGATCGGCCGCAGACTGGGTGACGGCGTCGACGACATCCGCCACCGAAGCCTGGAACGCCGCGGCTACCGCCAGCGTCTCCTGGCGACGGGCCGCTGCCGTTTCGCGCTCGAGCGCTTCCCGCCGGGCGCGCTCGCCGCGCTCGCGCTCTTCCGCGGCGCGCATCGCCGCCATTGCCGCTTCGGTCTCGCTGCGCCGGGCGTCTGCCATCTGGGCGAGCTTTTCGCTCGCGACGCGCGCGCCGGACTGGTCCTGCACCAGCCGCCCGAGCCAGACCGAGATATAGCCGAGCACGATGAACTCGAGGATCACGGCGAGGGCATGGAACAGCACGCGCGCGAAATCGGAACCGCCTGTGAAGACCCAGGCCGGTGCCACGAGGTCGAGCACGAGATGGTGCACCGCGATCAATGCGGAGGCCAGTGCGATCGGGCGCCAGTCGCACAGCACGGTCAGCGACGAGAGCGCGACGAAGAAATACATGTGCGCGTCCATCTGCCAGCCATGGCCGGCAAGCGCATAGACCATCAGCGCCGGATGGATCGCGGCAAGCGAGCCGGCCACCAGCCGCGCGGACAGATCATGGCGCCGGCGGGCCGCCATCAGCGTGGGCAGGATATTGGCGCAGCAGCCAAGCACGGCAACCATGATCGTGCGGTCGCCACCGAACAGGGTTCCGATCGTGAAGAGCAGGAGGACCGTCGCCCAGCCGGACATGGCCAATATCTCGATCCCGCGCTGGCGGAGACGGTCCATGTCGGTGAGGGTCATGCGAGACGCCCCTTCTCGCCGCATGCGGCGGGTGGCGCTGCGAGCACGAGCACGCCGTGGCGCAGCATGGTGCCGAACATCGCGGCGCGATCCCCGGAAATGACGAAGGAGCCCGGCAGCGGCCCGTATCCGACGAGCAGCGCCTGGCTGTCGATCGCGCGCGCGAGCATCCCATGACTGGCGCGCGGCCAGACCGGGACCAGGATCATCTTGCCCCGGGCAGGGGGATACAGTGCGCCGAACAGCATCGCCGCGACGACGACGGCGATCTGGAGCGCTGCGGCGCTGCGTATGGTCGAAACCCCGAAGGACATGCCGTCGGGATTTGATCCAAAATGGTTCCAAAATGGTTATTAGGGCGTCAAGGATAGGCCGCCCTTATAGCAACAAACCGCGAACGACGGAGGCCGTTCGCGGTTTTTTTGACCCCTGGAGGCCTGGCGCCTGTGCGTCAGCGGACGCGCGGGCCGCCGAACGGCATCGGGGGCGGCGGGCGGCGATCACGGCGCGGAAGCTGCGCCTGATAGGCATGGCCGCAATGCGCGACGCAGTAGGGGAAGCCCGGATTCACCTTGTCGCCGCAGAAGTGGAAATCGGGCTCGCCGGGATGGCCGAGCGGCCATTTGCAGATGCGGTCGTTGAGATCGAGCAGGCTCGTCTTGCCCGCGATCGCATCGCTCGGCTTGGCCGGCACCAGGCGGCGCGGCGGGGCCGGCGTGATCGGCGCCGCCTGCTCGCCGGGATTCTGGCGGAGGAAGCCGCCGGGGCCGACCGAGCGGAGCACGGGGCCTTCGACCTTGGGCTCGGGCGCCGGTGCGGCTTCGCGCGGCTCGGGCTCGACGGCTGCGACCTTGGGCGCAGGTGCGGGCGCCGCCGGGGCGGGCGCCGCGACCGGTGCGGGTGCCGCCTTCGGTGCCGCCTGGGCCTTCGGCTCGTTGGGCTTCACCGGCGACGGGCGCGCAGGCAGGCCCAGGCGATGCGCCTTGCCGATCACGGCGTTCCGGCTCACGCCGCCGAGCTCCTCGGCGATCTGCGTGGCGGTCAGGCCGCTATCCCACATCTTCTTCAGCGTCTCGATACGCTCGTCGGTCCAGCTCATGATCTTCCTTCAACTTGCGGGCGGCGCGTGCAGCGGTTACGCGAACGCGCGATGAGCAGCCACCCTGAAATCGGTTCGAACCTCCCCGAACCCGGCGTTCCGGTGATTCGCAACGTGAATTGGGGAGGATTGCGTACGCTCTATATCAAGGAGGTGCGCCGTTTCTTCAAGGTGCAGCTCCAAACGGTGTGGGCGCCCGCGGTCACGACGCTGCTGTTTTTGGTGATTTTCACCGTCGCCCTGGGCGGCGGCGGGCGGATGGTGACCCTCCAGGGCCAGCAAATCCACTTCGCCGATTTCATCGCGCCGGGCTTGATCGTGATGGGCATGCTCCAAAATGCGTTCGCCAATGCCAGCTTCTCGCTGCTCGTCGGCAAGATCCAGGGCACGATCGTCGACTATCTGATGCCGCCGCTCTCCACCGCCGAGTTGCTCGCGGCGCTCACCGGCGGATCGGTGACGCGCGCCTTCTGCGTCGGCGGCGCGGTGTGGCTGGCGATGCAGTTCTGGCCCGGCGTGCATGTCTGGCCGCACCATTTCTGGGCGGTGCTCTGGTTCGGCTTCCTCGGCTCGCTGTTCCTTGCGCTGCTCGGCGTGCTGACCTCGATCTGGGCGGAGAAGTTCGATCATGCCGCCGCGGTGACCAATTTCGTCGTGGCGCCGCTGTCGTTGCTGTCGGGCACTTTCTATTCGGTCGAGCGCCTGTCGCCGGTGTTCCGCGCGATCAGCCATGCCAACCCGTTCTTCTACATCATCTCGGGTTTCCGTTACGGCTTCCTCGGAGTCGCCGATTCGCCGATCCTGCTCGGCAGCGCCGTGATCCTGGGCATCGACGTCGCGCTGGGGCTGCTCTGCTACACGCTGCTGCGCACCGGCTGGAAGCTGAAGAACTGAGGCGTTTATGCACATCCGTGCGAATACATTGAGATTGACCGGATCCGAGTGCAAATAGGCCGATCCGGAAGGAAATACATGGCAAGCGAAGACGATATTCCCAAAGGCGCGCAGACCCTGATGCGCGGGCTCGATATCCTGGACGAGACGCTGTTGGGGCCCACCAAGATGTCGGCGGTGGCGACCAAGCTCGGCCTGAGCAAGACGACCACCCACCGACTCGCGCACGCGCTGCGCTCGCGCGGCTATCTGTCGATTACGGCGGAGGGAATCGCGCTCGGCCCGAAGCTGCTCCAGCTCGGTGCAGTCGCGAACGAGCAGGTCGATTATGTCCGGGTCGCGCGGCCCTATCTCGAGCTTCTGTCCGAGAGCACCGGCTTCTGCGCATTCGTCGGCAAGCGCGAAGGCGATTGGTCGCGGCACCTGGACCGGGTGACCGGGCGCCAGAAGCTCCGCGTCGCCACGGCGCCGGGCGATCAGCGGCCCATCGCGGAAACCGGCCTGGGCAAGGCGCTGCTGTTCGACGACAGCGAGGAAGGCCTCAGGAGGCTTTACCGCATGTCCGCGGCGGCGAGCTCCAATCCCGCGGACGAGGATGCCTGGCTTGCCGCGATGCGCGTGCATGTCGCGCGCGGGATCGTCCTGCACGACAGCCCGATCGGCGACGGGGTGCGGTCGATCGCGGCGCCGGTGCGCGATGCGAACGGCAATATCTGCGTCGCGATCAGCATCGCCAGCGCCGCCCATTACCTGACCGACACGGTCATGGCCGAGGTTGTCGGCCATGTCGCCGAGATCGCCGACAAGGTCAGCAAGGCGCTCGGCTACAGCCCTCCGCCCAAGGCATGATCCGCGCCTAATCGAGGGCGTCGGCGAGCGTGCGCAGCACCTTGGCCGCATTGCCTTCGATCACGTCGCCATGGCTCACGATGATGCGGCGGAGCTCGGGCTCGGCCGCCCAATCGGCGAACTGGTGCGCCAGGGCGACCTTGTCGTCGACGATCAGGCGGCGGATCAGGTGTGGAACTTGCGGCTCGGACACGCCGAATCCCATCAATCGTGCCATGATCTGCGCGCCGATTCCGTGCGGATGCGCGACATTGGCGATCAGGTCGTTGGCGACGATCGTCAGCCCCGACGCGCGGCGTATCTCCAGCGCCGCCTCATGCCCGCCCGCACCCGGCATGATCACCAGCCGGGTGTCGGGATCGTCCAATATATCGCTGCTGGAGTCGACATGGACCGCCTCCTCGACGGCTTCGATTGCCCCGGGCGGTGCGATCACGCGGATTCGCGGATAGCGCTGCTTCCAGATTCGCGCGTCGAGCCGATGATGGTCGCCAGGCACGATCAGGAAGGCGGGTGCCCCCATCGCCTCGATCCGCCGCATCTCGGGCTCGTCGAGCGCGATGGCGCTGTAGATGACGGTACGATTTCCCGAGAGGCGGACCACCGTCATCCGCCGCGGAAAATTGCCCAGCGGCATGCGGATCTCGCCGGCCACGGTGAGGATGCCGTCATCGACCTGGACCAGGTCCTCGTGCGGCATGATTTCCCATTTCTCGAGTATCGCGGGCATGGTCACCTCCGTCCCTGGGTCAACCCGCATGCCGTCCGAAACGATCCACGGCTCATGGTGTTGACGCGTCCCTTCACCGAACCGTAAAAGCGCGCTCCGGCGGCTCCGGAACGGGCCGCCTTTTGCTTTTTGAAGGAGAATGACCCGTGGCCATCACCCCGCTCATGCCCGTTTATCCGCGGTGCGGCGTGCGGCCGGTGCGAGGCGAGGGGGTCTATCTCTATGGCGAGCGCGGCGAGCAGTATCTCGATTTCGCCGCCGGCATCGCCGTCAACGCGCTCGGCCATGGCCATCCGCACCTGACCAAGGCGATCGCCGATCAGGCCGCGACGCTGATGCATGTGTCAAACCTGTACGGCTCGCCTCAGGGCGAGGCGCTGGCGCAGCGCATCGTCGACAACAGCTTCGCCGACACGGTGTTCTTCACCAATTCGGGCGTCGAGGCGATCGAGTGCGCGATCAAGACCGCGCGCCGCTATCATTTCGTCAACGGCAACCCGCAGCGCCACAAGCTGATCACGTTCAAGAACGCCTTTCACGGCCGTTCGATCGGCGCGATCTCGGCGACCGACCAGCCCAAGATGCGCGACGGCTTCGAGCCGCTGCTGCCGGGCTTCGACTATGTGAAGTTCAACGATCTCGAAGGTGCGCTCGCGAAGATCGACGACGAGACCGCCGGTTTCCTGGTCGAGACGGTACAGGGCGAGGGCGGGATGACCGCGGGCACGCCTGAGTTCATCCAGGGCCTGCGCAAGGCTTGCGACGAGCATGGCCTGCTGCTGATCCTCGACGAGATCCAGTGCGGCTATGGCCGCACCGGCAAGATGTGGGCCTATGAACATTACGGCATCACCCCCGACATCCTGACCGCAGCCAAGGGCATCGGCGGCGGCTTCCCGCTCGGCGCCTGCCTGGCGACCGAGGAAGCGGCCAAGGGCATGGTGATCGGCACGCATGGCTCGACCTATGGCGGCAATCCGCTCGCCATGGCGGCGGGGCAGGCGATCCTCGACGTGATGCTCGAGCCCGGCTTTCTCGAGCATGTCGTCCAGATGGGCGAGCGGCTGCGCCAGGCATTCGAGCAGATGATCCCGAACCATGACCATCTGTTCGAGGAGATCCGCGGCAAGGGGCTGATGCTCGGCATCAAGATGAAGGAGCCGGCGGTATCGCGCGACTTCGTGGCGCATCTGCGCGACAATCACGGGCTGCTGACCGTTGCGGCGGGCGAGAATGTCTTCCGCGTGCTGCCGCCGCTGGTAATCGAGGAAAGCCACATCGCCGAGTGCATCGAGCGGCTGAGCGAAGGCGCGCGGACCTTCGGCATCCCGAGCGATGACTGAGCCGCGTCACTTTCTCGACCTGTCTGACGCGGGCGCCGACGGCGTCGCGGCGATGCTGGGGGATGCCCTGCAGCGCAAGGCAGCGCGTGCGGGTTGGCCCAAGGGCAAGGCCGATGCCGATGCGCCGCTGGCGGGGCATGTGCTGGCGATGATCTTCGAGAAGAACTCGACGCGCACCCGCGTCTCGTTCGACATGGCGATCCGCCAGCTGGGCGGTACCAGCATCGTGATGGACGCGGGCAGCATGCAGCTCGGGCGCGGCGAGAGCATCGCCGATACCGCGCGGGTGCTCTCGGGCTATTGCGACGCGATCATGATCCGCACCGACGACCACCAGAAAGTGGTCGAAATGGCGCAGCATGCCAGCGTGCCGGTGATCAACGGGCTGACCGACGCATCGCATCCCTGCCAGATCGTGGCGGACCTGCTGACGATCATCGAGACCGGGCGATCGCTGCCGGGCCTCAAGCTCGCCTGGCTGGGCGACGGCAACAATGTCCTCGCCTCGATGATGGAAGCCGCCGGGCTGCTGCATTTCGACGTCGTCGCAGCCTGTCCCCAGGGCTTCCAGCCGAGCGAGGCGGAAGTCGCGCTCGGCAAGGGCCGGGCGCGTGTCGTCGGGACCGCCAGGGAAGCGGCCGAGGGGGCGGACATCGTCGTCACCGACACCTGGATCTCGATGGGCCAGGCGCATGCCGAGACCAAGCTCAAGGCGATGATGCCCTATCAGGTCACCGAGGCGCTGATGGCCGAGGCCAAGCCCGACGCGAAGTTCCTCCACTGCCTGCCTGCGCACCGCGGCGAGGAAGTGACGGACGCCGTGATCGACGGACCGCAATCGCTGATCTGGGCGGAAGCGGAGAACCGGCTGCATGCGCAGAAGTCCGTATTGCGCTGGTGCTTTGGCCAGATCGGCTGAGTTGTCTCCAGGCCGGCGGGTTCCTATTTAGCGGGCGACCCCGAAATCTCCGTTCGCCCTGAGCCTGTCAAAGGGCGCTTTCCACAAGTGCCGAATGCGCGGATCTCCGCCCTTCGACAGGCTCAGGGCGAACGGTTGGAGATATGCATGACGACCAATCCTCCCACCGATCTCGATCGCGTGATCGGCTTCACCATTCCCGGGCGCCACGCCCGCGGCCGCGTTGCGCGGCTGGGACCGGTGCTCGACCAGATCCTGTCGGCGCATGCCTATCCGCCGGTGATCGAGCGGCTGCTCGCCGAGGCGCTGACGCTCACTGCCTTGCTTGGCTCCACGCTCAAGGATGCCGAGGGCCAGATGACGCTCCAGGCGCAGACCCAGGGCGGCATCGTCAGCTTGCTGGTGTGCGACTATAAGGGCGGCGAGCTGCGCGGCTATGTCCAGTACGACGCCGAACGGCTGGCGATGCTCGGCAAGAACCCGTCGCTCTATGCCCTGTTCAACAAGGGCTATCTGGCGGTCACCTTCGATCAGGCGCTGACCAAGGAGCGCTATCAAGGCATCGTCCCGCTCGACGGCGCCTCGCTCGCGGCGGCGGCGGAGAGCTATTTCCTCCAGTCCGAGCAGATCCCGAGCCTAGTGCGGCTTGGCATGCACCGCGATGCGGCGGGCAAGCTGATCGCGGGCGGAATATTCCTCCAGCATCTGCCCGAGGGGGAGGAGGGTCGCGAGCGGCTGCATACCAAGCTCGACCATCCCGAGTGGCACCATGTCGAGACGCTGGCGACCACCATGGGGCCGGACGAACTCGCCGATGCCGCGATCCCGCTCGAGAATCTGGTCTGGCGGCTGTTCAACGAGGAGCCCGAGGTCCGGCTGCTCGCGGGCACCGATCTCGCGCGCGGATGCCGCTGCGATGCCGCCTATATCCTGCAGGTGCTTGGGAAATTCCCGGCCGAGGAGCGCGCGGCGATGGCCGACGAGAATGGCGTGATCAGCGTCGATTGCGCTTTTTGCTCGACGAAATTCCCGGTGCCACTCGCGGATTTTGTTCCGCCCCCGTTGTAATAAGGGCAGGAACTCGCGATATTCCGTGCGTGACTAGCAGGCGGTCCGGCTGGGGAGCGGTGCCTGTACCCCGGACGGGAGTTTGGAATGGAGTCTCGGCGTATCGCGCGCCCGGTTGTGGCCGGCGTGTTGCTCCTCTTGGGCGCGGGCGGTGCGTCCGCCCAGCGGAGTGGCCCGGTCACGCCGCTCAGCCGGGTCGAACCGGGCCAGTGGCAGCTCAAGAGCGTGGATGGCGAACGCAAGCTTTGCCTTACCGATCCGGTGACGCTGCTCCAGGTGATGCACGGCGCGGCGCAGTGCGAACATTTCGTGATGGAGCAGACCCAGCGCTCGATCACGATCCGCTATACCTGCCCGGGGCACGGCCATGGCCGCACCACGATCGGCGTCGAGACCGGCAAGCTGGTCCATGTCGATACCCAGGGCGTGCTCGACGGGGCGCCTTTCTCCGAGGATTATGAGGGGCGCCGCCTCGGCACCTGCGGCTGATGGCGCGTTTACCCGTTCTTAACCATTCCTGCGCTATTGAGGGGTTGCTCCTTCGCGGAGCGGATTCCTCTCTGGCATTGGTTTTCCCAAACCACTGGGTCGCTCTTCGGGCGGCCCATTTTGTTTGGGGCTGTACGCGCTTGCAAAAAGCGCTAGCCGTGCCCGCATGACTCAAAGCATTGCAATTGCCCTGCTTTCCGGCGGGCTCGATTCGATGGTCGCCGCCGCGCGCGCCCGCGAGGACGGGCACCGGCTGCTGGCGCTCTCGATCGACTATAACCAGCGGCACCAGGTGGAACTCGCCGCCGCGCGCCGCATCGCCGCGGTGCTGGGCGCCGAGCGCCATGTCGTGCTGCCGCTCGACCTGCGCGCATTCGGCGGATCGGCGCTGACCGCCGAGATCGACGTGCCCAAGACCGGCGTGAGCGACGACATCCCGGTCACCTATGTGCCGGCGCGCAACACGATCTTCCTCAGCCTCGCGCTCGGCTGGGCCGAGGCTGCGGGCGCCCGCGACATCTATATCGGCGTCAATGCGCTCGATTATTCGGGCTATCCCGATTGCCGCCCCGAATTCATCGCCGAGTTTGAGAAGCTCGCGGAGATTGCGACCAAGGCCGGGGTGGAGGGCGAACCCTTCCATATCCGCGCCCCGCTCCAGCACATGACCAAGGCCGATATCGTCCGCGAGGCGGATCGCCTCGGCCTCGACGCGGGGATCAGCTGGTCCTGCTACGATCCCGCGCTCGGCAGCCTGCATTGCGGCCTGTGCGACAGCTGCCGCCTGCGCGCCAAGGGGTTCGAGGAAGCCGGCCTGCCCGATCCCACGCGCTACGCCGTGCCGGCCTGAAGCGCCGGCGATGAGCTACGCGGTCAAGGAGATGTTCCTCACGCTCCAGGGCGAGGGGGTCAATGCCGGCGCACGGGCGGTGTTCGTGCGCTTCGCCGGCTGCAATCTGTGGAGCGGGCGCGAGCAGGACCGGGCGAGCGCGGTCTGCAAGTTCTGCGACACCGAATTCGTCGGCACCGACGGGCTGGGCGGCGGCAAGTTCGCCGATGCCGATGCGCTGGCCGATGCGGTCCTCGGCCATTGGGGCGAGGGGGTGGAGGCCCGCTTCGTCGTGCTCACCGGCGGCGAACCGATGCTCCAGGTCGATGACGCGCTGGTCGATGCGCTGCATGCGCGCGGCTTCCGCATCGCGATCGAGAGCAACGGCACCTTGCCCGCGCATCCGGAGATCGACTGGGTGTGCATCAGCCCCAAGGCGGGCAGCGAGGTCGTCCAGCGCTCGGGCGACGAGCTCAAGCTGGTCTGGCCGCAGGCGGGCACCGATATCGACCTGATCGAGACCTGGGACTTCGCCCATTTCCTCGTCCAGCCGATGGATAGCGCCGAAGCGCTGGCAAACACCCGTGCTGCGGTGGAACTGGCGCTGGAGCGGCCGAAATGGCGGCTGACGCTGCAGACGCACAAGCTGCTCGGGCTGCGCTAGGGCCGATTTCACTCGGCTGGAGCAAAACCCGTTCGCCCTGAGCCCGTCGAAGGGCCCGACCGCAAATGCCGCGCCTGAGGCGGCCGCCCTTCGACAAGCTCGGGGCGAACGATTTCATAGCCTAATCAGGCAGGAAATGCCTCAGCCCCAGCTCTGCAGCGGCCCGCATTTCTTCTCCTGGTAGCGGTCCTTCTTCCAGCATTTGGGGTCGCCGAAAGGCGGTAGCGGGCGGGCTGGCGTCAGCACGCTGCCGATGATCCGCGCGCGGAACTGCTGCTCGCCCCAGGCAGCGAGGCTGGCCCGCAATTCGCGCATGCGGCTATGGGCAAGCTCATAGATCTGACCGCGGCGCGCGAATACCGCATCATGGCCGATTGAGGCAGCAGTTTGGCAGAAAGATCGTTGCCCGCCGACGGTGGAGAATCCCGAATATACGCGTGTGAGAAATTTATCGAGCTCGGTCTGCCCGGCCTTCTTGTTCTTGGTCATTTTGAAGAAATATTTGTCCAGAACTGCCATGGACTCGTCCAGTTCTGCGTCGTGATCCTTCAGGAACGCATTGTAGTTTGCGAGCGTCATCAAGGTGGGCTCGAACCCGCACTGTAGCGCCGCGACGTTCAGCGCCGCGCGCAAATTCCACACGAGCGCCGCGCTCAGTTCCGGTGCGGTCGCGCTGGGCAGGGCCGGTCCCGTCATGCCGGGTTCCTCACCGGTGACGCGGGCGCCGGTCAGATCGGCCGGCTTGAAGAAGAACTGTGCCGAGGCCGGTGCCGCGGTGAACAGGCCGGCAATGCCGGCCACCATGATAACGAAACGCGGAACCAGCATCCTGCCCTCTTATGCTTTACGTCCGCTCGGTGGTTACGGCGTTTCGATTCCGCACCCAACCCTTTTTTTGGAGACGCAGTGCGGGGCCGCTGCATTTTGCCGTGATTCCAAAGGAAAAGGGCCGCCCGGTTGCCCGGACGGCCCTTTCGAAAACACGCTTTCGCGCGATGATTACATCGCGTTCGTGGTGTTCGTCTCGGTCGTGGTCGTGTTCTCGACGACGGTGCCGTTCTCGGGCGCCGCGGTGTCGATGTTGGTGACCATCGTGTCCGTGGTCGTCACGTTCTCGGTCGGAACAACCTCGGTGGTGTTCGTGACGTTGGTCGTGCTCTCGTTGCTGGTGCACGCCGAGGCCAGGAGGGCCGCACCGGCGATCATCGAACCTGCAACGATCTTCGAAAGGACTGCACGCATGTAAATTGCTCCCTAGATAGTGGATTTGGATGACGGTTACGCCGTTAATACCCAAACCGTGATGGACATTAGACGGTTCAGGGCACGGCCTCAAGACTCGTTTTACCCGTCGCGGGTCAGACCCGCCAAAAATGGCAAAAATGTGGCCGAAAGCGCCGCGTCGAAACGGTCTGCCGCAATATCCAGGCCCAAAGCAGCCGCGCTGGTCACCGGAAATTCGGGGATGCCGCACGGAACGATCCCGGCGAAATGGCTGAGATCAGGGCTCAAATTCACCGCGAAGCCGTGCAGCGTAACCCATTGGCGGATGCGAACGCCGATCGCGCCGATCTTGGCTTCGCGGCCGTGGTCGAGCGTCCAGATGCCGATCCGGCCGGGGGCGCGGAACGCCTCGATCCCCAATTCGCCCAGTGCCGCGATCACCCAGCCTTCGAGCGCATGGACATAGCCGCGCACGTCCTTCTGCCGCTCGCGCAGGTCCAGCACGACATAGCCGATCCGCTGGCCCGGGCCATGATAGGTGTAGCGCCCGCCGCGCCCGGTGCGGTGCACCGGGAAGCGCGGATCGAGCAGCTCGGCGACGTCGGCGCTGGTCCCCGCGGTGTAGACCGGCGGGTGCTCGAGCAGCCAGACGAGCTCGGACGCCTCGTGCCTGGTCACGGCGCCCGCACGCGCCTCCATCGTCTCCAGCGCCGCGGCATAGTCGATCGGTCGTGGCTCGACGCGCCATTCGATATTTTCAACCATATCCGGCGCGATTGCGCGCCTTGGCGCCGATGTGCAAGCATTGGCAATGCGTTGTGCACCCGCTAACACGTCCTGTGCGACGGAGGGGATGACGACGCGATGGTGAAGATGAGTACCGTCTGGGATCGGACGGCGGAGTTTCTGAGCGACAATATCGGAGCGGTCGTTCCGATCGCGCTTATCGCCTTTTTCGTGCCGGCATCGATCGGCGGCAGTTTCCAGGCAGTTTTCCCCACCGCCGGTCCCGGGCTGGCGTTTGCGCTGGCGCTGGTCCAACTCGCATTCGCGATCCTTTCGCTGTGGGGATCGCTGGTCATCACCGCGATGGCGATCCAGGGCGCGACCGGCGAGACGGCGGGGGCGATCGCACTCCGCCGGTTGCCCAAGGCCTTCGCGGTCTGGATCGTGCTGGGCGTCGCCGCGACGGCGGCAATCATCCTGCCCGTCTCCGCCTATCTCGCCGCCAGCGGCTACGACATGATGCCGGCGGCGCGGGGCCAGGCGGTCGAGATGAGCCGGACGGCCGCGACCGTCGTCGTCCTCTACCTGCTGCTCGCGATCCTCGCCTATATCTGGCTCTCGGCGCGGTTGATCGTGACGACGCCGGTGATCGTGCGCGAGGGACGGATGTTCGGCGCGATCCGCGCATCCTGGAACCTGACCCGCGGCTCCGGCTGGCGCATTGTCGGCGTGCTGATCCTGTTTGCGGTCGTCGCGGTGGTATCGTGGCTCGCCGCGAACACCGTGTTCGGCAGCATCTTCGCGCTGGTCGCCGGAAGCGGCGAGGGCGGGATCTCGCTGGCGGGCGTGCTCACCTCGATCGTCACCGCTGCGGTGCAGACCGCGTTCCAGGTGCTGCTGCCCGCCTTCACCGCCAAGCTCTATCTGGCGCTTTCCGCCCAGGCGGGCCTGCGTACGCACGTACCGACGCCATGAAGCTGAGCTTTGCCGGCGTTTTTGCCGACGCCGGTTCGATTTGGCGCGGCGAGCGCCAGTTGCTGATGCGCATCGCGGGCGTGTTCTATGTGGTGCCGATCCTGGGCTTCGTGATGCTGCTCGGCGCGAGCGGGGTGATGCAGACCACGCCGCCCGAACAGATGCAGGAGGCGCTGAACCGCTTCTATGGCAGCAACATCCTGGTGATCCTCCTCGTCACCGCCGCGATGGATTTCGGGACGTTCGCGATCCTCAACCTGTTCCTCCAGGGCGGCGGCCGCACGCTGGGCGAAGTGCTGATGATCACGTTGCGCCGGTTCCTGCCGTTCCTGGCGATCGACCTGGTCGGCAATTTTGCCTTTGCGATCGGCCTGTCGCTGTTCGTCCTGCCCGGATTGTTCGCGCTCTCGCGCACCTGGTTGGCAGCCCCGGCCTATGCCGCGCGGCCCGAGCAGGGCGTGATCGAGGCGTTCCGCCAGGGATGGACGCGCAGCGGCAAGTTCGTCTGGCTGATCCTGCTGGGGGTCTCGGGCGTGACGATGCTGGGGACGTTGAGCGCGGTGGTTGCGGTGAGCGCGATCCTGGGCACCGTCCAGACCGTGATGCCGGGCAGCCAGGTCGTGGCGGGTATCTCCTATCTCGCGATCGCGCTGATCGGCGGGTTCGCCTGGACCGCGGTGACCGTGCTGCGTGTCGCCGCCTATCGGCTGACCGAGCCCAGATAGGGAATGTGCGGCGCTGCGTCGGCGGGCAGGACGCCGGCGACGCGCGGATCGGCGAACGTCTCGATCGTGCGCTTGTACGCCGTGAAGCCATGGTGCCGGTAGAAGCCCAGCGCCGATGGATGATCGAGCGTGCAGGTATGCACCCACACGCGCTCCACGTCCTTGCGCCAGGCCAGCGCCAGCGTCTGCGCCATCATCCAGCCGCCATTGCCCTTGCCGGTGATCTCGGGAACCAGCCCGAAATAGGAGATCTCGCAATTGCCCTGCACGCGGAAGTCGAGCTCGAGCATGCCCAGCTCGATCCCGGCGCGATCGGTGGCGGCATAGACTTCGATCGCCGGGTTATCGAGGATCGAGCGCAGCGCGTCCTCGGCGATCACCAGCCGCGAGAACCACAGCCAGGGCCCGCCCACGCGGCGGAACAGCGTGCGGTAGCGCTCGCTCGCCGGCGCGGGCCAGCGCACCAGCGACAGCGGCGAGGGACGGGCGGGGCGCAGCGGCGGCCGGGTACGCATCTCCAGCGACGTGACGATCGTCGCCAGCTGGTCGTTCGGGACCGGCGTCAGCCCCATGCCGCGACCGGGGGCAGGCTCATCAGGATCGCGTCGACATTGCCGCCGGTCTTGAGCCCGAACAAAGTCCCGCGATCGTAGATCAGGTTGAATTCGGCATAGCGGCCGCGCCATGCGAGTTGCTGGGCCTTGTCGGCTTCGGTGAATGCGGTCGCCATCCGCCGCCGCACGAGACGCGGGAAAATGTCGAGGAACGCGCGGCCGACATCCTGGGTGAAGGCGAAGTCCGCCTCCCAATCGCCTTCGAGATGGTCGTAGAAGATGCCGCCCACGCCGCGATGCACCTTGCGGTGGGGGATGTAGAAATAATCGTCGGCCCATTTGCTGAACCGCGGATAATGTTCGGGATCGTGCGCGTCGCACGCGGTCTTGAGCGCCGCGTGGAACTCCGCCTTGTCCTCTTCATAGGGGATCGGCGGATTGAGATCCGCCCCGCCGCCGAACCAGCGCTTGGTCGTGGTCAGGAAGCGGGTGTTCATGTGCACCGCGGGCACGTGAGGGTTCGCCATGTGCGCGACCAGGCTGATGCCGGTGGCGAAGAAGCTCGGGTCCTCGCCCGCGCCGTGGATGGTCTTGGCGAAATCGCCCTCGAGCGCGCCGCCGACGGTCGAGACGTTGACGCCGACCTTCTCGAAGACCTTGCCCTTCATCACGCCGCGCACGCCGCCGCCGCCCGGCGCGCCGCTGGGGTCGGTGCGGTCCCAGGCGAGATATTCGAATCGCGCGTCCGATCCCGCCTCCGCCTCGATTGCCTCGAACTCCGCGCAGATCGCGTCGCGAAGGCCCTCGAACCAGGTGCGGGCGCGCTGCTGCTGTTCGTCGAGTTCGATCATTCGGGCCATCCTCCGGTCTGCCGCAGCGCTTCGGCGAGCGCGATGCCCGCTGACACCGCAAGGTTCAAGGAGCGAAGTCCCGGCCGCAGGGGAATGCGTACGGTCAGATCCGCGCGGGCATGGACGAAATCGGGCGCGCCGGCGCTTTCGGAGCCGAACAGCAACGTGTCGCCCGGCGCGAACCGCGCCGCGGGCAGCGTGGTGTCTCCCCGCGTTGTGAACAGTATCAGCCGCCCGGGCACCTGGGCCGCGAATGCCTCCCAATCGGCGTGCCGCACCGCTTCGACATGGCTTTCATAATCCATCGCCGATCGCCGGCGCGCCTTGTCGTTCCAGGCGAATCCCATCGGTTCGATCAGGTCGACGCCGGCGCCCAGACAGGCGGCGAGGCGGAGTATCGCGCCGACATTGCCGGCGATATCGGGTTGGAAGAGAGCGATGCGCATTTCGGGCGCTTTAGACGCGTCTGCGCGCGTGTGGGAGAGGGGGTCAGGCGCTCCAGTCGCCCTTGGGGCAAAATCCCTGTTGGCAAAGCCGCTTTTGCACGTCTATCAGGCCGGCCAGCCACCGGGGGCACCGGGCGGCTTTGGACGCATATGCGTCCGCGACCCGTTTTTATACCGCGCGTCCGCCGCGGCTAGTTTCGAAGTGCAAGGGCTGAAGCATGGCAACGCTTGAAGATGGTGTTCCTCCCGACCAGAAGGTCGGTCCCGGCGGCGAACTTCTCGAGAATCCGCGGCGCCGCGACTATCTGACCTATGCCGCCGCATCGGTGGCGGTGGTGGGTGCCGGCGTAGTGGTGCTGCCGCTCGTCAACTCGATGAACCCGTCGGCCGACGTGCTGGCGCAGTCGTCGACCGAAGTCGATCTCTCCGCGATCGAGCCGGGCCAGGCGATCAAGACCTCGTTCCGCAAGCAGCCCTTGTTCGTCCGCAATCTGACCCCGGCCGAGATCGCCGCGGCCGATGCCGTTCCGGTGTCGTCGCTGCGTGATCCGCAGACGCTGGAGCAGCGCACCGTCGAAGGCCACACCAACTGGCTGATCACGCTGGGCGTCTGCACCCATCTCGGCTGCGTGCCGCTGGGCGCGGGCGAAGGCGAGAATCGCGGTCCGTTCGGCGGCTATTTCTGCCCCTGCCACGGTTCGGCCTATGATACCGCCGGCCGTATCCGCCAGGGTCCGGCACCGAAGAACCTCGAGGTTCCGAAATATGCATTCACGTCGCCCACTGTCGTCGTGGTCGGTTGAGGATAGACGCGCATGAGCTTTCCCTGGGCACGCCATTACGAGCCGAAGAATCCGGTCATGAAGTGGGTGGACGATCGTCTGCCGCTTCCCCGCTTCGTCTATAACGCCGTCGGCGCCGGTTACCCGGTCCCGCGCAACCTCAACTATTTCTGGAACTTCGGCGTGCTCGCCGGCGTGGCGCTGGTCTGCCAGATCGTCACGGGCATCGTGCTCGCGATGCACTTCCATTCGAGCGCCGCGGGCGCCTTCGAATCGGTCAATGTCGGCATCATGCGCGACGTCAACGCCGGTTGGTTCCTGCGCTTCGCGCACGCCAACGGCGCGTCGATGTTCTTCATCGTCATCTACATCCACATGTTCCGCGGCCTCTATTACGGCTCGTACAAGCCGCCGCGCGAAATGGTGTGGCTGCTCGGCGTGGTCATCTTCCTGCTGACCATGGCCACCGCGTTCATGGGCTATGTGCTCCCCTGGGGCCAGATGAGCTTCTGGGGCGCGCAGGTGATCACCGGCTTCTTCTCCGCCATTCCGGTGGTGGGCGACTGGGTCCGCATCTGGCTGCTCGGCGGCTATGCGCCGGACGACGCCTCGCTGAACCGCTTCTTCTCGCTCCACTATCTGCTGCCGTTCGTGATCGTCGGCGCGGTGGTCCTCCACATCTGGGCGCTCCACATCCCGGGCTCGGGCAATCCGACCGGCGTGGAAGTGAAGGGCGAGCAGGATACGGTGCCGTTCCACCCCTATTACACGGCCAAGGACGGCTTCGGGGTCGGCATCTTCATGATCATCTTCGCGGTCCTGATCTTCTTCCTGCCGGACTATCTGGGCCACCCGGACAATTATATCCCGGCGAACCCGCTCTCGACGCCCGCGCACATCGTCCCCGAATGGTATTTCTGGCCGTTCTACGCGATCCTGCGCGCCTTCACCGCGGACTTCATCATCCCGGCGAAGCTGTGGGGCGTGCTGGCGATGTTCGGGTCGATCCTGATCCTGTTCTTCCTGCCGTGGCTCGACAAGTCGCCGGTCCGCTCGGGCAATTTCCGCCCGATGTACCGCATCGCCTTCTGGGTGCTGGTGCTCGACGTGCTGATCCTGGGCTATTGCGGCGGTTCGCCCGCCGAGCCGGTCTACGTGATCCTCAGCCAGATCTGCGCCGCATATTATTTCGCGCACTTCCTGATCATCGTGCCGATCATCTCGCGCCTCGAGCGCCCGAAGCCGCTGCCCAACTCGATCACCGAAGCGGTGCTCGGTGGCAGCAAGCATGAACCGGCCGTGAGCGCGTAAGGGGGATTTGGATCAATGACTTCGCTGCTCATTCGCTCGATCAAGTTCATCATCGGCGGAGGCTTTGCCTTCGTGCTGATGATCGCGCTGGTCGGCACCATCACCGGGCTGATCAACGAGCCGCCGCAACCGACGGCCGAGCATGAATTCCACAAGCACCCGAAGGAGCTGGCGCTCGCCTCGAACGGGCCGTTCGGCAAGTTCGACGAACAGCAGCTCCAGCGAGGCTTCAAGGTCTACAAGGAAGTCTGTGCGAACTGCCACTCGCTGCACAACGTCTCGTTCCGCGACCTGAAGGGCCTGGGCTACAACGATGCCGAGGTGAAGAAGATCGCCAAGGACTGGGCCGTGAAGCAGCCCGTGTTCGACGAGAAGGCCGGCACCTGGGGCGAGCGCGACAATGGGCCCGCGGATCGCCTGCCCAAGATCTATTATGCCGGTACCGGCACGCCGCCGGACCTCAGCCTGATGACCAAGGCGCGGCATGACGGCCCCGCCTATGTCTACTCGCTGCTGACCGGATACGAGGACAAGCAGCCCGCCGAATTGCTCCAGCACTTCCCGGGCGCCAAGACCCCCGAGAACAGCCACTACAACCCGTATTTCGCGAATCTCAACATCGCGATGCCGCCGCCGCTCACCACCGAGAACCAGGTCACCTATACCGACGGCACCCGCGCCACGGTCGACCAGATGGCCAAGGACGTCTCGGCATTCCTGGTGTGGACGGCGGAGCCGACGATGCAGGCGCGCCATGCGACCGGTTTCGCGGTGGTCGGCTTCCTGCTCTTCGCGACGATCCTCGCCTATGGCGCGTATCTGACCGTGTGGCGGGGCGTGAAGCACTGAGGGTTTCGCCCACAAGGCTGATCTGACGGAACCCCGCCGAAGCGCAGCTTGGCGGGGTTCCTTTTTGGGAATTCGATTCATGACCGACGCCAACGAAGACATAAGGCGGCGCATCCGCACGATCCCCGACTTTCCCAAGCCGGGGATCATGTTCCGCGACATCACCACGCTGCTTCTCGATGCCGAGGGGCTGGCGCTGACGATCGAGCGCATGGCGGCACAGGTCGAGGGCAAGGTCGATCTGGTCGCGGGGATCGAGGCGCGCGGCTTCCTGTTCGGCGCGGCGCTGGCGATGAAGCTCGGCACCGGCGTGCTGCTGATCCGCAAGGACGGCAAGCTCCCGGGCGCCACGATCGCCGAGGATTATGCGCTTGAATATGGCACCGATCGCATCGCGATCCATGCCGATGCCTGCGCGCCCGGCGCCAGGGTGCTGCTCGTCGACGATCTGATCGCCACCGGCGGCACCGCGCGGGCCGCGGTCCGGCTGCTGCGCAAGGCGGGCGCCGAGGTGACCCAGGCGGCGTTCGTGATCGACCTGCCCGAGCTGGGCGGCGCCGATGCGCTGCGCGGCGACGGGATCGCGGTCAGCGCGCTGGTGGCGTTCGAGGGGCATTGAGACGAGGCGGGGAACCGCCTTTCGCTTCGAGCATTCGATGATCACGGGGGTGCAAAAGGTCGCCCCCGCGGCGCTTTGCACTCCCAGTTCTAAGGAGTGATCGGCAATGCGCTTTCCCTTCAAACCCGCACTTCTCGCCACCGCCCTTGTCGGTGCGGCCGCGCTCGGTGGCTGCACCGATGGCGGCTATGGCTATTCGGGCGTCTCGGTCGGCTACAACGCTGCCTGGGGCGATCCCTATTGGGGCTGGTACGACGACTATTATTATCCCGGCACCGGCATCTACGTCTATGACCGGCACCATCGCCGCCACGCCTGGAACGCCAACCAGCGCGGCTATTGGGAAGGCCGGCGCGGCAATTGGCGCGGCAATACGACCTGGCGCAACAACTGGCACGATTTCCGCGGGCGCGGCCGTCCCAGCCGGCGCTGACAGATCCTAGGCGGGTCGCGTCCGCATCAATCCCAGCGCGACGAACCGGAGTACTGGCTCGTCGTGCTGGTTGAAGGTCGTCATCTGGTTCCTGATGCTGCCCATGCCCGGCCGGCTCTGCGAGGGCCGCACCTCGAGCACCTCGCTCTCACAGCGTAGTATATCGCCCGGATAGACCGGCCTGAGCCAGCGCAGCTCGTCGATGCCCGCGGCGCCCAGGCTTGCCTGGGGATGCTCCTCCATCTCGGCGACGAACATCGACATCGTCATCGCGCAGGTATGCCATCCGCTTGCGGCCAGTCGCCCGAAATGGGTCTCGGCGGCCCCTTCGTCGGAGAGGTGGAAGGGCTGGGGATCATATTTGCGCGCGAAGTCCAGTACCTCGTCGCGCGTTACCTCATAGCGCCCGAAGCTCCGCTTCGCGCCAACTTCGATATCATCCAGGTAGAGCATGAGATGAGTTTCGGTTGGAAACGCATTCGATGCAAGGGCCGGTGCGAACTTGCCTCCTCTTCGTCACCCCGGACATGTTCCGGGGTCCACGTGTCCGCGCATGAGCGCCTAGCTGGCGTGAGCGGTTCGCTTTGACGCGCGGTAGGTCCCGGAACAAGTCCGGGGTGACGGGGGCGCGATTAACGGACCAGCACATCCCGGAAAGGCGCGTCGGTGCCGTCCACGCCGGGCTTGGCCGGCAGGCCCAACAGGTCGCGCAGCAGCGGATAGACATCGACATTGTCGAACGGCGCCAGCTTGGCGGGGCGGAAGGCCGGGCCGTGCGCGATGAACAGGGCGGCCATGTCGGGCGCCTGGTTGTCATAGCCGTGATTGCCGCCCGAGGATTTCTCCTTCGGCGGCTTCTCGGCGATCTGCCAGCCGGTCTCGGCGAGGCAGAGGATCGCCGGGATGCGCGGGTTGGTGCCGTAGCGGAAGCGCGCGGGGATCTCGCTTTTGCGCCAGCAATCCATATGCTCGCGATGCCCGAGCAGCGCCTTCTCGACCCCGGCTTCCTTGCCGGGGAGCGGGGTGAGGCCGGCATAGGGGCCGGTCTCGACCAGATGATAGCTGTCCGCCGGCAGCCCGAGCAGCACCGTGCGGTCGCTGCTCGTCGCAGCCATGCCGTGATCGGCGACGATCACCAGGTTCGCGGGCTGGCCCAGCGCCTCGAGACCGGCCAGCAGCTCGCCGATCCTCTTGTCGACGTCCCCCACCGCCTTGGTGGTCCGCGCGTCCTGCGGGCCATAGCTGTGGCCGGCGCTGTCCACGGTGTCGAAATAGAGAGTCAGGAATTTGGGCCGGATCGCAGCGGGCCGCCGGAGCCAGTCGAGCAGGCCGTTGACCCGCTGCTCGCCGGTCAGCGCCTGGTTGAACTGCGCCCAATCCTCCGGCCGCGTGCCGCCGGTGATCTCATAGGGCCATTTGTCGGCCTTGGTCGCGCCGATCGGCACGTTCGATCCGGGCCAGAACAAGGTGCCGGCGCGAATGCCCGCCTTTTCGGCATCCACCCAGATCGGATCGGCGGTGCCCCACCAATAGGGATCGTCGGTCGCCATGGTGAAGGTCTCGCCCGGCCGCTTGGGGTCCTCCATCTTGTTGGCGACGATGCCGTGGTGATCGGGGACGAGTCCGGTCACCAGCGTCCAGTGGTTGGGGAAGGTCTTGGACGGGAAGCTCGGCCGCATCGCCGCGCTCGCGCCTTCGGCCGCCAGCCGCGAGAGGTTCGGCGTGACGCCGCGCTCGAGATAGTCGGGCCGGAAGCCGTCGATCGAGACAAGGATCGTCACCGGGGCGCGGGCTTCGGCGGCGGGGGGCGGTGGCGTCAGCGCCGGCGCGGTCGCGCAGGCCTGGAGCAGGGCGGCGAGCGCCGCGGCGGCGATCTTGGAGTACCAGCGCATTTTCGGCCCATGCCCCGCAATTGTTGCGGGGGAAAGACCTATTGCCCCAGCGCCAGCCGCGCGAACAGCGTGTAGCTGAGCGGCGACCTGCCATAGGCCGCGTCCAGCGCCGCGGGCTTGGCATAGGCGGCGAGCGATCCGCCCAGCGCCAGCTCGGCATCGCCCAGCGGGATGCGATAGGCGTAGCCGCCCTCGAAGCGGGTCACCCGGAACTTCACGTCGTGCAGCGGCGCGGCATGATCGGGAAACAGCTCGTCATTGGCGACATTCTCGACCCGCCCGAATATGCTGTGGTGGCGCGACAGATCCCAGGTCGCCTCGCCGGTCCAGGCGGTCAGCGTCTCGCCGGGTATGCGATCCTTGGCCGCGAAGGCGATCATCGCCGCTAGCCCCTTGCGCGCATAATGGACGCTGGCCGTGGTCCGGTGCTCGTCCTGGCCGGGGTGCATCGCCTCGGGCTCCTTCAGCCGGCCCGTGCTGACCTGCACCGCCCAGTTCGGCGTCGGCGTCCAGGTCCCGCGCACGCTCCAGCTGTCGAGCCGGGGCGTGTCGATGTCCCAGCGCTTCTCGTCGGGTTCGCGGCCGTTGAACGCAGACCCCTCGATCTGGAAGGCCGATGTCTTCACGCCCGCGGTCACCACGCCATAGGTGATGTGCGTGCTGTCGAACCAGTGATGGCTGATCGGCGAGAGCACGAGGTAGCGGGCCGAGCGCCGGTGCATGAACGCGCTCGGCCCCAGCGCCGGTTCGGCCACCGGTCCGCCATAGACGAACAGGCTGGCATCCTTCGCGATGTCGACATCGACGCGCGCGGAGAGCTCCATGAACAGGTCGTGCGGGTGCTGGCGGTCGACCAGGGGTGCTCCATGCGCGGTCTCGCCGCTGGCGAAGAGGTTGGGATAGCCGCTCTGGCCCATTGCGGGCTCGAGGCTCATCATCGTGCGGAATTCGAAACGCGCGCTGTCGCCCAGGTTCCGGCTGGCGCTCAGCATCGCCATCGATTCGACGAACGCCATGTCGTCGCCGCGCGGGCCGCCCTGATCGGTATAGACGCCGGTCAGCGCGCCATGGACCATCACCATCCAGTCGCCCGCCGGGATATGGATACCGCGCATTCCGCCTTCCATGCCGGGGAGCAGCGCGGTGCCCGATCCGGGTGCGGCGCTGGGAGAGGCGGCCATGTCCATGTCCTGCATGCCGGCCATGTCGTGATGCGCGGAATGGTCCTGGGGCTGCTCCTGGTCCTGCGCGGGGGCGGGCGGGTCCATCTTCATGCCGGACATGTCCTGGGCAGCGGCAGTCATCGGCGACAGCAGCGCACCCGCGAGCGCGAGCATCCTTGGGGCCGCCGTCAGCATGCCAGCTTCAGTCTGCGGTAGGGAATTGCGGTCGTCTGTGCCGTTGCGGCCATGCTTGTGTCCTTGGGTCCGCCGCCCATATAGCTCCCGTACCATGGTACGGAGTCAAGCAATGGCTGCCCTGACGATCGGAAAACTGGCGAGTGAAGGCGGGGTAGGGGTGGAAACCGTGCGCTACTACCAGCGCCGCGGCCTGCTCGATACGCCCGAGCGCGCCGATCTTTACGGCGGAGTGCGGCGCTACGGCGAACCCGATGTGCGCCGCCTGAAGTTCATCCGCTCCGCCCAGGCGGCGGGCTTCACGCTCGACCAGATCGGCGAGCTGCTGGCGCTCGACGCCACCGACGACCGCACACGCGCCCGCGAATTGGCGCGCGAGCGGATCGCCGCGCTCGACGAGAAGATCGCGGAGCTGAGCCGCGCCCGCAACGCGCTCACCAAACTGGCCCGGGAATGCGGGGCGGGGGCCGCCGGGCCGTGCCCGATCCTAACGGCCTTCGAGGGCGGTTGAGGCGCGTGCAGCTCCGTAATCTGGCCGCATCTACTCCATTTGGACATGCGCGTACTCCCAAATAGTTGTAAAAATATCGCAATTTTACAATGCCTTAATTGCGCGTTGCGGTATCCATGTCGGGCAACACCAAAAGCTCTTTAAATGGGGGAATCATGATGCGTTTGAAGTTGGCGATCCAGGCGGCCGCCCTGGCACTCGGTGCACTTCCGGTTATTGCGCAGGCAGGCCCGATCGTCGCGGCGAACTGCAATTCGGTGGCGAGTCCCGCAGGATGCCTGTTCCAGGGCAATATCAACAGCAACCCGAACCCGGCCAATGCGAACGGCTACAAGAACGCCGAAGCGCTCTACAATCTGTTCAACGACACGCATCCGAGCGCCAACCCGGACATCACGCTGAACTATCTGTTCGATACCGACAGCACGGCGGGCCTGATCACGGGCGGCGGCACCGCGTCGGGTACCTGGTCGCTGCCTGGCTATCAGGTCGATTTCATCGCGGTTAAGGCGGGACCCTATTTCGTGCTGTACCAGATCGCCGCGGCGGCGTCGGGCACCTGGGACACGTTCGACATCCCCTACAACAACAACCCGCGTGAACTCTCGCACATCGTGTTCTTCGGCCAGGAGAGTGCGGTGCCCGAGCCGGCGGCCTGGGGCATGATGATCGGCGGCTTCGGCCTTGCCGGCGCCGCGGTGCGCCGCCGCAAGACCCGGGTCCAGACCAGGCTCGCCTGAACTCGGACGCACGCTGAAACGCCGCCGCTCCTCGGGAACGGCGGCGTCTTTGCGCATGCGCCTCAGCGTGTGGCGCTCAGCACATAGTCGCGGATGAGCTTGTCGCTGATGCCATGCGGGTTGCGCACGCCGAAATTGGTGGTGGTGACGACGACGACCAGGTCGCGGGCAGGGAATAGCACGACCTTGTTGCCGCCGGTTCCCGCCATCTGGGCGCCCGTAACAGGCCCCGCATCGGTGGCGTACGGGGTCAGCCAGGTGAGATAGCCATAGTCGCCGCGCTGGTCGTCGACATGCGCGTGCGGGGTGAGCATCGCCTCGACCCAGGCCTCGGGCAGGACCTGCTTCCCCTGATACCGGCCGCCGTCGAGCAGCAGCTGGCCCAGCTTCAGCAGGTCACGGCTGCGCAGCGAGAGCCCACCGCCGCCCTGCGCGAAGCCGGTGGGGGAATATTGCCACTCCGCCCTGTCGATGCCGAGTGGCGCGAACAGCGCGTCGCGGGCGAAGGCGTCGAGCGGCTGGCCCGCGGCGCGCGCGAGCGCTGCGCCCAGCGTGGTCGCGCCGGCGGTGCAATAGCTGAAGGATCGGCCATAGGGCGCGTCCCTGGGCTTGGTGGTCCAGGCGGGAAAACCCTTGATCGGCAGGTCGAAGGTGAAGCGCACCCAGTCTTCCACCAGGTACATCCGCTCCTCGTTGCCGCGCGAGAACTGGTTCTCGTCGTCGCATTCGAGCAGCGAGCTCATCGTCAGCAGATCTTCGACGCTGATCCGCCACTTGCGGGGATCGGGCGCGGCGAAGGGCTCCATATCCTTGAAATAGGCCATCACCGGTGCCTGGACGCCGGGCAGCTTGCCCCTGGCGATGGCGGCGCCGGCGAGCATCGCGGTCACCGTCTTGGTGGCCGAGCGCGTGTTGCGCAGCGCCTCCGCGCCGCCCTCGTCGAAATAGGATTCGTGGATGAGCTTGCCGCGGTGGGCGACGAGCACGCTCGTGACCTGGTTGAAAGTTCCCGCCCGGATCGCGCTATCCATCTCGGTCAGCCTGGCAAGATCGTCGGGGCGGGCAGCGGCGGGGGTGGCACAGGCGAGCGCCGCAGCGAGCATCAATGGAATCGGTCGCATTCTTGTCTCCTCGCCGCTGCTATGGCCGCAGGGCGATCCCCTCGTATTGAACGCATGAAACCTCAGGCAAAGGCGTCGCGGAACCGCGCGGGCGTGACGCCATAGTCCCGCCGGAAGGCGCGCGTCATATGGCTCTGGTCGGCAAAGCCGGCCGTGGCCGCTATCTCGGCAAGGCCCAGGCCGCGGGTCAGCAGGCCGGTCGCACGCGCGACGCGTTGGCGCCGGACCGCTTCGCTCGGGCCGTGGCCGAAATGCCGCCGATAGGCCCGGGCGAGATGTACCGGATGGACGCCGACCAGATGCGCCACCTGCCGGATCTCGAGCGTGTCTTCGCCGGACAGGTCGTGCAGCGCCTCCGCCGCGCGCCGCAGCCAGTCCGGTACCTGTCGAGAAGGGCGCCTGCCATCCGGTACGCCCGCGACGACGCGCAGCAGCTGTTCCTCGATCACGACCGTATCGGGCTCGCCGCCGGCGACCAGGCCGGCGATCCGCGCCGCCGCCGCGCGCGCGCCTGCATCGGTGACCAGCAATGCGTCGCCGGCCTGTGCCGGCACGACCGATGCCGGAATGTCGATGGAGAGGAAGCGGCCGCCGGTCTCGGCGAAGCGGTCGCGGTGCACGGTTCCGGGCGGATTGTAGATGAGCGTGACCGGCCCGGCCGGTTCGGTCGCGCCGCGCGCGATGCTCAGATAGCCGCTGTCGACCGCCAGCACGAAATGGGCGCCGACATGGCTGTGCTCGGCGACCTGCTCGGACGGCACGGTCGCCCGGCGCAGCGCCGCTGCGAACCCGGCGCAACAGCGCTCGACGCTCCGCGAGCCGAGATAGCGGCAGGGTTCTAGTGTGTTGTCCACATGACACAGTAACGCGCCGCGCGGAGCGGCGCCAGCGATTTGCGCGGGCCGGTGCCCCCGTGCGGGGCGCTCAGCGCGCCTCGAGCACCATGTTGAACGGTCCCTCGGTCGCGCGCCGCACATTGGCGAAGCCGCCTTCGCGGATCACCGCGCTCAGTCGCGCCTCACCCGCCTGCGCGCCAAGACCCTTGCCGACTTCCTGGTCGAGCGAGGTGGGGATGCAGATCATCGTCGAGGCATTGTAGTAGAGCCGGCCGACCGGGTTCATGTTCTGCGCCGGCACATCCCCTGCGACGGGTTCGACGATCATCCAGCTGCCGCCCTCGGCAAGGATGCTGCGCATATGCGCCGCGCAGCCGCGCGGATCGCCCATATCGTGCAGGCAGTCATACATGGTGACGAGGTCGAAGCCGTCCTCCGCGATCTCCTTGGCCTTGGCGACCTCGAAGCGGACGCGATCGCTCAGGCCGTGGCTCCGCGCATGGCGCCGGGCTTCCTCGATCGAGGGCTCGTGGAAATCGAAGCCGACGAAGCGGCTCTCGGGATAGGCTTCCGCCATCAGCAGCGTGGAAAAGCCGACCCCGCAGCCGACATCGGCGACGCGCGCGCCAGCGCGCAGCCGCGCCTCGACGCCGTCCAGCGCGGGAATCCAGGCCTGGACGATGTTGTTGACATAGCCCGGGCGGAAGAAGGCCCCGGTCGCGCAGAAAAGGCAGCCGGCATGGTCGCCCCAGCGCACCCCGCTGCCGTTGCGGAAACACTCCTCGACCTTGGCCTCGGCCTCGATCATCGCCGCGACCAGTTCGAACGCGCCGGGCAAATAGACCGGGCTGTCGGGCACCGCGAACACCATCGCCTGTTCGGGCGACAGGCTGAAGCGCTCGGCCGCGGCGTCATAGTCGATATAGCCGTTGGCCGCCTGGGCCAGTGCCCATTCGCGGACATAACGCTCGTGCAGGCCGCCCGCGCGCGCCGCCAGTTCCGCCGCGGTCGCCGGTCCCGGCTGGAGCGCGTCGAACAATCCGAGTCGCAGCCCCAGGCGGACCGTGGGCACGCTCATCGCGCCGCCCAGATCGCCGAGCATCTTGCCGACAAACGCGTTCAGTTTCGCTTCGTCAATCGTCGTAGCCATCGCGTGCCTCCCGCCGCAGGTGCGGCTCAGCGGATCATCGACGTGGCCAATTCATATCACATATGCGCAGGTTTGACGATGAGGCGTGGAGTCAGCTCGGCGCAACGCCTCCAAGCCTCCACGCCGCTGCCGTCCCTCAGCTGTGGAGGAAGTGCATCACGTCGCCGTCATGGACGACATAGGCCTTGCCTTCCGCGCGCAGCTTGCCACCTTCGCGGGCGCGGGCCTCGCCGCCCAGCGCGACATAGTCGTCATAGGCGATGGTCTCGGCGCGGATGAAGCCCTTCTCGAAATCGCTGTGGATCTCGCCTGCCGCCTCGGGTGCGGTCGCGCCGGTATGGACGGTCCAGGCGCGCGCTTCCTTGGGGCCGACCGTGAAGAAGGTCAGCAGGTGGAGCAGCTTGTACCCGGCGGTGATCACGCGGGCGAGGCCGGTCTCCTCGAGCCCCAGCTCGGCGAGGAATTCGCCGCGGTCCTCGGGCGGCATCGTCGCGATCTCGGCCTCGATCGCGGCGGAGACGACCACCGCCTCGGCGCCCTCGGCCTTGGCCTTTTCGAAGACGCGCGCGGATAGCGCGTTGCCGTTCGCGGCGTCTTCCTCGTTGACGTTGCACACATAGAGCACGGGCTTGGCGGTGAGCAGCTGCGCCTGGCTGAACACGCGCTTCTCCTCATCGTCCTTGGGCACGGTCAGCCGCGCGGGCTTGCCGTCGCGCAGCAGGTCGAGCGCCTGGCCGAGCACGCTGGCCGCGATCTTGGCTTCCTTGTCGCCCTGCTGGCCCTTCTTGACGAAATTGGGGACGCGCTTCTCCAGGCTCTCCAGGTCGGCGAGCATCAGCTCGGTCTCCACCGTCTCGGCATCGGCGATCGGATCGACCTTGCCCTCGACATGCGTCACATCGCCATTCTCGAAGCAGCGCAGCACGTGCACCACCGCGTCGACCTCGCGGATATTGCCGAGGAACTGGTTGCCCAGGCCTTCGCCCTTGGATGCGCCGCGCACCAGCCCGGCGATGTCGACAAAGCCCAGCTGCGTCTCGATGATCTTGGCCGAGCCGGCGATCTCGGCGAGCTTGTTCAGCCGCGGATCGGGCACCGCGACGTTACCGACATTCGGCTCGATCGTGCAGAACGGATAGTTGGCCGCCTGCGCCGCGGCGGTCTCGGTCAGCGCGTTGAAGAGCGTGGACTTGCCGACGTTGGGCAGGCCCACAATGCCGCAGCGAAAACCCATGAGTGCATTGATCCTGTGATGTGTGGGAGCCGGCGGGCTTCCCATGAATGCGCGCTCGATAGGCGCAAAGCGCCGCGGTTTCCAGTCGGCGCGCGCTGGCAAGTCGCGGCAAGGTAAGCATCCGGTCTGGAACTATGTTTCGCTACCGGTTTGACTTGTCCCGCTTCGGTGTCAAACTTCCGTCATAAAACAGGAGAGGGTGCAACATGATCAAAGCGGGTAAACCCACGATCTTGATAGCGATGGGGATGATGCTGGGGCTGGCGGCCTGCGAAGACAGCGCCGCCAATGCCAAGGCGGATGCAGAGGCCAAGGCAAATGCCGCCGCCGCCGAAAAGACCACCAAGACCAAGGAGCAGGTCGCACACAATGTCGGCTGCCTTACGGCATTGCGCTGGCAAAGGGCCGCACTTTCGACCGCCGGCATCGGTGATCTGAAGATCTACGACGATTATTTTCACGAGAAGCTCGACACCGCGCTGGGCAGCCAGATGATCACCGAACCGCCCGCGCCGATGCTCACGCGTTCGACGACGCAGGACTATCTCAACTGGGCCTATCCCGAGACAGTCAAGACGAAGTTCACCGCCGGCAAGGACGCGGACGGCGACGGCACCGTCTCGAGCGCCGAACGCAACGCAACCGGCTTCAACACGGTGGCGAGTTGCGTCCTGGAAGTCGCCGAGGCGGGGAAGGGCGACCTGGCCGGCAGCGACAAGGTCGCACGCGCCGCCAAGATCGAGGCATTGCGCGGCCGCCTGAAAGACAAGGGCGTCTGAAAATTACGCGGGGCGCGTCCTCGGCGCCCCGCCAGCCCTGAAATCGCCGCAATGCCCCTTGAAAGGGTCGCGCATCGCGAACTCCGGGTGCTCGCGACAATTGAAAGAATAGCGCGCGGTTCGTCGCTTGACGGGTGCCCGTTCATCTGGGGTACAGGGGGCCGCACGCCTTTCGGCTGTTGAGTATCACGAGGAGCTTTTCGAATGATTCGCCGTCACATCATCATGAGCGCCGCATTGGCTGCGTTTGCGCTTTCGAGCTGCAGCGGTGGCGATTCCAATCCGTCCCCCACACCGACACCCACGCCGACGCCCACTCCGACGGCGTCGCCGACCTATGTCTCGCTTCCGCTTTCCACCGCGACGCAGTTCGCCACCACGATCAACGCGGCGACCAGCTATACCGGTGATCCGGCTGCCGGTGCGGTCACGCTGGGCGTGGTGGGTACCGAGATGGCGACCAGCCGCGTCAATCTGGCGCTCGATTCGGTGCTCGCCACCGGCACCTATGTGTTCCACGAGAACACCGAGGAATCGCGGTTCGTCAACGCGAACCTCATCACCGCGCCCACCCCGACGGTGACGGAATATATCTTCCGCACCACCGACACCGCGACCGCCGGCAAGTTCGCGCAGGTCGAGTTCCTCAACAACACCCTCCCGCCGCAGACCACCGGCGGCCCGGCGCTGGTGACCAACGACGCTACCCTGGCGCTTACGCGGTTGACCTACGCCAATTGGTGGCGTGGAGATTCGACCGCTGGCCAGAAGCGCCTCACCTACACGATCTTCGGCTATCCGACCGTGCTGACCGACATGCCGACCACCGGCACGGTCAATTACAATACGCGCGTCGTCGGCCGTCTGGTCAGCGTCGCGGGCGCCACCACCACGATTTCGCGCGTGTCCGGCACGGTCACCACGAGCGTCAACTTCTCGACCGGCCTGGTCGACACGACGCTCAACCTGACGACGCTGGACGCGGGCGGCGCGGCGACCCCCTATATCACGCTCACCGCGCAGGGCGGGATCCTCGCAGGCCAGAACCAGTTCAGCGGCAGCCTCACCAATGGCGGTCCGCTGTCCGGTACGATCGCAGGCGGGTTCTTCGGCTCGCAGGGCGAACAGATCGGCATCGTCTTCGCCGCTTCCGGCACGGTCGGCGGCGCCAACCAGCGCCTGGTCGGCGAGATCGTCGGCAAGAAGTAAGCGTCCCCACAAGGACGAGAGACGAAGGGCTCCGGGAAACCGGGGCCCTTTTCTTTTGGCGATTGTATCTTTTGCAAACACGGTCGGGGGCGGCGCTGCTTTAGGGCCGCGCGAAGCTCACCACGGCTCCGCTGATAGCCAAGGTGATAACCGCTGTAACGCCGATCACGGGCAGCACCGCGAGTAGGACCTCTCCGGAAGAAGGCCCGTCGCTATCAGCTTTGACGATTGCATAGAGCGCCGCCAACAACACCATTGTCGGAGCCGCCAGCCCAGCGATTAGAATTGCGGGTAATGGCCGCTCAAAACGCCCGCTCAGAAACAAAGCGATAGCGGCAGTCGCCAAGATCGCCACCACGCACGCCAATGGCTGAATTGTGAAAGTCGTCCTAAGCGCGCCGCTCATTCCGGCTTCTCCGGCGCGGGCTTATGCCCCGCGACCTTCTTTAGCCGCTCATCCCAACGCGCCTCGTCCTCATCGGCTTCGACCTCGCGGGCGAGCTTCTTGAACTTGTCGAGTTGGGTTTGGGGCGGCGCGTCGGTCATTTGGCCTCGATGTTTAAAAGGTTCGGGCCGTCGATCATCGAAGGTTTGCATACCTCAAGATCGGTGCCGTCTGCGCGTTGCACTGGGAGGTCTAGTAAATCGCTGCCATCATAAGTGTGCAACTGGTCGGCGTTCCAGTGGATTGCGGTGGCAAGGTGAATCGCGTCACTAGGCTTTTTCAGTTTCCCGTGGGTGCGAAGCAACGTCTTAGCGAGCCTTGCAATTTCCGAATCGACCTGCACGACTTTGACGAAATCCTGATCGAACAGATCATCAATTTTGGCGTCGTACTCGGCCGAAAGCGCTTCCCACTTACCCTCGCATTTCGCCTTATAGACCTCGGCCAGCGAGAAAGCAGACGTCCAAATGACGATCTCGCCGCTTCTGGCCTTCCCCCACACATACTGCAGCGCTTGGAGCTTTTCGGGTTCGCCGTTTAACAAGCCGAGCCAAGCGCACGAATCCCAGTAGATTTTCCGAGCCTCGGTCATTCGGAGTACCCCCAGAGGGCATCCAAGTAGTCCACCGGGGACATTCCCTCAGTTAAATTAGCGGCTTGGAGCGCTTTCAGGTCTGGTTCGCGAGGTTGGATATCGATCAGATCGCTTGCACCCAAACGACTGACAGTGCCGTGTCGATCATAGAAAATTTCGCCCCGCACGCGGACGCGCTTTCCCGTCCAAGCATCCTCCCAACTATGCGTGCCGCCCACCTTTTGGGCCAGCTTATCGCTCAATACGCATGGGATTAGCCGGTCGGAAAGTCGCTCGCGAACATAGATGGCGGGTTTGCCGTGGTAAGTCTTGGCCTCGGCAACATAGGCATCAATGGAGCCAAACTCAGATCGGCTTCGATCGGCACCATCCTTCTCGGCCTCAAACGCCTCAATGGCTTTCAAACCCGCGCGCGCCGACCGCTCGACGATCACGGCGCGAGGCGCATCCTCTTCAAGGTCAAAGGTCGTGCGCCCGACACCGTTGAGATTTCGCTTGAACAGGCTCTTAGCCAGATGGGAATCGTGGCGAAGCCAAGGCGCGACCCGACCGTCCGCCAAATCGCTGAGGGCTTGAGAGGCGCGCTGCTTTCCTCGGTGGACTAGGGGCGCAGCGACGACAGCCGGATCGACCGAGTAGGCCACACCAACGGCGCGCGCTGGGCTATTCTTAGTCAGGCTCTCAAGCCGCCATCGGATCTTTTCCCCACCAGGCTCGTCAGCGATTGCGGCGCTCAGAAACTCGAATGCGTCCATGAATTGGTGAAGCGTGTCCATCACCGTGAGAGGGCCGTCCTCTCCGATGTTAGATTCAACCTGAATCGTGACGCGCTCGGTGGCCATAAATTCCCGTAGAGAAAATCTCCGAAGGAGATTCTACGGGGGGCGTGACTCGGCGTAAAGCGATCATTTCACGCGGCGATGCGGCTTGCAATGCCAGCGTTGCGAGCCGCGGTTTGCGGGCTTGACGTCCGACTTAGGCGTGCCGACCAGATGCTGCATAGGTCAGGCGCTTGCCAACGATCCCCATCAGCGCATTGTTGGCGCGCTGGCGATCATCAACGCCGTTAGCGACGCGGTTATTATACCGGAACTCATATTCGGCCAGATAGCGGTGCAGATGCTGCTCGCCGCAATGCTGGTAAACGCCCTTCATTCCGCGCTTGAAAATCGAGAAGTAGCCTTCGACCGTATTGCTGTGGATCGTGCGGTCCGCCAGATCGACGTACTGGCCGCGACCGTGCGAGGTCGTGCCGTGGCCAGCAAAGTGCAGTTTCACATCGCGGTAGCCGCTGTGTTCGTCCGTCATGATGCGGGCTTCGCGCGCGACGTTGGCGAGAACGATCGGCATCAGCGTTTCGGCGCGGACGTTATCCACCACCATCGTGCGAGCGCGACCGCTGTCACGGTCAACGAGCGCCAGAACCTTCATCTTGTGGTGAAACGCGCGCTTCTTTTCAGCGCCCTTGAGGTGGCCGATGAAGGTTTCGTCCACCTCGACAATGCCGCCGCCCGAACCGAACGGGGCAAGATCGCCGTCGCGCATCGCTTCGCGGATACGGTGAGCAAGGAACCAAGCCGTCTTGTACGTCACCTCAAGCATGCGGTGCAACTGGTGGGCGCTCACGCCCTTCTTGCTGCTGGTCATCAGATAGACGGCCTGGAGCATCTTATGGAGCGGCATACGGGCATGCTCGAACACGGTGCCCACCTTCACGGTGAACTGGCTCCTGCAGTGGCCGCAGCGATAAAGGCCAAGCCGGATGCGCTTCGCCGGATTGGCCTTCACCTTCGTGATCCGGTCGGTTGTGCCACAGTGAGCGCACACCGGCTCGCCAGCCCAAATCATTTTTTCCAGATGGGCGAAGGCGGCTTCTTCACTGCGAAACTCGGGACGGGAAAGCGCGGACATTGGTTTTGCTCCTGATAGGGAGTTTATGCCTCATTCCACACGTGTTTGCAATGTATATAATCGCCTTTCTTTTCAGTCCTGCAGGCGGAGTGCGACTTCGCTCATGAAGCGCGCGTCATTGCCTTCCGCGAGCCAGGACGCCTCGGCGGCGATCGCGCCCAGCATGTCGCTCAGCGGTTCGATCTCGGCCTTGGCATAGTTGCCCAGCACATAGCCGGTGACGCGGTCCTTGTGGCCCGGATGGCCGATGCCGATACGCACGCGGCGGAAATCCGGGCCGATATGCGCGTCGGTCGAGCGCAGGCCGTTATGCCCCGCGGTGCCGCCGCCCATCTTCACCTTCACCTTGAACGGGACCAGATCGAGCTCGTCATGGAAGACGGTCACGTCCGCCGGCGCCAGCTTGTAGAAATCCATCGCCGCACGCACTGCGCGGCCGCTCTCGTTCATGAACGTGCCGGGCTTGAGCAGCACGATCTTCTCGGGTCCGATCCGCCCTTCCTGCGTCCATCCCTGGAACTGCTTCTTGGGCGCGGAGAAGCCGTGCACCTCGGCGATGGCATCCAATGCCATGAACCCGACATTGTGCCGCTGCATCGCATATGTGGGGCCCGGATTGCCCAGACCGACCCAGAGCTGCATCGCTCCCCCTTATCTTCTGAAAAACGCGCCCAAAAAAGAAAATCGCCCCCGCACCTAAGGCGCGGAGGCGATTTTTTGAACCGTGAAGTTCGAAGGGGCTTATTCGCCGCCTTCGGCCTCGGCCGCTTCGCCTTCGGTCTGCGTGTCGCCTTCGGTCGACTTGAGCGCCGACGGAGCAACGACCGTTGCGATGGTGAAGTCGCGATCGGTGATCGCCGACTTCGCGCCCTTGGGCAGCGTCACCGCCGAGATGTGGATCGACTCGCCGACATCGACGCCCTTGAGCGAGATCGTCACATCGTCGGGGATCTCGGCCGCGTCGACGACCAGCTCGAGCTCGTGACGGACGATGTTGAGCACGCCGCCGCGCTTGATGCCGGGGCTCTCTTCTTCATCGGCGAAGATGATCGGCACGTTGACCGTGACGGTCGCGTGCTCGGAGATGCGCAGGAAGTCGACATGGACCGGGCGATCGCTGACGGGATCGAACGCGACATCCTTCGGGAGCGTGCGCTCGCCGTTGATCATCACGACCGAATTCATGAAGTGGCCGGTCATCAGCAGCTTCATGAGCTCGCGCTCGTTGACGTGGATGCTCGCGGGATCCTGCTTGTTGCCATAGATCACGGCGGGGACGCGGCCTTCACGACGAAGCAAACGGGAGGCTCCCTTGCCAACCTGTTCGCGCGTCTCGGCCGACAGCGTAAGCGCTTCGCTCATGTGTCGATTCCAATGCGTTGAGTTAAAACCTTCACCGGCCAGGCCTCCAGGGATGACCCTGGCTCGGAACGGGCGCGCATAGCGGCGGACGGGGGAAAAGGCAAGGCTCGCCGGTTCTTCCCCCGGAAAAGGGGAGAGGGCCGCGCCCGGGCGCGGCCCTCTTTCGCCTTATACCAGGTCGGGCAGCAGCGCCTCGAGCTTCTCGAAGCTCTGGCTCCAGCCTTCCTTCATGCCGGCAAGCGCCGGGAGCAGCGCCTCGCTCACCTGCTTGACCACCGTGGTCATGTGCATCCTGGTGCCGCCGCCGGGCGCGTCCTCGAATTCCATCGTGGTGACATGCTCGATCCCCCAGCTGCCGTCGGTGTCCTGGAAGGCGCGGAGCACCATCACCAGGCGATCGGGGCGCTCGACCTCGAGATACTCACCGAGCACCGGGTTGGTGCCATAGGGCTCGGGCCCTCGCATATCGATGCGGATCTTGCCGCCCGGGCGCGCGTCGCTCTCGGCGAAGGGCACGTCGAAATGGTGCGGACCCCACCAGCGCGCGAGATGCTCGGCCTTGGTCATGCAGTCGAACACCAGCGCGCGCGGCGCGGCGAAGGTGCGGTCGATCGTCACTTCGGTGCCGACGCCCATTTCGGTGGTCGTGTTCATGCCTTGTCTCCTTCTTGCTGCAGTTCCTTCAGATACGCGTCGAGATCGTCGAACTTGGCTTCCCAGAAGCGGCGATATTCGCTGAGCCATGCGTCGACCGCCTTGAGCGCTTCCGCCTCGAGCCTGGCCGGGCGCTGTTGCGCGCTGCGCCCGCGCGAGATCAGTCCGGCGCGTTCGAGCACCTTCAGATGCTTGGTCACCGCGGGGCCGCTCATCGCGAAGGGCTGGGCGATCTCGCCCACCGAAAGCTCGCCCAGCGACAGCCGTGCCAGGATCGCACGTCGCGTTGGATCGGCAAGCGCCGCGAAGGTCGCGCTGAGCGGGTCGGGTTGAGGACTCATGATTCGTAACCTTTAGGTTTAATAACCTATCGGTTAAATAAAGCGCGAAGCGGAGTCAAGCCTACCCATTGCCGTCATCCCCGCGAAAGCGGGGACCCAGAGCCAAGCAGCGCAACGCTTGTGATCCTGGGGCCTCGCTTTCGCGGGGATGACGGGTAACAATGCAAGTCTAAGCCCTAGTAGCGCACCCGCTCCACCTTCAGCCCGCGCTTCGCCAGCTCGGTCTGCACGCTGTCGCTTCCCGCGAGATGCCCGGCGCCCACCGCGACGAACAGGGTGCCCGGCTGCTTCATCCGCTGGGCGATCCAGTTCGCCCAGTTGCGGTTGCGCGTGACCAGCAGCGCCTGTTTCAGCTCGGGCGTGCGATCGAGATCCGCGTTGAGCAGCTTGGCCAGCGCATCGGCATCGCCCGCGCTCCAGTCCTTCACCATCGCGTCGATTTCGGCGCCCATTTTGGGCAGATCGTCGAGCGTTGTCGCGAGCAACTGGCGCTGCGCGGGCATCGAGAGCTTGTCGAAATAGCCGAACTGCTGCCGCGCGGTTTCCAGCCCGCGGGTCGGCTTTCCCGCGGTCCTGGCGGCGGCGCTCAGCACCTGCTCGGCGCCGTCCTTGTCGTCATAGCCGAGCTGGCGGAGCGGCAGCACCGACAAGGTCACTGCCGCCAGCCAGGGCTCGTTGCGGTCGAGCGCGTCCGCCGACATGCCGAGCCTGGAAAGCTCCGCATGCAGCTTGTCGGCGACTGCCGGCGACAGCTGGGCGGATAGGGGCGGGCCGGACTTGGCCGTGCCCAGCTCGGCGATCAGCGCCTGCATCTGGTCCTCAGGCGGCATCACCAGCTCGAGCACCAGCTCGCCGCTCGCATCGAACGCCTTGCGGACGCCCTCGTCGAACCACGTGAGTCCCGGCTTCATCAGATGGACGGTGCCGAACAGATAGATCGTCGTGTCGGCGTCGCGGACCACCCAGAGCGCCGGATCGGCGTCCCTGGCCGGCGGCGGCGGCGCGGGCTTGCTGCCGCACCCTCCCAGCACGAGGAGCAGCGAGAGCAGGAGCGTGCGGATCATGCCTTGCCTTGGATCGCGCGGGACGGCCGAGTCAACGCCACTATGGTTGACCCCCTTGCCGCGCTGCGTCAAAGCGCCAGCAAATTACGCTACACGTAACTTGGGGTGCCGGTGTCACAGCCTCTCAGCTTCCAGAACATGATCCTGAAGCTCCATCACTATTGGAGCGAGCGCGGCTGCCTGATCCTCCAGCCCTATGACATGCGGATGGGCGCGGGCACCTTCCACCCGGCGACCACGCTGCGCGCGCTCGGGCCCGATCCGTGGAACGCCGCCTTCGTCCAGCCCTGCCGCCGTCCGACCGACGGCCGCTATGGCGAGAATCCGAACCGGCTCCAGCATTACTACCAGTATCAGGTGATCCTGAAGCCGAGCCCGCCCGACCTGCAGGAACTGTATCTCGGCAGCCTCGCCGCGATCGGAATCGACTTTACCCAGCACGACATCCGCTTCGTCGAGGACGACTGGGAATCGCCTACGCTCGGCGCCTGGGGGTTGGGCTGGGAGGTCTGGTGCGACGGCATGGAAGTCACCCAGTTCACCTATTTCCAGCAGATGGGCGGCTTCGACTGCAAGCCGGTGGCGGGCGAGCTCACCTACGGGCTCGAGCGGCTGGCGATGTACATCCAGAACAAGGACAGCGTGTACGATCTCGCCTTCAATGACGCCGGCGTCAGCTATGGCGACGTCTTTCTCGAGAACGAGAAGCAGATGTCGAAGTATAATTTCGAGGTCGCCGATACGGAGACGTTGTTCGAGGGATTCCGCAAGGCCGTGGCCGAATGCGAGAACTGCCTGACCCAGAACGTCCCCATCGCCGCGTATGAACAGGCGATCGAGGCCAGCCACACCTTCAACCTGCTCCAGGCGCGCGGCGTCATCTCGGTCGCGGAGCGCCAGGCTTATATCGGTCGTGTCCGCGATCTGGCCAAGGGCAGCTGCGAGGCGTGGATCGCACACATGACCCCGGAGTGGACGGCGAAGTACCCGGAGTGGACGGTATGACCGACTTCCTCCTCGAACTCCGCTCGGAGGAAATCCCCGCGCGGATGCAGGAAAAGGCGCGCGCCGATCTTGCCGCTTTGTTCGAAGCGCGCCTGAACGCGCTCAACCTCGACTTCGAAAGCATCGAGAGCTACGCCACGCCACGCCGGCTCGCCTTGATCGTCCGCGGCGTCGCCGAGACGACCAGGGCGATGACCGAGGAGCGCAAGGGGCCCCGCGCCGATGCGCCCGACGCCGCGATCCAGGGCTTCCTGCGCTCGACCGGACTTACCCGCGAGCAGCTTGTCGCGCGCGACGACGGCAAGGGCGGGCAGGTGCTGTTCGCGGTGATCGAGCGGCCCGGCGTGGTCGCGGGCTCGGTGCTCGCCAGCGCGGTCAGCCACGCGATCCACGCCTTCGCCTGGCCCAAGTCGATGCGCTGGGGCGCGGAGTCGATGTCGACCGAGAGTCTGCGCTGGGTCCGGCCGCTCCAGGGCATCGTCGCCTTGCTCGGCGACAAGCTGGTGCCGATCGAGATCGCCGGCCTCAAGAGCGGCGCAGCGACCGTCGGCCATCGCTTCCACCATCCGGGCGTGATCACGATCGGCAGCGCCAACGACTATGTCGAGAAGCTCCGCGCCTGCCACGTGATCGTCGACGGCGCCGAGCGTCGTGCGATCATCGCGGTCGGCGCGAAGATGGCCGCGCAGAAGGCCGGCCTGACGCTGATCGAGGATGACGGGTTGCTGTTCGAGAATGCCGGCCTCACCGAATGGCCGGTGCCGCTGCTCGGCCGCTTCGACGCCGACTTCCTCCAGGTCCCGCCCGAGGTGATCCAGCTCACTGCGCGGGTGAACCAGAAATATTTCGTCTGCCGCGACGCAGGCGGTAAGCTCGCCAACGCGTTCGTCTGCGTGGCGAACATCGACGCGGCCGATGGCGGCGAGCGGATCGTCCAGGGCAACCAGAAGGTCCTCGCCGCACGCCTGAGCGATGCGCGCTTCTTCTACGAGACCGACCTGAAGGTGCCGCTCGGGGAGAGCGCCAGGAAGCTCGAGAAGATCGTCTTCCACGAGAAACTGGGCACGGTCGCCGACAAGGTCGATCGGGTGGCCAAGCTGGCAAGGTGGCTGGTGGAGCAGGGGATCGTCACCGATAAGCCCCTCCCCCTCGGGGGAGGGGTTGAGGTGGGGCAGTCGTCCCACGCGCCCGCTCGCGGTGAGACATCCGCCACCCCCAACCCCAACCCCTCCCCTGAAGGGGCGGGGCTTAATAAGCTTGCAGACCTCGCCGAACGCGCCGCGCGCCTCGCCAAGGCGGACCTCGTCACCGGCATGGTCGGCGAGTTCCCCGAGCTCCAGGGCCTGATGGGCGGCTATTACGCCGCCGCGCAGGGTGAGCCGGCGGAGGTCGCCGAGGCGATCCGCGACCACTACAAGCCGGTCGGGCAGGGCGACGAGGTGCCCACCGCGCCGATGACCGTGGCGGTGAGCCTCGCGGACAAGCTGGATAGCATCTCGCAATTCTTCGCCGCCGACTTGAAACCCAGCGGCTCTAAGGATCCGTTTGCGCTACGCCGTTCGGCACTTGGCGTGATCGCGCTGGTCCTCGACAATCGCCTGCGCTTCCCGCTCAGGCGCTCGGTTAGCCAGGATGTCCTCGACTTCTTCGCCGATCGCCTCAAGGTCCAGCAGCGCGAGGCCGGGGTCCGCCATGACCTGATCGACGCGGTGTTCGCGCTCGGCGGCGAGGACGATCTCGTTCGGCTGCTCGCTCGCGTCCGCGCGCTCCAGGCGTTCGTCACCACCGGCGAGGGCACCAATCTGCTCGCCGGCTACAAGCGGGCCGCGAACATCCTCAAGAAGGAGAGCTTCGTTCCCGGCGAAGTGGCCGACAACGAGATGTACGAGGCCGAGCCAGCCGAATCCGCGCTGATCGAGGCGCTGGACGATGCCGAGCCCAGGGCCGAGGCTGCGGTCGACGCCGAGGATTTCGAAGCCGCGATGGCCGCGCTCGCCTCGTTGCGCGGGCCGATCGACGCGTTCTTCGAACAGGTCATCGTCAATGACCCCGACGAGTTCAAACGCGAGATGCGTCTGACATTGTTGGCGCGTATGCGTGACGCGGTGCACAAAGTGGCGGACTTTTCGAAGATCGAGGGATGAGCGACGATGGGGCGTCGAAGCAGTTTTCCCAAGTTTTCGAATGATATGACAAATGAATATTGCCCCCTGACAACGCAGTCAGCCATTTCCGTTCCTTCGCACCTGCGATAGGCGGCCTCAGCCGCCCGGGGGGGCGGGGAAAAGGGACTCTCGAATGACGCAATACGTATATCGTTTCGGTGGCGGTGTTTCGGATGGCGGCGCGGGGGACAAGAATCTCCTTGGCGGCAAGGGCGCCAATCTCGACGGCATGGCCTCGATCGGCCTGCCGGTGCCCCCGGGCTTCACGATCAGCACGGTGATGTGCGCGGTCTATTATGACGAGGGCGAAAGCTTCCCCGAGAGCCTGAAGGCCGAGGTCGCCAACGGCATCGCCCATATCGAGGGGCTCACCGGCAAGAAGTTCGGCGATGCCGCCGATCCCCTGCTCGTCTCGGTCCGCTCCGGTGCGCGCGTGTCGATGCCGGGGATGATGGACACGGTGCTGAACCTCGGCCTCAACGACCAGACCGTGATCGGCCTGGCCTCGGCCAGCGGCGACGAGCGCTTCGCCTGGGACAGCTATCGCCGCTTCATCCAGATGTATTCGGACGTCGTCCTCGAGCTCGATCATGGCCGCTTCGAGGAAGCGCTGGAGATCGCCAAGGAAGACCGCGGCTATTATCTCGACACCGAGCTTTCGGCCAAGGACTGGCAGGCGCTGGTCGCCGAGTATAAGTCCATCGTTCTGGAGCTTTGGGGCAAGCCCTTCCCGCAGGACGTGCACGACCAGCTCTGGGGCGCGATCGGCGCGGTGTTCGGCTCGTGGCAGTCCGAGCGCGCCAAGGTCTATCGCCGGCTCAACGACATCCCGGGCGACTGGGGCACCGCGGTCAACGTCCAGGCGATGGTCTTCGGCAATATGGGCGACACCTCGGCGACCGGCGTGGCGTTCACCCGCGATCCGGCCAAGGGCGACAACGCCTATTATGGCGAGTTCCTGATCAACGCCCAGGGCGAGGACGTCGTCGCCGGCATCCGCACGCCGCAGTATCTGACGCGCGCCGCGCGCGAGACCGCGGGTGCCAAGCCGCTGTCGATGGAAGAGGCGATGCCCGAGGCCTATGCCGAGCTGGCGCGCGTCTTCGACCAGCTCGAGCGCCATTACCGCGACATGCAGGACATCGAGTTCACCGTCGAGCGCGGCAAGCTGTGGATGCTCCAGACCCGCTCGGGCAAGCGCACCGCTAAGGCTGCGCTCAAGATCGCGGTCGACATGGCGAACGAGGGGCTGATCAGCCGCGAGGAGGCGATCCTGCGCGTCGATCCGCAGGCGCTCGACCAGCTGCTCCACCCGACGCTCGATCCCAATGCCAAACGGGATGTGCTGACCAAGGGACTGCCGGCATCGCCCGGCGCCGCCTCGGGCCTCGCGGTGTTCGACAGCGACACCGCCGAGAAGCGTGCTGCCGCCGGCGATGCGGTGATCCTGATCCGCGTCGAGACCAGCCCCGAGGATATTCACGGCATGCACGCCGCCCGGGGCATCCTGACCGCGCGCGGCGGCATGACCAGCCACGCCGCGGTGGTCGCGCGCGGCATGGGCCGTCCCTGCGTCTCGGGCGCGGGCACGCTTGCGATCAACGCGCGCGAGAAGATCATGCGCGTCGGCACCCGCGAGATCCGCGAGGGCGATATCGTCACGATCGACGGCGCCACCGGCGAGGTGATGTTCGGCGAGGTGCCGACCGTGCAGCCCGAGCTGTCGGGCGATTTCGGCACGCTGATGGAATGGGCCGACGGCAAGCGCCGCCTCAAGGTCCGCGCCAATGCCGAGACGCCGCTCGACTGCCGCACCGCGCGCGATTTCGGCGCCGAGGGCATCGGCCTGTGCCGGACCGAGCACATGTTCTTCGATTCCGCGCGGATCACCGCGGTCCGCCAGATGATCCTGGCGCAGGACGAGGCCGGCCGCCGCGCCGCGCTCGACAAATTGCTCCCCGAGCAACGCAGCGATTTCGTCGAGATCTTCGAGGTTATGGCGGGCCTGCCCTGCACGATCCGCCTGCTCGATCCGCCGCTCCACGAGTTCCTGCCGCACGAGGAGGCCGAGTTCGCCGAGGTCGCCGCTGCAGCCGCGGTCGATGTCGAGACCTTGAAGCGCCGCGCCGCCGAGCTGCACGAGTTCAACCCGATGCTCGGCCATCGCGGATGCCGTCTTGGCGTCACCTATCCCGAAATCTACGAGATGCAGGCGCGCGCGATCTTCGAGGCCGCGATCCTGGTCGCGGAGAAGTCGGGCGCGGCGCCGATCCCCGAGGTGATGATCCCACTCGTCGCGACCAGGCGCGAGCTCGAGCTGATGAAGATCGTCGTCGACAAGGCCGCTCAGGCGGTCTTCGCCGAGAAGGGCCGGACGATCGAGTATCTGGTCGGCACGATGATCGAGCTGCCCCGCGCCGCGCTGCGGGCAGGGGAGATCGCCGAGGTCGGCGCATTCTTCAGCTTCGGCACCAACGACCTGACCCAGACCACGCTCGGCGTCAGCCGCGACGACGCCGCGCGCTTCCTCACCACCTATGTCGAGAAGGGCATCTATGCCCGCGACCCGTTCGTCAGCCTCGACGTCGAAGGGGTAGGCGAGCTGATCGCGATCGCCGCCGAGCGCGGCCGCGCCACGCGCCCGGGCATCAAGCTCGGCATCTGCGGCGAGCATGGCGGCGACCCCGCCTCGATCGCCTTCTGCGAGGCGACGGGACTCGATTATGTCTCGGCTTCACCGTATCGTGTGCCGATCGCCCGGCTCGCGGCAGCCCAGGCGGCGCTGAGGAAATAGCCATGCGCAAGGGACCAGGCCGGGTGCTTCTTCACTTGGCGACGTCCCTTGCCGGCCTCGCGGTCGCGCCTGCCGCACTGGCGCAGGCGCCTGAATGGCGGGTCATGATGGAGATGGGCAAGCCGGACGACCGGGCGCTCCTCCTCGTCGACGCGCGGTCGCTGACCAGCCCGACGCGCGACACGCGCACCGTCGACGTCTCGTCCTTCTACAGCGTGATCCAGACCGACGACGTCAAGCCGTACAACGTCATCCGCTTGACCTATCGCTTCGATTGCAGGGCGAAGACCGGACAGCGCATCCGCGAGGTGATCCTGCACGACGACAAGCAACTGTCGCGCATCGAGGCGGTCAATCCGATGGCGCCCGTCAAGCCGAACACGCTGCAGGGCGACCTGATCGGGCCGGTCTGCTCGGGCAATTTCAGCCCGTTCCCGCGTATCGCAGCCGCGACCCCGGCGCTGGAACGCAAGCGCCGCTTCGGCCGATAGGGCGCCGCTCAGCCGAACCGGCTGGTGTGATCCTCGTCCTTGCCGCTCTGCAGCAGCGAGGCTTGCTCGCGCCATTGCTCGTTGGCGATGGTGCCGCTGGGCAGGCCCAGCCTTTTCTCCAGCGCGGCTTCCTCGTCGCCGGTCATCGTCTCGATCTCGCGATAGGTCTTGACGCCGAGATCGTTGAGCTGGCGCTCGCGCGCCGGGTCGACGCCGCGGATGCGCGAGAGATTGTCGCGTCCCCAGCCGAACCAGCCGCGCCACGCCGGCTCGGCGGCCGCCACCGGCGTTGCGGCAGCAGGTCCGCGCAGCTTGTCGCGCTCGGCTTCCAGCTCGCGGATCCGCTGGTTGGCGGCCTTCAGCGCCGCATCGGCGCGCCCGCGCGCGGCCTGCTCGTCCTGATAGCGCTCGCGCCAGCGCTTGCCGCCCGAGGAGCTGGCGAGCCCCAGGGCCCATCCGGCGATCAGCGTGAGAACCAGCGCGACGATCTGCGTCGGCGTGGTGAACGGCAATTCCTGCATCGGTCGCCCTCTCCAAGTCTTCGCCCGGAGGCTATCGCGCGCTTGCGTGCGACGCCACCGGAATGAGGGGAGAGCGTTTCGAGGGCCGCCGGGTTCCGGCGGGCGCCCGTCCTATCGGTTGATGAAGGAGTCGTTGATCGAACAGGCCGCTGGCCCGAGGATGACGATGAACAGCACCGGCAGGATGAAGCAGATCAGCGGGATCGTCATGATCGCGGGCAGCCGGGCGGCCTTTTCCTCGGCGCGCATCATGCGCTCGTTGCGGAATTCGGCCGAGAGCACGCGCAGCGCCGAAGCGAGCGGGGTGCCGTATTTCTCGGTCTGGATCATCGTGGTGACGACGCCGCGGATCGCATCGAGATTGATGCGGTTCGCGAGGTTGTCGAACGCCTGGCGCCGGTCGGTCAGGAAGCCCAGCTCGATCGCGGTCAGCGAGAATTCCTCGCCCAGCTCCGGATAGGCCTTGCCCAGTTCCTTGGCGACGCGGCCGAAGGCGGCATCGACGGTCAGGCCCGCCTCGGCGCAGATCACCAGCAGGTCGAGCGCGTCGGGAAGCCCCTTGCGGATCGCGTTGCTGCGCTTGGTGATCTTGTTCTTGAGATAGAGGTCGGGGAATTTGTAGCTGAGGATGAAGCTCATCGCGACCAGGCCATAGGCCTTCATCGGCGACCAGTCGGCGAACATCGTCGTGCCATAGACCAGGTACAGCACGGGTCCGCCGATCACGATCGGCAGCACCAGCCGGCCGAAGATCACCGCGACCGCGAATTCCTTGCGGCGGATACCGGCCTGGAGCAGCTTGGTCTGCGCGGTCTTGACCTGGCTCTCCTGCAGCACCTTCAGCGAGGAGAGGATGGTGCGGATGCGATCGGTCGCCTCGCTGCGCTGGACCAGCTTGGCGCGGCGCTTCGAGGTCGATGCGGTGATGCCGGCCTTCAGCTGCTCGCGGCGCTCGTTCAGCGCCTTGACGCGCTTGGCCATCGGATCGCGCACCGTCGTCGCGGCATAGACCGCGATCATCACGGCGAACGCGGCCACGGCGGCGAGCAGGGTCGCCACCCAGAGAACATCGACGCCAAGGATCGTCGGACCGGCGGGGGGAGCCATCATCGCATCAGATCTCGAAATTGACCATCTTGGCCATGATGAATGCGCCCAGCGCCATCCAGACCATGCCTCCGCCGCCGGCGACCATCAGCCGCTCGTCGATGAAGAAGTTCATCATATACTTGTTGTTGATGAACCAGATCAGCCCGAACACGATGAAGGGCAGCGCGCCGACGATCAGCGCCGATGCCTTGGATTCCGAGGACATCGCCTTGATCTTGAGCTTCATCTGGCTGCGCTTGCGCAGCACGTCGGCCAGGTTGGAGAGCGTTTCGGCCAGATTGCCGCCGGTCTCGCGCTGGATCGCGATCGTGATCGTGAAGAACTGGAATTCGGGGGTGCCGAGCCGGTCCGCGGTTTCCTGAAGCGCGGCGTCGAGCGTGCGGCCGATCTTCATCTTGTCGGAGACCGAGCGGAATTCCTCGCCCACCGGCCCGTCGACCTCCTGGGCCACCACGCCCATCGTCTCGGTGATCGGCAGGCCTGAGCGCAGGCCGCGCACGAGCAGCTCGATCGCATCGGGGAACTTGGCGGTGAACTTGGCCACGCGGCGCTTGATGAAGAAGCCGACGACGAAATGCGGCAGGCCAATGCCGATGAAGAGGCCCAGTGCCAGCGCCAGCCAGATCGGTGCGCCCTGGAGCAGCAACAGTCCGGCGGGAACGACGATCAGGCCGAGCGTGGCCAGGCCATATTGGCTGAGCGTCCACGACTTGCCGGTCATCTGCAGCCGCTTCTGGAGCAGCGCGGGATTGGGGAGGAAGCGCGAAGCGGTCGCGTCCATGTTGCTCTGGCGTGCCGCCGAGACGCGGCGGAGCTGCGCCTCCATCGCGTTGCTGCCCGACGCGCTGACGACATGGCGCTCGCGCACCCCGGTCAGCCGGCGCGCGCCTGCGCGCTCCGCCGAAGGGCCGGAGAAGGCCAGGACCATGAGCGCGAGCACCAGGAAGGCGCCCCCACCGAGCATCAATACCGGCAGCATGTTCACGCCGCGTACGCCTCCGTATCAACCAGGATCCACCACCCTAATGGGCAGGGGTTACTTCTTTGCCTTTTTCGGCATTCTGTCCTTGAAGCCGCTCAGCTTGCTCAGCAGCGAGGCGCCCCTTGCGTTCGCCTTTGCAGCGCCCTTGGCGCGTTCGGCCTTGTCGTCATGCTCGCCCGAATCGGTGATTGCGGTGATGCGCGCGGCAAGGTCGCCGATCGGCGCGAGCGATTTGGTACCCTTGCCGGCTTCCGCCAGGGGCTTGCCCAATTTGGCCGCCTGCGAGGCGACCTTGGGCTCGAACGGGATCAGCACGTCGATCTTGCGCTCGATCGAGCCTTCGAAATCCTTGCGGCTGATCTCGAGCAATGCTGCCTGCGGGACCTTGTTCGCGACGACGATCACCTGAGTCTGCGGCGCGTTCGACTTGAACCACGAAAGGATGCGGATCGCGTCGCGTGCTGCGGCCAGGGTCAGCTCGGTCACCAGCACCGCCACCTGGATGTCGGTGATCAGATGCGGATGGTTGACCAGCATGCCGCGTGGCAGATCGACGACGGTGCATTCGAACGCGCTGCGCATCTCCTCCTGTAGCTGGTAGAAGGCGGCGCCGTCGCTGATCACCGGCGAATTGATCGGCGCTTCGGCGGAAAGCACCGCCAGCCGCTCCGATGCCTTCACCATCGCGCGTTCGATGAACAGCCCGTCGATGCGGCTCGGATTCTCGATCGCGTCGGTCAGGCCGCGGCCGGGCTCGAGATCGAGCGCCAGGGCACCGGTGCCGAAATGCACGTCGAGATCGAGCAGCGCGGTCGAGCGCGTATGCTTGTCGCTCATCAGCCAGGCGAGCGAGGTCGCGATGGTCGAGGCGCCGACGCCGCCGCGCGTGCCGATCACCGCCACTGCGCAATGCGGGCGTTCGGTGCCGGGCTCGGCCATCTTGGGCGCGTTCAGCGCCGACTGCGCCTGGGCGAAGGTATCGCGCAGCGCATCGGGGTTGAGCGGCTTGAGCAGATAATCATGGATGCCGCTGGCGACCAGGTCGCGATAGAGGCGGACATCGTTGACCTGGCCTGACGCGATCACGATCGTGCCCGGCTCGCAGACTTCGGCGAGCGCGTTGATGTCGTTGAGCGGATCGCCCGATTCGGAGAGGTCGACGAACAGGATGTTCGGGCTCGCCGAGACCGACAGCGTCTGCACGGCGTTGCGCAGGCCGCCCTTGTTGACCTTTTCGGGCGACCAGCCGAGCTCGACGGCGATCGGACGCAGCGTTTCCGCCGTCGCCTCGTCGCAGACGAACGCCGTGAACGGTTCGCGGTGCGCGGTCCGGCCGGGATTGAAGGGCATGTTCACTTGGGGCCTCCTGGCGAGTCGGACTTCACTACCGTGCCGCCGGCACCGCTCGGCACTGCAGCGCGGAGCGCGCGAACGGCCTTGGTGGCGGTCATCGGATCGGTCGTCGGCGAACCGGGCTCGCCGCGGACGAGGTCTGCCGGATCGGCGACCATCGCCGCCATGTTGCTGTTCACCGAGCAGCCGTAGTTCGAGGTGGTGCTCGACGAGAGATCGGGCTGGTAGACGCGCGAATAATCGGGGCACTTGGGCACGCCCGCGGTCATCCGCGTGACGATCACGCGGATCGTACCGGGCGCGATCTGGCCGACGGTGGTGGGTGCCTTGTCGCTCAGCAGCACGCCGTAGCGGCCGGCCTCGGCGGCGACCTGGTCGCGCGCGGTGGTGCCGTCGGCGCCGTCGTCGATCGAGACATGGTCGCCATAGCCGAGGTGCAGCGACTGCATCCAGCCGGCCAGGCGCTGCGATTCGCCCGGCGCGAGCGTGTAGCCGGCGGTGGCGAGATCCAGGACATAGTCGTTGCGCTGGACGACCGGCTGATACACCGACTCGACACCGCCATTATAGGTGCCGCAGGCGCTGAGCAGCAGCGCCGGGGCGAGGAGAAGGGGACTGAAACGCGACACGATCTGGTCTCCTCGAAACATCACAGGCCGAAGCCCGGGGCGGCGCTGACGGCGCCCTTCTTCGACTTGGGCTGCGCCTTTGCCGGCTGGTTCGGAGTAGGCGCGGCGGGGGTGACCGGCACCGGCGACATCGCGCCGACCGAGGGACCGGTGTCGCCGCTGGGCGCCATCATCGGCTTGGGCCGATCGCCGCCGCTGGTGCCGCCGCCGAGCTGGCCGCCGAGCAGGCGCTGCAGGTCGTCCGGCGCCTTGTAGCCGTCGGTCGGCAGGACGATCTGGTTCGCGTTGACCGGCTTCACCAGATAGGGGGTGATCACGATCACCAGCTCGGTCTCGTTGCGCTGCCAGGCGTTCGAGCGGAACAGCGCGCCGAGGATCGGCACGTCGCCCAGGCCGGGGGCCTTGTCGAAGCTGTTGTTGTGGGTGTTCTGCAGCAGCCCGGCGATCATCATGCTCTCGCCTGAGCCGAGTTCGATCGTCGTCTCGCTGCGCCGCGTGCTGATGCCCGGGATGCTGGTGCCGCCGAAGGTCACCGCGCTCGAGGAGTCGAGCGACGAGACTTCGGGCTTCACCCGCAGCGAGATGCGGCCGTCGGCCAGCACGGTCGGGGTGAACGCCAGGCTGACGCCATATTGCTTATATTCGATCGCCACCGCGCCCAGGCCCTGACTGATCGGGATCGGGATCTCGCCGCCGGCCAGGAAGGTCGCGGTCTCGCCCGAAAGCGCGGTCAGGTTGGGATTGGCCAGCGTGGTCACCTGGCCGATACGCTCGCCCAGATCGATCGCCGAGAGCACGTCGAGCCCCAGCAGCTTGCCTGCCAGGCCCAGCGTGGTGTTCGCCGACGGGCTCTTGGTGAAGTTGTAGGTGCTGCCCGTGCCCGGATAGATGAAGTCGCCGCGCGCGGGATCGAAGGGCAGGCTGATCGTGCCCGCCGGGAAGCCGAACTTCGACGATGCGTCGAGGACCGGCAGCTTCGAGATGTCGGGCACGCCGATCGTGCCGGGCACGCGGGTGCCCGATCCGATGCCGAACTGGAAGCCGCTGGTCTGGTCGCGCGTCAGGATGTTGACGCCGACATTCTTGACGAAGCTGCGCGTCACCTCGGCGAAGCGGACCTGTAGGTTCACCTGCAGCGGCGTCGCGGTGCGCAGGCGGTTGACCACGCCGATCTTGAGGAGCGCGCCGGTGGCAGAGGTGTCGACCCCCGGATTGAGCAGCGACGTGACCAGGCGCTGCGCCTGCTCGCTGTCGGAAGGCGAGGCGACCGTCCCGTTGATGACGGCGATCTGGCCCACCGTGGTGACCTTGATGTCCGCCTCGGGCATCGCGAGCTTGAGCATGCGATCGATCGAGGTGATGTTCTGGCTGACGCGGACGTTGGTCGCATAGATGACCGCGCCGCTCGCGCTGGTCGCGAACACCGTCGCTTCGCCGAATTCCTTGCCATAAAGATGGATCTGGTGCGGATTGGCGACATAGACGTCGGCCACGGTCGGATTGGACGTCCAGATCGCCGCCGCGTTCGAGGGCAGGGTGATCAGTTCGCCTTCGCCGATCGACAGCAGGACCTCGGTGGTCGGACGCTGGGTTCCGGCGGGCAGCTGCGCAACGCGGGCGACCGCCTGCTGCTGTTGTTTGGCGCGCGTGGTCTGGGCCATCGCGGTCATGGGCACGCCGAAGGCGAGCACCGCCGAGACGGACGTCGCCAGCGATCTGCGGACGAGCTTGTTGGTCATCTCAATTCTTCCCCCCGACGGAAACGACGCTCGCGTCGCTCCCGCGTACGATCCGCACCGTGGGACCCTGCTGCACGGGCGCGACGCCCGGATAGGATGGGCCCGACGGCGCCGGTCCGGCCATCGCCGCACGATCGCCGGCAGGCTTGCCGGGCACGGTGCGACGCTGGAAACGCGATACATCGGCACCGGTGGCGAAGGTCGGTGCGCCTTCCGAGGGCCGCGCCGAAACGCGCGCCAGCATCGCCTTCTCCGCCTTGGCATCGCCATTGGCCGGAACGTCGACTTCACCGCTGGCGATCGCTTCCTCGAGCTCGCCCTGATTGTCGGCGATCGAGCGCAGCGACAGCGAGAGGCTGCCGACGGTCTGCGCGACCGCGATCTTCTCGGCGATCTTGGGCGTCGCCTCGACGGTGACGGTCGAATAGGTGCTGACGACGGTATTGCCCTTGTCGTCGGTATTCTTGTCGGTGCGCTGGTCGGTGGCGAGCACGCGCAGGTTGCGCAGGATCGTCTCCGAGGCCTTGAGCGGGGGACCGTCGCCGCCGCCGGCGACCGACTGGGTGAGCACCAGGTCGACCCGGTCGCCCGGGAAGACGAAGCCCGCGACCGCGCTCTGCGTCGAAACCGGAACGGTGACTGCGCGCATGCCGGGCCCGAGCGCCGCCGCCAGGAAGCCGCGGTCGCCAGGCTTGACGATCGCGCCCTGGGTCAGCGGCTGGCCCGCCGGAATCGCGAAGCGCACCACGGTGCCCTGCATCTTGCCCGGCTCGGCCTCGCCCTTCACATAATAGGCGCCCTCGACGAGCTCCTTCGGCCAGGGGCGGAATTCCACCGCGCTCGCGTCGAGGATCGTGCCGACCGGCAGCGCGCGCTTGGCGACGAGCACTTCGGTCGTGTTGACGGGCGCCGCAGTCGTGGGCGCCGCGCCGGCGACAGGCGCCGGAGCGCCCGTCATCAGGTTGCGCGCCATGAATGCGGTGATCGCAGCGACGACTAGCGCGCCGACGAGGAGAATGAGCTTGCGTGCATCCATTTCGCTTCAAGCCTTCTTGAAAAATACTTGGCCGGCCCCGGTTGCGCCGTTGTTAATCATCACCCGAACTGGTTAAGAATCGGTTCGCGAAGAACCAAAAGGCCTGCGATCGCAATTGCTACGCCGTACGGGACCTCGGGCAGGATCCCCCGGCGACGGGCAGAACCCAGCGCAAGCAGCAGCAACAAGCTGACACCGCACAGCAACATCATGACGGTCAGCATCCACAGCATCGGGTCGCTGCGGAGCCATGCCAGCGTGCCGGGCCGCGCCAGCGCCGCGCCGAAAACGATCAGCGCCAGCAGGACCGCCAGCGCGCCCTTTTTCGGCCTGGGCATGCCGTGTCCGCGGCGCACCCATTGGTCCGCGACCATCAGCAGCGTGAGGCCGCCGCCGATCAGCGCCATCATCATCATCATCGAAACGAGCGGCTGCAGCGGAAGCCACAGCGCGAGCGCCCCGATCAGCTTGACGTCGCCGCCGCCCATCTGGCCGATCGCGAACGCCCCTGCGAAGAAGGCAAAGACGAGCACCGCCATGCCGAGCTGGATCGCCATGTCCGGCCACAGCGCCAGCCCGTTCGCCCACCACCAGAGCGGCGCGAGCAGGGCGATGGCGATGTTCTTCCAATTGGCGATCTCGCGGGAACGCGCGTCCTGGATCCCGGCCGAAACCAGGAGCAGCGCAAGCGCGCCCAGCAGGAAAGTTGCCCCAAAGTCCCCCATATCGGGCAAATGCCTAGACGGGACGGCTTATCAAAACGTAACCAGTCCCTATGGCAGTTTCCCCGATCGACCGTCGTGCCTTGCCCGCCGGCGCCGAAATTCATCGCTGGCCCGCCCCTGACGGATGGGAACTGCGCGCGCTAACCTGGCCTGCCGACACGGATACTCCGCGCGGGTCGATCCTCTTCCAGGGCGGCCGCGGCGACATCTTCGAAAAATATCTCGAAAGCTTCGCGCACTGGCATGATCAGGGCTGGACGATCACCTCGGTCGATTGGCGGGGCCAGGGCGGGTCGGGCCGGATCAGCAAGGCGGGCAATTGCGGCGATATCGAGAGCTTCGACCAGTTCATCGCCGACTTCAAAACCTTCCATGCCGAATGGATCGCGGGCACGCCGGGCCCGCATGTCGTGATGGGGCATTCGATGGGCGGGCACCTTGTGCTGCGCGCGCTGGTCGAGGGGGCGATCCGGCCCGACGCTGCCGTGCTGATCGCGCCGATGCTCGGCGTGAAGAGCCCGTTCGGCCGGTTCGCCGAGCGCGCCGCGCGCATTCTCGGCAATCTCGGCGATCCCGCGCGCCGCGCGTGGAAGGGCAATGAAAAGCCCTATACCACCGAGACCCGCGCCGCCCTGCTCACCCATGACCCCGATCGCTATGCCGACGAAATCTGGTGGCAGCAGCACGATCCCGCGATCGTCACCGGCCCGCCGAGCTGGCGCTGGGTGATCGAGGCGTTCAAGTCGATGCGCGAGCTGGAGGAGAATCCGCAACTGGAGTCGATGCCGGTCCCGGTCCTGATGCTCATCGCGGACGCGGACGCGCTGGTCGATGCCCGCGCCGCGCACCGAATCGGCCCCCGGCTCGCCGATGTCCGCATTGTTGGTTTCGGCAAGGAGAGCGCGCACGAGATCCTCCGCGAGGCCGATCCCGTCCGCGATCGCGCGATGGGCGAGATCGACTCTTTCCTGGCGGCGAGAGCGCAGCAGAATTGAGTCGCTACGACATTGCCATCATCGGCGCCGGCATCGCAGGCGCCAGCCTCGCGGCCGAGCTCGCCCCGCACGCGCGCGTGCTGATCCTCGAGGGCGAGGACCGGCCCGGCTATCATGCGACCGGCCGCTCGGCGGCGTTCTGGTCCGAAACCTATGGCGGCCCGGATATCCAGCCGCTCACCACCGCATCTGGCGACTATCTTCGCAGCGGCGGCTTTCTCGAGCCGCTCGGCGAGCTCCATATCGCCAGGGCTAGCGAGAGGGCGTTGGTCGATGCCTTTCTCGCCGATTTCGAAGGGCGCGGCATCGGGCTCGTCCCGGTCGATCCGCGAACGATCGTGCCGGGCCTGCGCGCCGAATGGGCATTGGGCGTGCACGAGCCAAGCTGCGAATATATCGATGTCGGCGGCCTCCATGCCGCCTTCCTGGCCGCGGCGAAGCGCGCGGGCGCCGATCTGGTACTTTCCGCGGAACTCGCCGCAGCGCGCCGCACCACCGTCTGGCAGCTCGAAACGCGCGCCGGCCGGTTCGAGGCGGACGTGCTCGTCGATGCCGCAGGTGCCTGGGCCGACCCGGTCGCGCTGATGGCCGGGGTCCGCCCGCTCGGCATCCAGCCCTATCGCCGAACCATGGTGCAGCTGCGCACCGATCCCGCGCCGCCCGCCGGCTGCCCGCTGGTCGGGCATCTCGGCGGCAGCTTCTATTTCAAGCCGGAGGCGGGCGGACGGTTGTGGCTGAGCCCGCATGACGAGAGCGCCACCGATCCGTGCGATGCCGCGCCCGAGGAGATCGACGTCGCCACGGCGATCGACCGCTTCGAGCATGTCGTCGATTGGCGGGTCGCGGCGCTCGAGCATAAATGGGCGGGGCTTCGCAGCTTCGCTCCGGATCGGCGCCCGGTCTACGGTTTCGACAGCCGGGTCCCGGGCTTTTTCTGGTGCGCGGGGCAGGGGGGCTTCGGGATCCAGACCGCGCCCGCGGCAGCCCGGCTCGCGGCCGCGCTGCTGCTGGATCGCGCGCCCGACGCATCGGTCGCGCAAATCGACGCAGCCCGCTATTCGCCCGCGCGTTTCTAACCTATGTTGCCTCCTCGTAACGAAGGAGAGTCGTATGGCGCACAAGTTCGTGATCGAGCAGAACAAGGCCGGCGAGTATGTCGCCAAGTTCAAGTACAATGCCGAAGTGATCTTCTGGACCGAAGGTTATTCGAGCAAGGCCAGCGCCAAGAACGCGATCGAATCGATCATCAAGAACGGTCCCGGCGCGCCCGTCGAAGAGGGCTGAGTCGGCTGCTGCCGCATGCGCTCCGCATCGGCAGGTTAGCGATCCCTCACGAATAGAAATCTTCGTCGAGTCGGTCGATTCGCCAAGCGTTGCTTGGCGATGCCGTTTCGTGCGCGCTTCCATAGGTTGCGCTGCCGAAACGAATAGGATTGCCTTGTCCAATAACAACCGCATCCTGCTGCCGTCGATTGCGAAACGATCCACATCACTTGAACTTGATCCAGGTTAATCTTCTGCACGATTTGGAATACATTAAGGTTTCCCCTGTAAATCCATTATGGAGGCAACTTTACGCGGGCAGGGCACTTGCTGCGAAGAATTTCCAGGGATCAGGCGCGGCTGGGCATGTATATTCATGCCCTTGACGGGTCATGGTTCAGCCACCCGTTCTGGCGGTCCCGTTTCCTGCTGTCTTCACCCGACGACCTGACGACCCTGCTCGATTCGGACGTGATGACCTTGGTGATCGACGAGAGCCGCGGTGCCCCCCTGGCCGTCCCGGCGCCGGCGAACCCCGATCCCGTTCCTGCCAAGCCCACCATGCCCCGCGCCGAGCCGGCGATCCAGTCGGCGGCGATCGCCATCAAGCGATCGATCGAGCGGCCGTGCAGCGTGGCGGAAGAGCGCGCGCGCGCGACTCAGGTCATGAATCGGTCGAAGCGCGTTATCAAGGCGCTGTTCGCCGAGGCTCGGCTCGGCAAGGCGATCCGTTCCGAAACGATCGCACCGGTAGTCGAAGAGGTTTCCGCATCGGTAAGCCGCAACGCGCAGGCGCTGATCGGACTGACGCGGCTCAAGTCCAAGGACGAGTATACCTATCTCCATTCGGTGGCGGTGTGCGCGCTGATGGTGAACCTCGCCAAGCATCTCGATCTCGACCACGGTCAGGTGCATGCGCTCGGCGTGGCCGGCCTGCTCCATGACGTGGGCAAGATGGCCGTCCCCGATCTCGTGCTCAACAAGCCGAGCAGCCTTACCGACGAGGAGTTCGCGATCGTCCGGACGCATCCGCAGCAGGGGCATCAGCTTCTCCTGAACGCGGTGGACATTCCCGAGACCGCGCTGGACGTGTGCCTGCATCATCACGAGCGCGTCGACGGCACCGGCTATCCCTTCAAGCTGCAGGGCGCAGAGCTCAGTCTGGCCGCGCGCATGGGGGCGATCTGCGACGTCTATGACGCGCTGACCTCGAACCGCAGCTACAAGAATGCCTGGGCGCCCGACGAGGCGATCGTCAAGATGCACGGCTGGCACGGGCATTTCGATCCCGAGCTGCTCTTCAGGTTCATGCAGAGCATCGGCGTGTTCGCGCCCGGCATGCTGGTGCGCCTGCGGTCCAACCGGCTCGGGATCGTCCTGGAAAACGGCCAGCGCGCGTCGCGGCCCAGGGTGCTGGCCTTCTTCTCGACCCGGGATCGCGTGATGCTGCCCGGCGTGGAAGTGGTGATCGACGACAGCCTCGCGAACGACCAGATCCTGAGCGAGGAGGGCCCCGACGGATGGGGCTTCACCGACTGGACGATGATGTCCGAGAAGATCCTCGCGGCCGCTAGCGCACCGCAGCGGCGCAGGATCGGCGACCGCGCGGCCTGAGCGGGTCCTTCTTCCGTCACCCCGGACTTGTTCCGGAGCCCACTGCGTCACCGAGATGTTGTCGGGGGTTCAAGGGCCAACTTTGCCGCAAGACCGGCGGCGGCATTTCGCCGCGCTGTGGGTCCTGGAACAAGTCCGGGATGACGAGGGGCTCCGTGGGTCCGGTCCTGGGCCGACGGTCCGCAGATCCAAGGCGGCCAGGCACCAAATGTCTGGCAATGTAGGATTTCGTTTGAGAGGGTATCCCCCGCTCTTTCTCATCGTCGATTGCATTGATCCGCGAGCCTGGCGCTTTGACGTTCAGAACCCACGCTCGCGTAAACTTCATCAACCGATATCCCCGCGATTGGCGAAATTCCGCGGTTTCCCATTAAACCGCTCGGTTGAATTTCTTCGGCGAGTCAGCCGAACTCACCAGTTGAACATCGTCCCGTCCTCGAGCCGGTTCACCGGCAGATAGGCGCGCTGATATTCATATTTGGCGGCCAGTTCCTCGTCGATGTCGACGCCCAGGCCGGGCGCGTCGCCGGGGTGCATCAGGCCGGCCTCGAAGCGATAGGCGTGGGGGAAGACCTGGTCGGTCTCGGGGGTGTGCACCATATATTCCTGGATGCCGAAATTGGGCACCGACAGGCCGAAATGCAGCGCAGCGGCCATGCTGACCGGGGAGAGGTCGGTCGCGCCGTGGCAGCCGGTGCGGACCTGATAGAGATCCGCCAGCGCGGCGATCCGGCGCAGATGGGTGATCCCGCCGGCATGGACCACGGTCGCGCGGATATAGTCGATCAGCTGCTCCTCGATCAGCTGCTTGGCATCCCAGATCGAATTGAAGATCTCGCCCACCGCCAGCGGCGTGGTGGTGTGCTGGCGGATCAGCCGGAACGCCGCCTGGTCCTCCGCCGGGGTCGCGTCCTCCAGCCAGAACAGGCGATAGGGCTCCAGATCCTTGCCCAGCCGCCCCGCCTCGATCGGGGTCAGCCGGTGATGGACGTCGTGGAGCAGGTGGATGTCCCAGCCCAGCGCCTCGCGGCCGCGCTGGAACAGCTCGGGGACCATGCGCAGATATTTGGCGGTCGACCAGAAGGATTCCTCGGGCAGCGATCCCTTGGCCGGCTCGTAGTAGAAGCGCTCGCCCGAGACGCCATAGGTCGCCTTCAGCCCCGGCACGCCCGATTGCAGCCGCACGGCCTTGTAGCCCTTCTCGAGATATTCCTGCGCACGTTCGATCGTCTCGGCGACGTCCGATCCATTGGCATGACCATAGACCATGCAGCCTTCGCGGCTCGCCCCGCCGAGAAGCTGGTAGACCGGCAGTCCGGCGACCTTGCCCTTGATGTCCCAAAGAGCCATGTCGATCGCCGCGATCGCGGTCATCGTCACCGGTCCGCGCCGCCAGTACGCGCCCTTGTAGAGATACTGCCAGATGTCCTCGATCCGATGCGCATCCCGACCGATCAGGATGGGGGCGATATGGTCGGACAGGTAGCTCGCCACTGCCAGCTCGCGGCCGTTCAATGTCGCGTCGCCCACGCCGTAGACCCCTTCGTCGGTCTCGATCTTGACGGTGACGAAGTTGCGACCGGGACGCGTGACGATCACGCGGACAGAGGTAATACGAGGCAAAGGCTGGTCCCCTGGAGTGGTCAGACCAATATCCCCTTTCCCAAGCGAGCGTGTCAACCTATGATCCCGGCAAGAGCAGGACATATATGAAAATCACGGGCAACAAACTCTATCAGCGCGTGGCCGCCTCGATCGCCGACGGGATCGAAGGGGGGCGATGGTCGCCGGGCACGCGTCTCCCCGGCGAGCGCGACCTGGCCGAGGAGTATAAGGTCAGCCGGCCCACCATCCGCGAGGCGATGATCGCGCTCGAGATGAAGGGCTGGATCGAGGCGCGGCACGGGTCGGGCCTCTATGTCACCAAGCGCGACCATGGCAGCGGACGGCGCGAGGACGCGCTCAATTTCGACGTCGGCGCCTTCGATCTGACCGAGGCGCGAATCCTGTTCGAGGGCGAGGCGGTTGCGCTCGCGGCGGTGTCGATCACCGACGAGCAGCTTGCCGAACTCGATGGATTGCTGGCCGAAATGGCGGTGAACGAAACCAACGAGCCGGCGTTGCTCGACGCCGATCACCGCTTCCATTTGGCGATCGCCAACGCCACCGGCAACGCGGCGATTCGCAGCGTCGTCGAATATCTCTGGGAGCTGCGCACCAAGTCGCCGCTCTGCGCCAACATGTTCGCCCGCGCCCAGCGCAGCGGTGTGACGCCGCGGGTCGAGGAGCATCGCCCGATCTACGAGGCGCTGCGCAGTCGCGATCCCCAGGCCGCGCGCAACGCGATGCGGTCGCATCTGCGCGGGGTGGTCGACGATCTGCTCGAAGCCACCGAGCTGGAGGTGATGGAGCGCGCGCGCAGCGAGCTCACCGCGCAGCGCGACAGTGTGGCGCGGCGCCTCAAGATAGGATCGGCTTGACACCGGTAGCCAGGTGACGGAAATTGGCCTGACCAATAGGAGAGGCCAATTGCGTAACCCCTGGTCCGTGCGCACGTTCTGCGCCGGCGTCTGTCTCGGCGCGCTCGCCACCCCCGCCTTCGCCCAGTCTGCCGCGCCGGATCCGCATGGCCCGGTCTACCTTCAGGCGCCGGCGATGGGCGCCAGCGTCACCGGCCGGCTGCTCCCCCAGCTCGAGGCACTGCTCCACCAGCTCCTCCGCGAGAAGCGCGCGCTGGCGATCGACGGGGTCCCGGTGTTCGACAGCGGCGACAAGTTCCTCCCCGGCAAGATTGCCTCGGGCCTGTCCTATCTCCTCCTCGCTACGCCCCGCGGTGATCCGCGCCTCGAGGAATATCTCGCCGCCTATCGCGACATCGCGGATCTCACCGTGAGCGAGCACAACGACAGCTGGGGGATCTATTACTATATCTCGGCGCTCCACGCGTTGAAGCAGGCGGGGCTGCTCGACCAGGCGGTGCGCCCTGCCACGCTCGCGGTGTTGCGCGAAAAGCTCGACTGGCGCCGCTTCGTCGATGCCAAGACGCTCAACCTCATCAATTTGCCCAACAATTATTATGGCGTAGCCTTCAGCGTGGCGCGGCTGCGCTACCTGCTCGGCTGGGAGGATGCCTCGGCGAGCGAGGCGCTGCTCCAACGGATGCTCAGCCACTACCAGACCTATTCGGGCGAATATGGCTTTGCCGACGAGACCGACGGGGAAGGTCGCTTCGACCGCTACTCGGTGCTGCTGATCGGCGAGATTGCCCAGCGCTTCATCGAGACCGGCATGACGCCGACGCCGCAGGTCAAGGCATGGCTGCGCAAGTCGGCCCAGCTCATGCTGCTGCGCGCGAGCATGACCGGCGAGGGCTGGGAATATGGCCGCAGCATCGGCGCATATGGCGAGACCGCGTTTCTCGAGGTGCTGACCGCAGCGGCCAAGTTGGGCGTGCTCAGTCCGCAGGAGCGCGACATGGCCTATGCACTCTCCTCGCGCATCGCGGCCCGCTATGTCGACTTCTGGCTCGATCCGAAGACGGGCTCGGTCAATTTGTGGGACGGCGGCCGGCGCACCGATGCGTATCGCGGCAAGCATCGGATATTGGGCGAGAATCTGAGCTTGGCCCGCCAGTATATCTATACCAACGCGATCTGGAACGAGCTCGGTTACCGAGGCGTGGCGCCCTCGACCGGTTACGCCGCATGGTTGCAAACGATGGCCCCGGTGACGCTGACCTGGTTTGCCCGCGGCGCGCATGACCGCGCATTGCTGACGGTGCGCGACGGCGCCCATGTCATCGGCCTGCCGCTGATCAACGGCGGCGACGGCCAGCACATGAACAACCCCTATTTCCCGGTACCCTATTCGGCGGGAATGTTCTCCGGATCGGCGGATGCGACCTATCCGCACCTGGTGCCGCGTTTCACATTGGCCGACGGCAGCGTGCTGATGCCGCTGGCCTGGTTCCGCGATGTGAAGCTTGTGCGCGAGGGAAGGCGGACGATCCTGACCTATCGCCTCGACGCGATGGACCGGATGGGTGGCAAGAATTCGGTCGCCGACAAGCGCGTCACCGTGGAGACGCGCTACGAATTCGCACCGGGCAGGATCACGCGGACCGATCGCTACAGCGCGGCCCAACCGCTCGAAATCCGGGCGATAGACATGGACTTCGCGAGCTTCTCCGGGCTGCCCAAGGTCACGGGTTCGAACATCCGCTTCGGGGAAGGGGAGGTAACCGGCTTTTCCGTGCAGGGCCTGGCTCGCTGCGAGGCACAGCCGGTTGCGGGCGCGCCTTACCAGGCACCGAGCGGGTCGTTCTCCACGCGCATCGCCTGCCATGGCGACGCACCCCGGCTGGACAAGCCGCTGACCCTCGGCTGGGCGCTCACCTACAAATAGCGTTGCTGCCTCCCGCAGATTGTTCTGGTCAATTGGGTTGACACCGGTGCCATATTGGCCTTACCAAAATGCATGACCCGGATAATGGGCGTCCGATCCAGGAGGGGAGTGAGTATGCCAGGTGTCGCCGCTACTACGTTGAGTCGCGCTGCAATACGGATTGCGCTGCTGGCGTCGGCTTGCGCGGCGCTGCCCGCTTTTGGTCAGACAACTGCCGATCTCACCCAAGCCGATGCTGCGCGGACGAGCGTCGAAGCCGATGAAAGCGCCGAGGCCGCCCAGGGGATCGTCGTCACCGGCGCCCGCGCGGAGCAGCGCAGCTCGATCGACGTCAAGCGCAACGCCGCGGTGATCCTGGACGGCATCGTAAACGACGAGATCGGCGCGCTGCCCGACAACAGCGTGGGCGACACGCTGGAGCGGATCACCGGCGTTTCGGCCGATCGCTTCAAGGGCAACGCCAACGAGCTTTCGGTACGCGGCCTGGGGCCGACCCTGAGCTTCTCCGAGTTCAACGGCCGCGAAGTATCGACCGCAGGCCCCGATCGCTCGGTCGCCTTTCAGCAATTCCCGTCGGAACTGGTCAATGGCGTCATCGTCTACAAGTCGCAACAAGCCGACTTCCTCGAGGGCGGCATCGGCGGCGTGATCGAGCTACGCTCGCTGAAGCCGCTCGACTACGGCAAGCGCCGGATCCAGGGCGAGTTCCGCGGATCCTATCTGCCCAAGGACGACGATATCGTCGGCCGCGACGGGCTCGGCTACCGCGCCAATCTCTCCTATGTCGACCAGTTCCACACCGGGATTGGCGACATCGGCATCTCGATCGGCGTGCAGCGGCAGGACGTCGCCGCGCCGGAGGACTATTACAACGGCAACTCGGCCTATGTGCCGTGCAACACCAGCGCCAATAACGGCACACTGGCGACCGGAACCACCGCGCAGCTCAACGCCGCGGGCGCCAATTCGAACTGCTCCGTCGCTGCGGCTCCGCGCGCCGGCATCGGCGAGACGGTGGGTGACACTTATTATGCCACCCAGTCGCGCAGCTTCCGGCAGCAGCGGACGCGGGAGTTGCGGAATGCGGTAATCGGTGCGCTGCAGTGGAAGCCGACGCCCAATCTCGATATTGCGTTCGATGGGCAATACTCGAAGCGCGAGTCCACCGAGGATCGCAACGTCTTCGCGATCGCCGAGGCGCTGCGCGGTATCAAGCCGCTGGTCATCGGCGACGGCACCAACGGCTATACCGACGGCGCGCTGATCAAATATTCGGGCAACTCGAACCTCGAGAACCAGCTGGAGCTGCGCGAGCGCGACGAGGAATATATCGCCGGCGCCGCGACGATCGGTTGGAAGGACGATCACCTCGCTATCACCGGCGACGGCAGCTTCTCGCAGTCGCACCGCACCGAGACGCAGAAGGCGACGCGCATGCGTTCGACCACCCGCGTCGGCTACACGCTCGACTATAGCGACAGCCCGATCGTGCCGGTGGTCACCTTCAACAATTTCGACATCAGCAACCCGGCCAATTTCGCGGCCAATGCCGCGACTGCGGTCTATGCCCGCAACCGCTTCGTCACCGACCGCAAGGACGATATCTATGCGGGCAAGCTCGATGCCGAATACAGCTTCGACCAGGGCTTCATCCGCTCGATCAAGATCGGCGGGCGTTACTCAGAGCACCACCGCACGCTGGACGGCAATGCCAACAACGACCTGAACACGATCGTCGGCTATGGCGGGATGACGCCAGCGCAGATCATCAACAAGGCCAACGCGGACTGCCGCGGCGCCTTCCCGACCAAGCAATATTTCCCGACCACCAACACCAACGTCGCCAACTGGGCGACATTCGACAATGAGTGTCTGTTCCGCACCTTCACCGGCAGCGACAGCGCCTTGCCCTATCCGAGCGAGACCCGCGACCCGGGCGATATCGACGTCCGCGAGCGGATAAAGGCAGCCTATGCGATGGCCAGCTTCGGCGGCGACCTGGGTTCGACGCCGTTCAGCGGCAATATCGGCCTGCGCTATGTGAAGACCAACATCACCTCGGTCGGTTTCCGCCTGCCGTTCAAGGTGACGATCGACACGGCCTCGGACAATTTCACCGTAGCCGCCGATCCCACCGGCACGATCTCGACCGACACGCTGAAGGGCGAGTACGAATATTTCCTGCCGAGCATGAACCTGGCGTTCGAGCTGTCGAACCAGGTCAAGCTGCGCCTCGCCGGATACCGCGCGCTGTCGCGCTCGCCGATCGAGAGCTTCGGCGCCGGCATCGCCCTCAATCCGACCACGGGCACCGGCGGCGCGTCGAGCGTCATATTCAACCCGACCAGCGGCAATCCCAACCTCAAGCCGTTGCGCGGCTGGAATGCCGATGCGAGCCTGGAATTCTATCTTTCCAAGGACACGCTCTTCTCGGTCGCCGGCTATTACAAATGGCTGCGCGGCACGGTGATCTCGCGTTCGGGGGGCATTCCCACCTCGATCACCGTCACCACGGTGGTGGACGGCGGTGCGCCGACCCAGCAGACCTATGACGTCAACCTGATCGCGCCGGCCAACGATCCCGAGATGCGGCACCTCTACGGCGTCGAGTTCACCGGCAGCCACGCCTTCAGCTGGCTGCCGGGCCTGCTCAGCGGCTTCGGCGTTTCGGGCTCGCTCAACGTCGCCTGGGCGAACTTCGAATATCCCGACACGTCGACGCTGGCGCCCTATCTCGATCCCGAGAATTTGATCGGCCTGTCGAAATATGTCGCGAACGGTTCGATCTATTGGGAGAAGAGCGGGCTCTCGCTGCGCGCGAACTACCGCTACCGCTCGCACTATTACAAGCCGAACAGTTCGACCAATCGCGGTGTCCAGGATGCCGGCTATCTCAACCTGTCGGCGCAGTACGACCTGACCAAGAACGTCCAGCTCAAGTTCCAGGTGCTCAACGTCACCGACACCAAGGACGTGTTCTACAAGGGCGGCTATGACAGCATCGCCGAAGTGAGCGAGAGCGGCCCGCAATATTATTTCGGCGCCCGGTTCCGGTTCTGAGGGGAAGACCCGTGCGCAAAGCCCTTACCTCCCTCGTCCTGCTGGCGGCCACCGTGTCGCAGACTGCACCCCAAGCCGGGATCGCCTCCCCTGGCCCAAACTCAGCGCAGCCGGTCTGCCAAGGCGTGGAAGGATATTCCGCGGCTTTTGGCGGGCGCAGGACCTTTTTCTTCGTGCCCGACGTGCTCTCGCGGCTGAAGGCCAGCCGCGAGAGCGACCCGGCGGTGGCTGCGGCCTATAAGGCGCTGATCGCCAAGGCCGAGGCGGCGATGCGCAACCCGCTCTACACCGTGGTCGACAAACGGACGGTTCCACCCTCGGGCGATCGCCACGACTATCTGAGCGTCGGTCCCTATTGGTGGCCGGACCCGTCCAAGCCGGACGGCATGCCGTTCATCCGCAAGGATGGCGAGATCAATCCCGACCGGTCGAGCGATAAGTACGACGTCGCCGATCTCGATGCGATGAGCGCAGATGTCGAGACGCTCGCGCTGGCTTATTATTTCACTGAAAACCCCCGTTATGCGGGTCGCGCCGCAAGCCTGCTGAGGACCTGGTTCCTCGATCCCAAGACGCGGATGAACCCCAATATGAACTTCGGTCAGGCCGTGCCGGGGCGTGAGAAGGGGCGGGCCGAGGGGATCATCGACACGACGCGCCTGCAGCGTGTGGTCGACGGGATCGGGTTGATCGGCCCCTCGGGCAAGCTGACCGCCGCCGAGCAGGCGGGCCTCGAGAAATGGTTCGGCGACTATGTCGACTGGATGCGATCGAGCCCCAACGGCAAGGCCGAGGACGGCGCCAAGAACAACCACGCCATGTGGTTCGATGCGCAGGCGGCGCAGTTCGCATTGTTCGCCCGGCGGCCCGAGATCACCAGGGCGGTGGTGGATGCCTTCCCCAAGCGCCGGATCGCGCCGCAGTTCACGCCGGAGGGCAAGCTGCCGCAGGAGCTGACCCGCACGCGCAGCCTCCATTATTCGATCTATGCGCTGCTCGCCGCATACGACGTGGCGGAGATGGGCAAATGCCTGGGCACCGACCTGTGGAACTATGCCGATCCGAGCGGCAAGGGCCTCAGGCGGACCACCGACTTCCTGGCGGGCTATCGCGGCAATGTCGCGGGCTGGCCGTACAAGGAGCTACGCCCCGGCACCGGCGAGCTCGACGAGCTGCTGCGGCGAGCCAAGCGGGCCTGGCCCGACGGCACCTATGTCGCCACCGAGCCGGCCGAGCTCAAGCGTTTCATGAAGGCCGGTGGCGGGGAGGCCGAGGGGGCCGAGCGGTAGCCGGTTACCCTAAAGTCGCAAACGTCGCAGGTCTACGCGCGGGCGCGCGAGCGATTGCGATCCTCCAACCGTCACCCGGCCGGGGTGACGATAAGGGGTTGAGAGCCCTAGATTCGCGATGAGAAAGAGCCTCGCCAGCGTTGCAGGCGAAGTCCTACATTTCCAGCCTATTCCGGGCCCTTGCAGGTCGCCGGGCGGGTATGCGGCGCGACGTGGAGGCGATCGGCGTTCTGCTTGTCCAGCTCGACCGTGACCGTATCGGCCCAGGCCTTGAAGGCGGGGAGCGTCTTGGGCGCGGTCGGCTCCTGCACCCAGGCGGCGGCGAAGGCGTAGCGGATCCGGGTGGGATCGCAGAACTCGACGAACAGCGAGCCGTTGTTGGCGCCGGTCTGCACCGCGTCGCTGGTGCGGTAGAACAGGACGATGCCGAGATCGTCCCTGGCGAGGCTCTGCCTGCCCCAGCTGCCGAAATAGCGCCAGCGGCCGGCGCCGCCCGAGACCTGGGTCGTGCCCGCATGCAGCGTCAGTCCCGCCACCATCCGGGGCGCCGGGCCGGTGACGATCGAGGAGACCATCGTGATCCGCGAGCCGGGCTTGATGGCGTAGCGGGTCTTCATGTTGGCCGGACCGCTGGCGCCGGCGAAGCCGTCATTGTCGACATCGACCAGCGCCAGCGGGCCGAGATTGCGCGCCGCGGCATGGATGGTCGAGCGGCCGAGCTGGGTGACCTTGCCGTCGCGCAGCACGCCGATGCCGCCCATGCCGAGCGACTGATCGACCTGGAATATGTCCATGCCCCAGTCGGCGAGCGTGTGATAATCGTCATGCCCCATGCCGATCCGGGGCAGGACCGGCGCCGGCAGGCGCTTGCCATAGATGTCAGGGACGTTCCGCTCGTCGAGATAGAGGCGATAGGCGACCTTGTCCGATTCCCAGCCCGGGCCTTCGAAGGCGATCAGCTGGTCGTGGACCTGGTGATCGGCCGGGACGTCGAAATCCTCGACCAGCGCGAAGGTGCCGCCGCTCACCTTGCCGTCGGCACCGCGAGAGCCGCCTTGCTGGACGTTGAGCGTCGCCCGGGCGAAAGGCTGGGCGCCATCCTGGCCCCGGCTGGGCGCCGCCAGGAAGAGCAGGGGCGTGGCCAGCCAGAATATGTGCTTCATCCCAGCTACTCCGCGAGATCGTGTACCGCGCTCCCTGCCAGCAGATAGGCGCCGACGCCATAGAGCTGCGTATCCTCGGCCTTCACCACATCGGGCCGGTCGCTGACCTGCTGGACCCAGCCGAGCCGGCCGTCGGGCTGCACCGCACGCTCCAGCGCCGCCCAGCCGCGGGTGACGGCGGGAAGATAGCGGTCGCGCGGCAGGAGGCCGGCCTTGATGCCCCAGGCGAGGCCGTGGACATAGAAGCCGGTGCCGCTGGTCTCGTCCGCCGAGCGGTTCGGATCGGCGAGCAGCGAGGGCGGCCAATAGCCGTTCTCGCGCTGGAGCGTCACCAGCCGCTCGGCCATCTCCTTGAACAGGCCGACATAATAGGCCCGGCGGGGATCGTTCCTCGGAAGCTCGGGGATCAGCCGGGCCAGGCCGGAAAAGACCCAGCCATTGCCGCGGCTCCAGAACAGCTTCTCGCCGTGCGCGCCGCGCTGATCGAAGAAGCGGCTGTCGCGGAAATAGAGATGCTCGCTCTTGTCGAAGAGCAGATCGGTGGTCGCCTTGTATTCCTGATGCGCGAAGGCGGCGTAGCGCTGGTCGCCGGTCTGGCGGGTGAGGGCGTAGAGCGTCGGCGGCGCCATGAAGAGCGCGTCGCACCAGCACCAGCGCGTGGTGCAGGCCGGGTCGCCGCCCTGCGCCGGGGCGACGAAGGTCAGGTCGTGGCTGAGCGGGTTGGCAAGGATCTTGTCGAACGTGGCGCGCATCGGCTTGAGCGCCTCCGCGCCGCCGCCATGCTTCGCGGCCCAGAGCCAGACCGATCCGATCAGATGGTCATCGGCATGATAGAGCCGGCCGCCCAAGGTCCAGCCGAGCTTGCGTCCTGTCGCGAGGATCGCGTCCTTGTAGCGTGGGCTGGACGAGCGATCGGCGACATCGACCAGACCGACCCAGAAGGCGGCCTGCTGCCAGTCGCGCGGATCCTTGGTGCTGGCGCGGGCGAGCGGGATGTAGTCGAGATTGTCGAGATGGGCGAGCTGCCAGTCGGCCATGCGCTCGACCGAGGCGAGGATCTGGGCACGGGCGGGAAGGGCGGCGGGCGCCTGCTGCGAAGCCGATGCGGGGACGGGGAGCGCGCCGGCCGGCAGGATCGTCAGGGCAGCCAACGCCCAGCCAAGCTTCGCTCTCATACACCGATCTCCCGTGCTACCGCTGTCATCGCAGCCTGGCGCGACGATGTTGAGGCGGGCGATTCAAGTCAAGTGGTAAGGCCAATTTGCGGCGGGCGGTTGACGCTACGGCACCGGCGATTTTCGCGCAAAACCGCAGATTTTCGTGGAATTAGAGGAATTAATCTCGCTCCGCGCCGCCGATTTCGCTATGATGGCGGCGTGAGTAGCAACACTGCGCAGCCCTATGATTTCCACGTCGACGTCGACCAGGCCGATATCGACTTCATGGGGCATGTAAACAATGCCTCCTATCTCAAATGGGTGCAGGCCGCGGTTATCAGCCATTGGCAGCATCTGGCGCCGGTCGAGGCGGTCGCGCAGCACCTCTGGGTCGCGCTGAAGCACGAGATCACCTATCGCCGCCCGGCGTTCCTCGACGACGATGTCGTCGCGACCGTGCTGCTCGAGAAGGTGCAGGGCGCGCGGGCATTCTACGAGACGGTGATCACCCGCGGCAGCGAAGTGCTGGCCGAGGTCAAGTCGAGCTGGTGCTGCCTCGATGCCGAGACGCTGAAGCCGGCCCGCGTGGCGAAGGACGTGATCGACCGGTTCTTCGTGAAGAGCGAAAGCGACGTTCAACCGGCGGGTTGAGCTTTCGATCATTCTACCAATGGGTTGAATATCGAAATGGCGGAAATCCGCCATTCCTTGTGCGTCGTCCCGGTTTATCGGTTGATCATATTGACTCCTGCGCGGGGTATTCGCCCTCGGCATTTGCTGGATGTCGACGATGAGAAAGAGCCTGCCGACGGTGGCAGGTGAAATCCTACATTTCCAGGGATTTCCCATGATCGTCATCCCGGCCTTGTGCCGGGACCCACTGTGCGTCCGGACGAAGCGATGGAGCCTCTTGCGGTTCGCGGGCGGTCAGGTGGACCCCGGCACAAGGCCGGGGGACGAGTAGGCGGTAGGACGCTCCTCTAAAGCTCCATCTGCTGGAGGAAGCGGCAGACATCCTCGGGCATGAACGGTTTCTCGAGCACCGGGCGCTTTATCTCCTCGAGGAAGCGCGCGGCGGAGGCGCCGAGCGTGTCGCCGGTGGTGAAGGCCATGCGGCCGGCCAGATCGGGGCGGGTGCGGGCGAGCCAGGCGTGGAGCTGGGGCCCGTCGATCCCGGGCATGCGCAGGTCGCTGACGATCAGGTCATAGCTGCCTTCGACCAGCTTGGCCTGGGCGGCGGCGCCGCCGATCGCCAGCTCGCAGGCGAAACCCTCGACCGAGAGGAAGTCGGCGAGCACTTCGGCGATTTCCGGCTCGTCGTCGATCACCAGCGCGCGCCTGGTGGCGGGCATCGCGGCGAAATCGGAAGCGGCCTGCGGCTTGGCCAGTGCCTGGTCAGGGTCGATCGGCAAGGTGAGGCGGAAGCAGGCGCCCTGCGACGCCGGCAGCAGTTCCAGCCGGCCGCCATGGGCCTCGGCCAGTCCCAGCGAGAAGGACAGGCCCACGCCGGTGCCATGGCCCTCGGGCTTGGTGGTGTAAAAGGGTTCGAAGATGCGGCGCCGGGCTTCCTCGGGCACGCCGGGGCCGTTGTCGGCGACTTCGAGGATGACCGTGCGCGGCAGGCTGCCCAGCGCAGTGCGCAAGGTCAGCTTGCGCAGCCCGGAGCAGGAGGCGAGCGCCTGTTGCGCGTTGACCAGCAGGTTGATGATGACCTGATGGAGCTGATCGGCATCGGCGGAGATGTTGGGCAGCGAGGGCGCCAGTTCGAGCTTCGCCGCGATGCCGTCGCTGCGCAGGCCATATTCGGCGAGCTCATAGGCGGCGACCGCGACGGCGTTGAGATCGACCGCCTCGCGCTCGGGCTGCTTCTGGCGCGCCATCGCCAGGAAGGTCTGGACGATGCGCGAGCAGCGATCGGCGGCGGTGCGGATCTTCTGCGCGCGTTCGGACAGCTCGCCGCCCTGCGCCTGGCGCTCGAGCATGATCGACTGGGCGACGACGATCGACAGCGGGTTGTTGAGCTCGTGGCTGACGCCGGCGAGCAGCGAGCCGAGCGCGGAGAGCTTCTCGTTCTGGTAGAGCGCCTCGCGCGAGCGGGCGAGTGCGGTTTCGGCATGGACGCGTTCGAGCGTGACCCAGGCGCGCTCGGCGATGTCGCGCATGAGCTGGAGCTCGTCGCTCCGCCAGCGCCGCGGATTCTTGTCCTGCACCGACAGGATCGAGCGCATCATGCCGTCCTTGACCAGGGGCACGCTGATAAAGGCGCGGATCTGGGTGAGCGCGTAGCGCAGGCGCGCGGCTTCCTCGGCGCGCGGATCGGTGGTGACGTCGTCGTATGAGACAAGCTCGCCGCACACCCATTCGCGGTCGACCGAGGCGCTGATGCTGCCCATGGTGATGCTGTTGCCGAGATTGCTGCCGACGCCCTTGTGCCATTCGTTGACCACGGTGAAGACGCGGCCCTCCGGATCGCTTTCGGCATAGGTGACGCGGCTGACGCCGAGATGTTCGCCAAGCCATTCGATCGTGGTTGCGATGATCGCATGCGGCGAGGTCTCGCGGCGGACCTTGTCGCTCCAGGCGAGCAGGAACGCCTGGTTGCGCTCGCGCTCCTCGAGCGCGGTCTGGGCACGGGCGCGCTCGAGCGACACCCAGGTGCGCTCGGCGACGTCGCGAAGCAGCTGGATCTCGTTGTCGCGCCAGTGGCGGGGCAGGCAATGCTGCACCGACAGCGCCGAGCGGACCTGGCCATTCTCGATCAAGGGCACGCTGACGAATGCGAGGATCTCGGCCGCGGCATAGGATTCGACCACGGCGGTTTCGTAGGCGATGCGCGGATCGGTGATGACGTCGTCATAGCGCACGATCGTGCCCGCCACCCATTCGCGCTCGACCGTCTCGCCGACATCGTCGAGCGAGAAGCTGGTATCGACGATGCTCATCACCCCGTCGCGCCATTCGCCGAGGATCGAGAAGACGCGCCCGGTCTTGTCGCTCTCCGAATAGGTCGCGCGGGTGACGCCGAGATGCTTGCCCAGCCATTCGAGCGTCGTCGCCATGATCGATTCGGGCGAGCTGACTCCGCGCACGGCGTCGCTCCACTCGATCAGAAAGGCCTGGTTGCGGTCCCGCTCCTTCAGCGCGGCCTCGGCGCGGGCACGGGCGATCGAGGTCGCGGCGCGTTCGGCCAGCTCCTCGCACAGCTCGATCTCGTCGCGGGTCCAGCAGCGCGGATGCGCATCGAGCATCGCGGCCATCGCGACCGGCCGGCCTTCCTTGACGATCGGCACGTTGATGCTCGCGCGCACGCCCATCGCATTGGCAGTCCACTGGACCGTATCGTCCGGGCCGCGGCCGAGCATGTCATTGTCGTCGATGACGCGCGATTCCTCCCAGGAATAGCGCGCCGCGAGCGCGGCGAAGGCCTCGTTCAGCCGGAAGCGCTCGGCGGCGCCGCGCTGCGGCACCCCGTCGATCGCGTGGAAGACGTCGAGCGTGGCGGATTCGCTGTCGCTGGCCTCGCCGAAGAGGAAATGACGGATGTCGAGATGGCGGAGGAGAATGTTCGCGACCAGCTCGAGTATCGCGTCGCGATCGGTCAGGTAACGGGAGCCCTCGTGAAAGGCGCGCAGCGCTCCCTGGCGCCGATCATGCGCCTGGTCTTCGCTGGAATGGACCGCGACAGCACTTGTGGCTGTGTCCGGCATGCCTTGGATCTCCCCGCGCACATCCTAGCGCTTTGCGAGCGATTTGCAGAGAGGGGGATTGCGGGCCCGTCGCGGGGTATTTCGGCTTAGTCGCAGCTTCGTCGCATGTTCGTCGCGGGAAGGGACGGTGCACGCATGGCTATTGGAAGCTCACATAGACCCGCGCGGTGCCGGTTTCACCACTCGGATGCTGCACGGAATAGTCGAAATAGCTGTACCCTTTGAAGCCGTTCAGGGCGGTCACCGTGATTTTCCCCGAGGCGAGCGTCGCGGACAAAGCTGCGGCGTTGGCCGGGGGAACGGCGACCGAAAGCACCGTCGACGTCGATGGGAAGAACCCGATGCTTCCCGTCGGGCCATTTGCGTACAAGTCATTTGCGATGACCGAGCCGGAGTTCGGGCCGACGGTGCCGTCTGCGATGATCACCAGAGGGGCGCCGGCCGGTGCGACGAAGAAATCGGGGCCCGGAAAGAAGAAACCCGTCGTCGGGAAGGGCAGCACTTCGCGGAACACGACGGTTTGCGCGATGATCTGCGGGGCGGTGACCGCCAGCGCCTCGTTCGCGGCATCGGCCGTGTTGGCGGCAAGGAGTTGCGCCAGCCGGATCCTCAGATAGCCCGTCAGGCCGAGATTGAACTGCGTGGCGCTGGCGGGGGTATCGATCTGGACCCCGATGGCCGCGGCATAGGCGTCGATCAGATGCGCCGCGGCGCTCAGGACATCGGCGCGATACCTTCCCGCCGGCACGGCGTTGTCGAACAGGAACACGTCGTGTGCCGCCAGATACTCGCCGACGAATTTATAGCTCGCTCCCTGCACATAATAGGGATTGTAGCTTCCCTGCTGCACCGCCTCGACGCCGATGGCGGCCGTGAGGGCACGAAGGTTCGCCGCTGCGACGCGCGCGCCCTCCCGGTGCGTCGCATCGTCACTGGCGAGCAGGGCCGTGACCGGATCGAATTTGAGGAGATCGGGATCGGTCGCCAGCCCGAAAACGCCCCCGTCCAGGCCCAGGCCGCGCTTCACGGCGGTCTGGCTGTTGGCGAATTCGATCAGCGACGTGACCGGCGAATAGATCCGCGACCCGAACGGGGCGACATAGGCGAAATAGGTCGAACCCGCGCTGTCGACGCCATTCACGAGATTATGGTGATCGAACGACACGGGGAAATAGGGGCCGAACCCATATCCCCGCAATTCGAAGGTGCCGGGCATGAGCCGTCCGTCACGCGTGCAATACATGCCTGAAACATTAGGGTCCGTAGGAATGCGTTCCTGCGTCGAATACATATAGGCGAAGCACGGATTGGCGCCGGTGCTTACCGCTCGCGCCGCCGGGGTAGGCGTGGGCGTCGGGGTGGGACTCGGCGTGGGCGTTGGCGTGGGAGCAGGTGCCGGCGCGGGAGTGGACGACCCGGAACCACCGCCGCTGCAGGATGCAAGCAGCAATGAAATACAGCCAATGGCGGCCGCACGCTGCAAGAGCCCAAATCGCATCACGTCCCCCCGACATTTTCGGAAAGAGTGACGGGCGCGGTTTCACAAGTCAACGCAAGTAAATATGACGCGATATTGTTGTAGGCGGAGATACGATTTGTCCAATCGAGCCGATACTCTCCTCTCATGTGCGAGCTCGATAAGCGCCTTCAAATTTGCCCAGCTAGACAGACATAATTTGTCCGCTCTCTCGGATGGGGATTGCGAGAACCTGTCCGACTTTCTCGTGCTTTCCCATTGCCCTTCACCGCCCGACACCAGACCTGGTGGCGACGACCTTCCCGTCCTCGGGCTTGGGCAAGGTCTGGTCGATGCCAGGCAATAGTCGATGATCGGGATGACCGCGGATTCGCCGGTCTTCGACGCACCGCTGATGCGTCGCTAGCGAAGCTTTTCGTTCCCGAGATGTGGATCGGTCGGCGAGATGATCGGCGGCCTCCAGCTGGACATGAGTCCGGGAATTGCCTCCGGCGGTGCCGCCCGGCCGAACAGATAGCCTTGGCCGAACGCGCAGCCCTGGCGCAGCAGATAGCTCGCCTGGGCCTGCGTCTCGATGCCTTCGGCGACGATATCCAGTCCAAGGCTGACGCCCAGGTTGATCACCGCATTGACGATGGCCGCGTCGCCGGCGGCGCTCTCCAGATTGCATACGAAGCTGCGGTCAATCTTGATGGTGTCGACCGAATATTGTTTCAGATGGCTGAGCGACGCATAGCCGGTGCCGAAATCGTCGAGCGCGATCTTGACGCCGGCGGCGCTCAACATCCTGAGCGCGCGGTCGACATGGCCTGCCCCGGCGCCGAGGAACACGGTTTCGGTCACCTCGAGTTCGAGCAACGTCGCGGGCACGCGGGCGCGCTCCAGCCGCTCGAGGATCCGCTCTGCGAGATCGTCGCGCCGGAATTCCGCAGAGGCGGCATTGATGGCGACCGTCCCGAACGCCAGCCCCCGGTCGAGCCAGCCGCGCATATGCGCGATGGCCTGGTCGAACATCCGATCGCTGAGCGCCAGCGCCAGGTCGAGATTGTCGAATGCCGCCGAGATTTCGCCGGGGGACCTGAGGCCGGTGCGCGGATGGTGCCATCGCAGAAGCGCTTCGAATCCGACGAGCCTGCCGCTGCTGAGTTCGACCTTGGGCTGGTAGAATGGCGTGACCCTTTCGTCATCGATCGCGGCGCGCGCCATGCTGATCATCGACGACCGGCGCTCGAGGTCCGAGCGCATTTCGGGGCGGAACATCAACAGGCCGCCGCGCGCCTCCGCCTTGGCCGCATATAGGGCAAGGTCAGCGGCCTTGAGCAGTTCTGCGCCATTGGCGCCATCCTCCGGGAAAAGGCTGCCACCGCAGGTGGCGCGACAGTCGAGAATCCGCCCCTCATGGACGAATGCCTCGGCCAGTAGCGGGGCAAGCGCATCATTGACGCGGGCCATGTCGCGTTCCGCCGAAGGACCGGAGAACAGCAGGGCGAATTCATCGCCGCCGAGCCGCGCGGTGAAGCCCTGTTCACCGGCGATCGTCTCGAGGCGCTCGGCGATCGTCTCGAGCAGCGCATCGCCGGCGTCGTGCCCGAGACAGTCATTGGTCTGTTTGAGATGATCGACGTCGATCAGAAGGAGACCGACCGAGCCGCCGAGCGGCAACGAACGGGCCATGGCCTCGTCGAGCGCATCATGGAACGCAGCGCGATTGGGCAGGCGGGTCAGGGTATCGTGGCGCGCCGCCCAGCGGATACGCTCGTCCGCGGTGCGGGTTTCGGTGATGTCGCGGACGGCGACGAGGATGCGGCTCGGCTGGCCCGAGGCGCCATCGGTCCGCCATCCATTGGCGCAGATCCAGCGCAGCTCACCATCGTTCGCGCGTAGGATCCGGAAGGTCATCTCGAAGCGCTGATCGCCGCCCGGCATCGCAGCGGCCCGCGCAATCGCCTCGACGCGCCTCAGGTCGTCGGGATGGACGAGTGCCAGTGCCGTCTCCGGCCGTGCTTCGGCGTCCGTCGGCACGCCGAAGATCCGGCGCAGCTCGTCGGACCATTCGCGCGTGCCCTGTTCAAGGTCATAGTCCCAGATGCCGAGCCGCGCCGCCTGCGCTGCGAGGCGGAAGCGTTCCTCGCTCTGGCGCAGCGCATCCTGGTCGCGCCGGTGATCGTCGATATCCTCGAGCGTGCCGTACCAGCGGACGACCTGGCCGGCCGCGTCGAGCCGCGGTGCTGCGCGCGCGCGCACCCATCGATACTTCCCGTCGCCCCGGCGCAGCCTATAGTCGATGTCGATCGGCACGCCGCTCGCCAGCGCCTGCTGCCAGCGCGCCATCGCCTCGGCGATATCGTCGGGATGGACCGCGTCGATCCAGCCATGGCCGCGAGCCTCGTCGAGGTCGGAACCGGTGAAATCTTGCCAGCTCGGGCCCACTTCCTCGACGCTGCCATCGGGCCGGGCGGTCCAGGGCACCTGCGGATTGAGCTCGACCGAATAGCGATAATGTTCCTCGCTCTCGCGCAGGATACGCTCGGCCATGACCTGGTCGTGGATATCTTCGGTAGTGCCGTACCAGCGCAGGAGCGCGCCGTCCGCGCCGCGCCGGGCGCGAGCGCGGGTGCGGGTCCAGCGCCATTCCCCGCCTGCCGCCCGGAGGCGGAATCTGATGTCGATCGGCGTGCCCTGCCGCAGCGCGGTCTCGAAGGCGCCGAGCGCGGCGTTACGGTCGTCCGCATGAACATAAGCCCGCCAGGCACCGCCCAGCGCGCGGGCGCGGGTGCCTCCGGTCAGTTCCTGCCAGCGATCGTTGAGGTCGAGAAGGTTGCCCTGGGCGTCCGCGGTCCAGCGAAGGAGCGGGTCGAGCTCCATCGCGTAACGATAGTGCTGCTGGCTTTCCCGCAAGGCCTCCTGCGCTTCGAGCCGGTCGGGCAACCGGGCGCAAACCAGACTGAGGATGCGCTCCTGCTCGTCGGTCAGGCTGTCCAGGGCATCGCCGCCGCAGCATCCGAAGGTGCCGCGCGGCTTTCCGTCCGCACCGATCAGCGGGGCGACGATCCAGAACTGCTGCCCGCCGGCCGTCGCGTCTTCGCTCGGGGAGTTCGCCTGCCAGGCGAGCCGGGTGCCCGAGCGCGCGCAACGCTCGCTGAGCGTTTCCGCCAGTCGGACGGCAGAAGCGGGAAGGCGGTGGTTCGCAACCAGCCGCTGCTTCCCGGCCAGATCGAGGCAGATAAACGTCGACGGCGCACCGAGCGCGAGCGCCGAAAATTCCACGGAGGCGTCGAGGACTTCGCGAATTTCGGGGACCAAGATCGCCGCGTCTTGGTCGGCCGGGCAGGGGCTGGCGCGGAAATCCAATGCAGCCAGCGACTGCCTGTTCGCCCCCGGTCCCCCAAAAGCCGATAGAGGCTCGAACTGCGCCATCCAATGTCTCGGTGCCACCCTCCGGCACAGTGCCAGAAGGAGGAGACTAGAGGCCGACCGTTACCAAGCATTTACTTGCGGTATCCGGAGATCCCATTGCACAGGCCGAATTAGCCCCTGCCTTCAGGAAGACGCGCCGGTCGGGATGGAGCGCAATGCCAGGTGGCGAGGCCGTGGCTTGCCGCCAAAAAGCGGTCAGGCCTTTGCCGACGATCCGGCGGGTCGAATAATGCTCGCCCGCCGACGACGCATCGGCGATAGTCGCCGGCCATGTGCGTCCTCGCTTTGGGCTGGAAAGCCCATCCTCGCTGGCATCTCATCATGGCGGGCAACCGCGACGAGCTGCACGACCGGCCAGCGGCACCGCTGGCACGCTGGACACATCCCGATCATCTGATCGCCGGACGCGATCTGCACTCGGGTGGGACCTGGGCCGGCGTGTCAGAGCGAGGCCGGTTCGCCGTTGTAACCAACTTGCGGGGCTATGGCCTGCCGCGGCTCGACCGCGCGTCGCGCGGCGCGTTGGTCACCGATCTGCTCGTCGGGGAGGGGCGCTACGCTGATCCCGAGCAGGTCCGAAACGACGATTTCAACCCGTTCAACCTGATCGCGGCCGATCGCGATCGAGCGATGTTTGTGTCGAACCGGCCCGAGCCGATCCACAGCCTGCTTGCCCCCGGCCTCTATGGCCTGTCCAACGGCGCGCTCGACGAACCCTGGCCGAAAACGCTCCGCCTCAAGCAACTCCTGCTCGACTGGATCGTCGGCGGCGCGGTCGGGCCGGAAGCGTTGCTCGAGGGCCTGGGCGAAGACCAGCTGCCCGCAGTCGGGCTCGCTCCGGCGACACCGTCCGATGTGCCGCAGGAGCCGACGCAATCGCCGATCTTCATCCGCAACCCCGTCTATGGGACCCGCTGCAGCACAGTGGTGGCGATCGACACCCAGGGCCGCGGCGAGATCATCGAGCGCCGCTATTCGGCGGCGGGCGATGTGTCGGGCGAGACGCGGCTCGACTTTTCCTGGCCGGCCTGACGCGGTGCGACGGCGGGACCTTCCGGGTGCACCGCCGAACGCCTGCTGCCGGACGCTGAGATCGGCCGGCAGCATGGGGCAGGGGCATCCAGCCTGTGCGAGCGGCCACCGGAATGGTCCAATGCGCGATTGACCTAGTTCCAAATACTCTGACAATTAGGTCGTTCGGTCACGAGCCGTCGGGAGAGGAAATGGGAAAGCGCGTCGCTTATCTGGTCGCCTGCCTGGGCTGGATCGCGCTTGCCGCGGGCAACGCCGTCGCCAAGCCGCCCGAGATCACGCTCTACGACGGCCGGACGGTGACGCGTGTGGCCTATGACAGTGCGAGCGGCACGCCGGTGCGGAAGGCCGCCGAGCTCCTGTCGCGTGACCTCGCCCAACTCACCGGACACGAGCCCGTCGTCGCGCCCGATTTCAACGCGGGACGGGGTACCGGCGTGATCGTCGGCATCGCCTCCTCGCCGGCGATCGCCGCGCTGATCCGGAAGAACCACCTCTCGACCGCCGCCATAGCGGGGAAATGGGAGACCTATGGCCGTGCGACGATTCCCGCGCCCTGGGACCCCAAGGCGAAGGCGATCCTGATCTTCGGCTCCGACGCGCGCGGCGCTGTCTGGGGTGTCATCGACCTGACGCGGGAGATGGGCGTTTCAGCCTGGGAATGGTGGGCCGACGTCAAGATCCGCAAGGTCGGCCGGATCGCCGTTTCCGCCGAACTGGCCTATTCGAAGGAACCGTCGGTGAAGTATCGCGGCTTCTTCATCAATTCCAGCAGCCTGCGGAAATGGGCCGCCACGTCCTACGATCAGGCTGCCGGCGGCATCGGTCCGAAGACCTATGCGCGCGTCTTCGAGCTGATGTGGCGGCTCAAGGCCAACATGCTGTGGCCGGGCATGAACGAGGAGGATCCGCCGTTCAATGTCCACAAGGAGAATTACGAGCTCGCAAAGGACTATGCCGTCGTCCGCGGCACCTCGCATGTCGAGATGCTCCTGCGCAATAACGGCGTCGAATGGGACCCCAAGACGATGGGCCCCTATAACTGGGTGAAGAACAGGGATCACCTGACCGAATATTGGCGTGGCGCGATCGAGAAATGGGGTGCCTACGAAAATATCTACACGATCGGCATGCGCGGCGCCGACGACTTCCCGATGGAGGGTGCCGATACCGCCGAGAAGATGGGCGACGTGCTGCACGAGGTCGTCATGGCGCAGCGCAAGATCCTGAGCGACACGCTGAAGAAGCCCGCCGACCAGATCCCGCAGGTCTTCACACCGTACAAAGAGATCACCGCAGCCTATAACACCGGGCGCATCAACCTGCCCAAGGACGTGACGATCGTCTGGCCGGACGACAATTACGGCTATCTGCTGCAGTTGAGCGACGCGAAGGAACGGCAGAATCCGGGCGGCTCGGGCGTCTATTACCACGCGACCTTCTGGGGAGCGCCGGGCAACTACCTGTTCCTGGGATCTACCGATCCGGCGCTGATGTGGGAGGAGATGAGCCGCTCCTATCATTTCGGGGCGCGCAACGTGTGGATGCTGAACGTCGGCAACATCAAGCCGGTCGAGTATCTCGCGGATTTCTTCCTGGCGATGGCCTTCGACATGGACGCCTTTGCCGAGCCCGTCTCGGCGCGCGCCTATCTCAAGCGCTGGTCTGCCGAGACCTTCGGCAAGGAACATGGCGACGAGGCCGCCGAGATCATGTGGCGCTATTACAAGCTCGCCTTTGACCGGAACCCGGAATTCATGGGCTTCACCACGACCTTTCCGGAAACCGCGGTGCAGCAGACGCGCTACAACATCACCGATTTCGGCGACGAGAATGCGCGCCGGGCCGATGCCTATAAAATGATCATGGCGAAGTCGCAGGCATTGATGGCGTCGATGCCGGAGGACCGCAGATCGGCATTCTACGAGCTTGTCGACTACACCGTGAACACCGGCGGCAATATGAGCCTGAAGCAGCTCGCGCTGGACAAGTCGATCGCCTATGGCCTGCAGCGCCGCGCCAGCGCTACCGCCTATGCGGAGGAAGCGGAGAAGGCGCATCTGCAGATCGTCGAGAATGTCCGCCGCTACAATGAGGACAATGCCGGCGGCCGGTGGAACGGCATCGTCACGACCTATCCGCAATATCTGCCCAATTACCTGCCTCCGGCCGTGCCCGGCTGGAAGATGCCGACCGACTGGAGCCGCTGCGGCGTCCAGGTCGATGGCGGCGGCTTCTTCGACGACAAGGGCTGGTGGTTCCCCACCCTGCCGACCTTCAACCGCGAGCTTGGCAACCGCAGCTATTATCTCGACATCTTCACCGAGCAACCGGCGGCTGCGGACTGGAGCGTCACGCCAAACGCCCCATGGATCCGGGTCGACAGGACGTCGGGCCGTTTCTCGCCGGAAACAAAGACGTTCGAGCAGCGGCTGAACGTCTCGGTCGACTGGCCGAAGGCGCCCGCGGGCGCGGCGGAAGGGCTGCTCACGGTCAATTGCAGCGCCGGGCAGAAGCCGATCGACGTGCATGTGCGGCTCGCGGCGCCCGTCGCGGACAAGACGGCATCGTTCATCGACGCCCAGGGCGTGGTCTCGATCCACGCCGCGCACGCGGACGTGCGGACGGGTGCGTGGAAGGTGCTGGACGGCGTCGGCCATACCGGCGCGGACGTCCAGGCCGACCTCGACATGGCGCCGGTGAACCCGGACGATGCGGGTGCGCTGACCAGAGCACCGCGATTGCTCTATCGCTTCGCGACGCTGCCGCCCGATCGCGACTACAGCTTTCCCAATTACGTGACCGACGAGATCGCGACGATCCGGGCGGTAGCGCTGCCGGTGTTTCCGACGACCAAGGACGGCGCGCTGCGGATCGCGGTGTCGATCGACGGGGGAAAGCCTCGGGTGCTCGACTTCAAGGTCGCCTATTATGGCGCCAAGTGGCGGCAGAACGTGCTCGACAATGCGGCCGTGGTCGAGCTCCACGACCTGCCGCTCAAACCGGGCAGCCACACCCTGGAAGTCTATGCGTTGGACCCTGGCGTTACGCTCGATCGCTTCGAGATAAGAATGGCCGGCGCGGCGCAGGCCTATGACGCCATTCCGGAGACGCGGACAGCAAGTTCGCGCGGCCGGCCTTGAAAGTCGTCAATCAGCTATCTGCGCAAGATGACGGGTCATGCGTTCGTCATCGGAGGGGCCTAGCGGTCGGCCGGCGGCGCTGTGCCCGGAACGCTAACTGAGGCGCTTGAAGAATCCATGATAAAAAGGCCTCTCCTTTGCATTGCGCTCTGCATCGGGACCCCGCTGTCCGTCGCCGCTAGCGGCACGGTCAATTTCGCCGATCTCGCGGTCCTGCGCGATGCCAAGCCATGCCTCTGGCAGCACAGTTTCACCACGATCCCGACCAACCCCGTCGCACCGGCGCGAACCGAGAAGGCGTGCGTATCGCAGGTCACGCTGACGGCAATGCTCGATCAGTTGAAATCGCCGGGCGGCGGCCGCAGCTGCGATGTCGAAATGAAGAGCAACTTCGCCAACAAGGCCGAGGGTGTGATGCATTGTCCGGGTATCGATATCCCGCAGGCGGGCATCCATGCGCCTGGAGCCGATATGCCTATCGTCTTCGAGAAGACCGGCACTGAGGAACATTGGGTCGTGACCGTCCGCGTACCGGCAGTTCCCGGCAACACGCCTGCTGCGATCTGGCGGCACGAGTATCGGCGCTTGGGCCAATGTCCCGGATAAGCGGCGGCGAGCCGGCAAACCACGACTGAGTTATGCGGCGCGCGATCACCGGGCGACCGGCGGGGCCCGCCGGATCGCGGCCGCAAGCGTTCGAGAGCTCGGTCTTCTCTCGATCGCGAGCCCGAGTATCTCGCGGCGCAGTTTTTCAGCGCGGTCGAGGAAAAACCCGGAAGCCGCCATTCGTCAAGCTACGGATGGCGGCTACCGATGACGGATCGCTGACCTACCTGGCAGGATCGATCCGCTTGCGTGTTCCCTTCTCCTGAACGGGCAACTGCTGGTCCACCGCAGGAATAGGCGGACTGGGCATATTGGCGACGTTCTGTCGAGCGAGTTGCAAGAGCGCGCCAGTATCGGGCAGTCGCGGCGAACGCGCCGGCGGCGCCCCGAACCGGAAGGCGGCAGTCAGGTCGCCGAAGGTCCGGCGCCGCCAGTCCGTGATATTGGGCTCGCGCACGCCGGTGAAGCGCTCGAGGAACTGGAGGACCGAGGTGTGGTCGAACGGCTGGCTGCACACCCAGCCGCCCACCGTCCAAGGCGACACGATGATGCACGGTACCCGGAAGCCGCCGCCGATCGGCAGGTCGCCTACGAACTCGCCCGGCGTGCCGGCGGGCGGGACCGGTGGCGGGACGTGGTCGAACAGACCGTCATTTTCGTCGTAATTGAGGATGAAGACGGTCTTGGCCCACACGTCCGGGTTGGCGGCCAGCTCGTTGAGCCTGCGGCCGATGAAGTCCGCGCCGGCGGCAGGGAAATGGTCGGGATGCTCGTTCGCTTCGGCGCTGGGGAACATCCAGGAGACGGCCGGCAAGCTGTCGCTCAGGACGTCGCGGGCAAAGCGTTCCTCGTCCGAATCGGGCAAGCCTCGCTGCACCAGCGGCGAGTTCGCCGGCGCATTCCTGAACCGATCGAAGCGGTTGAACAGGTTATGGGGCCGCCTTCCCATTTCGCCGTATTGATAGACGCCCCAGTTGATGCCGGCCTCTTCCAGCCGCTCGGCATAGGTCGTCCAGCGGAACCCCTCCGGGGGTGCCTTGTTGCTGATCACCGGGCCGCCAAGGCGTCCCTCCGGGTCGATCGTGCCGGTCGTCCAGTAGAGGCGGTTGGGCCAGGTCGGTCCCATCACCGAGCAATGATAGGCGTCGCAAATGGTGAAGGCCTCGGCCAGCGCATAGTGGAACGGAATGTCCTCGCGCTTGAAATAGCCCATCGTGTAGGGGCCGTGTTCCCCGTCCGCGGTGCGATGGGCCGGCAGCCATTGGTCCATCTTGCCGCCGTTCCACGCCCGATGCTGCACCTTCCAGGCATGGCTGGTCGAGGGCAGCTTCTGTGCGTTGGTCGAGAAGCTGTCGAGATGGAATGGCAGCAGATAGCCGTTGGGATTCTGGTCGTCCGGCTGATGGAACACGCTCTTGCCGGTGGAAAGCGTGAGCGCCTTGGGATCGCCGAAGCCTCGCACGCCGGCCAGCGTGCCGAAATAGTGATCGAACGATCGGTTCTCCTGCATCAGCATCACGACATGCTTGATGTCCTTGAGCGAGTTCGGCCGCCGCGGGCCCTGCGCCATCAGCTTCTGAAGGTTGAGGGGCATCAGGGTGGAAGCGGCCGCAAGGGACCCAGCCTGGGCAGCGCCTTTCAATAGCCGGCGACGCGTGAAGGACGACGTCATCATGTGACCTTTCGTGAGAGAAGCGGGTTGCGGGTTGTCGGGCCTGCCGATCGGAGCCGGGCGGGATCACGCCCGGCCCCTCGATCGGTCGACGGTCATGATTGCCCTAGAAGCGGCCTCGGAGGCCGATGGTGCCGGAACGGCCGAACCAATTCTCGATCGCAGTGTGATTGGAAAGCGTCGGATCCAGGGTCTGCGTGCCCGGGGCATTGCCGGGGACCACGACATTGTAGGGCTTGTTGAGCACGTTCGACATGGTGCCGAACAGCTCGAAATGCTTCGATACCTTGACGCGCAGGTTCAGGCTCAGGTCGGTGCGGGCCTGGAACCAGCTGGGCGTGGTCGAGCGCAGCTTGTCGTCGTTCCACAGCAGGTTGACGTAGAAGCGCACCGGCCCCTTTTCATACGTGATCGCGGCCGAACCGATATTGTTGCCGAGGCGCAGCAGCGGATCATCGCCATGGGTGTTGGGCTCGTTGTGCATGAAGGCGCCGCGAACCGAGAGGCCGTTGAGAGGCGAGGGCAGCCAGCTGAAGCTGTGCTGGAAGCTCGCCTCGATACCCTTGATGGTGACGAGGCTGACCTGCTTGTAGGTGGTGAAGAGGATGCCCGTCGGATCGTCGATGCCGAGCTGTGCCAGCGCCTGGGTCGCGGCGGAGCCCGTTTCCTCGGCGGTCAGGTCGGACTGGGCGACCGCAAGCCCCTTGATGCGGTTATAATAGACGCCGACGTTGAACAGGCCGACGCTCTTGAAATAGCGCGAGTAGCGCGCCGAGAAATTGTCGGATTTCGCCGGCGACAGCCCCGGATTGGGGATGGTGATCAAGCCGGTGCCGAGTTCGCCGCCCAGCGGATCATAGCTGGCGTTGCCGGCGGTGGCGTTCAGGCCGGGGCGCAGGATCGTGCGGCTATAGCCCGCGTCGATGTCGTTGCTCTCGCCGAAGGTCCATTTGAGCGAGGCCGAGGGGAACAGGTTGAAATAGGTGCCCGTGGTCTTCTGGATGCCGTTGGTGCCGTATTGGATGTCGACACAGGGGATGGTGGTGGCGATGCCGGTGGAGGCGACCGCGCAAGGCTTGCCGGTGGCGGGATCGATATGGGCCTTGAGCTCCGCCGCCGGCATCTGGGTGTAGCCAAAGGACGTGTTGCTGGTCCATTCGGCGCGCAGGCCGGCGCGGAACTTCAGCCTGGGCGCGAGCTCGGCGGTCGCCATGCCGTAGACGGCCTTGATGTTCTCCTGGAACCGGGTGGTGTTGTTATAGGCCGCGGCTGCATAATTGGCGGCACTCGGCACCGCCTTGGCCCAGTTGCCGGGGTTGTTGACGAAGTCGAGATACAGCGCGTGGGTATCGAAGGTCGGGATATAGCTCGAGCCCGAAATCGAGGCGTGATACGAGCCTGACTGGTTGAACACCGTCCGCTCATAGGGATTGACGAAAGCCTGGATGAACTGGGCGTTCGTCATCGGCCCGACATAGTTGTAGATGCTGTCGAGGAAGGTGTCGTCGCCGAAGCGGTAATTGGTGTCGCTGATCTTGAAGCCCGACTGGAGCGTCAGCGGCACATTGCCGAGATGCCCCTCGTAGCGCGCGTTCATCTGCCCCGATTTCTCATAGATGAATGCGTCCTGTCCGCCGCTGGTGCGGATTTGCGGCGCGCTCATCGTGTAATTGGCCGGATTCGACCAGTCGGGGCCGGCGGTCTGGGTAACGGTCCAGTCGGTGCCCATCAGCCCCGAGCTGTTCTTGGTCATGTTGAACTGCGGCGTGCCCGACAGCGTCAGCGTCGGTGCCGTGCCCACCTGCTCCCGGTGCAGCGTGTTGTAATAGCTGTGGCTGTCCGAATAGGCGAAGCTGCCGTCCAGATGGAAATTGCCGCCCTTCCATTCGAAGCTCGGCGCCAGGATGTTGCCGTTGTTGATCTTGTACTGACCGCCGCCACCGACCGTCATCTTGGCGCCGGTGGTGGTGGTGAAATTGCTCAGCGGGTCTCCGGTCACGCCGCTGCGCGCGCCGGTAGTGTAGGTCACGTCGCCGGTCGTGTTCTGATAGACGTCGCCGCGGTAAAGGATGGAGAGGAAGCCGAAGCTCAGGTGATCATTGGCCTTGAAGTCGAGCTGGAGCGAGCCGGTGCGGCGCGTGGTCTGGCGCGGGTTCGCGGCGGTTTCATAGGCGGTATAGGCCAGCGGCGAGGGGCTCTTGGCAGTCGGCGCATAGCTGCGGCTCATCGTGTTCTGCTCGTAGCCGAGATACTGGTCGTTGAAGCCCAGCGAGAACATCACGCCGAGGCGATGGCCGAAGAAGCTGTCGGCGAAGAACAGGCTCCCGTTGGGCAGGAAGCGCTTCGAACCCCATCCATCGGATTTCGGGCCGGTATGCTTGTAGCTGTCCAGCATGTCGTCCGAAGTGAACGCGCTGAGTGAAAAGGTGAGGACCGGCTTCTGGCGGTTATAGGCATGCTTGGTGCGCAGATCGACGATGCCTGCGGGCGCGTCGGCGTTCTGATCGGCGCCGACCGTCTTGTACAGGACGATGGAGTCGATCGCCGAGATGCCGATCGACTCATAGCTGAACACGCGCGCGGCGGCGGCCGAGTTGGCATAGCCGGTGGGCGAGTTGGCGTTGGCGGAAATCACGTCCATGCCGTTCAGCTGGGTGCGGGTGAACTCACCCGGCAGCCCGCGCAGCGAGGCGTAGATCGAGGTGCCGTTGGTGCCGTCCACATCGACGCCGGGCATGTATTTGATCATTTCCGCGGGATTGCCGCCGGAGATGTCGCCGTAAGCCTCCGTCGAAATGACATCGGCGATCTGCATTTCGCGACGCTGCGCCTGGATCGAGCTGGCCTGACCTTCGCGCTCGCCCTGAACGACGATCTCGTTCTCGCTCGCCGCCTGGCCGTGGCGGCCGGTCTGCGCGAGGTTGAAATCGAGCCGTGCGGTGCCGCCGGGCGCGAGCACTGCCTCCTGCTTCTGCGGGACATAGCCGACGAAGCTGACCGTCACCGTGACGGGGCCGGCCGGCACGTTTTGCACGGCATAGGATCCGTCTTCGCCACTCACTTCGCTGTAATGCTTGTCACCAGCATCGATGGTGATGACCGCGTTGCGCAGGATGTTGCTGCCGGCCTCTGTTGCGATCACGCCAGTGATCGTGCCTTCGGCCATGGCATGCTCGCTGGTCTGAGCGGGCGATCCGGTCCCCTGCTCCTGCGCGAAAGCCGGCGCCGCTATCGCGATCGCGGCGATCGCTGAACCACAAAACAGAACCGAACGACCCAATTTCATTATGATTGCCCCTGTGCTTCCTGTCGCGGCGCGCGTGCGCCGTCCCTAGAGAGCCGCCGCAACCGGGTTTCCGTTACCGAGCCCAAAAATTTTTGCCGGAAGCCGTCGCGTCCAAGCGGGCCGGCCCGCCCCCCATGCGTTCCCCGTACGCGTCGTGCTTCGCCCTGCCGGGATGGCCGGAGCGGAGCACAGGCCAGGGAGCGCGGAATAGATCAGTGGCTTCCGCCGATGCCTGGTTTGTCGCTGTCGCTATCTGGTGCGCGAGGTGCCTCGGCGGCTCCCCATTGCCTTGGAGCCGGTCATTCCAAATTTGACGTGGCCTGAACCGAGGCTGTCACATTCTCGGCCTAACGGATCCCGGACTCGCCACTGATCCTAACTCACGCCAGTCGGTTCCCGGTGGCTCATCCTGAGTTTGGGTTAAACCTTCCAAGGGTAGCTGATGCACGCGATCGACCGGGAACGGACGCGATGGTTCCTTCGCAACATCCTGCCGCACGAGCCGGCGCTGCGGACCTGGCTCGCCCGCCGGCAGCCGCTCGGGCTCGAAGCCGACGACGTTATCCAGGAAGCCTATGCCATTCTCGCCGATCTGGAGACGGTGGACGGAATTCTCCACCCGCGCGCCTATCTTTTCCAGGTCGCGCGGTCGGTCATCTCGAAGCATGTGCGACGGGCCCGCGTGGTCTCCATCCATGCGGTCGAGGACCTCACGCAGTTCGAGCATGCGGACGACAGCCCGTCGCCCGAGCAGGTCAGCATCGACCGCGATGAACTGGGGCGGCTCGCCAGGGCGATCGGCGCCATGCCGAGCAAGACCCAGCAGGCCTTCGTCCTGCGCCGCGTCGACGGCCTCTCGCAGCGCGAGATCGCCGCGCATATGGCGATTTCCGAGAATACGGTCGAAAAACATATCTCGCGAGGCCTGCGTTTCCTGATGGATTGGTTTGGCCATGGCGGAAAAGCTCTGGCAGAAGCCTCTAGGGAAGCGGAGTTGGAGATTGCCTCTCGAGATGGCCGAACGAGAAACCAGTCGACACATTGACGAGAAGGCTGCCGATTGGATCGCGCGGCTCGACCGAGGGCGGCTCTCGGGCGAGGAATCGGAAGCACTTGAGGCATGGCTGCGCGGCGATCCGCGGCGGCGCGGCGCGCTGCTGCGTGCCGATGCACTGTCGATGCTGAGCGAATCCGCGCAAGCGCTCGGCCCCGATTTCGATCCCCAGCAATTCGCCGGCCCTGCGGCGCGCACGCGCGCGGCCGTTTCGAGGCGCAAGGTGCTGGCCTGGGCCGGGGCGGGCGGGCTGGCGGCGGCATCGATCGTCGCGCTGGGAATCAGCCTGCCGGCTGCCGGAGCGATCGCCACCAAGCTAGGCGAGGTGCGCCTTGTCACGCTCGACGACGGCTCGACCGTCATGCTGAACACCCAGACCCGTGCGCGCGTGCGCTACGATTCCGGTGCGCGCCGCATCGAACTGCTCGACGGGGAGGCCTATTTCACGATCGTCCGCGACGGCCGGCCGTTCCTCATCGACGTCGGCGAGACGCGGCTGCGCGCAGCGCAGGCGACGCTTCGTGTCCGCAAGCTCGGCGAAGCACCCATCGATATTCTGGTGGATCGCGGCGAGGTGGTGCTCGGCGCGGTGGGGACGCTGGCGTCCCTGGTCCTGCAGGCGAATACCCGCCTGGTCCTTCCGCGCGGGAATGGCAGCGTGCCGTCGCGGCAGCCGGTCACGCCCGATCTGCTCGCGCGCGAGCTCGCGTGGCGGGACGGCAAGATCGCCTTCGAAGGCGACCGGCTCGACCAGGCCGCGGCCGAATTCGCGCGGTACAGCAACACGCGCATCGAGATCCGCGATCCCGAGCTGGCCGGCGAACCGGTGACGGGATTGTTCTCGGCAAGCGATCCGGCAGGCTTCGGCCGTGCCGTTGCGGGCATCTTCGACGCGCGGGTCGAGCAGCGCGACAATGCAGTGATTCTGAGCCGAGGCCCCGAACCGCGATAAAATTGCGTTCCGGTATGGCGGAAAGGGTCGCCTGAAGACTCTCAACCTTCAAGGGAGCGGTGCAGCCGCTGCCGGTAAGGGGGTCCCAGAGCGTGATTTCGCGCAATTCCGTCCTGACCAGTATCGCCATCGTCGCGCTCGCGGCGCCCCTCCCGGCACACGCCCAGGCACGCAGTTTCGACGTCCCCGCCCAGCTTGCCGTCAAGGCGATCCCCGAACTCGCCCGCCAGGCGCGGATCCAGATCGTCGCCTCGGCGAGAGACCTGAAGGACGTGCGCACGCCGGCGATCAAGGGCACGATGGACGCTCGCGAGGCGCTGCGCCGGCTGATCGCGGGCACGCCGCTGCAGATCGTGAGCGACGACGGGCAGATCGTGACGCTGCGCTCGCAGCGCACCTCGCAATCGCAGCGGGCCGGCAAGGGGGCGATCGCCGGCCAGGTCATCGATCCCGCGACGAGGGAATATCTGCGCGACGCGATCGTCGAGGTGACGGCGGCGGACGGCGCGCGGCGCATCATCACGACCGACGAAGGCGGCGAATATCGCCTGCCCGAGGTGCCGGCGGGGCCGGCGAGGATCCTCGTCCGATACACGGGCTATGCCGATCAGAACGCCGGTGTCCGGGTCGCGGTCGGGCAGACGATGCGGCAGGATTTCGCGTTGTCGCGCCGCGGCGAGACCGCCGGCGAGGCGGACGAGATCGTCGTCGTCGGCGTGATCGAGGGTGATGCGCGCGCGATCATGAGCCAGCGCAAATCGATGGACATCAAGAACAGCCTGTCGGCCGAATCCTATGGCGACATCGCCGACGGCAATCCGGGTGAGTTCATCAAATACATGCCCGGCGTGGACACGGATGCCGACGGCGACGGCGACGGCACCGTGCGCAACATCAAGCTGCGCGGGCTTCCGTCGGAATATACCGCCGTCACGATCAACGGCGTGAGCCTGGCCGGGGTGGACGCGAGCACCGGCGCTGCGGGCTCGCGCACCTTCAGCTTCGAGCAGCTGTCGCTCAGCTCGATCGATTCGATCGAGATCTCGAAGACGATCAGCGCCGATGTCGACGCGAATGCGCCCGCCGGCACGATCAGCATCAAGACCAAGCGCGCCTTCGACCGCAAGGGGCGCCGCATCGTGCTCCAGGGCAGCGCCAGCACCCATGCCGATCTTTGGGACGACAAGAAGCGGACCGGCCCGGGCGAAGGCGGTTACGGCAACAAGAAGTTCCTGCCCAACTGGCAGGTGGAATATTCGGACGTGCTGTTCGGCGGGCGCCTGGGCGTGGTCGCCAGCGTGAGCAAATCGAACCTTTATCTCGAGCACGAGCAGACGACACTCGGCCGCAGCGGGGTGCCCACCGCCATCAGCCCCGAGCCGCTGGCGATCACCACGATCGAGACCCAGATGGACACGCGCGAGATCTCGCGCCTCTCGGCATCGCTCAACCTGGATTTCAAGGCCAGCGACAAGCTCGTCCTGTCGGTCGCGTCGATCTACAACAAGTCCGGCATCTGGACGGGCTCGACCGCCTACAAGTTCACCACCGGCGCGCGCACGCGCGGGGTGATCGGCGATCCGGTGTTCGACATCACTACCCAGCAGGCGGCGACCGCCGCGACGGTCTCGATGCAGAACTCGCTCAACGTCAAGGACAGCAATGGAAAGACGATCATCCCCAGCTTCTCCTATGAGGACGGCCGGCTGGCGATCGAAGGCAATGGCTTCTACTCGGACTCGGTCAGCACCTATGACCCGCAGGGCAAGAAGGACTCGGCCTATGTGCTGAGCGCGCTGACCGCCCGGGGCAATTTCTCCGCGCGGCGCGCGCCGGGCGACCTCCTCGGCGAGCAGTGGCAGATCCAGCAGATCAGCGGCGGCGACTGGACCGATCCGGCGAGCTTCTCCGCGCCCAGTCCCCTGATCCTCCGGCTCAACGACGGACCCTATGCGAAGCAGACTCTGCGCGGCGGCGCCCTGAACATGACCTATCGGGCGGACTTCGGCTCGGTGCCGGTTACGTTCAAGACGGGCATCAAGAACCAGCGCACCGAGTGGCTCTACAGGGACGACACCGATCTCAGCCGCTACAAATATGTCGGGCCGCTATCGACCGCCGAGCTGCTGGCGCGGATCCAGAGCGCCAACCAGGTCTCGTTCGCCGACAGCGGCATCAGCATCCGCTCGATCAGCGGCAGCGAAGACCTGTACATGCCCAGCGACTACAAGCTGCTTCAGCTCTATCGCGAGCATCCGGAATATTGGACGGCGACGACCGCGACGACGCCGACCGAATGGTACGGCGTTCATGTCGGCAACAACCGGCAGTTCAGCGAAGAGACCAATGCCGCCTACTTCATGGCCACCGCCGAGCCCACCGACAAGCTGAAGGTGCGTGCCGGCCTGCGCTGGGAGCGGACGCAGACGACGGCGCTCGAAGTGGACCCGCTTTCCGCGCAGGACGTGACGGCTGCCGGCTTCCCGGTCTCCGCCTCCACCGGCCAGGCGACCACGATCCCCGGCCTGGAATACCAGTATCTGTCGCGGCCGAAGATCGAGCGGAAGGGCAGTTACGACCATTTCTTCCCGAGCGCGTCGATCAAATATTCCTTCACGCGGAGCACCGATCTGCAGATCGGCTACAGCCGCACGATCCGCCGGCCCGAGGTCGCTGACCTGACCGGGATTTGGTCGATCGACGACCTTAACAAGATCATCCGCGCGCCCAATCCGGGCCTGAAGCCCGAGATTTCGGACAATGTCTCGGTCCGCCTCGCGCAATATTTCGAGCCGGTCGGCCTGATCGCGATCAACTATTACCAGAACCGGGTACAAGGCCTGTTCCAGGCGCAGGACCTGACCGCCGAGGAGTTCGGCAATACCGACCCGTCCTATGCCGACTATACCTTCCGCACGACCGCCACGGTGGGCGGCCAGGCGATCAACATCCGCGGCTGGGAATTCGAGTTCAACCACGCTCTGCGGTGGCTGCCGCCGCCGCTCGACGGCCTGTCGGTCCGCGGCTCGCTCAGCATGAACTATCCCGACGTCCCGATCGTGGGCGTCGCCGACAAGATGGGGAACTTGTCGCTTTCCTATCGCAAGGGGCCCGTGAAGCTCTTTCTCAACTCGGCCTGGACCGGCAAGAAATACCGCAGCACCACGCCCTCTTATTACGCCGACTTCTGGGACGTCAGTCTTTCGGGCAGCGTCGCGATCCGTCGGAACATCGAATCCTTCTTCTCGATCCGCAACCTGCTGAACAGCGCGCGCAACGTCATTGTCGATGGCGCGACGGTCACCGCCGGCCCCGTCGGCGATTACAGCGCAGTCTATCTCAAGGCGGGCGTGAGCGGGACCATGGGCCTGCGCGCCCGCTTCTGACCCTTATTCCAGACCGGAGAAAGACCCCATGGCCACGCTCGTCCTCGATCGCCGCAAGCTGCTCGCCGGCGCAGGCGGCCTCACCCTGTTCGCGGGGCTCGGATCCGTGGCCTGGGCCGCGCCCAAGTTCACGCGCTATCCTTTCTCGCTGGGGATCGCATCGGGCGATCCGTGGCCCGACGGCTTCGTGATCTGGACGCGCCTGGCGCCCGACCCGCTGGCGGAGCATGGCGGCATGCCGATGGCGGCGGTAGCGGTGCGCTGGGAGGTCTCGGAAGACGAGCGCTTCACCAGGATCGTCCGGTCGGGCGAGGCGGTCGCACGGCCGGAGCTGGCGCACTCGGTCCATGTCGAGGTAGGCGGCCTCAAGCCGCGCCGGCCTTATTGGTACCGGTTCCTGGTGGATGGCGCGGATGCCAGCCCGGTCGGGGTGGCCCGCACGGCGCCGACCGCGGGCAGCATCGTGGACCGCATCCGGATGGCCGTCGCCGGCTGCCAGGCCTTTCCGCATGGCTGGTACGAGGCGTGGCGGCACCTGAGCGAGGAGCCCGACCTCGACGCCGTCTTCCACTATGGCGACTATATCTACGAGACCGGCAACCACCCGGCGCCCAGGAACCTGCTGATCCGCGACGCGGCCGGCACTCCTGTCGACCGCACCCATTTCGGCGACGAGATCTACAGCGTCGACGACTATCGGCGCCGCTACGCGCAGTACAAGAGCGACCCGCACCTCCAGGCGGCGCATGCCGCGGCGGCCTTCGTCATGTCGTTCGACGATCACGAGGTCGACAACAACTGGGCGAGCAAGTTCGATCAGGACGGCACGCCGCCCGAAGCCTTTCTTCTGCGCCGCTATGCCGCGATGCAGGCCTGGTACGAGCATATGCCGGTCCGCCGCGCCCAGCTTCCGGGGCCGGGCGGCATCACCATGTACCGCCGGCTCGACTTCGGCGCGCTGCTGCGCATGCATGTGCTCGACACGCGCAGCTATCGCGACGACCAGCCCTGCGAGAAGCCCGGGGAGACGGCGTGCCGCACGACGAACGGCCCCGAGACGACGATCATGGGCGCCGCGCAGGAAGGCTGGCTCGCCGACGGCTTCCGCAATGCCGCGCGCTGGAACCTGATCGCGCAGCAGGTCTTCGTGATGCCGCTCTACGAAGCGGGACCCGCCGGGACCCGGCGCCTCCGGCCCGGCCCAGACGCCTGGAGCGGCTATCCGGCTGCGCGGGCGCGCCTGACCCGGTCGATCGCCGAGCACGGGCTGACCAATGTCGTCATCGCCACCGGCGATGCGCATATCCACGCCGTGGGGACGGTTCCGATGCGCGACGACGAGCCCGACGGCCCGGCGGCCGCGACCGAGTTCCTTGCAACCTCGATCACCTCCGGAGGGGACGGTTCTCCGGAAGAACTCCCTCGGCACAAGGCGCTCAAGGCCGCCAGCCCCAATGTCGCGCTGCTCAATGACCAGCGCGGCTACCAGACCTACGACATCACGCCGAAGGAATGGCGCACCGATGTGAAGGTGATGGACCGGGTCCAATCTCCCGGCGGCAAACTTGGCACGCTGGCGCGATTCGCTGTTACGCCCGACAAGGCCGAGTTGCACCGCCTTTAGGGCGAGTGACGCGGATCCTGGGCGGCAATAGCAGAACCTACATCGCCAGCGCGGCGTCGCTCGCGAGCTTGTCGGCGCGTTCGTTGTCGGGGTGGCCGGCATGGCCCTTGACCCAGACCCATTCGACCCGGTGCGGCTTGGCGGCGGCGAGTAGTTCCTGCCAGAGATCGGCGTTCTTGACCGGCTTCTTGTCCGATGTGCGCCAGCCATTCTTGAGCCAGCCATGGATCCACTTGGTGAGGCCGTCCATCACGTAGCGGCTGTCGGTCGAGAGCGTGACCCGGCAGGGGCGCTTGAGCGCGTTGAGGCCCTGGATCGCGGCCATCAGCTCCATGCGGTTGTTGGTGGTGTGCGCCTCGCCGCCGGACAGTTCCTTCTCGGTGCCGCCCATGCGCAGCACCACGCCCCAGCCGCCGCGGCCGGGATTGCCCTTGCACGCGCCGTCGGTGGCGATCTCGACATGTTGCAGTTCGGTCATGCGAAAAGGGATGTCCCGTGTTCGGCGTAGAAATCGAGGCGGCGCAGATAGGCGAGCGGATCCTTGCGCGTCACCAATGCATCGGCCGGGGTGTTGAGCCAGTCCCAGGTGCGGGTGAGGAAGAAGCGCAGCGCCGCGCCCTCGGCGAGGACGGGAAGGGCGGCGCGCTCCTCGGACGACAGGCCGAAGCTGCCGATATAGCCCTGGAGCAGCGCCTGGCCGACTTTGCCGTCATAGTTGCGGCCGGCGCCGTCGAACGCCCAGGCGCCGTGCATCACCGCGAGATCATAGGCGCGGACTTCGGTGCAGGCGAAATAGAAGTCGATCAGCCCGGTGACGCGATCGCCGAGCATCAGGACATTGTCGGGGAAGAGATCGGCATGGATCGCGGCGCGGGGCAGCTGGCGCGGCCAATCCGCCAACAGCTTGTCCAGAGCCTTGTCCACATGGTCGTAAAGACCCGGCTGGATCAGATCCATCGCGCGGCCGCAGCGCTCGAACAGCGGGCGCCAGGCATCGGGGCCGAGCGCATTGGGCCGGTCGAGCGTGAAATCGGCGAGGCTGGCGTGCATGTGCCCCATCGCCTCCGCCGCGGCGCGCGCCTGGGCGGGGGTGGGGTGGGTGACCGAGACGCCGGTGAGGAACTCGATCAGGCAGGCAGGGCGGCCCTCGAGTTCGTGGATCAGGCGACCATCCTGGTCGGGGATCGCCGGCGGGACCGGATTGCCGCGCTTCGCCAGGTGCTCGAGCAGCGCCATGAAATAGGGCAGATCGTCCGCCGCGACGCGCTTTTCGTAGAGCGTCAGGATGAAGCGGCTCTTGGTCGTATCGACGAGATAATTGGAGTTCTCGACACCCTCGGCGATGCCCTTGGCCGAGACGAGCTCGCCGACGTCGAAGCGCGCGAGGAACGCGCCCAGCGCCTCGGCCGAGACTTGCGTATAGACTGCCATCTTCCCCTCTTCGTCATCCCCGCGAAAGCGGGGACCCATCTCCTGCCATAACCCCGGACACAACAGCAGTTGTGCTTGGGGCGGGCAAAGGAGATGGGTCCCCGCTTTCGCGGGGATGACGGCTGGATGTCACGCGGCTTCGAGGCCGCGGGGCAGCTTGAAGACGATGCTTTCCGCCACCGTCTCGACCTGGCGCTCGGTCACGTCGAAGCGACTGGCGATGCGGTCGACGACCTCGCGGACGAGCAGCTCGGGCGCCGAGGCGCCGGCGGTGAGGCCGACGGTGCGGACATTGTCGAACCAGGCGAAATCAATCTCGTCGGCGCGCTGGATCAGCGTCGCGCGGGTCTGGTTGCGGACCGCGACTTCGACCAGGCGCATGGAATTGGACGATTTGGGGGAGCCGATCACCAGGACGAGGTCGCAGGTCTCGGCGATCGCCTTGACCGCGGCCTGGCGGTTGGACGTGGCGTAGCAGATATCGTCGGCGCCGGGGGCGAGGATCGCCGGGAAGCGGCGCTTGAGTACGCCGAGCACCGCGGCGGTATCGTCGACCGACAGCGTGGTCTGGGTGAGGAAGGCGAGGTTCTCGGGATCGGGCACCGTCACGGCCTCGGCATCCTCGACCGTCTCGACCAGGGTCATCGCGCCTTCGGGCACCTGGCCGAACGTGCCGATCACCTCGGGATGGCCGGCATGGCCGACGAACAGGATGTGGCGGCCGGCGGCGACGAGGCGCTCGGCCTGGCGATGAACCTTGGAGACGAGCGGGCAGGTCGCGTCGAGATAGGAGAGGCCGCGCTCGGCCGCCTTGTGCGGCACCGCCTTGGGCACGCCATGCGCGGAGAAGACCACGGGCACGCCGTCGGGCACCTGGTCGAGCTCCTCGACGAAGACCGCGCCCTTGGCCTTGAGGCTGTCGACCACGAACTTGTTGTGGACGATCTCGTGGCGGACATAGACCGGCGCGCCGAATTTCTCGATCGCCAGCTCGACGATGCGGATCGCGCGGTCGACACCCGCGCAGAAGCCGCGCGGGGCGGCGATCAGGAGTTCGAGGGGGGGCTTTTGCGGCTCGGCCATGGCGTCGAGCCTCTACGCGATTGCTTGCGCGTGCGAAAGGCGGTTCCTATGGTGCGCGCCGTTCCGGGCCGGCGCCACACGCGTCCGGCCTGCTGTTCGCTTTGAAAGGTTGCCCCCACTTGCCCGCCACCTCCTTCGCCAAGATCGCCGTTCCCGCCATGATCCTGCTGGCTGCCGGCGGATGCACCCGCACCGGCGACATCGATTCCAGCGGCGGAGGCGCGGGCATCACCGCGGTGCGTTCGGCATGCCCGCGCGTCGGCGTGCCCGCCGCGACCGGCGACGTCACGCTGTTCGACCCCGCCAACAGCCGCGAGGCCCAGGCAATCGACGTGGTGGCGAACATCACCAACGTGGCTTCGACCTGCGACGACGCGGGCGAACAGGTGGTCACCAACGTGACCTTCGACGTCTTTGCCCGCCGCCGCGATGCCGGCCCGGCGCGCGACGTCACCTTGCCCTATTTCATCGCGGTAGTGCGCGGCGGATCCTCCGTGACCGCCAAGCGCATCAGCCATGTGACGCTGCATTTCGATGCCGGCCAGATCCGCGCCAGCGCCAAGGGCCAGGCGAGCAGCTCGGTGTCGCACGCTGCGGCGACCTTGCCCGACGAAGTCCGCAAGCGGCTCAACCGCAAGCGCAAGGCTGGCGAAGAGGCCGCCGCGATGGATCCGCTCGCCGATCCCGCAATCCGCACGGCAGTCGCCTCGGCGTCGTTCGAGGCGCTGGTGGGCTTCCAGCTGACCGAGGACCAGCTCAAGTACAACGCGACGCGGTGATCTCTCTTCGTCTCCCCTCGCTGCAGGGAGGGGAGAATAGGGAGTTTGGCCGTTGACTCGAATCATCACCCCCGCCAAGGCTGTGCCCGTCGATGCCGGGCGACCGGGATAGGCGCGCGCGGGAGAGTGTTGGCCTCCCTCCGGTCGTAGCCGGTTTACCGGCGGTTCGATCGGAGCCCAGGGAACTCATCCGCCGAAGGAGCAACCGCCCCGGAATCTCTCAGGCACAAGGGACCGCGCGAGCCACGACACTCTGGAAAGCGAGCGTGCTTCGAGCGCGCTCCACCGAAGGTGTAACCCCGATCCCCGGGGGAAAGCTCTCAGGTACCGTGACAGAGGGGGCGATGGACCACAGGGCGCAAGCAGCGCCCGGGGTCCGTCGAATCCTCAAAAGTCGTGGAGTGCCCGCATGAGCCAAGATGTCCAGAGCCCGGAACTGCGCGGCGACGCTGACGGCGACGGCACCCCAGAGATCCTGACGCTGCCGCTGGATGCGTGGCACCGCGCGCGCGGCGGCCGGATGGTGCCGTTCGCCGGCTACGAGATGCCCGTCCAGTATGAAGGCATCATGGCCGAGCATCTCTGGACCCGCGAGCATGCCGGGCTGTTCGATGTCAGCCATATGGGCCAGCTGCTCTTCTCGGGCGAAGGCGTGGATGCCGGCCTGGAGACGCTGCTGCCGGGTGACATCAAGGCGCTGGGCGAGGGCCGGATGCGCTATTCGCTGCTGCTCGCCGAGAATGGCGGCATCCATGACGACCTGATGGTCTCGCGCCTGCCGGCCGCAAACGCCTTCGAGATCGAGGCCGGGGCGCTCTACATGGTCGTCAACGGCGCGTGCAAATGGGACGATCTGGGCGTGCTGCGCGAGGGGCTGGCCGACGAGGTCGTCATCAACCATCTCGACGAGCAGGCGCTGCTCGCGCTTCAGGGCCCGGAGGCGGTGACCGCGCTGGAGCGCGTCGTGCCGGGCGTGTCCAGCCTCGTGTTCATGACCGCCGCCGCGTTCGAATGGCAGGGCAATCCACTCTGGGTCAGCCGCTCGGGCTATACCGGCGAGGACGGGTTCGAGATCTCGATCCCCGGCGACGTCGTCGTGGCCTTTGCCGACGCGCTGTGCGCCGAGCCCGAGGTGAAGCCGATCGGGCTGGGCGCGCGCGATTCGCTGCGGCTCGAGGCAGGGCTGCCGCTCTATGGCCATGACCTCGACCTGGAGACGACACCGGTCGCTGCCGACCTGGGCTTCGCGCTGTCGAAGCGCCGCCGCGAGGAAGGCGGCTTCCCGGGTCACGAGCGGATCATGATGGAGCGCGAGCAGGGCGCGATCGTCAAGCGCGTCGGACTGATCGTCGAGGGCCGCCAGCCGGTGCGCGAGGGGGCGATGGTGGTCGATGCCGATGGCAACGAGGTCGGCAAGGTGACCTCGGGCGGCTTCGCGCCGAGCGTCCAGAAGCCGATCGCCATGGCCTATGTGCCCGTCGCCAGCGCCGTGCCCGGCACCAGGGTGACGCTCGCCCAGCGCGGCAAGATCCACAGCGCGGAGGTCGTCGCCATGCCCTTCGTGCCGCACAATTACGTCAGAAAGGGAGCCTGACCATGAGCCGCTACTACACCGAAGATCATGAATGGGTCGAAGTCGATGGCGACATCGGCACCGTCGGCATCAGCGAATATGCCCAGGGCCAGCTCGGCGACATCGTGTTCGTCGAAGTGCCCGACGAGGGCAAGGAAGTGACCAAGGGCGACGACGTCGCGGTGGTCGAGAGCGTCAAGGCGGCTTCGGACGTCTATTCGCCGGTGTCGGGTACGGTGATCGAGGGCAATGCCGATCTCGCCGACAATCCCGCGCTGGTGAACGAGGACCCCGAGGGCGAGGGCTGGTTCTTCAAGCTGACGCTCAGCGACACCAGCGAGCTCGAAGGCCTGATGGACGAAGCCAAGTACGCGGCGTTCGTGAGCAAGCTGTGATCTGAAACTAGCCCCTCCCTTTCAAGAGAGGGGTCGGGGGTGGGTGGCGAGCGCAGCGAGCGTCCCGAACTCACCTCCAAAAGCGACGTCGGGGGCATCGAGCCCTCGCCATCGCTGACCCACCCCTAACCCCTCTCTTGAAAGGGAGGGGCTTAGAGAAAGAAGTTCAATGCGCTACCTTCCCCTTACCCAGACCGACCGCCAGGCGATGCTTGGCGTGATCGGCGCTTCCTCGATCGACGACCTGTTCGTCGACGTGCCCGCCGCCGCGCAGCTCGACGGCCCGATCCAGGGCCTTCCGCCGCATGCCAGCGAGATGGCGGTCGAACGCCACATGACGGCGCTCGCGAAGAAGAATCTGGCGGCGGGGGATGCGCCCTTCTTCCTGGGGTGCGGGGCGTACAAGCATCATGTGCCGGCTTCGGTCGATCACCTGATCCAGCGCGGCGAGTTCCTGACGGCCTATACGCCGTACCAGCCCGAGATCGCGCAGGGCACGCTGCAGATGATGTTCGAGTTCCAGTCGCAGGTCGCGCGGCTGCTCGGCTGCGACGTGGCGAACGCGTCGATGTACGACGGCTCGACTGCGTGCTGGGAAGCGATCGTGATGGCGCGGCGCGTCACCCGGCGCCGCAAGGCGATCCTGTCGGGCGGCCTGCACCCGCATTATGTATCGGTCGCCAATACGATGGCGAAGTTCACCGGCGACGTGCTCGACACGCGGCTGCCGACGCTCTCGGCGACGCCGGACACCGACGATCTGATCGCGCTGATCGACGACGATACTTCGTGCGTGGTCGTGCAGTATCCCGACATTCTCGGCCGGATCGGCGACCTCTCCAGGCTCGCCGAGGCGGCGCACGCCAAGAAGGCGCTGCTGGTCGCGGTGGTGACCGAGCCGGTGGCGCTGGGCGCGATCAAGTCGCCGGGCGAGATGGGCGCGGATATCGTGGTGGGCGAGGGCCAGTCGATCGGCGTCGGCCTGCAGTTCGGCGGACCCTATGTCGGGCTGTTCGCCTGCTCGGAGAAGCTGGTCCGGCAGATGCCGGGGCGCCTGTGCGGCGAGACCCAGGATGCCGAGGGCAAGCGCGGTTACGTGCTGACGCTCAGCACCCGCGAGCAGCATATCCGCCGCGAGAAGGCGACCTCGAACATCTGCACCAGCTCGGTGCTGTGCGCGCTGGCCTGGTCGATCCACATGACCCTGCTCGGCGAGAAGGGGCTGCGCGAGCTGGCCCATGTCAACCACATGGGCGCCAGCGCGGCGGCGGATCGGCTGGCGCAGGTCAAGGGCGTCGAGCTGGTGACCCCGGCCTTCTTCAACGAGTTTACGCTGAAGCTTTCGAAGGAAGCGCGTCCGGTGGTTCGCACCCTGGCCGAGCGCGGGATACTGGCCGGCGTTTCGCTTGGCAGACTTTACCCCGATGCTAGCGAGCTCGCCAACGGGCTGGTCGTCGCGGTGACCGAAACCACCACCCAGGAGGACGTCGAGACGCTTGCCTCCGCACTCGAGGAGGTGCTGGCATGAGCACGATCAACCAGAGCGGCTGGCGCCCGACCACCCCCGAAGCCGGCGAAAGCAGCACCGCAACCTTCACCGGCAACCGTGCCCTGATGCTCGAAGAGCCTTTGATCTTCGAGATCGGTTCGGCCGACACGACCGGCGTCGATTTCGCCGAGGCGCCCAAGGCGGCATCGCGGCTGGGCGGGCTGGAGCGCGGCAAGGCGATCGGCCTGCCGGGCCTCTCCGAGCCCGAGACGGTGCGCCACTATACGCGCCTCAGCCGCCAGAACTATGCGATCGATCTCGGGCTGTTCCCGCTGGGCAGCTGCACGATGAAGCACAATCCGCGCCTCAACGAGCGGATGGCCCGGCTTCCCGGCTTCGCCGATCTCCACCCGCTGGCGCCGGTCGACACCGTGCAGGGCGCGCTCGAGGTGATCGACCAGCTCGCGCACTGGCTGGTCACGCTGACCGGCATGCACGCCGTGGCGATGAGCCCCAAGGCGGGCGCGCACGGCGAGCTGTGCGGCGTGCTCGCGATCCGGGCGGCGCTGGAGGCCAAGGGCGAGGGGCACCGCAAGATCCTGCTCGTCCCGATCAGCGCGCACGGCACCAATCCGGCGACGGCGGCCTTCGCCAACTTCACCGTCGAGGACATCCCCGCGACCGACGACGGCCGGGTCGACCTGGAGGCGCTGAAGGCGCGGCTGGGGCCGGACATCGCCGGCGTGATGATCACCAACCCCAACACCTGCGGCCTGTTCGAGCGCGACATGAAGGCGATCTCGGACGCGGTGCACGCTGTGGGCGGCTATGTTTACTGCGACGGCGCCAACTTCAACGCGATCGTCGGCCGCGTCCGCCCGGGCGATCTCGGCATCGACGCGATGCACATCAACCTGCACAAGACCTTCTCCACCCCGCATGGCGGCGGCGGCCCCGGTTCGGGCCCGGTGGTGCTGTCCGAGGCGCTGGCGCCCTATGCGCCGCTACCTTTCGTGGAAAGAACGGAAAGCGGCTTCCGTCTGGTCGAGGAAGAGACGGCGGGCGAGCATCATGCCGGCAGCTTCGGCCGCATGGTCGCCTTCCAGGGCCAGATGGGCATGTTCACCCGCGCGCTGACCTATATCCTCAGCCATGGCGCCGACGGGTTGCGCCAGGTCGCCGAGGATTCGGTGCTCAACGCCAATTATATCCTGCGCTCGATGGAGGATGTGCTCGACGCGCCCTTCGCCAAGTCGGGCCCGTGCATGCACGAGGCGATCTTCTCGGACGAAGGGTTGCCCGAGGGCTTCTCGACGATCGACATCGCCAAGGGGCTGATCGACGAGGGCTATCACCCGATGACGATGTATTTCCCGCTCGTCGTCCATGGCGCGATGCTGGTCGAGCCGACCGAGACCGAGAGCAAGGCGGCGCTCGATCAGTTCATCGGCGCGTTCCGCAGCGTGGCGGCACGCGCGAAGAACGGCGATCCGACGATCAAGACCGCGCCGCACTTCGCCCCGCGCCGGCGCCTCGACGAGACGCTGGCGGCGCGCAAGCCGGTGCTGGCGTGGAAGGAACCGGCAAAGGCCGAGGCCGCGGAGTAAGGGCCTAAAGCCGTTCGATGAATTCGGGCGGTACCGTGTCGGCCAGCCAGACGCCGTTGCTCGAAAGCCGGAAGATGGCGCCACCACGCGCCATCTCTCCCGCCGCGATGCGCAAGATCACCGGCACGCCGCGTCGCGCGCCGACCCGGGTTGCGGTCTCCGCATCGGGCGAGAGATGCACGTGATGTCGCGCCATGGGCTTGAGCCCTTCGGCGAGGATCGCGTCGAGGAAGCGCGCGACGGTCCCGTGATAGAGATGCTCGGGCGGCGTGGCTTCGGGCCATTCAAGGTCGACGGTGATCGAATGGCCCTGCCGCGCTCGGATACGGGCGCCGTCCTCCGAAAGCTCGAAGCGCTGTTTGTCGCTCTCGGCGACAACCTGCTCGAGCGCGGCGGGATCGAGACCTTCGCGTGCGAGCGCCGCCCGCACCATCTCGACAGGCGTCCAGCCCGCGTCGTCGAGAGATAGTCCGGCCGCTTCGGGCGCGTGGCGCAACCAGTAGGATAGCGTCTTCGAAAGCTTCTGTGTCATCGTGTTGCGAGGCTGGGGGGTGTGGCGGCGATGGTCGACGTACCTCAGGTGCATGAAGACGCTTCGGGGACGCGTAAACCTCTATCCAGTCGTTGCGCGGGCCGAGGCGGAACGCGACATCGAACAAGCCGTCGATGCCTCTAGATGCCGCCGCGATACCCCACGGCACGGGTGCGCGGTGCGTATTCGGCGCAACTCCATATTTCCTGCGTGTAATCCGATCGTTCGATGATGTTCACCACGTCGAGTTTGTCGCGGGTCGCCAGATACTCGCCCTTCAGGGCGCGGTAGCAGGTCATCGAGCCGAGCAATCCGGCACCATAGGGATTGAGATCGCCGAACTGGCAGAAGAAGCAATTCACCGGCCAGACGTCTGCCGGTAGCTGCCGCTTCAACTGCGGCAGCTCGTCCTCGAAATAGCCGGTGGCACCAAGGCTTTTGGCTTCAAGACCTTCGGCCGCGAGCTCGAGCTGCAGGGCGACTGCCGGGCCGTGTCTCAAATCGATCCTTGCATGCAGCGTGCCGGCCAGTTGGGCGCTGTCGGTTCGCAATCCGATGGGAATATCTATTTCCAGGAGACAGTCCGAGAGCGAGCCTTCGCGGAGGACGAAGCCTTCGAGCGCCGCGACACCGGTACCGGATGCGGGGGCGAGTGCGTCGAAGCTGTATCCGGCGAAATCGACTTCCCGAATTCGTGTCGAAAGAGTCTTGCCATCGTTGGCGATCGCGATGGGAACGCTGCCTCGTGGGTCTGTATAGATTCCGCGCAGTTCGGTCATATCCGCTTTGACGCCGCGGCTAGATCCAGCGGCGCACATCTTCCTTGTAGGCGCGGTAGCGGTCGCCGAAGCGGGCCTGCATGTCGGCCTCCTCGGGCGCGATCACCTCGTTCTGGAGGACGAAGAGCAGAGGGATGATCAGCAGCAGCGTGATCATGCTGTCGGCGAAGATCGCGGCGCCGAGATAGACCAGGCCCATGCCGAGGATCATCGGATTGCGGCTGCGGCCATAGACGCCCTCGGTGATCAGGCCGGGCGCACCACGCCACGGATCGACGCCCGCGTCGCGGAACAGGCGCACCGCCGAGAAGAGCACGCCTCCGCCGAGCAGCAGTCCCAGCACGCCGAGCGTCCGCTCGAGGCTGCCGCCGAGCGGCAGATCGGGATGGCCGAGGATGCCGCTGAGGATCATGCCGCCGATGAAGGTGCCGACAAACGCCACGGGCGGGCTGATCTCCCGGCGTGTGGCTTCGCGATTCGTATCCATGACGTCCCTCCACGGGACGTGATGGACCCGAAGCGTGCGCGCCGCAACGGTTCGGGCTTGAGATTTGCGCTGCGCTTGCGAAAGATGCGGGCATGAACCATCCGAACCCGCAGGCGAGCTGGATCAGCTTCGCCATCAGCGCCGTGATCATCCTCGTCGTGCTGGCGCTGCGCATGCGGCGGATGTCCCGGGAGCGGCCGCTCAAGATCGAGCAGATGTGGATCATCCCGGCGCTCTATCTGGGCATCGCCGGCTTCATGTTCTGGCGCTTTCCGCCCGCCGGCCTGATGTGGATCGCGGTATTTGTCGCGCTGGGCATCGGCGCGGCGCTCGGCTGGCAGCGCGGACGGATGATGCGGATCAGCGTGAACCGCGAGACGCACGAGGTGTCCCAAAAGGCGTCGCCCGCGGCGATGCTGTTCATCCTGGGACTGATCGTGATCCGGATGGGTGTGCGCGAGGCGGCCGCGATGGGCGGCACCGGCCTGCATATCGACCTGGCTTCGATAACCGACGTGCTGATCGCCTTCGCACTGGGCCTGCTGGCGACCCAGCGGATCGAGATGTACCTGCGCGCCAAGCGGCTGCTCGAGGAAGCGCGGGCGGCAGCGTGAGCGCGCGGCGCTACGCTCCGGCGACGGAGCGCAACCGGGAGCCGATCGCGGCGGTGCTGGCGGAAGAGCTGCCGGCGCAGGGCCATGTGCTCGAAGTGGCGAGCGGGACGGGCGAGCATTGCGCCTGGTTCGCCGAGCGCTTTCCGGCGCTGATCTGGCAGCCGAGCGATCCTGATTTCGAGGCGCTCGCATCGATAGCGGCCTGGACCGCGGACCAGGGCAATGTGCTGCCGCCGATCGGGCTCGATGCCGCCGCTGCGGAATGGCCGGTCGATCGCGCCGAGGCGATCCTGTGCGTCAACATGGTCCATATCAGCCCGTGGGACGCGACGCTGGGGCTGATGGCGGGGGCGGGACGGCTGCTGGCGCCGGGCGCGCCGCTGATCCTCTACGGGCCCTATCGGCAGCACGGCGTGCCGACCGCGCCCTCGAACGAGACGTTCGAGCTGTGGCTGAAGGAGAAGAGCCCCGACTTCGGACTGCGCTACCTTGAGGATGTCGCTGCGGCGGCCGAGGCTGAGGGACTGGTGCTGGAGCGGACCGTCGAGATGCCCGCCAACAACCTCATGCCGGTGTTTCGGCGGCGCTGATCGGGCTGACGGTGCGGCGCAGGCGCTGCTCGCGATAGACGATGTAGAGGCCGCTCGCGATGATGATCGGGGCGCCCATCCAGGTGTAGGGCGTCGGCAGCACGCCGAACAGCAGCCAGCCATAGAGCGTCGCCCAGACCAGTCCCGAATAGTCCATTGGCACCACCGCCGAGACCGGCGCGAAGCGGACCGCGCCGGTCAGCGCCAACTGGCCGACGCCGCCGACCAGCCCGATCGCCACGAGGATCGCCCAGGTGAGCGGATCATGCGCCTTGAGCTGGAAGGCGTAGACCATGCCCAGCGGCAGCACCGACAGCGTCGAGAACCAGAAGACCGTCGTCCCGGCGCTCTCGGTCTTGCCGATCTGACGGAGCAGGATCGCGACAATCGCGACGAACAGGGCGGCGAGCAGACCGACCACCGCGCCATAGAGCGGGAAATGGCCGCCGCCCGGCTGGGCGACGACGAGGACGCCCAGGAAGCCGATGATCACCGCCCCCCAGCGGTGCCAGCCGGTCGGCTCCTTGAGCAGCAGTGCGCCAAGAAGCGTCGCGAAGATCGGCACGGTGAACTGCAGGGTCGTCGCCTCGGCGAGCGGGAGCAGCAGCACCGATCCGAAGGTGAAGACCATGCCGGTGAGCCCCACCGCGGTGCGCGAGAGATGCGCGCCGAAGCGCCGGGTGCGGATCGAGCCGAGGCCCGGTCCCGCGGCGATCCAGGCGGTCACCAGCGGCACCGCCCAGAGCTGGCGATGGAACATCGTCTCGACCAGCCCCGCGCCACGCGTCTCGGCGAGCTTGATCAGCGCCGACATGGTCGAGAGGCAGGCGATCGCGAACAGGCGGAGCGCCAGGCCGGTCAGGACGCGATCGGTGTTCGGTTGGGACACGAGGGCGGGTTAGGTCGCGTGGGCGTGGGGGGCAAGGCGGTTCGTGTGCTTTGTGCGGGGCGCTTCTATCTGGCCGGGCGTATGCTTGTGGTGGAAAGCGGACGCCGCGGCGGCTAGGATCCGGCCGCATGTTCGAACGCTATCCGCACATAGGGAGCACCGCCTTCGAGCGTTCCGATGACGGGTTTATCTATTATGCCCGCGCGTGGTCGAAGGGAATCCCGGTCTCAGCGGCTGCTCGCGATGCTTATATTTTCGGTCCGCGCAGCGAGTGGTTCGAGGCGATCTTGGGCCGGAATGGCACCGTTTCGCGTCGCCCGTATTGGCGGACCCTGCGGCGAATACTCACCGCCACCTTCCTGGGATACGATCCAGCCGAGGCTGGAATTTGAGCGTCCGCAACTAGGGTACGAGCGGAGGGTTCAACCAGCCAACCGCCCCACCACCACCGCCAGCGACTCCTGCCACCTCGGCGCGCGGTAGCCGAAGGTCTCGGCGAAGCGGGTGCAGTCGAGACGCGAGTTGGCCGGGCGCCGCGCGGGGGTGGGGTAGTCGGAGGAGGGGATACCGGTGACCGTGGCGCCGGGGCCGCCATGGCCGGCGCTCTCGGCGAAGATCTCGCGGGCGAAGCCGGCCCAGTCGGTCTCGCCGGTGCCGGCGAAGTGATAGACGCCGCTGGTGGCGCCGTCCCGGTCCCACGCATCGGCGACCTTGAGGATCGCGGTGGCGATGTCGAGCGCCGAGCTCGGGCAGCCGCGCTGGTCCTCGACGACGTTCAGCGCGTCGCGGGTCTCGGCGAGGCGGAGCATCGTCCGGACGAAATTATTGCCGAACGGGCTGTAGACCCAGGCAAGGCGGAGAATGGCATAAGTGGCGCCGGAGGCCTGCACCGCCTGCTCGCCGGCGAGCTTGGTGGCGCCATAGGCGTTGATCGGGCCGACGGGATCGTCCTCGCGCCAGGGCCGGTCGAGGCTGCCGTCGAAGACATAGTCGGTCGAGAGATGGATGATCGGCGCGCCGATCCTCGCGGCGGCGCGGGCGAGCACTCCGGGCGCGGTGCCGTTGATCGCCAGCGCCAGCTCGGTCTCGCTCTCGGCCTTGTCGACCGCGGTATAGGCGGCGGCGGAGACGATGAGGTCGGAATGGACCCGCGCTACCGTCGCCTCGATCGTCTCGGGGGCCGCAAGATCGAGATCGGGGCGGCCGACAAAGACCAGCTCGTGGTCGCCGGGCTGCTCGGCCAGGCTCCGGGCCACCTGGCCCTCGCTGCCGGTGACGAGGATGCGCATCAGGCCGCGCCCAGCCGCTCGCCCGCATATTTACCCGAGCGGATCGGTTCCCACCACCAGCCATTGTCGAGATACCAGTCGACCGTCCGGGCGATGCCGGATTCGAAATCCTCCTCGGCCTTCCAGCCGAGCTCGGTCTCGAGCTTGGTCGCGTCGATCGCATAGCGGCGATCATGGCCGGGGCGATCGGTGACGAAGCTGATGAGTTCGCGACGCTTGCGGCCATCCTCGAGCGGAATACGCACGTCCAGGATGTCGCAGATCGTCTCGACCACCTGCAGGTTGGTCCGCTCGTTGCGGCCGCCGACATTGTAGCTCTCGCCGACCTTGCCGGTGGTGGCGATCGTCGCCAGCGCGCGGGCATGATCGTCGACATAGAGCCAGTCGCGGACATTCTCGCCCTTGCCATAGACCGGCAGCTGCTTGCCCTCGAGCGCGTTGAGGATGGTCAGCGGGATCAGCTTTTCGGGGAAGTGGAACGGCCCGTAATTGTTCGAGCAGTTCGAGAGCACCACCGGCAGGCCATAGGTGTGGTGCCAGGCGCGGACGAGATGGTCGCTCGCCGCCTTGGACGCCGAATAGGGCGAGGAGGGGTTGTAGGGCGTTTCCTCGGTGAAGATGCCGCTGTCGAAGGGCAGGTCGCCGAACACCTCGTCGGTGGAGATATGGTGGAAGCGGAAAGCCTCGCGCTTCGCGCCCTCGAGCGCGCGCCAATGCTCGAGCGCGGCCTGGAGCAGCTTGAAGGTGCCGACGACATTGGTCTCGATGAATTCGCCGGGGCCGTCGATCGAGCGGTCGACATGGCTCTCCGCGGCGAGGTGCATCACCACGTCGACCTGCTCTTCGCGGAGCAGCGGCAGCACCAGGCCGGTGTCGGCGATGTCGCCCTGGACGAAGCGGTAGTTGGGCGCGTTCTCGATCGAGGCGAGCGAGGCCGGGTTGCCGGCATAGGTGAGCTTGTCGAGATTGATGACGCGCGCGCCCGAGCGGACGAGATGGCGCACCACCGCGGATCCGATGAAGCCGGCGCCGCCGGTGACGAGAAAGGTCTGCTGGGTCATTGCTCGCTCGGAAAGGAAGTCCGCGCAGCGATGCCGCGAACCGGGCCTCGTTTCAACGCAAGACTTGCAGGGATCAGAAGGCGTTGGAGTGGACGACGACCTTGAGCGTCTTCAGCAGGATGCTGACGTCGCGCCAGATGTCCCAGCCGTCGATATATTCCATATCGGCCTGGAGCCGGTTGGTCAGGTCGACGCGGCGATCGGTCGCGCCGCGGAAGCCGCGGATCTGGGCGAGGCCGGTCATGCCGGGCTTGAGCGAATGGCGGTGCCAGTAGCGCTCGTCGATCTCCCAGAAATGCTGCTCGGCCGCGCGCGATCCCAGCGCATGGGGGCGGGGGCCGACCAGGCTCATGTCGCCGCGCAGCACGTTGATGAGCTGGGGAAGCTCGTCGATGCTGGTCTTGCGGATGATCTTGCCGATGCGGGTGATGCGGTCGTCGTCGCGGCTCGCGGAGCGCGTACCGTCGGCATCGGTGCGCTCCTGGCGCATCGAACGGAATTTGAGGATCTTGAACAGCCGGTTGCCGCGGCCGACGCGGTCCTGCGCGAACAGGACGGGCCCGCGCGACTCAAGCTTGATCGCGATCGCGACGAACAGCATCAGCGGGGCCAGTGCGATCAGCGCGGGGACGGTCATCGCCAGGTCGAGCGCGCGCTTCTTGGCGCGGTTGGGCATGCTGAGCGGACCCTGCGACACGACCAGCGTGTCCTTGCCCAGAAAGGTGCCGACACCGATCGCGCCAAGCTCGTTGAACTGGGGGACGAGGATCTCGCCCTTGATGTTCATGCCCTTGAGCAGCAGCGCCCAGACCGCCCGGCGTTCGGCCGCGCAGGCGACGACGACGCGGTCGAACCCGACGACCGAGCTGCCGAGGCGCTGGAGCATCAGCGGATCCTGCGGGTTGGGCGACAGGTTGACCACGCGCGCATCGAGCGAGACGACCCCGTCGACGGCATCGAGCACCGCGCCGTCGACGATGATCAGTTCGTCGAGCCAGAGACCGCCGGTAACGCGCTTGGCGTGTATCCGGAAGAGCATGCGCCCCGTCGCGAGCAGGACGAGCGCGCACGCTGCGCCGACGCCGAGCTGGAGGCGCGAGAGCTGCAGATCGGTGGTGAGCACGAACGTGCCCAGCAACATGATCAGCACCGAGAAGGCGAATGCCGAGACGATGCCGCGCAGACCCGCGAGCGGATAACGCAGCGAATTGATCGAATAGGTGGATGTCGCGATCGCGGTGCCGATCGTGATCGGCAGCAGGAAGAAGCCGACATTGACGCCGGCGAGCGACAGCCAATGGCCCTCGCGCACGCTCGATGCGAGATAGAAGCCAGCGATGATCGAAGCCGAATCCAGCAACAGCAGCTGCGCGTAGAGCAGCAGGCGGACCGAGGATTTGGACCAAGTCGAGCGGCGTGGAATCACGGCTGTGCTCGATGCGGTGCGCACGCGTATCTGCTCCTCAAACGCGCGCTGTGCTTCCAAAGCGTTCATCGCCTCGTCTGGCCCCCACTATTAAATACGCTGGCCATGGCCGATTCGGCCTTGTGCGGTGCAATATACCTACCCGCCCATTAACTGGAAACCCGTCTGCGCGACCAACCGGTTCTAGACTGAGACGGAACTGAAACAATCTAAATAGTTACACTATGAAGATGTACGCCCCAATACCTATCAAAGCCCCTGCGAGGCAGACATAACCAGCCGCGCGCGACACCGCCGAGACGATTTCTTCTAGGATCTGGCGCGGTCCTTCGACGGCGAACGGGTCGGCGACGGTCGGCCAATCCGCGATCCGCGTGACCAGCATTTGCTGCAGCGCAGCCACGGGGCCTTCGCCGAGCTCGCCCAGCGCTTCCGGTTGCCGCGCGGCGGGGCGCTCGGCAGGCTTCGGCTCATGAAACGGTGAGACAGCAGGCTGGGCCATCATTCTTTCCTTCAACTCGTGAGCGAAGGTACTCCAGCGGCCTTAACAGCCGGCTAATGGCAAAAGGGGTCCCGGCCGCGCGGGGTAGGGCGAGCCCGAGGCGCAACAAAAAAGGGGCGCCCGAAAGCGCCCCTTCGATAGCCTTGCAGGCTCGGCCGTTCAGGCGAGCGCGGCGGAGCCCCGTGCGTGACGGCGGCGAAGCGCCATGCCGCCCAGGCCGAAGCCGCCGATCATCATGCCCCACACCGCCGGCTCGGGAACCGCGGCGAAATCGGCCGAGGTCACGAAAGTCGAGGCGCGCTCGGTGCCGTTGTGCGAGGTCACTTCGAGGAAATAGGTCCCCGCCGCGAGGACGTTGAAGCTGTAATCCTGGCCGAAGATCGGGGCGAACGCGGCGCCGCCGTTGAAATTGGCCGAGGTGAGCGAGAGCTTGCTCGTGGTCCAGTTGAACAGGAATTCGCCTGCCGACGAGACCGTGAAATAGAAGCGATCGGTGCTGGTTGCGCCCTTGACGATCGAATTGACGATGCCGCCCGTCGTGCCGTCGAACGTGCAGACGCCGGGGGCGGGATTGCAGATGAAATTCGCCGCATTGGCGGAGCCGGCGAAGCCGAGCGTGGCCGCGGTCAAAGCCGCTGCGGTCAGAACGCGCTGAAAACGGGTCATGCTATCCTCCGAAAATCCTGGGTCAGGACACGACGGAAGAGCTTGTTCCCCCCTGCCGCTCGCACTTTTCGGTACGTTAACGCGGCATCAACCGCAATTGCGTTTTTCGCAGTCGCAACATTAATTCGAGGATACGGCAATACATGGAAACATATTGGACATGTTTTCGGTATCTTTGCTGAGCTCCGTAAAAACCCCGGAATTCCCGCAATTTAGGGAATTATTTACCAGTTTTCTTCATCACGTCCTTCCGTGCCAGCCAATGGAAGGCGGAATCCCAGAATGAAACGCGATGATATGCAGGCGCGGCTCCAGAGTGCTTTCGCTGCGGGCGCTTCCGCGGAGCGCGAGCAGGAGATGCGCGAGTCCGGCCTGCATGCACTCGCGGCGCTGCTCGGCGTGCACCGAATCGCGACGACCCCCGAGCAGCTCCGCCACGAACTCGGCCACGACCAGGCGATCTCGCCCGACGACGTCATCCGCCTGGCCAAGCGCCACGCCGGCGTGCGCGCCAAGGCCGTCCAGGTCCAGCGCGGCGGCCTTTCGCGCCAGCCCTTTCCGGCGATGGCGCACGGCCCAGACGGATGGTTCCTGATCGGCGGGCTGAGCGAGCACGGCATCGTGATCCAGCGGCCGGGCCATGCGCCCGAGCATGTCGGGCGCGAGGATCTCGACGCGATGTGGTCGGGACTGGTGATCCTGCTCACTACCCGCGCGGTGGGTGCGCCTGACCTGCGCTTCGGCTTCGCCTGGTTCGGCAAGCAGATGCGCCGCTATCGCAAGCTGCTGATCGAAGTGCTCGTCATCACCTTCGCGCTCAACCTGCTCGGCCTTGCCGCGCCGCTGCTGTTCCAGGGCGTGATCGACAAGGTCCTCATTCACAACAGCCTGAGCACGCTCAACGTGCTGGCGCTCGCCTTCCTGGCGGTGTCGGTATGGGAAGTCGCATTGGGCTGGATCCGCACCCGCGTGTTCACCGAGACGACGCAGAAGATCGACGTCGAACTGGGCGCCAAGCTGTTCCGCCACCTGCTCTCGCTGCCGCTCAGCTATTTCGAGCAGCGCCGGGTGGGCGACACGATCACCCGCGTCCGCCAGCTCGAGACGATCCGCGAGTTCCTGACCAACGCGTCGCTGACCGTGATCGTCGATCCGATCTTCACGATCGTCTTCCTGGTGGCGATGCTCGTCTATTCGCCGGCATTGTTCGGGATCGTCGCGATCTCGCTGGTCGCCTATGTCATCGTCTCGCTGAGCGTGGCGGGGCCGCTGCGCGAACGCGTCAACGACAAGTTCGAGAAGAGCTCGGCGAGCAACGCGCTGCTGGTCGAGAGCGCATCGGGCATCCACACGATCAAGGCGACCGCGGTCGAGCCGCACTGGCAGAACCGCTGGGAGCAGCAGCTCGCGGCCTATACCGCGGCATCGCAGCGGCTGATCAACGTCGCCAATACCGGTACCCAGGGCATCGAGCTGATCTCGAAGATCACCTTCGCGGCGATCCTGTTCTTCGGCGCCAAGTTCGTCATTGCGGGCTCGATGACGGTGGGCGCGCTGGTCGCGTTCAACATGTTCGCGCAGCGCGTGACCGGGCCGGTGATCCGGATGGCGCATCTGTGGCAGGACTTCCAGCAGGTCCGCACCGCGATCGAGCGGCTGGGCGACATCCTGAACCACGCGCCGGAGCCGCGTTCGGCATCATCCGCGACGCTGCCGGCGGTGCGCGGCGCGGTACGCTTCGAATTCGTCAGCTTCCGCTATTCGGCCGATACCGCGCCGGTGCTCAGCGACATCACGATCGACATTCCGGCGGGGACCTCGCTGGGCATTGTCGGCTCGTCGGGATCGGGCAAGTCGACGCTCGCCAAGCTGCTCCAGCGGCTCAACATGCCCGAGGCCGGGCGCGTGCTGGTCGACGATGTCGATGTGAACCAGCTCGACCCCGCCTGGCTGCGCCGCCAGATCGGCGTGGTGCTGCAGGAGAATCTGCTCTTCAACCGCACGATCCGCGAGAATATCGCGCTCGCCAACCCGGCGATGCCGTTCGATCGCGTCGTCAGCGCGGCGAGGCTGGCGGGGGCGCACGAGTTCATCATGCGCCAGCCGCGCGGATACGATACCGAGATTGTCGAGCGCGGCGTCAACCTGTCCGGCGGGCAGCGCCAGCGCATCGCGATCGCCCGCGCGCTGGTCAACAATCCGCGGATGCTGGTGTTCGACGAGGCGACCTCGGCGCTCGATGCCGAGAGCGAGGAGCTGATCCAGAACAATCTCAACGCGATCTCGGCCGGCCGCACGCTGATCGTCATCGCGCACCGCCTGTCCGCCGTCCGCAGCTGCGACCGGATCATCACGCTCGAGAGCGGGCGGATCGTCGAGAGCGGCAATCACGAGCAGCTGATCCGCGCCGGCGGCCGCTACGCCGATCTTTATCGCCGCCAGAGCGGCATCGGAGAAATCGCAGCATGAACGCCATCGTTCCGATCGAGCAGAAGGGCATCCTGCGTCCGCTGCGCAACGGCGGTCGCTGGGGTCGCGACGAATATGACACGGCATTCCTGCCCGCCGCGCTCGAGATCGTCGAGCGACCGGTATCGCCGACGGCGCGCCTCACCGCCAAGGTGATGCTCGTCGGAATCGCGGCCACCGCGCTGTGGCTGGTGCTCGGCAAGGTCGACGTCATCGCTCCCACCGAAGGGCGTATCGCGCCGGTGGGCGAGACCAAGGTGGTGCAGGCGGCCGAAACCGGCATCGTCCGCAAGATCCTGGTCGCCGAGGGACAGCGGGTCCAGCAGGGCCAGGTGCTGATCACGCTCGACCCGACCGTGTCGTCGGCCGAGGCGGCGCAGGTGCGGGCGGCACTGCTCACTTCCGAATTCGAGGTGGCGCGCAACCGCGCGGTGCTGGGCGCGCTGGACGGCAAGGGCTTCCTGTTCGTTGCGCCGGAATCGGCGCCGGCAGCCGAGATCGAGACCCAGCGCAGCCTGGCACGTGCGCGCCTGAACGAAATCCAGGCGATGGCCGCCACGGGGCGTTCCGAGAGCGGCGCGGCGGCTTCGGCCTCGGCCGAGGCGCAGGCGCAGGTGCAGAAGCTCCAGCAATCGCTGCCGCTGCTCGAGCAGCAGGTGCGCGCCAACGAGGCGCTCGCCGCCAAGGGCTATGTCTCCAAGCTGCGCGTCGTCGACATGCGGCGCCAGCTGATCGCGGAGACGCAGGACCTGGCGGCTGCACGCGCGGCGGTCGGCCGGCTCGCCCAGCAATCGCGGAGCACGTCGAGCTCGACGGTCAAGACGCGCGAGGGAGCGCGGGGCCAGATCCTGCAGGAGCTGGTCAACGCCGAGGACGACACCCGCGCACGGCGCGAGGAACTCGCCAAGGTGACCCTGCGCAGCTCGTTCCGCGAGCTTCGCGCGCCGGTTACCGGCACGGTCTCGCAGCTTTCGGTGCACACCGAGGGCGGCGTGGTGGAAGGCGCCAAGCCGCTGCTGTCGATCGTGCCGGAAAATGCCCGGCTCGAGGTCGAGGTGGCGATCCAGAACGGCGATGTCGGCTTTGTGAAGACCGGCATGCCGGTGAACGTGAAGCTCCAGGCCTTTCCCTATACGCGCTACGGCACGATCCCGGGGAAGGTGATCGCGATCAGCCCCGAGGCGGTGATCGTCAAGGAAGGCCAGCCGCCGGTGTTCAAGGCGCGGGTATCGCTGAGCCGGGCCTATATCGCGGTCGATGGCGCCCGGGTGCCGCTGCGTCCGGGGATGAATGCGAGCGCCGATCTGGTCACGGGCCGGCGTTCGTTGCTCAGCTATCTGATCAGCCCGATCGTCGAGACCGGTCGCGACGCGCTCCACGAACGCTGAGGAGGCGGGTCAGGCGGCGTCGACAAGCGCCGACTGGACGAACAGGTAATTGTCGCGATCGATATCGGCGAGTTCGAGGCCGATACGCTTGAGCCGGCGGATCGTGCGCGCGACCTTGAGGGTCGAAGTGGGGCTGTCGAACTCGACGCAGAAGATCGAGGGGCGGATGTCATCCGCGACCATCGAATCGATGATTTCCCTCCAGGCACCCTCGACATCGATCTTGAGCAGGTCGATCCTGGCGTGGCTGAGCTCGCGCATGATCGTCGTCAGCGTCTTGCACTCGGCCTTCACCGAGACGCCGGTGAGATGGACATTCTTGACCGACATGTTGACCACGCCGTCCGCCGGCATGAAGAATTCGAGCGTGGCGTTCTCGCTCCATAAGCCGACCGACAGGAATCTCAGCCGGTCCCTGGGATAGTCCAGCGTCGCGATATAGGCGACCGAAGTGGGCGTGGGATCGAACGAATAGACCTGGCAGCCCATCTGCGCGAGCCGGATATCGAACGAGGCATCGATGCCGACGCCGACGCAATAGCAGACCATGCCCGCTCGGATCCGGTCGATCGGCACGCGCCATGCGCCGTACCCATTGCCCATCTTGACCAGCCTGCCGGCCGCCACCGGACGATACAGCACGGGGATGATGCGGCGCGCGGCATGCTTGTTGATGCCGTTGTAGAGGCGCCGCAGATTGCCCCGGACGTTCACCCGTATCTCCCTTTACGGCTGCATCATCCGTACGCCGAAGCGACGGAGCCGCAAAGGGGGTCAGGCAGGCTTGGGCCGGTTCGCAGCGATCGTTTCCCCAAAGCTGGTGCCGAGCAGCGGCGCGAGCAGCGGCTTGGGCAGCGCCTCGACCAGCTGGCGGGCGAAATCGCGGTTGATCGCCAAGCCGTCATCGGCCTCGCTCGTCACATTCGAAATCCGCACCAGCACGCCATCGACGATAAAGCCCGCAATCTGGCTCTTCAGGCGTGCCAGAAGCTGCTCGTTGCCGGTCTGCGGCAAATATTCGCCGACGCGCGCCCAATACAGGATCTGCTCGGTGCGGTTGTAGCTCGACGCGGTCATCGCGCGGCCGGGAACCGCCACCTGCGGCGTGATCGTGATCGTCTCCGGGTGGCTGTTGGTCACCGTGAAGCCGAAGAACGGATAGCAGACCTCGGGACGATGCAGCTGGAGCAGATCGGTCTGCGCATTGCCATAGGCGATCAGCAGCATCACCATCGCGCCGTCGCTGCGCGAGAAGACGCGGCTGACGACGGTGTTGTAGAGCTTGTCCTCGAGACTGTTCTCGCGCGGAGGGGCGATCAGCGCGCCGACATCCTCGGCCTTCCAGGCGCCGAAGGCGTGGGGCATCAACTCGTCGAGATTGGCACCGCGCAGCAGGTCCATGCGGTTGCGCGGCTTCATCGCCATCGCCGTGCCCGCCGCCGCGAAGCACGACGCGCCGATCAGGATGTCACGCCGGTTGAACATGACGCCTCCCGCGCAATCCCATGAAATATTCGAAGACCCAGTCGACGGCGAAGATGCCGAGGAGCGCGACGACGAACATCACCACGCCCGCCGTATTGTGGAGGAAGCTCTGCGCGGCGGCATCGCCCCAATAGTAAGTGATCAGGACGAGGATCACGATGCGGATGATGTTCGCGAGCACGGCCACCGGAACGATCCACAGCACGACGAGCAGCGAATAGCGCCAGGACGGCTTATTCTTGATGTAGATGTAGAGCAGGGTCACGACGACCAGGCTCGACAGCGAGCGCAGGCCCGAGCAGGCGTCCTCGACCAGGAGCTGATACGGCCCGATGAACAGGGTCACGCCCTGGCGCAGGATCGGATAGTCGAACAGCAGCAGGAACTTGGTCGCGCCGAACGACACGAATTCCTTGAGCGGCGCGGTCAGCCGATCGACCGCCCAGCCCGGGGGCGGGATCAGGAAGAACAGCCACAGCACCGGGAACCAGTTCTGCCGCAGCGCCCGCCCGCCGAAATAGAGATAGGCCGCCGCGAATGCCGTGAGGACCAGCCCCGCCACCTCGATGCTGATGAAGTCGAAGATGCGGCCGCCAACATAGATTATGAGCGCGAGCAGCAGGATACCGAGCCCGGCCGCCAGATTGCCCGGCCGCGCGAGTTCGGCGAAGGACTTGCTCTGGCGCCAGAGCATCCAGATCCCCGTGGCGAGCACGATCGGGCCGTGGACGCCCCCTTCGGAGCTCCAGACCTGGCGCGCGAGCGTGAGGAACGTCGGGATCGCGAGCGACAGCAAGCCGAGGACTGCAAGCCAGTAGCCAGCAATCGCCCTGGGTCGCGGCGGGCCGGCCGCGATTTCCGCTATGTCGGACAACTCAGTATCCGTTCAATACGCAGCCGACGACATTCGAACGATCGGCGCGCAGCATCTTGCTGAGCGTCGTGACGTCGCGAATGTAGCTCGAATCCTTGTGTGCGACGATCAGGCTGTACCCGACGACATTGGCGACGCGCTGCGCATCGGCGCAGGTGTTCGAGGCCGTGGTGTCGAAGATCGTGATCTCGAACTCGCGGAGCAGCTGGCCGACCAGGTCGCGGAAGCGCTCTGACGAGAGCAGTTCCTGCGGGCTGAACGACGTCTCGCCGGCCGGGACGACCGACAGATTGTCGAGGCGCGTCGGGTGGATGATCCCGTCGATCGGAATGTCGCTCGACGACAGATAATCGGCGAGCCCGTGCTTCGGCGGCAGGATGTGGAACGCCTGGCCGATCGAGGGATCGCGCAGATTGGCATCGACCAGCGCGGTCTTGATGCCGATCTGGGCGAGCGCGGTCGCCAGGTTCACCGCGATGAACGTGCAACCCGCGCCGGCGGTAGGCGCGCAGATCGCCAGCGCGCGGCGTCCCTCGCGGAGATGCTGCGCGACGATGCGTGTGCGCAGGCCGCGGATCGCTTCGGCTTCGATGCCGCTCGGGTCGGCCAGCACGAGCTGATATTCGAGGACATCGACCGTTTCCGGATAGGCCGAGCCGCTGCTCGGCTCGTCGGAGGATGGTTCCTGCTGAGGCGTAGTGAGACCGTCCATATCAGTTTACCACGACCTCCTGTGCTTCTGCCGATTCTGCAGCCGTCCGATACCCCCGGCGAAGCCGGCTGGGGAGCGAGAAGCCGGTCTGGACGACGCCGAAGACCGGCGCGCCAACTGCGAGCTCGAGATCCTCGGTGCTGCGCACGCGCCGGCCGAGAAGCTCGACGAGCAGCGCGATCAGCACGCCCAGGCCCAGCCCGAAGCCCGCGGCACCGCCGACGATCAGCGGGATATTGGGGAAATAGGGATTTTCGGGCGCAGTCGCTTCGCCGAGCGTGGTCATGCCGGCATCGTCGCTGTTGCCCTCGAGCCGCAAGTCGCCGACGCGCGACGAGGCCTTGAGGAACTGCTCCTTCTTCAGCTCGACGTCACGCTGCAGCCGCACGAGCTGGTCCAGCTTCTCGCTCTTCGCGATAACCTGCGACTTCTGCGCATTGGCCGCGCTCTGGATCGCCCCGACATTGACGACCGAGGTCGCCGCGCTGGAGTTCCGTTCCCTTGCCGCGGCCGCCGCGACGACCACGCGCTGGCGCTGGAGCGCCTGGAACATCGGGTGATTGGGGCCGAGCGTGGTCGCTGCCTGCTCGATCTGCTGGTCGATCGCGGCAAGCTGGATCGCCGCGGGGCCCATGCCGCCGCTGGGTGCCGACATGCTCGGCGAGCTCTGCGCGGCGACGCTCTGGCCCTCGAGCTGCTCGAGCTTCTGGGTGTCGAGATCGGTGTTGGCCGAGGTCAGGACGATGTCGTTCGCCTTGGCGAAGGCCGTCCGCGTGTCTTCGGCTTCGGTGAGTGCCTTGCGCGCGGCATCCGCTTGCTGCGTGTACCAGGCCGCAGATTTGTTGGCGGCGTCGCGCTTATAGGCGAGGCTTTCCTCGAGGAATGCCTTGCGCACCAGGTTCGCGATCTGCTCGGCGCGTTCGGCCGTGGTGTCGATATAGTTGATCTCGAGGATGTTGCTTCCCTCGATGATGCCGGCCTTGGTGTTCGCGATGATCTGCTGCGCCAGCCAGCGGCGGATATCACCCGAGGCTGCGGCCGACGACGCGTTGAATGCCGCGATGTTGCCGGGATCGTTCACCCAGCCGAGCGCATCGACCACCCGGCCGGCGGTGCGGTAATCTTCGATCAGCTCGATCTGCGTCTGCGTATAGGCGCGCATGAACTGCGAGTTCATCACCTGGCCGGTGATCGGATCGGGCTTGAACGTGTCGAGCACGACCCGCGTGCTGGCGCGGTAGCGCTGCGGCAGGAACTGCGACACGATCGCCGCGGTCGCCACGCAGACCAGGAATGCCGGAAGGATGATCCAGCGGCGTGCCCAGAGGATGCGGAAGAACTGAACTAGACTCACGGGCTCGCCTCACCAATATTCGACTATGCTTTAGAACGCCCGCTCGCCGACAACGATGACGTCACCCGGCTGCAGAAGTTCGTCGAGGTTCATCTTACGCTCTTCGCCGTTGCGATAAACCTTCACTTTTTTCTGCGACCCCGAAGGCGTCAGACCGCCACCTTGTCCAAGTGCCCGGCGCAGCGTCATGTCCGAACGAATCGCGTATACGCCCGGAGCGTTAACTTGGCCATAAATGTAGAAACGCTCGGCAGTCGGCACGAAGATCTTGTCGCCGGGCTTCACAACCGGATCGTCCGACGGTCCACCACGGGCCAGCTTGTCGAAAACCAGCTGCTCGGTCGTGCCGTCGGCATGGGTCAGCGTGACGCTCTCGCCCGCGGTGCCCTTCATGCCGCCTGCGCGCGCGATGATCTCGCTGAGCCGGTATCCGCGGTCGATCGGCTGGAGGCCGGCGGTGCCGACCTCGCCGAGCACGATGACATAGTTGCTGACGAAGCCGAGGATTTCGACGCTGACGATCGGCTTGGCATAATAGCCGCCGGCGCGGAGCTGGGCGCCGAGCTTGTCGGCCAGCGAGACCGCGGTCTCGCCGACGACCGGCACGTTGCCGAGATAGGGGAGCGTGACGGTACCGTCGCTGCGCACGCGGGCGCGCGTCTTGAAATCGGACTGGCCCAGCACATCGACTTCGATCACGTCATCGGCGCCGATGCGATAGCCGGCGGGCGCGACCGTGGGCAGGGCGGGCTCTGCCGTCGCAGTCTGCGCCGGCGTCGCGGCCGGGACGTTCTGCGGCGGCATCTGCGCGGGCATGGTCGGCGCGGATGCCGGCCGCGGGGCGGGCACGCTGCGCGTCGGGATCTGCGCCATGGCCGGCGTGGCGACCGAGGCAACCGCGGCGAGAAGGAGGAAACGATGGAGCTTGGTCTGCATAGCTGATCGCCCGGGCTTAGAGAGACAGGGAAGTGGTTAGTGCGATACGCTTCTGATCATAGTTGAAGAGCTGCGTATTCGAGGTTCGTTTCGAATAGGTGCCGTCGAGCGAGAAACGCAGACGACGTCCCGCCTGGTAGCTGAGACCCGCGTTGAGCGTGTACAGTTCTTCGCTTCCGGTAATCGGCGCGTTGATGAAGATCGGCGACGGGGAAAAGGCGCGACGGCGATACGAAAATCCGCCGTTCCAGCGGATCCGCGGCGTGATCTCGGTCGTCAAGGTCAGACCCAGGGTCGTCTGGATGTCATAGCTGACGAAAAGCAGCGTCGAGGGCTCCGCGGCGCGGCTGCCGGTCAGCCCGATCTGGAAGAAGTCGCCGCGATACAGGGCAGAGAGATCGAAGCCGACGCCGCTGAAATCCTTCACCGAGGCGAGATAGGGCTTCACCTTGCTGTAGTTGACCGAGCCCGTGAAATTGAAGCGCGTTCCCAGATTGCGCTCGAGCTGCACGCCGGCCGCATAGGTGCGCACGCCGTCATCGCTGCCGCCGGGGGTCGGGCGGTTGATATATTTGCTGTCGCTGTAGCGCCCGAAAACCGAGACCACGCCGAGCGCTGGGGCCGAATAGCCGATCTGACCGGTCAGGCTGTTGGTATCGGCGTCCGAGAATTTGCGCAGCGGAGAGGTGTTGCGGACCTCCGAGCGGCTGACCGCCACCGACGGACGAAGGCCAATGGCGCCGCCGCAGCCGATATCGGCGGAGATCTCGCGATTTTCCTGGCTGTTCCTGAACGCGCCGGTGACCGGCACCGTCGTGAGGAGGTCGCCCAGATCGCTCAGCTGCCGCGCATAGCTGGCGCTGCCATGGACGATGCAATCCCCCAGCACCCGCTGATCGAAGCCGCCTTCGAGGTTGATCCGCTCGCGGTTGAGCTTCGTGAACTTGCGGTAGAAGGTGTAGCCCAGATTGCCCCGCAGATAGAGGCTTCCCGTCGCGCGCGGCAGATAGATGTCGAGGTCGAGGCTGGGCGAGGCGCTGACATCGTCCCTGCCGCGGCCGGCGCTGATGCGATTGTCGCTCAGCACGACGTCGCTGTCATATTGGAGACGGTTGGAGACGCTGACACCGATCTGCCGCGTCCCAGTCGCCTGCTGCGCTGCTGCAGGCGCGACATGGGCTGCGACGCAGGCCGTGGCCAGCAGAGCGACCGTGCCACTACGCGACAATGAAGCCCGCGAAAATGCGGAGGCGGAATTCACACCTCGAATTCGTAACGTTTGCGCGCGCACTTGAGACCCCCAGGCTTGTCCGCTCATATCAATAGCCTGCAGGTCAAGCAACCAATCTAAGCCGGCGCTGTGTCCCGATTGTCACGCCTGTCTTCTTTTGGGCCTCGCCCCGCACGGCGGATATTCGCGCGCGCGGATGCACTAGCGAAGAATTTGCATTTACGGCACATTATGGGGACGGCGGCGGTCTAGCTAGCCGCCGTTGCCGCTGCTACGGGCGTGGCAAGAAGCGATTGGGGGGACCAGGGGCCGACGGCTCCCGGGCGCAGGAAGGAATGTTTTTTCAATGCAGACGCCATATGATTGGGTGACTGTCGCGATATTCGCGGGACTGATCGTGATCTTTCTGCAACGCTCGCAGGAAGATTCGGTCGTCCGCGACACGATGATCAGCTATCTTCCGCCCGCAGTTGGTTGTGCGGTTGCCAATTATCTCGGCAATGAGGAGTATCACGTTTTCGCAATCATTACGGTGATACTCGTGCTTGCGTATATCGCCCTGGTGATCAAGCCCTACGAGTTCATCAAGCGCCGGTGATCGTTGCCGCGGATGAACGACGTTCAGTAAATGAGGTGCATGCGTGTCGCGAAGTTCTGCAATGAGGTTCCTGTGGCCCTTCGGGCGCAAGCATGACGACGACGATCAGGACTTTCCGCTCGTCACGGGCTATGCGGGCGCGCCGCGCGAGACGAGCACGGCCGGGCGGCTGAGGCCCGACTTTCCGGGCTTCCGCGCATCGGCGCTCGATCGCCCGGTGGAGCGCAAGCGCGGCGAGCGCCGCGAGATCACCCGCGCGCGCTTCGCGATGATGAACATGTTCACGCCGACCCAGCCGGTGACCAACCGCGCGAGCTTCGCGGGGCGCCTGGGCATGCTGAGCCGGCTGATCTCGGCGATCGAGACCCAGCGCAGCCATGTCGTGCTCTATGGCGAGCGCGGTATCGGCAAGACCTCGCTCCTCCACGTGCTGACCGACGTCGCGCGCGAGTCCAGCTATATCGTCAGCTACGCGACCTGCGGCGCCTCGTCCGATTTCTCGGAGATGTTCCGCGCGGTGCTCGAGGACGTGCCGGTGCTGTTCCACCGCGGCGTCGCGCCGACCACGGGCGAGGCGGAAAGCGGCGGCAGCCTGGCGGATCGCCTGCCCGCCGGCAATTTCGGCTCGCGCGAGCTCGCGGACCTCTGCTCGGAGATCGTCGGCACGCGCGTGCTGATCATCCTGGACGAATATGACCGCGTCGACGATCCCAAGTTCCGCCAGTCGATCGCCGAGCTGATCAAGAATCTCTCGGACCGCGCCGCGCGCGTCCAGATCATCATCGCCGGGGTCGCGCCCAACCTCCAGGAGCTGATGGGCTATGCCCCGTCGATCCGCCGCAACGTGATCGGCCTGCCGATGCCGCGGCTCCAGGAGAGCGAGATCCAGGAGATGATCGCAATCGGCGAGGCTGCGGCGGGCATCCGCTTCGACGCCAAGTTCGGCCATCTCGTCAGCCTGCTCGCGCTCGGCTCGCCCTATCTGGCGCGGCTGCTGTGCCACCATGCCGGGCTCGAGGCGCTCGACCAGGGCCGCCTCACCGTCGATGTCGGCCATCTGCGCGCCGCGCTCGACCTGGTGATTGCGGAAACCGAGGGGCGGATGTCTCCGCGCACCGTGGCCGAGATGCAGAGATTCCTGACCGGCAACTATCCGCAGCTCGTTGCCGCGATCGGCGAGGCTTCGCGCTCGGTCGACGGCTGGTTCAGCGCGCGCGACATCGCCGGGCTGCTTCCGGCTTCGTCCGGCGGTGCGGAGAAGATCCAGACCGAGCTCCAGTCGCTTACCCAGACGCTGGGCCTGGAAACCGAGACCGAGGACGGCGAGCTGCGCTTCCGCTTCTCGGACGACAGCCTGCCGATCTATCTGTGGCTGCTGATCGCGCGCGACCGGCTCAATTCGGGGAAGCTCGATCCAGCCGCCGCAGCACCCGCCACCGGCAAGGCGAGCGCGGGCCTGTCAGAGGTCAAGTCCTAAGCTGTGGCGCAGCCCGGCGGCGCTGCGCCAAAGCCTTAGCTTGACGACGGCGCCGAGCGCCTTGAGCCGCACACCGGCGACCTCGGGCGCGCGTACCACGCGCGCGCCTTCCTTGAGGATCATTCCCGGCATCAGCAGCGAGCGCAGCATCCACTTTGCGCGACCGCCGCGCCGCTCCATCGCATAGAGAAAAAGCTCCTTCTCGATGCGGCGCGTCTTGCCGAGCAGCGCTGAAAAATCGTCGCGGGGGGGATGGCCCACGGCCGCGCCCTCGGCATAGCCGATCGTCATTCCGCTCTGCAAGGCGCGGTGACTCCATTCCTTGTCTTCGGACACGCCGACGCGGAAAGGGCCGACCCGCTCGAAATCCGTCTTGGTGACGAACAGATTGCCGCTACCGGTGAAGTTCTTCTTCCGGACATAGGTCTCGTTGTCGAACGCGAAGAGCAGTTCATAGGCCTGCGCGCCATTGAGTTCCTTCTGCGGGCGTATGACAAAGACCTTGCCGCCTACGAAATGCCCCGGCCGCACCGCGGCGGCGCCCACCGCGAGCCATTCGGGATCCGGAACGCAGTCGCTGTCGACAAAGGCGAGAATCTCGCCCCTTGCGTGCAGGACGGCGCCGTTTCGGGCAGGGCCGGCACCTTTCTCCTCGACAAGCACGACCCGGGCGCGTCCGCGCGCGACGCGCTCCACTTCGGCAATGCCGCAGGGCGACGCATTGTCGCCGATGATGACCTCGAAATCGTCGCGCGGAAAACTCTGCCGGTCGAGCGCGTCCAGGCACAGACCCAGGCCCGCGAGATCGTTATAGTGCGGGACGATAACGCTTACCTTCGGATCAGTCATCGCAATGCTCCGAGCGAGATGGCCGGTCCAACGCGGTCCGGGTCGATTCGGGTTCGCTTCATCTGCGCCGGCTCCATTCTTCGATCAGAGTCGAGAGACGGCCAACCAGCGCGGTATGGTCGGTGGTCGCCATGACCGGCTCGGCGGCACGGGCAGCGGCGATCGCCGCGCTCAATTCGCTTTGGTCGCGGACGATCTGCAGCAGGCCGCGGTCGGCGAAGGTCTGCGAAATCTCTTCCTGATGATCGTCATAATGCTCGCCGAGATCGTGGCGGCGCGGAAACGCGATCACCCTGCACCCGGCGCGCAATGCCGTGACCAGCGAACCCGTTCCGCCGTGACAGATCACCATATCGGCATCGCGCAGTATCTCCTGGACCCGGTCGAAGCTCAGGCTGTCATGGAGTTCGACATCGGGAAGATCGGGTGCCGCGACCTTCTGGTCGCCATATTGCAGGATCAGTTCGCCATCGAGTCCGCCGTCACGCTTGAGATCGAGCACCGCCGCGACCAGGCGCGGGAAGGGCAGGGTGGCGCCCACCGTGGCGAAGGTCAGCGCCTTCTTCGCGGGGCGCTTGCCGTCGAGCAGCCGGAACGGGTCGAACAGCTCGGCATCGGGCCATTGCTCCTTCAGCGCCGGCGACTGGACGATCTTCACCGTGGCGAAGGGGGCGAGCATCTTGCCGAACGCCGATGGATGGTCGAAGCGCGCGAAGGATTCGATCTGGACGACCTTGGCACCGAGAAACCTGGCGAACAGCGCGACGAAGAACACCGCGCCCGCGCCGGTGGTGATGACGATATCGGGGCGTTTCCTGAAAACGATGGCGATCGACTGGAAGAAATTACGAAACGCGTGGCCGAGCATCTTGAACGGATGGCCAAGCCGGGCCTGGCCCAGCGCATAGTGATCGACGAGATGCACTTCATACTTCTCGGCGAAGCTACGGCCGAGCGCGGTATCCTCGGTGACGAAGAAATAATCGTGCTGCGACCAGATGGCCTCCAGATCAAGAATCTGACGCAGATGCCCGCCGCCCGAAGCGGCAAGACACATTTTCAGACGCGCGGCCGGCGCCTCGTATTCATTTGATACTCGGCTCAATTCTCGCCCCCCGACCAGCATCCAGTTCGTCCCCGCGCGGGAGAGCGGAGCGCCGATCCGCTATTGCGGATGCCCGGCAGCCCGAATAGGTTCAAGTGAAACTTTGGCTGGTCCGCAATGGAGCGGATCGCGGGGGAGATGCAAATGAAGAGGATTTTCCTGGTCTCGGTCGCGGCCGTGGCGCTGATGGGCGTCTCCGCATGCCATGGGCAGTCGGGTGCGGCGCTCGACAAGGGGCAGGTTGTCGCCACCGTCGATGGCGAAGAGATCACCGTTTTCGAGCTCAATGCCGAGATGCAGGCCGCTCCGGCCCCCGCCGGGGTCGATCGCAAGGTGCTCGAGCAGATGGCGCTCCAGCGGGTCATCGAGCGCAAGATCCTCGCCAAGATCGCGCGCGACCGCGGTCTCGAGAAGAACCCCGCCTTCCTGCTCCAGCAGCGCCGCGCGAGCGAGCTGATCCTGGCGACGATGCTGCGCGATCAGATCGCCTCGAAGATCGCGCAGCCCAATGACAGCGAGATCGCGACCTATCAGACGGCGCATCCGGAATTCTTCGCGCAGCGCAAGGTGTTCACGGTCGAGCAGATCATCTTCCCGACGCCGACCAACATGGCGAAGTTCAAGGAGATCGCGCCGCTCAAGACGCTCGATCAGCTTGCCGCCAAGCTGACCGCGGACGGCACGCAGTTCCGCCGTGGCCCCGGCAAGATCGATTCGCTCCAGCTGCCGCCCGACGCGGTCAAGAAGATGGGGACGCTGCCCGCCGGCGAGATGTTCGTGCTGCCCTCGCAGCAGGGCGTGACCGCGAACGTCATCACCGAGACGACGATCGTGCCGCTGGCCGGCACCGATGCGCGCAACGCCGCGATCAACGCGCTGAAGGCGGAGCGCTTCGCCAAGGCGGCGGATTCGCAGTTCGCCGACATCGTCAAGAAGGCCAAGGAGAGCGTGAAGTACCAGCAGGGCTATGCGCCGCCCGCGACGCCCAAGGGTGCGCCGGCGCCGGCCGTTGCTCCTTCGGGCGCGTTGCCTTCGCCGGGAGCAGCGGCAACGCCGTCGGCGAAGTAATCGATATAGGGGGCTCAGCCAGCCTGGCGGCGCCCCCTATAACCGCCCCACCATTGGGCGGGATGGAGCAGGACACCGCGCCAGCCAATGCCCACTGCCCGCAGGCGCTTGGCACGGCTCGGCATCAGCGGCGCGGCAATGGCGGCGCCCACCACATATTTGGCGGCGACCAGCCATAGCGCACAGGCGGTGGCGAAGGCTCCCGGGCCGCCGAAATGCTTGCGGGCATAATGCATCTGGCCGGCGGTGCGGTAAATGAAACGCGTCGGCGAAAGGGCCTGGCCCCCGCCGGTATCGTGCACCACCGCGACGTGCGGGTTGACGATCGCGCGATGCCCCAGGTCTTTCATCCGCTTGAAGAGATCGATTTCTTCCGAATAGAGGAAGAAGCTCTCGTCGAAGCCGTCGAGTTCGCGCCAAATATCGGCGCTGATCATCATGAAGCCGCCTGACAGAACATCGACATAGCCGGGCGCGCTGGCGTCCGCCGGCAAGCCGCCGCTGGTGAGGCTCCGCAGCGACCCGAACGGCGCCTTCACGAAATCCCGCAGGCGCGGCAGCACCAGGAAATTGGAGGCATCGAGCGCGCCCTCGGGAGAGAAGGAGCGACCGCCCCAGGCGGCCGCCTCGGGATGGGCGTGCGCGAATTCGACGAGATCGTCGATCGCGGCGCCGCGCGGAATCACGTCGGGATTGATCAGCAACAGGCGCGGCGCTCGCGCTTGTGCGGCGAGCCGGTTGTTGCCGGCGCCGAAGCCGATATTGCCCGGGCTCGGAACGATCCGCACCTCGGGAAACTGCGCGCGAACCAGCGCCTCCGTGCCGTCGTCGCCATTGTCGATCAGCAAGACTTCGTGCGGCGTATTCGCCGCCGAACGACGAATGCCGAGCAGACATTCAGCGATGAAATCCGAAGACCGGAAAGCTACTATCAGTATACTTACCTGGGGTACTTCGGCGACATCCAAATCCGACATGTAAACTCCACATTTCGTTCAAACGGCAAGTAGTTCTGATAGTTACGCCTGCTTCCGGCGAGCGTCGAAAAGCCTGCTACCGGCAAACACCTAGGCCCTTGGCGGAAGATAATTAACCGTGTCTTTAGAAGGATGTTTCACTGACCCGGCCGTAAACACCCTCAAGCGTTGTGAAATCGACTCGGGTCGCGCCGGTCGCTGTAAAGGGTGCTTACATGCCAGATATTATCGTCAAGAATCAGACCGAATTGGACGCCGCGCTAAAGGCGGCCAAGGGCGGTGAAACGATCAAACTGGCGGCGGGAACATATTCGAACGTCACGCTGAACAACCGCACTTTCGCGTCCAATATCACGATCACCTCCGCAGACGCCAAGAATCCCGCCACCGTGCAGCGGGTCGCGCTGAACAGCTCGAGCAATGTCACCTTTCAGGGCCTCACCCTCGGACGGCAGGTCTCTCCGCCCGAGCCCGACTATACGCAGCTTCACAACGTCAACAAATCCTCGAACATCGTGTTCGATCGCGTCACGATCACGGGCGGCTCCGGCGACGTGACCAAGTCGCTCGGCTGGGGGCTCTTCGTGCGCGACAGCTCGAACGTCACGGTCACGAACTCGTCGTTCGACCACACCAGCCTCGCTCTCGAAGTGAGCAACGTCACCGGCATGGTGGTGAAGGACAACAGCTTCTCGGACAACCGTCGCGACGGCATCAATTTTGCCGCGGTCACGAACGTCGTCGTCGACGGCAATTTCTTCACCAACATGTTCCCGATCAACGGCGAGCATCCCGATGCGATCCAGTTCCTGACCAACGGAACGACCACCGCTTCGAGCAACATCGTCATCAAGAACAACATCGTCATGCAGGGGGCGGGAGAGCCGATCCAGGGCATCTTCATGAACGACGAAGTAGGTACGCTGCCGTACACGAACGTCGATATCACCAACAACCTGATCTACGTGAACGGCCAGTATAACGGCATCAGCGTTACCGGCGGCAAGAACATCAACGTCCAGCAGAACACCGTCGTTTCGCGGACCGATGACACGATCCCGGCATGGATCCGGCTCGAGCGCGTGGACGGTGCCACTGTGGTCGGCAACATCGGCGATCGCCTGGTCGCGAGCACCGGTACGAGCAACATCACCGTCGGCGCGAACAGCTGGCTGACGCAGGATTCCGCACTGCTTCGCAAGTTCGAGAATCTGAACGCTGCGGGCGCCGCCAAGCTTTCCGGCATGATCGTCGGCAGCATGGGGTACCAGCCGCCCGCCGGCAGCGCGGCAGCAGCGCTTGTCGCCAGCGAGTCGGCAAACGCCAAGGCGTCGCCGAGCAGGAACCTGCTGCTCGATCTCGAATTCAGCTCGACCGGCCTGGTCGACAAGTCGCGCTTCGCTTCGATCATCACGGCGGCGGCGCTCGACAAGACCAATCTGAGCAACGGCTATTATCATGTGCAGACGGGCAAGGGCTTCGAACTTTCGCGTTCGAATTCGGTGCAGATCTTCGCGCTCCCCGCCTTCACCCTTTCGTTCAACATGATGCGGGATTCGATGACCGCGCCGGCGGGGCAGATACTCGGTGTCTATCAGAGCTGGTCGGTCAGCCTGACCTCGAGCGGCGAATTGAACTTCACGATCAAGAATGACGCCGGCACGACCTACAGCATCGTCACCCAAGGGGCGAAGCTCGTGGATACCGCCTCGCACAAGATCGGCGTCACCTATGACAGCGCCAGCGGCCGCGCGCTGATCTATGTCGACGGCGTTGCCCGAGGCACCGGCGCGGTCAGCGGATCGAGCCGGGCCCTGGAAAATTGGGGACTAACCGTGGGGAGCCCGTTCGGCGCTGCCTTCAGCGGCAAGATCGGCAACATCGAATTGCGCGATCAGGCATTGAGCGCCGCGCAGATCGTGTCGCTCAACACGGCATCGAGCTTTGGCGGCCTGTCGCTCATGCCGTCCTTCGCGGGAATGGTGGGGCAAATCGTCAGCGGGGCGGAGGCGAAGGCCACCGCCATGGTCCAGGTTCCGGTTCTGGCTGAAGACGGGTTTGCCGCACCGACCTCAACCGGGCAGGTCGCCATGGGCGGCATCGTGGCTTCGATCCCCTCGGTCGCCACCGTTCCGACGGCGGCCGCGGCCATCGCGACGTCGTCGCTTGACGATGGTCTTGCCGTCGCGCCGCTGTCGCTCGCGACGATGCGCGTGACCAAAGCGTGCGGCTTCGATCTGTTTCACGCCTGATTTATCTGTCTTCCAAGTGAAATGGCGCGGGATCTTGCGGTCCCGCGCCATTTCGTTCGCTTGCTGGTAGCATTTGAGTCGCATAAGGCTCGCGGAGCATGGGCCTTGGGGACTACCGGAAATCGTGACGCGTAAATGGTTTAGTCTGGGTGGCTTGCGCGGTCAGATGGTGCTTGGCTTTGGCGTCAAGGGCGTCGGGTCGGTCACGAGCTTCCTCTTCACCTGGCTGATCGCGCGCGCTTATGGTCCTGCGGGCGTCGGCGCGTTCGGCACGGCGCTCACGACGCTGTTCATGGCCGTCACGCTGGCCCTTTTGGGACTCGACTTCATCCTGGTGCGCACCGTCGCGATCTCGCTGAGCGCGGACCGCTCGGGAGTCGCCCGGACCGCGATCCGCCGCGCGTTGCGGATCGCCATGACCTCCGGGATCGTGCTGATGTTCGGCCTGATCCTGTTTCGCGACCGTATTGCCAGGGATCTGCTGGGCAGTGCCGAGCTCGCCCCGCATCTCCTGATCCTGGCTCTGGTGATCCCTGGAATGGTCTATAGCCGCCTGGTCTCGAACGCGCTGCGCGGGCTTGGGCAGATCGGCTCTTCGCAACTTATCGAAGGGCCGATCGGCTCGACGGTGGGAAGCATTATGCTGGGCGGGGCGATCCTGCTCGGGCTCGCGCACGATCCCGTGCTTCCGGCGATCGCCTATCTGGTCGGCTGGTCCGCGGGCGACCTGTTCGGCGCGGTCCGCCTCGCGCGCGCAACGCGCGACTGGCAGCCGGCCGAGCCGCTCGACACGCCGATGGTCAAGCCGGGCCTTTTGATTCTGGTATCCAATGCCAGCAATCTCTTTGTCGACTGGTTCGCGACGATCGTGCTCGCCGCGACGCACGGAGCCGCGGCCGCCGGCGTGTTCCGCATCGGCTATCAGATCGCATCGTCTCTCAAATTGCTCTCGGCGACCTCGGAGACGGTTCTCCAGCCCGTCTTCGCGGCGAGCTATCAAAAGGGCGACCTTGCACGGATCGGCCGTATCCTGGGCATCAACGCGGGCGCGCTGATAATCCTGTCGCTGCCGATCATTCTTGCCGTGCTGGTGGCGCCGCATTGGATCATGGGCCTGTTCGGGCGCGATTTTCGAACCGGCGCTTCAGCGATGCAGGTGCTCGTGCTCGGGCAAGTGCTGAGCCTGATCCTGGCGGCCAACGGCGCCGTATTGATAATGGCGCACAAGGAGCGGCTGATGCTCGTCCTGACGATAGTCTCGGCGGCGATGGCGGCGATACTGGCGCTGACGCTGATCCCGCCTTACGGGGCATTGGGCGCAGCGATTGCATCGGCGGTGCCGTTCGTATTTCTTAGGGTGGCGGCGATGGCGGCGGTGCGCTGGAGCCTGGGAGTGCGCTTCGTGGGGAACACGCGATGACGGCGGTGAGCGATCTGCGCGGCAGCGATCTGAGCCTGCGCGTTCGCCTCTATGCGCGGCAATTCCGAGCCTGGGCATTGAAGCGCGGGCGACCGGTGTTGCCGCTCTACGAAGCGGAGCGGCCGACCTGGTGGATAGTGCTTCGGCGCGCGCTGCTTCTCGCTGCGGTTTGCTTCATCACCTTTTTCTACGGACTGCTCGTCTCGGTACTGCCGCCCTTTCTTCTCGTGCCCGCAGCGGTTCCGCCGGCAATCCTGACCCTTGTGGTGATCTGGGCGCTGCCGGATGCGCCGCGGGCGCCGGTGCGGATGCTGGCGCGTTTCTTCATGATCTTTTCCGTGATCATGCTGTTGTGGCCGAACTATCTGTCCTTCACCTTCGGCGGCCTGCCCTGGATTTCGCTGCGGCGCCTGATCGGTTTGGTGGCGGTGCTGCTGCTTCTGATCTGCGTTTCCACCTCGAAGAAGTTCCGGACCGACGCGGCGGCCGTCCTGCGCAGTTCACCCTGGATGACGCGGCTGATACTGGGTTTCATCGCGGTCCAGACGATATCGACCTTCACCTCCTCGGCGCTCGGAGAGACGATCAATCGCTTTGTCGACATGCAGATCATGTGGACGGCGATGTTCTTCATCGGCGCATGGTATTTCGGAATTGCGGAGCGCAATTCGAGCCGTTGGGTCAACGCAATGCTGTGGTCCGCCGCGATATTGATGCTGATCGGGGCCGTTGAATTCCGGGTGGAGCACGTCCTGTGGGCCGACCACATCCCGAGCTTCCTCCAGATCCAGGACGAGGCCGTGCAGCAGATGCTGCGGCCCAGCTTCCGCGATCGCTATCGCGTGGTGACGACCTTCACATCGCCTCTTTCCTATGGTGAATTCCTGGCCCTGGTGGCGCCGCTGCTGCTCCACAAGCTCATGAATTCGAAGACCATCCTCCGCATATCGCTGTGGGGGATCGCGGACGCTTTTCTCCTGATCTCCGCCTTCCTGAGCGGCGCGCGCCTCAGCATGGTGGGCTTCATCGTCGCGCACGCGGTCTATTTCCTGCTCTGGGGCATCCGGCGCTGGCGCACCCAGCCCGGTGGGCTGATCGGGCCATCGCTGACGATGATGTACCCGGCCTTGATGGTGGGTCTGTCGATTCTGATCCTTTCGGTCGACGGACTGCGCCTGCGCATCCTCGGCGGCGGCGCGACGCAGTACAGCAATGACGCGCGCAAGGAGCAATTCAACCTGGCCGTGCCGGCGATCTCGCACCGCCCGATATTCGGCTATGGACCCGGCGAAGGTGCCGGGGCGATCGGCTGGCGCACGCTGGAAGGAAAAGTGTCGCTCGACAGCGGCTTTCTCACGGTCGCGGCAGATTACGGGCTGGTGGGTTTCGTCTGCTTCTATGGGGCGATTCTGATCGCGATCGTCCAACTGGCGCGCAGCGGGATTTTTGCACGCGGAAAGGATTTCCCTTTGCCGCTTGCGCTTTCTTCGATGCTGGTGGCGCTGCTCACGGCGCGTTCGGTGTTGTCACAGCAAGACAACAACCCGTTCGTATTCATGATGCTGGGATTGTCGCTGGCACTGCTCTACCGGGCGTCGCAGACGACGCATACGCTGCTTACAGATGGCACCAAGACCCGCGGGGAACGAAATGGTTGAGGCGGTCGAGCAATATCACGACCTTGTTCGTCGCGACGTATTTGAGATCATGCCCGCCCATCTTGGTCGTGTGCTCGACGTTGGCGGCGGCATCGGCGCGACCAGCGTGGCGCTCAAGCGCGAGGGGCGCGCCGACCATATCGTGGTCGTCGATCAGGTCGCGGACCAGGTTCTGGACGGTGTCGACATGGCCTTTGCGGGCAATCTCGAGGATCCGGCGTTCCTTGCCCGCGTCGTCGCCGAGGCCGGCCATTTCGACACGATACTCTGCCTCGACGTGCTCGAGCATCTGCGCGATCCCTGGTCCGTGGTGAACCAGTTGCGGCAATGCCTGGTGCCCGGCGGAACCATCGTCTCCAGCATTCCCAATGTGAACTTTATCGGCCTGGTCGGCCCGCTGGTGCTGCGCGGGCGCTATGACCTGGCCGATGCCGGCATCCTCGATCGCACGCATATCCGCTGGTTCGTGAAGGACGGCGCAGTGGAGTTGATGAGCAGGGGCGGGCTCCGCGTCGAATGCGTCATCGATCGCGTGCCGCGTTTCAAATACCGGGTGCTGAGCGCATTGAGCTTCGGCCTGCTCAAGCGCTTCTTCGTGCTCCAGTTCCTCATCCGGGCGCGGAATGGCGAGGCTGGCGCCGCCCAGGAGGGTGATCGCGCAACGGTTTCCGCATAGAGCCTTGAAGCGCGCTGTGAATGGCGTTCTAGTAGCCTGAACTTTTTGGGATCGGCTTCATCATGACCATAATAAATGATGCTAGCCTGAAACCGCAGAATAATGATCTGACCATGGTCAGGCTGTTGCTGGCGACCTTGGTGATATACTCGCACAGCTTCTACGCCGTGTTCGGCAGCGACCATGACGATCTGACCACGATACTCGGCGCACCGATCTCGAGCTACGCCGTGGATGGCTTTTTCATTCTCTCCGGCTTTCTCGTGTATCGGAGCCTGGTCACCAACAATTCGCTCCGCTTCTTTGCGCTCGCGCGCCTGACGCGTCTTTGGCCCGCACTGTTCGTGATGGTGATCCTGGTCACGCTGGGCGGGCTGGCGTTCACGACGAGCAGCGTTGCCGGCTATTTCACCGGCGCCGACACGCTGAAGTTCATGTTCTTCAATCCGACCTTCGTCTTCTCCGGCACGAGCCTCACCGGTGTGCATTGTGGTGCCGAGCCTTGCAACGTCAACGGCTCGCTTTGGACCCTGCCCTGGGAAGCGCGGTGCTACGTGATCCTCGCGGTCCTGGGCGCGCTCCGCCTCGCCGGCGCCAAGCCGATGACCTATCTGATCCTGCCGGCGACCTTGGCGTTCGCCGTGCTCTGGGACGTCGGCACGGCGAATGGACTGAGCCATTTTCTCGGGAGCGGCATCAGCTACCAGTTCGAGCGGCTCGACCGCCTATGGGTCGCATTCGCGCTGGGAATCGCGGCCTATCTCTTTCGCCATCGCATTCCGCTTTCGTGGTGGGGCTGCCTTGCGCTGCTGCTGGTGAATATCGCGGTACAGCGGTTCGCACCCGCGGCCGGCCTGCACGCGCGGGCGATCTTCATGGCCTATTTCGTGCTGTGCCTGGGGTTCCTCGGCGTCCGCAAGACCAGTGTCTCCTCAAGCTGGCCCGATTATTCTTACGGCATGTACATCTACGCATTCCCGGTGATGTTCGTATTGCAGCGCGTCTTCGCCTTCGAATCGCCTTATGCGCTGGCGATTTGCAACGTGCTGGGCACTGTGCCGCTGGCGGCTCTATCCTGGCATCTCGTCGAAAAGCCGGCGCTCGACCAGCTCAAGCGCTATCGCAAGCGTATGGCGACGGCGCCAAAGCATCCCGAGCCGCTGGCGCCTGAAGTGGTGGCGCCCGGAGCCGCGTGAATTTGACAACCAAATGTCCCGTGCAATTGTCCCGAACCATGGCGATGCGGCATGGTTCGGTCGTTCTCCCCCTTGATAAGGCGTCGATATGACCAAGAGCACTCGCCGTCGCTTCATCGGGTCTGCACTGGCGCTGCCCTTCGCGCCGTACGCCTGCTCCGCGCCTTCGGCACCCGCGAGCGATCGGCCGGTGCACGCAAGGCCGGGAACGCTTCGCCCGGGCCGACGCTGGAACGGCACCGCAGGAAGCGGCGGTGCCGCCCCGCTTCAGAGCGCCACGCCGAGCGGCACGCTGGTGCCGGATGAACGGTTCACTGGCGGATTTTCGGCGATCCCGGGGCAGTGGGTGCATGGGGAAGGCATTCGGATCACCGCGCTGGGTCTACCGCCCCAGGCGGCGGACAGCGATCAGATCAACTATTTCAAGGAAGCCGTGTTCTTCCTGGAAGGGAACAGCCTCACCGTCACCGAGTGGAGCGTCAACCAGACGCCGGTGCGGATGCACGACGGCACGATGGCGCCGCAGGGTTCGGTCGGCTTTTCGGTCGAGATCGGCCCAGGCGAAGGCGCCGTCTCCGGCGGCGACGCGATCCTCTATTGTTATCTGCGCGGGGAGCATGGCCTCGAGCGGCGGATCGAGATTCCGCTGGTGATCAACGTCGATCGCTCGCTCGATGCCAAGCGGCGCGTCGGCTATGTCGATCCCGCGCGGGGGAGCGACGCTGCGTCGGGTGGCAAGGGGGCGCCGTGGCGTACCATATATCACGCGCTCAGCGCCGATGGCGTCGGCGACGGCGGCAAGGTGATCCTGCTGAGCGCCGGGCGCTATGTCGAGGACGCCAACACGGTTCCACGCACGCGCCCCACCAACAACCAGCGGATGATCGAAGTCGTCGCGGCGGAGAGCCTGAAGCCCGAGGATGTGGTGATCACGCGAAGTTCGCGCCTCTCGCCCGAGGCCCGCTGGGTCGCGATGGCGCGGCTCGTCCATTTTCAGGGCCTCACGCTCGATCTCGGCAAGATCCTGGTGCTGGAATCGCGCGTGCCGAAATATGTGCTGGCCTTTTCCGGCTGCCGTCTGGTCGATTCGGAGGGGGAGAATGGTCCGCGCGATGCGCGCTCGCTCGACGTCGGGTATAACCTCACCGCGGGGCCGGTTCCTCTGCGCGACGGGGTCAACAATCCCTTCCCCTATGCCAGGGGAGGAATCTACCTGACCGAATGCCTGTTCGCGAACTACACCACGCAGGGGGCGCGGCTGTATCGTAACGTGACCGCGCGAGAGGCCACGGACAGTTTCGCGGGCGGCCCCGGCTATGACGACGTCGTCGTCGACGGCTATTTCGTTACGATGCAGCGCAGTTTTCACCAGCGCCTGCACAACCAGCCGGATCTCATCGTCGCGTCTGCCAGCAGCAACGCACAGGGTCAGGCGGTGGTCCAGCTTGCCGGCCCCGCCCTGTACGCGCCCGTCGGTCGTCGGCCCGATTGCAAGGCCGTAATCGTCAGCGGCGCCCTGGCGGGACGGGATTCGATACAGGTCGTCTCGGCCGACCCGAGCACGAACACGCTGGTTCTCGACGACAAGAGCGCTCTGGGCCTCGCCGCCGGGGACCGGCTGCGCTTCTATCTGGTCTGGCATGCCGATTTCTGCCAGCAGCAAGGGGTTGTGCGCCCCGAGCAGATCGGCATGCGGAACACGACGATATTCCGCTACCATGCGACATCGCCCAGCGCGCAGCTCTTCCTCACCCAGGGGAACGTGAAGCTGGAAGACGGCACAATGCTGTCGAGCACGGGAAGGCGCTTCACGCTCGCGACTGCGAACGGCGTACCCAACCTCGTCATGCCCAACGATGTCCTTCGCCTTGCATCCGGCGACCAAGCTGGGGAATACCGCCTCGTAGAGGCCTATGATCCGGCAACCGGATCCGGGACACTGACCGACCCTTATTCGCGTGACCAAGGCGGCGCCGCGGTTGGCCGGGGCAAGACCATGAACGGTTTCGCGATGGCGCTGTGCGTATTGCGAAAGACCGGCACCGATGCCGAACTTGGCCAACTCCAGGACGGGCATCGCAATTTCGTGCTCGCGCACAATGCCTTTTTCAGCCAGCCGATGTGCCTGAGCTTCCGCAACAAGAACAAGGGACATGGCCACCGCAACCATGTGCAGCTGTTCAATCTCTACACGCGACTGGATGCGGACACGCCCGAGCTGCCGCGCGACGGGCTGCGGATCGAGCGCAATCATTTCCTGACCGGCCGCTCGCGCGGCAAGGCGGGGAAGCTCGGCGGCCATACGCTCAAATTTGACGGCGGCACGCGCTACGCGCCCTTCGAGGGGCAGCAGACGGTGGGTGCCAAGCCGCTGATCCCGTTCGATGCCTTTGGCCGGCCGATTACCGCATCTTCACCGGTCGGCGCCATTGTCGCGTGATGGCGAGGCGAATCCCCCTATCCTTGGCCTCGAAACACTGGACTGCTACCTAGCGCTTGCGATAGCGCCCAATTCCAAAATCGCATGCCCTGCAACGCTCACCCGCGAGGACTGAACGAATGTCGAAGATCGCGCTCATCACGGGCGTTACCGGACAGGACGGCGCCTATCTGGCGGAGCTCCTGCTCTCCAAAGGCTATACGGTGCACGGCATCAAGCGGCGCTCCTCGTCTTTCAACACGGGACGCATCGAGCATCTCTACCAGGACCCGCACGAGCAGAATCAGCGCTTCGTGCTGCACTATGGCGACCTGACCGATTCGACCAATCTGATCCGGATCATCCAGCAGACCCAGCCTGACGAGATCTACAATCTCGCAGCGCAGAGCCATGTGCAGGTGAGCTTCGAGACGCCCGAATACACCGCCAATTCCGACGCGGTCGGCACGCTGCGCCTGCTCGAGGCGATCCGCATCCTGGGGCTGGAGAAGAAGACGCGCTTCTACCAGGCATCGACTTCGGAGCTGTATGGCCTGGTCCAGGAAGTGCCGCAGAAGGAGACCACGCCCTTCTATCCGCGCAGCCCGTACGGCGTCGCCAAGCTCTACGGCTACTGGATCGTGGTGAACTACCGCGAAGCCTATGGCATGCATGCCTCGAACGGCATCCTGTTCAACCATGAGAGCCCGCTGCGCGGCGAGACCTTCGTCACGCGCAAGATCACCCGCGCCGTCGCGGCGATCAAGCTCGGCTTCCAGGACAAGCTGTATCTCGGCAACCTCGACGCCAAGCGCGACTGGGGCCATGCCCGCGAATATGTCCGCGGCATGTGGCTGATGCTCCAGCAGGACGAGCCGGACGATTATGTGCTCGCGACGGGCGAGACCACGCTGGTGCGCGACTTTGTCAGCCACGCATTCCAGGAAGCGGGCATCACGCTGCGCTGGGAAGGCAGCGGCGTCAACGAGAAGGGCATCTGCACCGAGACCGGCAAGACGCTGGTCGAAGTCGATCCGCGCTATTTCCGCCCGACCGAGGTCGACCTGCTGATCGGTGACCCCACCAAGGCGCGCACCAAGCTCGGCTGGCACCACACCACCGGCTGGCAGGATCTCTGCTCGGAGATGGTGCAGGCCGACCTCGCCGCCGTCGCGAAGGAGCAGCGCGGCAATGGGGAGTGAGGGCAGCTATTCGCTAGCCGGCAAGCGCGTCTGGGTCGCGGGGCATCGTGGCATGGTCGGTTCCGCGATCGCGCGGCGGCTGGCCCGCGAGGATTGCGAGATCCTGACCGCCGGACGCGACCAGCTCGACCTCAAGGACCAGCGCGCGACACTCGACTGGATCGCGCGCGAGAAGCCCGATGCGGTGTTCCTTGCCGCCGCCAAGGTGGGCGGCATCCTGGCCAACGACAGCTATCCGGCCGATTTCCTCTACGACAACCTCGTCATCGAGGCGAACATCATCGAGGGTTCGTACCGGGCAGGGGTCGAGAAGCTGCTGTTCCTCGGATCGAGCTGCATCTATCCGAAGTTCGCCGAGCAGCCGATCGTCGAGGAAGCGTTGCTCACCGGCCCGCTCGAGCCGACCAACGAATGGTATGCGATCGCCAAGATCGCCGGGATCAAGCTCGCCCAGGCCTATCGCCGGCAGCATGGCTCGGACTTCATCTCCGCGATGCCGACCAATCTCTATGGCCCAGGCGACAATTTCGACCTGAATTCGAGCCATGTCCTGCCCGCGCTGATGCGCAAGGCGCATGAGGCAAAGCTTGCCGGCAAGCGCGACCTGCCGATCTGGGGGACGGGCACGCCGCGCCGCGAATTCCTGCACGCGGACGATTGCGCCGATGCCTGCGTGTTCCTGATGCGCAACTATTCGGGCGAGGTGCACGTGAATGTCGGCTCGGGCACCGATGTCACGATTCACGAGCTGGCCCGGATGGTGTCCGACGTCGTGGGCCTGGACGGCGAGATCCTGACCGATCCGAGCAAGCCGGACGGCACGCCGCGCAAGCTGATGAGCGCGGACAAGCTGCGCGGCCTGGGCTGGTCGCCCAGCATCGAGCTGCGCGACGGCATCGAGGCGACCTATCGCTGGTTCCTCGAGAACGTCGCCACCTAGGGCGCTCGCCTATTTCCGTCATCCCCGTGAAAGCGGGGACCCAGGATTTCTCTGCGGTGCCGTTTGTGATTCCTGGATCCCCGCTTTCGCGGGGATGACGGCTAGAATGATTTCCTCATTGCAGCAGTGACTTCACGAAGCGCTTGATCCGGATGCGCGGATTGTAGCGCTCGATGTCGATCATCTGCGCGCGCGGCATCTTCGAGATCAGGCTGGCGATCTTGGAAAAGGTCGAGCTGCCCGGGAAGATCAGATAGTCGCACTCGGCGAGCAGATACATGTCGATCAGCGCCTCGATCGCATTGTTGGTGCGATCCGGGCATTCGGGATTCTGGTGCATCGAGATGCCGCCCTCGGGAAACCATTTGGGCGTGGTGACGACGCGCGGGTAGCGCCCGCGGATCAGGTCCTCCGCCTCCTTGTTGTCAGTCGCCAGGAAGACGACGGCATCGGGCCGCTTCGCGTGCAACTTGTCGATATGCTTGAGAAAGTCGTGGATCGACGCCTTGCGATCCATGTAGCGCACATGCACGCCGATGATCTCGCCGGGCAGGTTGGCAGCCTTGAAGGCGTCGACCTGGGCGCGGATCCCGGCGGAAAGCAGGATGTGCCGCTGGAGCACGCGCGCGATGATCTGCTCGTCGGAGAGTCTTGCCCATTCGGCCCAGGCACCGGTGAAATGCTTGCGCAGCAGCTTGATGTGCTGGGTGTAGCTCCAGAACATCGCATAGCGCTCGGGATAGTCGAGCCGGCCGAGATCGATCGAATATTTGCGCCAGGCCGCGGCCGAATCATGGTCGCGCGGATCGGTCGCGTCGATCATGTGGCTCGCCTGCTTGTCGAGATGGCCGACCCAGATCGGCGGCGCGACCGAGGTTTCGGCAAGATCGGGGAGCGTCGCCACGCTGCCCTCGCATTCGAACAGCTGGTGGAACACGTTCGTCCCGTCGTTCGAATAGGTGAAGTCCGACCAGTCGGGGACGAAGATACGCCCGCTGAGCTGCGAATAGAGCCAGCCGGTGATGCCCGCCAGCATGCGGTTGCCCAGGCCGGCCTTGCCCTTTGCGCAGAAATACAGGTCGGGATTGGCATCGGGCATGGAAAACTCCGGCAGGGCGATCGGGATGTGCGAACCTTCTAGCTCCTCTTTTTCTAGGAAATCGTGACTAGGCAAGCGCGCTGGCGCCGACGACGCACCTTGGCCTTTCCGTGCGCGCGCTTAGCCGCTAATCGCCTCGGCCATGATCAAGCATGCTCTCAACGTCACGCGCGAAGCCGATTTCGCCGCCTGGTACCAAGCCGTCATCGCCGAGGCCGATCTGGCCGAGGAGAGCGGCGTTCGCGGATGCATGGTCATCCGGCCCTGGGGCTATGGCATCTGGGAGCGTATCCAGCGGCTGCTCGACGACCGCATCAAGGCGACGGGTCACGAGAATTGCTATTTCCCGCTGTTCATCCCGCTCTCCTATTTCGAGAAGGAGGCCGAGCATGTCGACGGCTTCGCCAAGGAGATGGCGGTCGTCACCCACCACCGGCTGATCCAGAAGGACGGCAAGCTCGTCCCCGATCCCGAAGCCAAGCTCGAGGAGCCGCTCGTCGTGCGTCCCACCTCGGAGACGGTGATCGGCGCGGCCTTCTCGCGCTGGGTCCAGTCGTGGCGCGACCTGCCTGTGCTGATCAACCAATGGGCGAACGTCGTCCGCTGGGAGATGCGCACGCGCATGTTCCTGCGGACCAGCGAGTTCCTGTGGCAGGAAGGCCATACCGCGCATGCCAGCGAGGCCGAGGCGCGCGAAGAGACGCTCAAGATGCTCGAAGTCTATCGCAGCTTCGCCGAGGATTGCCTGGCGATGCCGGTGGTCGCGGGCGAGAAGCCGGAGAATGAGCGCTTCCCCGGTGCGGTCTCGACCTATTCGATCGAGGCGATGATGCAGGATGGCAAGGCGCTCCAGGCGGGCACCTCGCATTTCCTGGGCACGACCTTCAGCCAGGCGCAGAACATCAAGTTCCAGAATTCGGAAGGCCAGCAGGAGCTGGCGCAGACGACGAGCTGGGGCGTCTCCACCCGCATGATCGGCGGCGTCATCATGGTGCATGGCGACGATGACGGACTGCGCGTGCCGCCGCGCGTCGCGCCGTGGCAGATCGTGATCGTGCCGATGCTGCGCGACCAGCCCGAGGACGCCGAGATCGTCGAATATTGCAAGACGCTGCAGCAGGAGCTCGCGCATTTCAGCGTGTTCGGCGAGCCGGTGCGCGCGCTGCTCGACCTCAAGCCGGCCAAGGCCGCGACCAAGCGCTGGGGCTGGGTCAAGAAGGGCGCGCCGATCGTCGTCGAGGTGGGCGGGCGCGACGTCGCCGGGGCCAATGTCTCGGTGATCCGCCGCGACCGGCTCTATCGCGAGGACGGCAAGCTCGACAGCGCGATCGTGGCGCGCGGCGCGTTCGTCGATGAGGCGACGGCGATGCTGGAGAGCATCCAGCAGGCGCTGCACGCCCAGGCGCGCGCGCGGATGGACGCCAATATCCGTCGCGACGTCACCGATTTCGCGGGGCTCGAAAAGGCGTTCGAGGGCGACAAGCCGGGCTGGGTCGAGGTCAATTGGGCCAAGCCGACCGGCGCCGAGCTCGATCAGGTGGTCGAGCGGCTGAAGACGCTCAAGCTAACCTTCCGCAACGTCGCCGAGAGCGCGGCCGCGGCCGAGGGCGCGTGCATCTTCACCGGCCGACCGGCGGTCGAGCGCATCCTGGTCGCGCGGGCCTATTGATCCCGTGACGGTGCGGTCGCTCTTCGCGTCCTTGCTCTATCAGGAGGCGCTGGGCGACGCCGCGCTGATCGGCGAGCTGGAGGCATCATGCCTGCAGCTGGCCGAGGACGACGCGGCGGGACGGCACTGGGCGAAGGAGCATGGCTATCGGGGCTATACGTCTTATGCCTCGCTGGGCGACCTGCCGATCCGCGATCCGGCCTTTGCCGATCTGAAGCGGCTGCTCGACAGGCATGTGGCGCGCTTTGCCGAAGCATGCGGCTTCGAGCTGGCGGGCAGGAAGCTCAAGCTCGACAGCCTCTGGGCGAACGTGCTCGACGGCAAGGGCGGGCATAGCGGGCATATCCACCCGCACAGCGTCGTCTCGGGCACGGTGTACATCGCGCTGCCGCCGGGTTCGCGCGGGCTGCGGCTCGAGGATCCGCGGCTGGCGATGATGATGGCGGCACCGACGCGGCGGCCGGATGCGCCCGAGATGCTGAAGAGCTTCGTCGAGGTGGTGCCCGAGCCGGGCACGGTGCTGCTGTGGGAGAGCTGGATGCGCCACGAAGTCCCGCCGGGCAGCGGCAAGGGCAAGCGGATCAGCGTGAGTTTCAACTATCGCTGGTAGCCGGCGCGGAAGGTTCCGGCGGCATCTGGACCAGCGCACCCAGCGAATCCTGGTTAATGTACCAACATGATACATGCATAAATTGGCATATTCGGAAATCTGCAGAAGATGCTAATGACCCGTTAACGGGAGGTCGGGTCACGAAGGTGATGCGCTGCCGGAGTACGGGGAGGAAAGCATGAAGATCACCACTTTGATGACCGCATCGGTCGCGGCGCTTCTCGCGTCGACTGCTGCACAGGCGCAGATCGCGGGCTCGCTCGGCGACAATGGCGGGCCGTTCACCAGCCTGTCGGCTGCCGGCCTTGGCGGCGGCGCGGTCGCCACGCTTTCGGGCGGCACCGTGTACACCGCGGACCAGCCCTTCGCGGATATTCCCGCGGGCGGGGTCTTCGGCAACATGTTCCTTGCCGCCGGACCGACCTCGGGCAACACCGCGACGCTGACCTTCGCGTCGGGCTACAACTATGTGAGCTTCCTGTGGGGCTCGCCGGATACCTATAATTCGCTGACGGTCACCTCGTCGCTGGGCGCGGTGCAGACCTTCACCGCGCCGGGCATGGGCTTCGCGGTCACCAACGGCAACCAGGCCTTCTCGCAATATGTGCAGTTCAGCACGCTGGGCGCGGGCGAGTATATCTCGTCGATCGCCTTCTCGAACGTTCCCTCGCAGGACGCGTTCGAAGTCGCGAACTTCCGCGTCGCGGGCGTGCCGGAAGCGTCGACCTGGGCGATGATGGTCCTTGGCGTCGGCGCAGTAGGTGGCGCGATGCGTCGCCGCCGCGTCCGCACCACCGTCAGCTTCGCCTAAATAGCGACGCGCGAATCGACGCCGCCGGCCTGATCGCCGGCGGCGTTTTCGTGTCCGGGTCAGGAGGCGGACAAGACCGCATCGATCCGCTCCGCCATGCCGTCCACGGCATGCAGGCCGAGCTTGCTCCGCCGCCACAGCACGTCCCGGGCGGTGCGGGCCCATTCATGGTCGCGCATCCAGCGAACCTCGATCTCGGTCAGGCCGGCGCCGAGATCCGCGCCCATCCCGGCCGCGTCATGGACGTCGCGCAGCATCTCGCCGAGCGAGGCGCCATAGGCATGGGCCATGCGCCGCGAGCGGGCATCGCCCAGGAACGGCCAGCAGGCACGAATCCGGGCGAGATAGCGATCGAAGTCCGCGATCGCGCCGCCGGGGAACACCCGGGCGCGGGTCCTGGGGCGAGGCTCGATGCCCAGCGGCGGGCCGATCTTCTCCAGCGCATCCTCGGCCAGCGCCCGTGCGGTGGTGATCTTGCCGCCGAATACCGACAGCAACGGCGCGCCTTCGGTATCGAGCTCGAGGAAATAGTCGCGGGTCACCGACTGCGCCTTGGCGGCGCCGTCGTCGTGCAGGGGGCGGACCCCGGACCAGTCCCAGACGATGTCCGCGGGCGTCACCTGGCGCGTGAAATAGCGATTCACCGCTTCGCAGAGATAGTGCCGTTCCTCGTCCGAGCAGACCGCATCCTCGGGCCGGTCGACGGGGATGTCGGTGGTGCCGATCTCGGTGAATTCGCCCTCATAGGGGATCGCGAAGACGATGCGGCGGTCGGGCTGCTGGAGGATATAGGCGTGGTCGCCCTCGAACAATCGCGGCACGACGATATGGCTGCCCTTGACCAGCCGGACCCGCGAATCGCTGGCGATATGGAGGCTATTGATTAGCGTTCGCACCCAGGGCCCTGCCGCGTTGACGAGCCCGCGTGCCTCGACGGTGCGTCCGTCGGACAGCTCGGCGCGCCATTTCCCGCCCTCGCGCCGCGCCGAAAGCAGTTCGGTCCGCGTCGCGATCTCGGCGTCGTGCGCGGCGGCATCGACGGCATTGGCGAGCGTCAGCCGCGCATCGTCGACCCAGGCGTCCGAATAGACGAAACCCGAATGATCGGCCTTGAGCGGAACGGTGAAGGCCGCGTCCTGCTTGCGAAGACCGCGCGAACGGGGGAGGGAGGATTTCCCCGAAAGCAGATCGTAGAGATAGAGGCCCAGGCGCACCATCCACCAGGGGCGCACCGAATGCGCATGCGGCAGGACGAAGGTCATCGGGCGGATCAGGTGCGGCGCTGCCAGGAGCAGGCGTTCGCGCTCGTGCAGCGCCTCGCGCACCAGGCGGAACTCGTAGGTTTCGAGATAGCGCAGCCCGCCATGGATCAGCTTGGTCGAGGCTGAGGAAGTATGGCTGGCGAGATCATCCTTCTCGACCAGCAGCACCTTGAGGCCGTTCAACGAAGCCTCGCGCGCGATCGCGCAGCCATTGATGCCGCCACCGACGATCAGCAGGTCATAGGTCATTGACGCTCAGATTGAGCATATGGCGTGGCCAAGTCCAGCCAATGGGGTGACGTCCCGACAGTTAGTCCCTATCTTCGAAGCCAATGACAAAACCAAAAACCAAAAAGGCCGGGCTGCCCACACGGCAGCAAATCCTAGATTTCATTTCAAATTCAGAGACTCCGGCGGGCAAGCGCGAGATCGCCAAGGCGTTCGGGCTGCATGCGCAGGACAAGATCGCGCTCAAATCGCTGCTCAAGGACATGAGCGACGAGGGGCTGATCGACAGCGCCCCCGGGCGCGCCTTCCACAAGATGGGCGGATTGCCCAAGGTCACCGTGCTGCGCGTGACCGATTATGACGGCGACACCGTCTGGGCCGTGCCCGAGCGCTGGGAGGCCGAGGGCGTTCCCGTGCCCCGCCTGCGCGTCCGCGAACGCGGCAAGCGCGGGGCGCTGGGGCCGGGCGACCGCATCCTCGCGCGCACCGAAGAAGCCGGCAATGGCTGGATCGCGCACCCGATGAAAAAGCTTGCCCGCGGCGAGGAGCAGATGCTCGGCGTGGTGAAGGAGGAGGGCGGGCGGCTCTACCTCCAGGGCGTCGAGAAGAAGGAGCGCCACAGCTATCCGATCTCCGATCGCAACGGCGCCGAGCCGGGCGACCTGGTGCTCGCCGAAAAGGCCGGGCGGCCGCCGCGGATCTTCGCGCGCGTCACCGAGCGGCTAGGCGATCCCTTCGCGCCGCGCAGCTTCTCGCTGATCGCGATCCATCGCCATTCGATCCCCGACGTCTTTTCCGACGAGCTGATCGACGAGGCCGAGCGGGTCTCGAAGCTCGATCTCGGCAAGCGCGAGGATCTGCGGCACCTGCCGATCGTCGCGATCGATCCTTCGGATGCGCGCGACCATGACGATGCGGTCTGGGCGTCGCCCGATGACGATCCCGCGAACGAAGGCGGCTGGAAGGCCGTCGTCGCGATCGCCGATGTCAGCTTCTACGTCCGCCCCGGCTCGATCATCGACCGCGAGGCGCGCAAGCGCGGCAATTCGGTCTATTTCCCCGACCGCGTCGTGCCGATGCTGCCGGAGATCCTCTCCGCCGAAGTCTGCTCGCTCAAGGAGGGCGAGGACCGCGCAGCGCTCGCCTGTCACTTGCAGGTCGGCAAGAATGGCGAGCTCAAGAGCTGGCGCTTCACCCGCGCAGTGGTGAGCATCGCGGCGAACATCGCCTATGAGGATGCGCAGACGATCATCGACGGGCCGGGTTCGGAACGGCCGATGCTCGACGACGCGCTTCGCCCCGGGACGGAGCGGCACGCGGCGATCGAGACCGCGCTCAAGCCGCTCTGGGATTGCTGGAAGGCCCTCAACAAGGCGCGCGAGAAGCGCGAGCCGCTCGATCTAGACCTGCCCGAGCGGCGGATCATGCTCGACGAGATGGGGCGCATCCTCTCGGTGGCGCCGCGCGAGCGGCTCGACGCGCACAAGCTGATCGAGGATTATATGATCGCGGCGAACGTCGCCGCGGCCAAGGCGCTGGAAGCCAAGAAGGCGCCGGTCATGTACCGCATCCACGAGCCGCCGAGCCGCGAGAAGCTGGTCGCGCTCAAGGATTATCTCAAGACGTTCGAGCTCGAATTCGCGCTGGGGCAGGTGATCCGCCCGGCGACGTTCAACAACATCCTCGACAAGATCGCCGAGGCCGAGTTCCGCGCCGAGGTGATGACACAGGTGCTGCGCACCCAGACCCAGGCCTATTACGGGCCGCAGAATGCCGGGCATTTCGGGCTGTCGCTGGGCAGCTATGCGCATTTCACCTCGCCGATCCGGCGCTATTCGGACCTGATCGTCCACCGTTCGCTGGTCGAGGCGTACAAGCTCGGGCCGGGCGGGCTCACCCCGGAAGAAGCGGGATCGATGGAGCGGATCGGCGAGAGCATCAGCCAGCTCGAGCGTCGGGCGATGGAGGCCGAACGCGAGACGATCGACCGCTATGTCGCCGCCTATCTCGCCAACCATGTCGGCGAAGTGATGGAAGCGCGGATCACCGGCGTCCAGAATTTCGGCTTCTTCGCGACGATCGAGGGCATTGGCGGCGACGGGCTGGTGCCGGTGCGCGACCTGGGCACCGAATATTTCCGCTATGACGAGGCGAGCCACAAGCTGATCGGCGAGGAGAGCGGGCAGTTCTTCGCGCTCGGGCAGCGCCTGCCGCTGCGGCTCGTCGAGGCGAACCCGGTTTCGGGCGCGTTGCGCTACGAACTGCCCGACGGCAAGGGTTCGGCCGGCGGCGGCGACGAGCGCCGCGGCAAGGCTGGTCCGAAGCGCGTCATCAAGCATCGCGGCCGCCCGGCGAACATCCGTCACCAGAGCAGGAAGCGCTAGGCGAAAGCGGCGATCGACAGATGGCAGAGGAAACCAAAGTCGTTCCGATCTCGGCGGCGTCGGCAGCGCGGGCCAGGCGGCGTATCGCCGACCATTTCTTCGCGCTGCAGGCGTTCGAGCCGGACAAGGCGATCGAGTTCGCGCCGCAGACGCCGGAGGAACTGCGCCAGTTCGACCAGCTCCGCGCCGACGGCGTCATCCGACAGCAGGTGCCCGGCCATTACTGGTTCGACCTCGACGTCCACCAGACCGCCAAGAAACGCCGCAGCTGGCGCATCCTGCCGATCATCGCGACGATATTGCTCGTCCTCGTCTGGGCCTGGGCGCTGTTCTATCGGTGATGACGCCTGCGCGTCATTCCACCGCGAAAGTCAGCCCTGCATTCGCCTCGAGCCGCTTCCTGAGCGGTTCGGGCATCAATGCGCCGGGCGTCCAGATGCCGCCCTTGCCCTGGGTCGGTACGTCGCGGAGCAGGCAGAGCGCGCTTTCGGTGATCATCTTGCAGGTCGAGCCGTAGCCGGGATCCTTGTCGCCCTTGACGCTGACGGTGACGCGCTCGCCGGTCGGCATCTCGGCGACGAAGGCGATGTCGTAATGGCCGGTGTCACGCTCTTCCTTGCTCGGGCCCTCGCCGGGCGCGGGACCCTTGTCCGCGGCCATCGGATTGAACTTGGCAATCGCCTCGGCCGCGGCCTTGCCGATCTCGCCCAGGCCCGGAACGACCAGCATCTCGTCATACTGGAAATCGGCGCCGTAAGGCTGGCCGGCCAGAAAATTGGTGCGGTGGACATTCTTGGTGTTGATCACCGCCATCATGAACGGCGCCACCCAGGCATCGACCGCCTCGTCATGATGTGGAACCATGCCGTTCGGCTGGTGCGGGCCATCGAAACCGGGCGTGAGCGCGAAGGGATCGATCATCAGCTTGAGGATCGAGGGATCCCGGGCGGCGGCGGCCATCGACGCCTTGCCGCTGGCGAAGGTGCCCCCCGAGAAGGTGCCCTTCATCGCGCGGACGCGGCCTTTCACGCGCGGCGCGGGCTTGCCGAAGCGCTTCCTCGCTTCTTCCTCCGCCGCCCAGACGCCCAGGTCGAAGGGAATCGAATCGAAGCCGCAGGAGAAGACGACGCGGGCACCGCTGGCCTTGGCGGTTTCCTCGTACTTGCGGATCATCTGCGCCATCCAGGCGGGCTCGCCGCACAGATCGACATAGGCGGTGCCGGTCTCGACACAGGCGGCGAGCAGGGCCTCGCCATAGAGCTGATAGGGGCCGACCGTGGAGATCACGACCGCGGCGCGGGCGGCCATCGCCTTCAGGCTGGCGGGATCATCGGCATTGGCGGTGAGGAGCGGCGTGGCGGCGGGCGCGCCGATCTCGTCGCGCACCTCCTCGAGTTTGGTCAGCGAGCGGCCGGCCATTGCCCATTTCACGTCGGGATACTGGGCGGCGAGATATTCGGCGACCAGGCGCCCGGTAAACCCGGTGGCGCCATAGACGATAATATCGAATTCGCGGTCCATCTTCCTCTCCTCGCCAGCATACCGGCTTTTCTAATTCGGTTCGAATGAAGCAGATGCAGGCTGGATTGGGAAGGCCTCTCCGCAGCGATCTGCCGCGCAACGATGCGCCAATATCGCTCGCACGCGACCTGCCGCGCTCCGCTCGTCTATAAGTCCCTATAGCCAGCATTTTCCGCAGACCGGAGACACGCAGATGACATATGGCGGTTTCATCCAGCCCGACCATGAAGCTCAGAATATCGAGAATCTCGCCGAGAAGCTCGGTGTCGCCATCTATTCTGGATATCGCGCAATCAGTGAGGCGGATAATTTTCGCGGTCGTAACCGTATCTTCGACCGAATCTCGGACAAGCTGAAGGCGCTCGACCTTTGTTATGAGGATCAGTGCTCCGCCCAATATTACTACGACATCGTCCGCACGTTGCGCGACCTCAACGGTCAATTCGATCGCGTGGTCGAAGTCGGCGTGTTCATGGGCGGGTCGACCTCGTTCCTGACCGGCTGCATCGAGCCGTTCGATTTCGACCTCGACCTGGTCGACGTGAACGAGAAGTTCCTGCGCTTCGCTTATGAGCGCGTACGCCGCATGTATCCCGAATCGGCCAAGCGAATCCGCCTGTTCCATGGGGATCTGCCGAGCTATGTCCGCTACGTCATGCGGCATGACGCGGACAGCACCTATCTGGTCCATCATGACGGTGCGCACGATTTCAATCAGGTCGTGAAGGACATGGCTTCGCTCTATTATGTGCGGGAGAAGCTGCTGGCGATCATCGCGCAGGACACGCATCTGCGCGGCACGATCCACAAGATGAACTTCGTCGATCTGGCGCTATACGCGGTGTTCGGCACCGATCTGAAATTCGCCCCGATCGGGGCGAACTATCCCGAGAATCATGATCTGACTCGGCCGAACCAGTATCAGGGCAATTATTTCGCGCCCGGCGCGCCGGAAGGCGTGGTGCTGCCGATGGCGGTGAACCAATTCCACTATCCGCACCCGGCGCTGTCGATCGACGATTTCCTCCCGCCGCCCGCCGCTGTGGCGGCGGCGGCCTGACCTCAGGCAGCTTCGTTGAACTGGAGCGCGGCGAGGCGCGCGTAGAGGCCGCCCTTCGTCACCAGTTCGGCATGGGTGCCGGCCTCGACGATGCGGCCCTCGTCCATCACGATGATCCGGCCGGCGGCGCGGACGGTGGCGAGGCGGTGCGCGATCACCAGGGTGGTGCGGTGTTGCATCAGCCGCTCCAGCGCGTCCTGGACCAGCCGCTCGCTCTCGGCATCGAGCGCCGAGGTGGCCTCGTCGAGCAACAGGATCGGCGCGTCGCGCAGCAGCGCGCGGGCGATGGCGAGGCGCTGACGCTGGCCGCCGGAAAGGCGCGCACCGCCTTCGCCGAGGAGGGTGTCGAGGCCCTGGGGCAGCTCGCGCAGGAAATCGCTGGCGTTGGCGGCATCCGCGGCGGCCCAGAGCTGCTCGTCCGACGCGTCCCAGGCGCCGTAACGTAGATTGTCACGCGCCGAGGCGGCGAAGATCACCGTTTCCTGCGGCACCATCGCCATGCGGGCGCGGATATCGGCGGGATCTGCGTCGGGCAGCGCCACGCCGTCGACGCGCAGCTGGCCGCCCTCGGGATCGTAGAAACGCTGGAGCAACTGGAACAGGGTCGACTTGCCGGCGCCCGACGGGCCGACCACCGCAACGGTTTCGCCCGGCTGCACATCGAGCGTGAAGCTGGTCAGCGCCGAGACTTCGGGGCGCGTGGGGTAGCGGAAGGTGACATTGTCGAAGACGATCGCGCCGCGCGCGGGAACGGGCAGGGGCACCGGGTTCGCCGGCGGCGCGATGTCCGGTTCCTGCGCGAGCAGCTCGGCAAGGCGGCTGGCCGCGCCCGAGGCGCGCAGCAGATCGCCATAGACCTCGGTCAGCGCGCCGAACGAACCAGTGACGAGGCCCGCGGTGATGACGAAGGCGGTGATCGATCCGCCAGTGATACGCCCGGCGGCGACGCCGGAGACCGCGTCCCACATGATCAGGGTGATCGCGGTGAAGAGCAGGCCGATGACGAGCGCGGTCATCACGGCACGCAGCGCGAAGCGCTTCTGCGCGGCGGCGAAGCTGCGTGCGACCGCATCCTGGAAACGCTGCCCCTCGCGCTTCTCCTGGCCGAATGCCTGGACGATCCGCATCGCGCCAAGCGTCTCCGCGGCCAGCGCGCCGATATCGGCGACGCGGTCCTGGCTGGAGCGCGAGAGCTGGCGGACGCGCCCGCCGAGCCAGACGATCGGCAGCACGACCAGCGGGATGCCGACGACCAGGAAGGCGGCGATCTTGGGTGCCAGCGTGAACAGGTAGACGATGCCGCCGACGCCGGTGAGGAAATTGCGCAGCGCAATCGAGACGGTGGAGCCGACCACCTGCTCGATGATCGCGGTGTCCGAGGTCAGGCGCGATGCGATCTCGGACGGGCGATTTTCCTCGAACCATTTTGGCGGCAGGCGCAGCAGGTTGCGGTGCACCGCGGTGCGCAGGTCCGCCACGGTGCGCTCGGCAACCCAGGAAACGAAGAAGAATCGAACCGCCGTCGCCAGCGAAAGGACTGCGACGACCAGCAGCAATCCCTGGAAATAGATGCCGATCCGACTGGTGTCGGCGCCCGCCGCGAAACCATTGTCGACGATCTGCTTGAAGGTGCGCGGAATCCACAGCGTGGCGATCGACGAGGCGAGCAGCGCCAGCGTGGCGATGACCAGCTGCAACGGATAGCGGCGCGTGAAGCTCCAGACGGCCAGCAGGCTGGAAAGCTTGCGCTTGGGCGGGGCAGGCGGGGACGTTTCGGCCATGGAGCGCGGCTTAGGGCCTGTCTCCCTGGGCGGCAATGGTCGTGATCGCGCCTGCCATCACGACCCCGACGCGGTTCGCGGGCCGGGAAACCATACCGTTTGTCTCATTTCCGCAATGGTACAGCGTTGCAGCGCACAACGGCGCCGTCTATATAGGTAACCGGTACCCCCGCCGTTTCACAGAGGGGCGACGGGAAGGGACGCAATGCTCTACGACGCCTACGAGATCCAGCGATCGATGCTGGCCGGTGCCAGCGCGATGGCCAATTTCAGCGCTGGTCTGCTCAACAATCCTGCAAACCCGTTTTCCTATTTTGGCGGTGGGCCGATCGTCGCGTCCGCGCTGGAAGTGTTCGCGCACGCCTCGGCGCCGCGCGGCAAGCCGCATTTCGGGCTCGATCATACCGAGATCGACGGCAAGACCGTCGACGTCCATGAAGAGATCGTGCTGCGCAAGCCCTTCGGCCAGCTCAAGCGCTTCGTGCGCAGCGGCGTGGAAGGCGGCCCCAAGCTGCTGATCGTCGCGCCGATGTCCGGCCACTATGCCACGCTGCTGCGCGGCACGGTCGAGCGGATGCTGCCGGTCGCCGATGTCTACATCACCGACTGGCGCGACGCGAAGCAGGTGCCGCTTTCCGACGGCCGCTTCGACCTCGACGACTATATCGATTATATCGTGGAGTTCCTCGCCCATATCGGTGCGGAGGGCGATCCCAGGCCGCACATGCTGGCGGTGTGCCAGCCTTCGGTGCCCTGCTATGCCGCCGCGGCGCTGATGAGCGCGGACAAGCATCCCAATCGCCCGCATACGCTCACCATGATGGGCGGCCCGATCGACACGCGCGAGGCGCCGACCGCGGTCAACACGCTGGCGACCGAGCGGCCGCATTCCTGGTTCGAGCAGAACGTGATCGCGACGATCCCGATGACCTATTCGGGCGCCGGGCGGAAAGTCTATCCGGGCTTCCTGCAACTCGCGGGCTTCATGACGATGAACCTGGGCAGCCACATGATTTCGCACTGGGAGATGTTCAAGCATCTCGTCCAGGGCGACGATGACAGCGCCGAGGCGACGATGTCGTTCTACGAGGAATATCGCTCGGTCTGCGATATGACCGCCGAATTCTATCTCCAGACGATCACCACGGTGTTCCAGGCGCATGCGCTGCCCAAGCGCGAGATGACGCATCGCGGCCGGCTGGTCGATCCGTCGGCGATCACCGACATCGCGATCCTGGCGATCGAGGGCGAGCGCGACGATATCTCCGGCATCGGCCAGACCAAGGCTGCGCTGACCATTTCCGACAAGCTGCCCGAGACGATGAAGCAATATCACCTCGCCGCGGGCGTGGGTCATTACGGCATCTTCAACGGATCCAAGTGGCGCAACCGCATCGCGCCGGTCGTGGAGCAGTGGATCGCCACGCATAACGGGTGATCTTCAGCGCGCGGTTTGCCCTTTCTTGGTCATCCCGGCGAAAGCCGGGACCCAGGGTGTCTCCGCCGCGTCGCTTGTGACGCTGGATCCCGGCTTTCGCCGGGATGACGCGTGAGGCAGGCGCCGACTCAATCGTACGCGGTCGTCAGCACGGTCCATGTCAGCATCGCCGCAAGACCCCAGATCGTCAGCACGATCAGCACGCCGCCCCAGCTCACCGGGCGCCTGGTCTCCTCGGCGGCGCGGGCGCGGTGCTCGGCGAACTGATCGGCGGGGATCAGCCGTTCGAACAGCCAGATGCCGAGTGGAATCAGGATCACATCGTCGACCAGCCCCAGTACGGGCACGAAATCCGGGATGAGGTCGATCGGCGAGAGCGCATAGGCAGCGACGAACAGCCCGACGAGCTTGGCCGCGATCGGCGTGCGAGGATCGCGCACCGCGAGCCAGACGGCATGGGCTTCGGTGCGGATCCGGTGTGCTAGCGAAGGCCCCATAGCGCAAAGGGATCGCGCGACCGCGCCTCGGGGTCAATGGCGAGAATGGTCAGGATTCGGCGGTAGTCCCCACCACGGCATGGTTGCCGGCCTCGTCCGAACGGACCTTGCCGCCGAACAGCATCTTCACCTTGCCGGTGAGGCTCATATCGGTTTCCCACAGCTCGGCGCTGTCGATGTCGAAGCGCAGCAGCGCCAGGTTGGGGTCGTCCTTGCCGCCCGGAAACCAGGCTTCGACCTGCTTGTTCCAGAGCTTGTCGATCATCCCGAAATCATTGTCGATGCGCGCGGCACCGGAGAGGCAGGCGAAATAATCATGCCCCTTCGATACGAACTGCGCCATCGCCATGCCGCCCTTGGCGAGGCGATTGCCCTTGCCGATGAAGAAGAACAGCGTGTCGACCTGATCCTTGTCGAGCTGCGCGGTGAGCGGCTCGCTATGCTCGCCGTTCTGGAGCCCGATCATCACGAACGGGCTGGCCGACAGTTTCGACCAGAGATGCTGCTTGAGTTCGGCGGCGTCGGCCATGTGCTGCTCCCGGGATTGGATGTGCCGGGATAACGAGCGGTCCGCGTCAGGCGTTCCCGTGCGCGGCGGCGGCGCCGAGCAGCTCCAGGTCGTTGCGGTTGATCAGCGCGACCGGCACCTCGCCAAGCTGGCGGCGGAATGCAGCCTTGCTCTCCATGCGGCGGCGGAAGCCGGGCTCGATGAGCTGGGGATGCAGCGCGCGGCTGATCGCGCCGCTCAGGAACACGCCGTCCCATGCACCGAACGCCAGCGCCAGATCGCCGGCAAAGGCGCCGAGATGTTCGACGAACATGCGGACGACCGCGGTACAGATCGGATCGCGGCCGGCGCCGCGGGTCACGTCCTCGGGCTTGGCGAGCTTCTTGCCGCCCGACAGTGCCTCATAGGCGAGGAGCAGTCCCGGCGCGCTCAGCAGCACCTCGACATCGAGCTGGATACCCTTGGCGGTGCAATATTGGGCGAAGGTCTTTTCGTCGGGCGTGGCAGGCGCGAAGGCCATGTGCCCGGCCTCGCTCTGGACCGGCACGAGCCGGTCGCCGGCGGATACCAGCGCCGCGACGCCGAGCCCGGTGCCGCTGCCGATCACGACATAATTGCCGCCGGGCGCGACCGCGCGCGGCGCGGGGCCGTGGAGCTGGGTAAAGGCCGAAACCGGCAGCATGGTGAGCGCGAGCGCGTTGGCGGCGCATTCGTTGAGCGCACGCGGGCGGGCGCGGAGCACGGCCTCGACCCCCGAGAGCGAGATGTACCAGCGGCTGCCGGTCAGGTTGATGAGGTCGCCGCGGGCGGCGCCGGCGACGGCGAGCACGCTGGGCAGGCGCGCATCCTGGAGGCCCAGCCCGCCTAGATAGGCGACGAGCGCGCTGGTGAAGGTCGGATGCTCCGCGGTCATGAACTTGCGTACGTCGCGCGGGGCCAGCCCCGCCTCGCCGCCGGTCAAACCAAATCGTACCGATTGGCGACCGATATCGGCCACCAGCGCCAGATCCTGGCCCATGTGCGCACCCCCTCAAAAGGCTTCCTATTTTGGAAGCTCTTCGTGCTGGTATCGCTAACAAGGGTTACGGAAGCAATAAGCTTGTTGGCGATGGCAGCGTTGTCATGATGCTAGTGTGCAAATGCGGTTTCGTGCAAGCGCAATATGTTACAGCGCGTGTTACAGCGAACGCGGAACCGGAATTCGGCGAGGGGGCTGGTAAGGCGTCAGCGCGAGGGTGCGTTCGCGCGCACCCTCGCATTCGGATCAGAGGACTTCGAACAGTCCCGCCGCACCCATGCCGCCGCCGATGCACATCGTCACGACGACATATTTGGCGCCGCGGCGCTTGCCCTCGATCAGCGCATGGCCGGTCATGCGCGCGCCCGACCTGCCATAGGGATGGCCGATCGAGATCGCGCCGCCATTGACGTTGAGCAGCTCGCCCGGGATGCCGAGCTTGTCCCGACAATAGAGCACCTGGACCGCGAACGCCTCGTTCAGCTCCCACAGGCCGATATCGTCCATCTTGAGATTGTAGCGCTCGAGCAGCTTGGGGATCGCGAAGACCGGGCCGATGCCCATCTCGTCGGGCTTGGTGCCCGCCACCGCCATGCCGACATAGCGGCCGAGCGGGGTCAGGCCACGCTTCGAGGCGAGCGATTCCTCCATCAGCACGCTGGCGGAGCTGCCGTCCGAAAGCTGGCTGGCGTTGCCGGCGGTGACGGTGCCGTTCGGCAGTACAACGTTGAGCGACTTGAGGCCCTCCAACGTGGTGTCGGCACGGTTGCCCTCGTCCTTGGCGAGGGTCACCTCCTTCTGGGTGACTTCCTTGGTCTCCTTGTTGACGATGTTCATCGTCGCGGTGACCGGCACGATCTCGTCGTCGAACTTGCCCGCGGCCTGGGCGGCGGCGGTGCGCTGCTGCGACTGGAGGGCATATTCGTCGCAGGCGTCGCGGCCGATGCCGTAGCGCGCGGCGACGACCTCGGCGGTCTGCAGCATCGGCATGTAGATGTCGTTGTGCATCGCCAGCAGCTCGGGGTCGGGCTGGACGCGCATCTGCGGGGTCTGGACCAGGCTGATCGATTCGACGCCGCCGCCGATGGCGATGTCCATATTGTCGACCATGATCTCCTTGGCGGCCGTGGCAATCGCCATCAGGCCCGAGGCGCACTGGCGATCGACCGACATGCCGGCGACCGAGACGGGCAGGCCCGCGCGGAGCAGCGCGTTGCGGGCGATGTTGCCGGCCTGGCTGCCCTGCTGGAGCGCGGCGCCGAAGATCACGTCGTCGACTTCGCCCGGATCGATCCCGGCGCGCTCGACCGCCGCTCGGATCGACGCAGCGCCCAGCGTGGGGGCGGGGAGATTGTTGAACGCGCCGCGATAGGCGCGGCCGATCGGCGTGCGGGCGGTGGAGACGATGACTGCGGAGCGCATTGGGGCTTCCTCTCTCTAATTCCCCTTCCCCGCAAGGGAGGGGAGGATGATCAGACGTAAAACAGGGCGATCCATTCGGCGATCAGCGCCGGCTTGGTCTCGCCTTCGATCTCGAGCGTATATTCCTGCACATGCTCCCACACGCCCGGCTTGCGCTCGGCGAACTTGAGCAGCTTGAACCGGCCGCGGACGCGCTTGCCGGAGCGGACCGGGGTGAGGAAGCGGACTTTGTTGCCGCCATAGTTGACGCCCATCTTGACGCCTTCGATGCCGTGCGCGCCGGTGCGCTCGGCGAGCATCGGCATGAGGGAGAGGCTGAGAAAGCCGTGCGCGATCGTGCCGCCGAACGGGGTCTTGGCCGCCATTTCGGGGTTCACATGGATGAACTGGTGATCGCCGGTGGCATCCGCGAACTTGTCGATCATCCCCTGGGTTACCTCCACCCAGTCCGAGACCCGCTCGCTGCCGATGCTGTCGGCCATCTGTTGAACCGTCATCGTAACCACAGAGACTATTCTCCCCCCGGATTTCGCTTCATAGCGCTGGCCCATCTAGTGACCCAAGCGGGACTCCTGCAAGCCTCACCCAACCGAGATTTGGAAAATGTCGACTGACGTAGCGTCTTCCCCTCGCGCAACCATGGCGAAGCTCCACCGTGCGGGCGAACCCGATGTTCTAAAGCCGCTGATCGAGCGCGCCCGCCTGATCCCCGAGTCGCGCGAACGCGTGATGGGCCACGCGCTGGCGCTGCTCGCCGATCTGCGTGCGGCGCAGAACAAGGGCTGGGTGAACCAGTTCCTGCAGGAATATCGACTCAATTCGTCCGAGGGCGTCGCGCTGCTCAGCCTCGCCGAGGCGTTCCTGCGCGTGCCCGACCCCGAGACCGCGGACCTGCTCATCGCCGACAAATTGGGCGATGCCGACTGGAAGACGCATGCCGGCAAGTCGAACTCGATGCTGGTCAATTCGGCGACCTGGGGCCTGATGCTCGGCCGCGCGGTGGTGGGCGAGCAGGGCGGGGTGCTGCGCCGGCTGATCGCGCGGGCGGGCGAGCCGTTCGTCCGCCAGGCGGTGGGCGCCGCCATGAAGATGATGGGCGAGGTCTTCGTGATGGGCCGGACCATCGACGAAGCGATGAAGCGGATGCGAAAGCCCGAGCACAAGGGCTTCACCGCGAGCTTCGACATGCTGGGCGAGGCGGCGCGGACCAAGGCGGACGCAGAACGCTATTTCGAGGCTTATTTCGAGGCGATCCGTGCGGTTGGCCGCGATCCCAAGGCGGGGCATTCGATCTCGGTGAAATTGAGCGCGCTCCACCCGCGCTACGAGGTGGGCCAGTATCACAAATGCGTGCCCGAGTTGACCGACATGCTGGCGCAGCTCGCGTCCGAGGCGTGCAGCCAGGGCATTCCGCTCACCGTAGATGCCGAGGAGAGCGAGCGGCTCGAGATGAGCCTCGACATCATCGGCGACGTGGCGAAGCGGCCCGAGCTCAAGGGCTGGGGCGGCTTCGGCATGGCAGTCCAGGCCTATGGCAAGCGCGCCCGCGCGGTGATCGGCTGGGCCGACAAGCTCGGGCGGCCGATGCACGTCCGGCTGGTCAAGGGCGCCTATTGGGACAGCGAGATCAAGCGCACCCAGGTGGAGGGGCTTTCCGACTATCCGCTGTTCACCCGCAAGGCGGCGACCGACGTCTCCTACCTCGCCTGCGCGCGCGACATGCTGGAGGCGAAGCACATCGTGCCCGCGTTCGCGAGCCACAATGCGCTGACCGTGGCGACGATCCTCGAATGGGCGGGCAAGAGCCGCGACTTCGAGTTCCAGCGGCTGCACGGCATGGGCGAGGGGCTGTATGAGCGGCTGGTACGCGAGGACGGTTATCATTGCCGGATCTATGCGCCGGTCGGCGGGCACCGTGACCTGCTCGCCTATCTGGTGCGGCGCCTGCTGGAGAATGGCGCCAATTCGAGCTTCGTCCACCAGCTGGCCGACGAGCAACTGAGCGAGGAGGAACTGCTCGCCGATCCGGCCGAGAAGATCGCCGCGGTGGGCGGCTCGCGGCATCCGAGCATCCCGCTGCCGGTCGATCTGTTCGGGGCCTGGCGCAACTCGCGCGGGATAGACCTGCAGGAGCGCAATGTGCTCGCGGAGACGGCGCAGGCGATCGTGGCGACGCCGTTTGCGCCGGCAGCCGGCGGCGCAGTCCCGGTCGGCGAGGCGATCGGCCGGGCGCAGGCGGCGTTCGGCGACTGGTCGAGCCGTTCGATCGAAGAGCGCGCGACGATCCTCGAGCGGCTGGCCGATCTCCTCGAGGAGCACCGCATCGCGCTGATGGCACTGGCGGTGAAGGAGGCGTTCAAGACGCTGCCCGATGCACTGGGCGAGGTGCGCGAGGCCGCGGATTTCTGCCGCTATTATGCCGCCCGCGCGCGCGGCGACCTGGCGCCGGTGGTGCTGCCGGGGCCCACGGGCGAACGCAACGAGCTGCGCATGGCCGGACGCGGCGTGTGGGCGACGATCGCGCCGTGGAATTTCCCGCTCGCGATCTTCCTGGGCCAGACCGTGGCGGCGCTGGTGACCGGCAACACGGTGGTGGCGAAGCCCGCCCCGCAAACCCCCGAGATCGCGCGCGCGGCGGTGAAGCTGGCACATGAAGCGGGCGTACCCGAGGACGCGCTGATCCTGATGCCGGGCGGTCCGGAAGTGGGCGCGGCGCTGACCGCCGATCCGCGGATCGCGGGCGTGGCCTTTACCGGCTCGACCCCGACGGCGCGCAAGATCGCCCGCTCGCTGCTCGAGGATGAGAGCCGGCCGCTGGTGCCGCTGATCGCCGAGACCGGCGGGATCAACGCGATGATGGTCGATTCGACCGCGCTGCCCGAGCAGGTGGTGGCGGATGTGCTGACCTCGTCGTTCCGCTCCGCCGGCCAGCGCTGCTCGGCGCTCAGATTGCTTCTTCTTCAAGAGGACATTGCCGACAACGTCATCGAGATGCTGCGCGGCGCGATGGAGCTGTTGGTCATCGGCGACCCCGGCGATCCCGTGACCGATGTCGGCCCGGTGATCGACCGCACGGCCTACGACAAATTGATGGGCTATCGCGACAGCGTGAAAGGCAAGTGGCTCAAGACGCTGCCGGTCCCCAAGGACGGACTGTTCGTCCCGCCGACCCTGATCCGGCTGGATAGCCCGGACGAGCTGACCCAGGAATGGTTCGGCCCGATCCTGCACGTCGCGACCTGGCCGGCGGGACAGCTCGAAGAGACGATCGCGCGGGTGAACGCCAAGGGCTTCGGCCTCACCATGGGCCTGCACAGCCGCATCGCGCGGTCAGGCGAACTGGCCGAGGCGCGGGCGCGGGTCGGCAACCTCTACGTCAATCGATCGATGATCGGCGCAGTCGTCGGGTCGCAACCCTTTGGTGGCGAAGGCTTGTCGGGGACCGGCCCCAAGGCGGGCGGACCCCATTATCTGCAGCGCTTCTGCGCCGAGCGCTCGGTGTCGGTCGACACGACCAGCGCGGGCGGCAACGCGACTCTGCTTTCGCTTGACGAGGGCGGGATCTAGCTGGCCAATTCACTCCCGATCCGAATCGGATCGGGGGGAATGATCAATGCGGACATGGACGGGCAGCGCGCTTGCGCTGGGGGTAGCGCTTGCGTTGAGCGCTCCGATGACGGCCTTCGCCAAGGAAGAGCCGAAGACCGAAGCGGCAAAGGCACCGGCGCTACCGCCGGAGATGGCGGCGCTGCAAAAGGCGCTGCATCCACAGACCGGCGATGTCCGCATCCCCGAGGCCAAGGCGGTGCTGCACCTCGGCGATCGCTATTATTTCCTGCCGGCCGCCGAAGCGAAGCGCGTGCTGGTCGAGGCATGGCGCAATCCGCCGGAGTCGGTGTCGAACGTGCTCGGCATGGTGTTCGAGAAGCAGGCGACCTTTGTCGACAATGCCTGGGCTGCGGTGATCACCTATAGCGACACCGGCCATGTCTCGGACTCCGACGCCAAGGAGCAGGACTATGGCAAGGTGCTCGCGGACATGCAGGCAGGCGATGCGGCCGAGAACGAACAGCGTCGCGCCGGTGGCTTCCCCACGATGAAGCTCGTCGGCTGGGCACAGCCGCCTTCCTACGACGCCGCCGATCACGCGCTGATCTGGGCGCGCGAGTTCGAGAATGAGGGCGAGGCGAGCCACGGGCTCAACTATGACGTGCGGATGCTCGGCCGTTCGGGCGTGCTCAGCCTCAACATGGTTTCGGCGATGCCGCTGCTGAAGGACGTGGGCGGCGCGGCTGAGGCGTTCGGCAAATCGGTGACCTTCGAGCCCGGCGCGGGCTATGCGGATTTCAACGCTTCGACCGACAAGGAGGCCGAATATGGGCTCGCCGGGCTGGTCGCGGGCGGTGCTGCCGTCGCCGTGGCGCAGAAGGTCGGCCTCGTCGCGATCCTGCTCAAGTTCAGCAAGCTGATCTTCCTGGGGATCGCCGGGTTCGGCGCGGGGATATGGGCGTTCGTGAAACGCAAGCTCGGGCGCGGCGAGGAAGAGACGATCTAGAGGGTCGACCGCCTTTTCGGCACCGTCATCCCGGCGCAGGCCGGGATCCAGAGCGGCGAGCAATGCCCTCTTTGGCTCTGGGCGCCGGGGTGACGATGGGGTGTGATAACGCCCCACCACACCGTCGCATTTTCGTCGCCCGGTCGAACCGCGCTCGGCCGTGGCGGCGATCGCGCGCATTTCGCTTCCCATCAGAGGCCGTTAGGCCGGTTGGGAGTGATGGAAATGCTGTTTCATGTGTCGATCGATGCCGAAAATCCGAAGCGCGTCGCAGAAGTGATCGCGGAACTGTGGGGCGGCATCGCCACTCCGTTTCCGCCGGTGATCGTCGGAAGCTGGGTCGCGATGGCGGGCGATGCGCGCAACACGATCGTCGAGATCTATCCGCGCGGCACCGAGCTGATGCTGGGCGAGGGCGAGGCCGATTCCTATGGCCAGATCGGCACCAAGGTTGCGCGCTCGGCGACCCATTTCGCGATGGCGACCGAGCTCGACCTCGGTCGGGTGATGGCGATCGCCGACCGCGAGGGCTGGCCGGTCAAATATTGCAAGCGCGGCGGCAAGTTCGGCGTGATCGAGCTGTGGATCGAGGGCACCCGCATGGTCGAGGTGCTGACGCCCGAGATGCAGGCCGAGTATCTGGGCGCGATGACGGTGGAGAACTGGCAGCGCATGATCGCCGGCATGGGCATGATGCCGGAGACGATAGCGGCCTGAGACCCTACATCCCGCCGTTGATGTGCAGGATGTTGCCGTCGGGGTCCTTGAACCAGATGGCCTTGAACGGGCCCTTCACATGGACCCCGTCGGAGACGCTGTCGAAGCCCTCGGGATATTCGTCCAGCGTCACGCCCTTGGCGCGCAGATCGACGGCAATCGCCTCGACCTCGTCGCCGGCATCCCAGACCACGGCATTGGCCCGGTTGGTGCCGGCGAAATCGCTGCGATAGACATTGAGCAGCGTGGCGCCGGTCCTGAGCGTGAAGACTTCGCCGAGATCGGCGGCGAGCGGCAGGCCGAGCACCTCGGTGTAGAAGGCCTTGGCGACCGCCAGATCGGCGCAGGGCAGGATCGCGGATGAGGGCTTGTCCTTCAGCATCGGGTCTCTCCTGCAATATCAAGCGCGCCCCGGCGCCGGGATCAAACGTCCCAGCCGGCTCTACTCTCCGCGACTTGCCGAGTCTTTGGAGGCATCCGGATAAGGCATGATGATCGTGCCGTCCGGCGCGGCGGTGAAACTGGTCTGGGTGGGGTAGGGAATGCGAATCCCCTCGGCTGCGAACTTGCGCAGGATGCCGAGCATTAGCTTGTCGCGTACCGCCTGCGCATGAGGCACGTCATCGCCGGGGACGTCGAACTCGATCACGAAATCGATCGAGCTGGCACCGAACCCTTCATAGCTGGCGCGCGAGAGCGTGCCGCCGGCTTGTTCGACGATCGTCTTGATCATTCCGGGCATAGCCTCGAGCTTTTCGACAGGTGTTTCATAGGCCACGCCGATCGGCAGCTTGGTGCGCGTATGGTGGCGAAGCGTCAGGTTCTCGAGCAGCTTGTCGAGCAGCTGCTTGTTCGAGATCACCAGCTCCTCGCCGATGAAGGAACGAATGCGCGTCGACATCAGGCCGATCGCCTGGACGGTGCCGGAATTGCCGTTGAAGCGAATCTTGTCGCCGACGCGGAAGGGGCGATCGAACAGGATCGTGAGCGCGGCGAACAGATTGGCGAAGATACCCTGGGCCGCCAGACCTATCGCGATGCCGCCGACGCCCAGGCCGGCGATAAGGCCGGTGACGTTGACGCCCAGATTGCCGAGCACGACGACCAGTGCGATCGCGAACAGCGCGACCGTAATCAGCAGTCGGATGATGCCGAGCGCACTGGCCAGCCCGCTGCCGTGATAGTCGTCGGCACTGGTCCGATGTTCGATCGCGCCGAAGATCAGCTCGCGCAGCCAGATCGCGGCCTGAAATACCGCGGCGATGGTGAAGAGGAAGCCGATTGTCGCCGCAACCATCTCGGGCGGGTTGGCATAGCCGGTGACCAGCCGGATCGAGGCCATCAGGATGAAGAAATTGCCCGTCTTGGAAACCGCGCGGCCGATGATCGAATACCAGTTGGCGACGCCTTCGCCGCGGCGGCACAGACGCACACCCCAGGCGCGGACCATGTGGAGCGCGAAGAAGACCGCGACGGCGATGCCGGCGGCGATAAGGATGTTGAGCCAGTGGCCCTGCACCCAGACCGTCGAATCCTGGAAGAAGCTGTGCACCTGTGTCTCCAGCTCGTCGCCAGACAGGAGTCTCGGTTCGGCCTTGGTCGTGTTGGTCATGGATTCTTTCAGGCTGCCTTGGCGCGCGGCGCGCTGGCGCCTTCGAGAAAGGCGATCAGTCCGCGTTCGTAACGACTGAGGTATCGCGTCGCGCGCGGCAGGTGCAAGTGGTCGCGGAACGCCGCCTGGGCTTCACGATCCTTGGCGAGATCGATCAGCTGGGGATGGACATAGGATTTGCGCGCGATGGCGGGGGTGTTGCCGAGCGCCTCGGTCACCGGATCTAGCATCGCGTTGATGCCCAGATGGGCCTCGGCATCCGCCAGAGCCTCGAACGCGACGACGCTCGCCCCCCAGGTGCGGAAATGCTTGGCGGTGAAATCCTCGTCCGTCGCGTCGCGGATATAGGCGTTGACGTCGGTGGAGCTGACGGGATGCGTCTCGCCGGCTTCGTCGACCCAGCGGAACAAGTGCTGGCCGGGCAGGTCCTGGCAGCGTTTGACGAAGCGGCTGAGCGAGCCGTCGGTGATCGTCATCACGCGCAGCTTGCCCGACTTGGCGCGGAACTGGAGGCGCAGCTTCTGGCCGATCACCCGGGCATGGCGCTTGCGCAAAGTCGTCGCGCCGAAGCTCTTGTTCGACTGGGCATAGCTCTCGTTGCCGACGCGGATCGTGCCGAGGTCGAGCAGGCGGACCACCGCGGCCACGGCCTTTTCCTTGCACAGACCGCGCAGCTTGAGATCGGCTTCCACCTTGGCGCGCAGCTTGGGCAGGGCCTCGCCGAAGCCGGCGCAGCGGTCATATTTCGCCGCCTCCTGCGCCTCGCGGAAGCCGGGGTGGTAGCGATATTGTTTGCGGCCCTTGTCGTCATAGCCCGTTGCCTGGATATGGCCGCGCGGATCGGGGCAGAACCAGGCCTGAACATAGGCGGGCGGCAGGCCGACGGCGTTCAGCCGGTCGATGGCGTCGCGATCGGTGATGCGCTTGTCCTTCGCATCCCAATAGCCCCAGCCGTGACGGACCTTTCGGCGTGTGATTCCGGGTTCGTGGTCATCGACATAGACGATGTCGCTGTGCGGCATGAGGCTCCCTCGCAAGTGCCGCAGTCAATGCGCGGCTACCGCGATCGTTCCGGAGCCCGCCGCTCGGAGCGGTTATCCCGCCGCGCTTCGCGCGCCTCCGCGCTTCGTGCCCGAAAAGATCTGGAGCCGGTTGATCCAGCGCTGCGCCGGGCGTTCGACGAGGTGGTAGAGCGCCATTGATGTGGCGAGCACGATCGCCAGATAGAGCGCCACCAGCGGCCAGCCCACCGCATGGGCGTCGCTGACCAGAGCGAGCTTGAAGGCATACCAGAGCAGATAATGGCTGAGATAAGTCGCGTAGCTGATCTCGCCGAGATAATGGAGCAGCGCGATCTCGAGCGGGTTGCCGCGGCGTCCGGCAGTGAGCGCCAGTGCGAGGAGCAGCGTAGCGAAGCCCATAGGGACGGCAAGTGTCTCGGGCACCAGGCCCGCGATCCAGCCTCCAAGCAGGGCCAGCGCTATGAGCGCGCTCATAGCGGCAGGGAGCCGCCAAGCCGCGCGCCAGCGCAGCCAGAGCGCGCAGACCGCGGTGCCGGCGGCGAACTCGAGCACGCAGCGGATCAGGCCCATCTGGCTGATCTCCTGGCCGAGCTGCCACAGTCCCTGGCGGGCAAAGACGATATGGAGGAGCAGGAGCAATGCGCCGATCGCCGCCACGATCGCGGCGGATGGAACGCGGCGCCAGTCGATCGCCAGCGCGAGCGGCGGGAAGAGCAGATAGGCAGCAAGCTCGCACGAGATCGACCAGGCCGGGTCGTTCCAGCTCAGCGCATGGGCGAAGCCCCAGTTCTGGAGCAGCGCGACATGGAGCGGCAGCTCGAAAAAGGGGAAGGCGTCGCTGTGCCGGCCGGTCGCCAGCATCGCCAGCGCCATCAGCACCGCGAAGCCGAGCATGAAGAGATGAAGCGGCCAGATCCGCGCGATGCGGCGCTTGAGAAAGGCGGGTATCTCGGCGAGCCCGCCGGCACGCAGCCGCTCCGAATAGCTCAGCCAGATGACGAAGCCCGAGAGCAGGAAGAAGAAATCGACGGCCAGATAGCCCTTCTGGAACACCGCCATTGCGAAGTCGGGCAGCCCGTCGATCGAGCGGCGGATATGGAAGAGCACGACCAGCCACGCGGCCAGGCCGCGCGCCGAGGTGAGCGCCCGGAGCTCGTCCTTCACGCCGCCGCCACCCGCGGCTTGCGCAAGGGGCGCCACGAGGTCTCCGCGCGCTTGCGGGCGCAATAGGTGTCGAGCCCGATCTGGGCGCCGATCAGCATGTAGATGAAGGGCTGGAAGGCGATCGCGATGAAGGTGCCGCCGAGCATGTAGATGAGATGCCCGCTCTGGAGCGCCGAGGCGAGCGGCGCGATCCATTCCTGGCCGGGCTCGGGCTTGGCGTAGCGGCGGCGGAGCACCTCCATGCGGAAGATTCCGGCCAGGTTGAGCAGCAGCCAGATGGCGAGGCCGGGATAGCCCTGCTCGCCCAGCATCTCGAAATAGGCGCTGTGATAGGCGCGGGCCTTGTCGACCTCGAGGCTGCGGTCGACCTTGGCGTTGCCGCCGCCGTCGCTCTCGACCGCGACCTTCTCGTAGCGGATCTGGTTCTGGCGATAGGCCTCGAAGCCGCCGCCCAGCGGATGCGATTTGGCATAGTCCATCGTCCATTGCCACACGGCCAGGCGCGTCGAAGCCGAGGCATCGGCCTGGTAGGTCTTGATCGTCCCCATCCGCTCGGTGAAGGCCGAAGGGAGGAAGGGGACGGCGACGAGCGCAACCGCGCCCAGCGCGCCCAGATAGACGAACTTCCTTTTGGTATCGCGCAGCATCAGCACGGCGAGCAGGACGATGCAGAGCAGGCCGGTGCGCGTCGACGTGCCGATCGGGATCAGCAGACAGGCGAAGACCAGCGCATAGGCAAAGGCCTTCACCTTCCAGTCGGGCGGGAAGATCGTGCCGTAACGGGTGAACCACAGGATCAGCGGGATGATCGCGATCGCGACCATCGAGATGGTGCTGCCTTCGTAGAGCCCCGAATTGTTGGCGACCATCAGGTTGAGCTCGCCATAGCCGCCGCCCGACAGGATCGTCTTGATCCCGCCGACGATGATGATCGACGCGGCGGAGAGCACCATGAACAGCAGCAGCGATTCGAGGCGCAGCTTGGTCCGCAGGGTGAGCGGCAGGAAGGCGGCGAAGGCCAGCGCCTTCCAGACCCAGTCCCATTTGTCGAGCGCTTCCAGCGGGAAGTCGGCATGCTTGGTGGTGTAGAAGCAGTAGCCGAGCAGCAGCAGGATCAGGAACTGGCGCGGGGCGACGCGGACGTCGCGCTTGTCATCGATCGCGAGGAAGCCGAGCAAAGCGAGCGCGGCGGCCATCATCGAGATCGGTAGCGAATTGAGCAGCAGGTAGGTCAGCCGCTGGGGCGAGACGATGTCGATATAGGCATAGACCAGCACGAACAGGAACGGCTTGCGGAAGCCGAGCCCGAAGAAGGTGAACAGGAACAGGACGAAGGCATAGTCACGCACCGGGCTTGCCCCAGCGCTTGGCCTTGCGCGGCTTGGGCGCGTCGTTGGGGCCGGGTTCGTGATCGAGATCGGGGCGACGCAGCAGCAGGAAGGCGGCGAGCAGCATCAGGCCATGGCTCAGGCCGAGCGATAGATTGTCGATCATTGGCCCGCGCCGCTCCTTCCGGAACGGGTCTAACGAGGCGCGGTTGACGCTGCGTTAAGGGCTCCGTGGCATGAAGAAATCACGATGCGCATTCTCCATATCCTGGACCATGGCCTGCCGCTGCACAGCGGATACGCGTTCCGCACCCGCGCGATCCTGAAGGCGCAGATCGCGCGTGGATGGGACGTTGCGGCAGTGACCGGTCCGCGCCACGGCGAGACGCCGGAGGCCTATGAAGTCGTCGAAGGGCTTCGCTTCTTCCGCACGAAGGCACCCAAGGCCGCGCCGCCGCCGTTGGGCGAATGGCGCGAGATCGATTCGTTCGCGCGGCGCATCCGCCAGGTCGCGCTGGGGTTTCAGCCCGACGTGCTCCACGCCCATTCGCCGGTGCTCGATGCGATGGCGGCGCTGCGCGTCCGGCGCCAGCTCGGCCTGCCTTTGGTCTATGAGATCCGCGCCTTCTGGGAGGATGCCGCGGTGGGCAACGGCACGGGACGCGAGGGGAGCCTTCGCTACCGCGTCACCAAGGCGCTGGAGACGCGCGCCGTGAAGAAGGCCGATGCCGTCGCGGTGATCTGCGAAGGGCTCCGCGAGGATCTGGTCGGGCGCGGGATCGATCCCGCCAAGATCTTCGTCTCGCCCAACGGCGTCGACATGGGCGTGTTCGGCGAACCGGTGCCCCACGACGCGGCGCTGGCGGCGGAGCTGGGCCTCGAGGGGGTCGAGACGATCGGCTTCATCGGCAGCTTCTACGATTATGAGGGCCTGGACGATCTGATCGCGGCGATGCCGGCCCTGGTCGCGGCACGGCCGTCGCTGCATCTGCTGATGGTCGGCGGCGGGCCGATGGAGGCGACGCTCCGGGCGCAGGCCGAGGCTTCGAGCGTGGCGGACCGCATCCGCTTCGTCGGGCGCGTGCCGCATGAGCAGGTCGAGCGTTACTACAGCCTGGTCGACGTGCTGGTCTATCCGCGCAAGGCGATGCGGCTGACCGAGCTGGTCACACCACTCAAGCCGCTGGAGGCGATGGCGCAGATGAAGCTGGTCGCCGCGTCCGATGTCGGCGGGCACCGCGAGCTGATCCGTGACGGCGATACGGGCACGCTGTTCGCGCCCGACGATCCCGCGGCGCTGGCGCGATCGGTGGCGGGGCTGTTCGCCGACCGCGACCATTGGGATTCGCGGCGCGCGCGGGCGCGCTCCTTTGTTGAAACCGAGCGAAACTGGGCGGTAAATGTCGCCCGGTATGATTCTGTTTACCAAAGATTGGCCATAAGGGGGTCGATGAAGGAATCGTGGTCGCACACGCCCCCGGTGAACGCATGAACCTGCCGATCGCACCCTTGGCTGCCGTCGTGCTGGGCGCCCTGGCTGCGCTCGGTGTCGCGGCGATGCCCGCCGCCGGGCTGGAGAGCCTGGTGATGGATTCCGGGCTGCCCGCGGTGTTTCCGGCGGCTGAGCCGCCGCTGGGCCTCACCGCCCGCGCCGCCATGGCGCTGCTGACCGGCGGCTTTGCCGCACTCTTCACCTGGCTTGCCGCGTTCATCCTGGTCGGCACCCGCAGCATCACCCTGGGCAAGGCGCCCGAGGTTTCGGACGAGGAGGTGCCGATGCCGGTGCTCCGCCGCGCCGACGCCCATCCAGATGCCCCGCCGCGCCCACCGCTGCTGGCGACTCGCGATCTGGGGACGCCGTTCCTCGAGGTGCGCGCCGCGGATACCAAAGCGAGCGCCGAAGTTGACGAAGTTGTCGCGGAACCGGAAAAGATCGAGGCTCCGGCCGAGCCCCTCGAGCAGCCGTTGCCCGTCGACCTGGAACAGCCGCTTTCGGCGTTCGATCCCGATGCGATCCTCGCTGTGCCGATGCCGCCGCCGATCAAACTGCCGCCGATCCGCCGCCCGGCGAAGCCACCGGTGTTCGAGGCGCATGAGCGTTTCGAGGTCTTCGAGCTGACGCCGCCGGTGCGCAAACCGGCCCCGGTCGAAGCCGCGCCGGCTCCGGAGCCCGTACCGCCTGCCGAGCCGATCGCGCGGCCCGAGACCGAGGCTTCGGTGCATGCCCTGCTCGAGCGGCTGGAAAAGGGCGTGGTGCGCCGCAGCCAGGCCAGGGCCGCGACGGCCAAGCAGGCCGAACGCGGGCTGGAGGACGCGCTGGCGACGCTGCGCAACATGGCGCGCCAGGCCTGAGCGCGATCAGCGCTCTTCGACGGTAAGTATTTCCAATTCAATCGTAATTTCGGCGTCGACATGCCGTGCGGCGGCGACCGATAGGTCGGCGACCAGGTGACCGCGAAGGACGAGCTCGGCCTCGGGCAGTGTCGCGATCCACGCGATCAGCGCGGGCGAGGGCGGAGCCGATAGCGTGACGCTGTGACGCGCGCCGGTGAAGGTCGCGCTCGCCCAGCGCGACCAGTCCGCCGTCACGATCGTCACCGGGCATTCCGCGACCGCCGCGCTCCTTGTCAGCGCCCGCACGAGCAGGGTCGCCGCATCGGGTCCGCGACTCATGGCACCCGCTCCGCCGCCTGTTGCGCGGCGATGAACGCCTTGAGCCGCGCCTCGAGCTTGGGCCGTAATTCGCGCCCATTGCGCAAGTCGCGCACCAAGCCGGGATCGCCCGCCGCGAGGCGGCCGAACTTGCTGGCCGGCATGTCCGTTCGACGCAGGAATTTCTCGATCTCGCGATGCACCGACATCCATGTCCTCCTCCTGATTCGCGGGAATATGATCCTGTTTTGTTCTCCAAATCCTACTTGTCTAGGAAAAATCCTACGGCTATGAATGGGTCATGGATGCGGAGGCGCAACGGGCCGCGCTGGCGGCGCTGATGGCGGAGCAGGGCGCGAGCTTTGCCGAGCTTTCGCGCGTGATCGGGCGCAATGCCGCCTATCTGCAGCAATATGTCCGGCGGGGGTCTCCGCGTGAGCTGGCGGAACGCGACCGGGCGCGGCTGGCGGCCTATTTCGGCGTAGCGGAGGCGACGCTGGGTGGACGGCCGGACGAAGCGAATGTGGACGTTCCGCGCATCGATGTTGGGGCCTCGGCCGGACCGGGCGGGCTGGTCGACGCCGAAGACCGGCGCCAACCCTTTGCTTTCCCGCCCGCACTGCTGCGCCAGCTGGGCGTGCGCACTTCAGCGGCCAGCATGATCCGGGTGGAGGGTGACTCGATGTCGCCGACGCTCGAGGACGGCGACGAGATACTGGTCGACCGCGACGCGCGGCGCGTGGAGGCGCGCGGCGGCATCTTCGTGCTGCGGATGGACGGCGTGCTGATGGTCAAAAGGCTGCGGAGCGCGGTGGGGGGTGTCGAGGTGGTGAGCGACAACCCGGCCTATCCGCCGCGCGTGGTGCCGGTGCGCGGGATCGACGTGATCGGCCGCGTGGCCTGGCTCAGCCGGGCGATCTAGGGCCGAGGGTTCGGAGCCGGTTTGCGGCGGTTGCGTGGTAGCCGTTATGCTCTTTCGAAATCATCCTGATCTTCCACGTCCACGATGGGAAGTCGGAACTGGAACGTGACGCCGTCTCCGTTGTTCGGCGTGATCCAAATCTTGCCTTCATGGGCTTCGATAATGGACTGGCAGATCTTCAACCCGATTCCCATGCCTTCCTGCTTGGTCGTGGTGAAGGGCTGGAAGAGCCGGCCCAACACGTCGGCGTCGATCCCGGGGCCGGTGTCCGAGACGGCCACCGTGACGAAGCCCGGCTCTTCCAGCCGGGTGGCCACCGTCAGAATGCGTCGTTTCACACGGCGCATCGACTCCAGGGCATTGCGGAATAGATTGACCAGCACCTGCTGGATCTGGACCTTGTTGACCAGCATTGGCGGCAGGTGCGTATCGAGCGCCACGTCGACTTGCGTTTCGAGATGCGCGGCGCCGGCCGCCCCCAGTACGATCGCTTCCTCGATGACCTGATTGAGATCCTCAATCGTGCGGCTGGTTTCGCGCCGCTCGATGAATTCGCGAAGATTGCGGATGATGGCTCCGGCCTGCACGGTTTGCTGCATGGCGCCATCGAGCATCTCCTCGACGAAATCCGCTTGCTCGAGCTCCGCTTGCGCGACGATCGTGCGCGCCGCTTCAAGGAAGTTCGAGACCGCGGTCAGCGGCTGATTCAGCTCATGGGCAAGCGTGGCGGCCATCATCCCCATGGCATTCCAGCGCGAGACATGGGCCAGTTCCGCCTGGAGCTTGTTCATCTCCACTTCGTTGCGCTTCCGCTCGGCAAGCACCGCCTGCATCGCCGCCATCTCGCGTGCCGCAAGTGCTTCAATCGCCTCGAGCTCCTTCCGTACAAGCTGCTCGCGAATCCGCCGGTTCTCGTCTTCGAACTGCTTGCGGCGGATCTGCGCGAGCACGCGGGAGCGCAGCACCTCGAAGTCGCTTGATTTGGAAATATAGTCGTCGGCGCCCGCGTCGAGGCCGCCGATCATCGCGGCACGATCCTCGAGCGCAGTGAGCATCACGATCGGGATTCCGCGCAGGATCGGCGTCGCCTTGATGCGGCGACAGGTCTCCTGGCCGCCGATTCCGGGCATGATCAGGTCGAGCAGGATGCAATCGACCGGCTGTGCCGCGAGCAGATCGAGCGCCGCCTCGCCCGAGCGGGCGAGCACAACGTCATACCCTTCGGCGCGCAATTCATCGGCGAGCCGCTGGAGATAGGTCTCGCTGTCATCGACCGCGAGAATCTTGAGCGCGCCCGACAGGCTCTGGCTTCCCTGCTCGCCGACGCGCGGCCCGTCGACGCTGCGGATGACGGCACCGAGCCGAGCCAACAGCACCGCGATATCCTCGTCCTTGCGCACAAAGGCGTCGGCGCCCGCGTCGAGCGCGCGGACTTCGGCACCATGTTCGGCCGAGGCGGTCAGCAGGATACAGGGCGTGTGGCGCAGCGCCGCGTCCATGCGGATCCGCCGCAGCACGCCAGCCCCGTCAATGCCCGGAAGCATGCCGTCGACGATGATCGCCGTCGGCCGGGCGCCGGCAGCGAGATCGAGCCCTTCCTCTCCCGTGCTCGCGCCGAGCGCACGGTAACCGGCGATCTCCAGCGCATCGCGCAATTGCTCGCGGTAGGTCAGGCTGTCATCGATCACCAGCACGGTATCCTTGGCCGGCGCGCCGTCGGGGGGCGCCTGGCGCATCAGTTCGCGGGCGCGGGCAATGACGTAGCTCGCCTCATAGGGCTTGCCGACATATTCGTCAGCGCCGGTTTCGAGACCGCGGACGCGATCCCGCACTTCGGCCTCGGTCGAGAGCAGCATGACAGCGGCATTGTTGTCTGGATCGTCACGGATTTCGCGGAGCAGGTCGATGCCGTCGCCATCGGGAAGCCGCACGTCGAGGACGATCAACGCGAATGCCTCGCCTGCCAATTTGGTATGGGCTTCGGCTATGCTGACGCAGGCATTTGCCGGAATCCCAGCGGCCTCGAATGCGTCCATCAAGCTCATGCGGACGGTCAAGCTGTCGTCGACGATCAATACGCGCCCGTTCATGGCGATCGCTTTCGAGTGGAAGGGGGCAGGGCGGCCAGGGCGGCGCCGATGTCGGGCAGCGGCAGGATGCGCTGCGCCGCGCCGAGCAGCGCCGCCTCCCGCGGCATGCCATAGACGACCGAGGTCGCTTCATCCTGCGCGAACGTGGTGCCGCCCGCGCGCCGGATCGCGAGTAGGCCTGCGGCGCCGTCGCGGCCCATGCCGGTCAGCAGGCACGCTGCGGCCGAGGGTCCGAAGCGTGTCGCAATCGACTCGAACAGCACGTCCACCGACGGGCGGCAGGAGAAGCGCTCGGCGCTCGAGGTAAGGCGCAGCGTATCGCCATCGACCAGCAAGTGCCGATCCGGCGGCGCCATCACGACACGGCCCCCTTGCCCCAGGGGCTCGCCGTCGCGCGCATAGGCGACGCGATGATGCGTCTGCCCGTCGAGCCAGTCGGCAAACGCCGCGCCCAACGCCTCGCCGATGTGGAGGACGATCAGGATCGGAGTGGGAAAGTCAGCGGGCAGGATGCGCAGCACGTCGACGATCGCCGCCGGCCCGCCGGTCGAGGCGCCGATCGCGACGACATCGCATCCGGACGTGCTCGCCACCGGCGACGGCATGGCGGGCGATGCCTGAACCTGCTGGCCCAACAGCCCCATGCGCAGCCGGGGGTGGGTGATTACCTTGATACGCGACAAGATCTTCACCGCGCGCAGGAACCGGGCCTCCCAAACGCCATCGGCCTCGTCGCCATTGGGTTTTTCCAGCACATCGACGGCGCCCGCCGCGAGCGCGTCGTAGGTGCGGAAAAGCTCACCGCGATTGACCGAGGCCGAGACGATCAGGATCGGGGTCGGGAAATGCGCCATGACGTATTCCGTGACCGCGACGCCGGTCATCACCGGCAGCATCATATCGAGCGTCACCACGTCGGGACGCAGCGCCTGGCACAGCTCTATCGCCGTCTTGCCGTCGCCTGCCTCGCCGACGACTTCGAACTGCGAATCCTGGCCGAGCACCTCGACCAGCCGGGCCCGTACCGTCAGCGAATCTTCTACGACGAGAACGCGGATCCGATTCATGCGCGCTCCAGCAGACCACTGATCGTCTCAAGCACGCGCTTCTGGTCGAATTCGCTCTTGACGATATAGGCGTGGGCGCCCGCCGCCATCCCGCGCGCCCGGTCTTCCTCCGCCGCGCGCGATGAGACGAGGATCGCCGGAATCGTGCCCAGCCTCGGGTCGGCGCGCGTTCTCTCGACAAAGGCGAACCCGTCCATTCCGGGCATCTCAACATCGACAAGGAACAGGCTGTAGCGCTGCAGCTGTGCCTTCTCGAGCGCTTCCTCGGCCGAAATCGCGAGGTCGACGTCATAGCCGGCGGATTCGAGAATGCTCTGTTCGAGCACACGCGTCGTCAGCGAATCGTCGATCACCAGGATCGGCGCGCGCGGATCGAGCGCGCGCTCCGGCGATCCCGGAGATGCTGACACTGCCTGGACCAATGCGTCGGGGTCGAGCACCGGGTGCGGCACACCTCGCGCGTCGACATAGACACCGAACACCACCGGCAGCGCCAGTGCCAGCCGTGGCACCGGCCGCACGACAATGTCGGCAACGCCCAGCAGCCGGTCGATGCCGACCGCGGCATGCACCGCTCCCGCACCGACGACAATCGCCGATTCGCTCCCGGTGGCGCGCGCCGCCGCCGTGCCGGCGCGCAGCGCGCGGGCCAGCGGCGTGAAGGCGATCGCGCTGCCACCATGCACGATCGTATCCCGGTCGGCCGTGCGGGTCAGGTCGCCCGGCGCCAGCCGCAGCGCGCGGCGGACCGCTGCAAGCGGGATCGCCGCCACCTGCTCCTCGGTTTCGACCAGCAGCGCGTCGATCGCGGAGAGCGACACCGGCACGAGAAGCTCGACGCGCGTCCCCCTTCCAGCCTCGGTGCGCGCGGACACCGTACCGCCAAGCCGGTCGGCGATCTCGCGTACCACGTCGAGTCCCACGCCACGGCCGGCGGCTTCGGTCACATCGACCGAAGTCGAGACGCCGCCGCGCAGCAGCAGGTCCAGCAATGCCTCTTCGCCGGTTCCTTGCGGCAGCAGTCCGCGCGCTTCCGCGGCACGCCGCACCGCCGCCGGATCTATTCCGGCACCGTCGTCGTCGCAGGCGAACAGGATGCGATTACCGCGGCGCTCGACCTGGATCGTGATCGCGCCGGTCTCGGCCTTGCCGGCGGCGCGACGCTCAGCGGGCGTTTCGATGCCGTGCGCGACGGCGTTGCGCAGCAACTGGATGAGCGCGCGCTGCACCAGGGCGAGAACAGGCAGTTCGATGCGCACATCGCTGCCTCCCATCGTCACCGACACACGCTTTCCCAGCGCCTGTGCGGCATCGCGCGCGGCGCGCTCGAGTGGTGCGAAGGCAGTGCCGCATGGTGCCAGCCGCAGCCGCTCCGCGGCGGCATAGGCCTGTTGCACTTCGCGCTCGCCGCGCGCGACGCCGGTCTCAAGATCCTGTTCGAGTCCCGTGACAAGCCGCTGCAGGTCCTCGGCGAACTGGCGCGTCTTTTCGAGCGCCGCTCCGTCCGGGTCCTGCGACTGCCCCGCCGATCGCGGTCTCGAGCGATCGACCAGCAGGTCGGCCAGATGCCGCGCCTGCACGACCTTGTCGATCGACCGCCGGATGCCGGCCAATTCGACGCCGGCTTCCGAAATTCCGCCAAGCAGTCCGTCCATTTCCGCAAGGTCGGTATTCGCCATGCCGATCGGTTCGTCCGCTACCGCGGAACGAGATCTCCCCGCTGGTTCGGGCGGAACCTGCGCCAGTGCGGCGACATCGGCGGCGATGGCGTCGACATGGCCCAGGATGTCGTCGATCGCGTCCCGGGGCATCTCGCCGTGCCGGTCTCGCCAGGGCGCGAGCGCGTCCTCCAGCGCATGCGTCCGTTCGGCGATGGCGCGTTGCTTGACCACGCTGGCTGCGCCCTTGAGCGTGTGCGCGAGGCGCAGCATCCGCGCGACGAGCTCGGGTGTCGCTTCGGCCTCGAGCGCGAGCGCGCCACGCCCCAGCGCCTGCGATATCTCGGCCGCTTCGATGCGGAAGTAGCGAAGCGGATCCTTGGCCATGCTCATGCACGCGCCTCGGGGCGGATCAGCCGGGCAAGATCGCGGGACAGGTTGGCGAGTTCGGACGCGGTCTGCAGGATTTGCGCGGAGCTCGCCTCGGTCTCCTTGGTCGCCTGGGCGACGTTCGAGGTCGCGACATTGACCTGTTCGACGGCAGTCGACTGCTGCTTGGTCGAAAGCTCGATCTCCTTCGCGGTCTCGGTCGTGGTCGCGACCAAGCCCGAAATCTGCCGGAACGACGAGGCCACCTCGCCGAACTGCCGCGACCCCACATCGACCGCCTTCGAGCCGCTCTCGGTGGCCATGACCGTCGTGTTCACTGCCGCACGCACATCGTCGATCAGGCCGCGGATTTCCTTGGTCGATCCCGCAACCCGGTCGGAAAGCTTCCGAATCTCGTCAGCGACGATGCTGAACCGCTTGCCGGCGTCGCCCGCGCCGGCGGCCTCGATCGTCGCGTTGATCGCCAGGATGTTGGTCTGCTCGGCCAGCTCGGCGACGATGTCGAGCACCGTGCCGATCTGCTGCGACTTCTTGCCGAGGTCGAGCATGTGGTTGACGATCAGATCGACCTGGTGCCGAATCCCGGCGATCGATCCGTTCGCGGTGTCGATCGTGTCGTCGCCGGCGCGTGCCGATCCGTCGGTATCCTCGGCGATCTGGGCGACGCGTTGTGCACTCTCCGCGATCTGGCGCGACGTTGCGATGAGTTCGCGTATCGTCGTCGCGATTTCGTTCATCGCGCTCGCCTGTTCCTTGGCGCTGGTCGCCTGCTGGTTCGCCGCCGCCTGCAGCTCGGCCGATGAACTCTGGACCAGTCCCACGGCGCCGCCGATCCGGCGCGTGAGCGCCGTGACGGTGAACCAGCCGATCAGGCCCACGAGCACGATACCGCCCATGCCGCCCCACAGGATGACGCCCTGCGCGAGCCTGGCACTGGTTTCGGCCGCGCCGGATCGTCGATCGAGCAAGGCGGTCTCGGCGCGGTCGACATCGGCAATCACCGCGCGGACCCGGTCCATGGTGGTCTTGCCCGCATCGGTCGTGACGATCTTCAGCGCGGCGTCGAGCCCTTGTCCGCGGCGCAGGTCGATCGTCTGCTGCAGCTCGGCGAGCTTGGTATCGAGCAGCGGCGCGAGCGTCTGCAGGCGTTGCTGCTGCTCGGCATTGTCCGAGGTCAGCCTTCGCACCTCTTCGTACAGGCTGCGGATCTGAGGCCGTGCCGTCTGATAGGGCTCGAGATAGCTTTCGGCGCCAGTGAGCAGATAGCCGCGTTGCCCGGTCTCGGCATCCTTGAGGCTCGATCGCAGTTCCGCGAGCTGCCGGCGCACCTGGTGCGTATGGCTGACCTGTTGGTTGTTCGCGATCAGCGTGGCGATGCTCCAATATCCGGCGGCGGCCACCACGAGCAGCACAACCGCGGCGAGCGCATAGCCGGCAGCCAAGATCCGTCCGAAGGTCCAGGTTCGCAACATCGTTCACCACTCCTTGTCGGTAGGGTTCGATCCGGCGCGCGCCGCGAGGCGCTCGATCAATGCGGCAATGCTGAGAATCGGAATCATCTCGCCCGAGACGCGCGCGCTGGACCGGATCGGCTCGAGCGCGGCCACGTCAGGCGCCGCTGCGATGTCATCCGCGGTGATCCGCAAATGCCCCTCCATTGCGTCGAACGCGAAGGCGGCCTTGTCGCCGCCGCGATCGGCCAGCAACAGCCATCGCGGCACCGTCTCGCCGCGGTCGCCAAGCAGCGCGGACAGGCTGAACACAGGCACCACCTCGCCGCGCAGCGCGGCGACGCCCAGCAATTCGCTCGCCGCGCTCGGCAACGGGACGTGCGGCCTGTCGGCAAGCACCATCGTCACGTCGGACAATGCCACCGCATAGGCGTGCCTGCCTGCGCGGATTCGCACGAACGGCAAACCCGCGTCGCGTATCTCTGCCGGTGCCGCCGCGAAGTCACGGTCGAACGCCTCGCGCAGCACTGCCGCTGAAATGGCAAGGGACGGCGTGTCGGTCATGCCACGTCCCCGCACACCGCCAGTTCGGCGCGGCACAGCGCCGCCAGCGCGCTACGGCCGAAGCCGCCCGCGAAGAGCAGCAAATGCACGCTGTCCTCGCGCTCGATCAGCAACAGCGCCTGCTGCAAGTCGCGGCGCGCGCCGTCGCGGTCGCCCGCGCGCCGGGCAAGTCGCCCCAGATGCAGCCGGGGCATAGCGAAGCTGGGGTCGAGATAGGCCGCGATACGGTCGTGCCGCATTGCACCGCGATCGTCGCCCGCGCTCTCGCGGCACAGCGCCAGCAGGTAGTGGGCGCCGGCATTCATGTCGTCGAGCAGCAGCAGTTCCGCGCAAATCCGCTCGGCCGCCGACAGGTTCCCGCCATGTGTGTGCAGCACTGCGCGGAGCAGCAGCACGTCCGGATCGCGTGCGCGATCCGGAGGCAGGGCGGCGAGCAGCGCCTCCACTTCGGCGAACCGCTCGCGGCCCAGCAAGTCGACAGCGGATTCGAGATCGGCGGACGACGCGGTACTTGTGGGCAGGCGGGCGGGCGCATCGAGTTGCCTAGGCGATCGTGCCCCGTTCTGTGTGCCCGTAAGCAAGCGGATGCGCTGCGAGGCCTGGCGGATCGTTTCGATCCATGATTGGTCGGTGGTGCGTGCCGCGTCGAGCGATGCATTGGGCAGCGACTGTCGATTGGCGTGGGGCTTCACCCCGCCGGGCGCCTGCACAACGCCTTTGCGCTGGTAATAGAAGCAGCCATGGGTGTGCCGCAGGTGGAAGTCGGTCGAAAGGCCGCGCAGCACTTCGGCATGACCCAGGAACAGATAGCCGCCCGGCGCCAGGCTTTGCGCCATCCGGGCGATGACGGCGCGGGCGACCTCGGGCGCGAAGTACATCAGCACATTTCGGAAAAAGATGACGTCGAAGGCGGCGGGTGCCCAGAAGGCTTGGTCCTCCGCGATGAGGTTGCGCTCCTCGAATCGAACCATTGCGCGGATCGCCGGATCCAGGACGAACGCGTCTCCCGCGGGCGTGAACAGGCGCGTGCGGAGCGATGCGGGGGTCTGGCGCAACGACCAGGCAGAATAGCGCCCGTCCGCCGCCCGCTGCAGCATCGCGCCATTGATGTCGATGCCCCGGATGGCGACTTCCCAGCACCCGAGATCGGGGTGGTCGCGGACGCAGGCCGCGAGCGAATAGGCCTCCTCGCCGGAAGCGCAGCCCGCCGACAATATCCGGATCGTGCGGTCCGCCGAACGCGCCGCCATGCTATCGGGAAGCGCAACCTGCGTGAAGGCGTGCATCTGATCCAGGTTTCTGAAGAAGCTGGTCTCAGTCACCGTCAATTCGCGCGCGAGCACGCGCAACTCGTCGCGGCTGCAATCCGGCGCTTCGAGCGCGGAGAGATAGGCCTCTGGCGAACCGCCACTGGCGTCGATGCGCCGGTGCAATACTTCCAGCAGGAAGGTCAGCCTGCCCTCGTCGAACGCAAGCCCGAACCAACGCTGCACGGCCTTGCGAAAGCGCTCATTGTCGGCCGGAAGCGGCACCGGAATCATGTGGCGCTGCTTCCGGCCTGGAGTGCACGAAGGGCGCGCTCGGTGAGCGAGCGACCAAATCGCAATACCGTCAGGAGTTCTGAATCCAGCGAGCTCAGCGCGGAAAGCGCTTCCGCGCCTGCTCCCCGCAGCAAGGGCGGGAGCCGCGACAGCGATGCGCTTCCGACTTCCCGGACACCGGCGACTGCCTCTACGGCCAGCGCAACGCTGGTTTCGCCCGTACGAAGCGTAAGATATCGCGTGAACGCCGGTGCCTCTCCGGCGCCGAGCAGAGCACCGACATCGATCACCGGCACCGCGGCACCGCGAACCAGCGACACGCCGACGACGAATTCAGGCGCCGCGGCCAGCGCCTCGATCGGTAGCGGCCGCATTGTCTCCAGGACATGTCCGACTGGCAATGCGCAAAGGCGCGTCCGAGCCCTGAACAAGACTATGGGATACAGAACTTCCCCGCTCAAAACACTCTCCCGGTCGCTGGGTACATGCCTTCCGGAGTGTTTGCTTTATACTGTCTCCTATCACGCATGGTGGTGCGGTCGATTGCTCGCGTATTGGAGTCATCAACTCAGTAATCCAACAATCCTCAGTAACATCTACCTTTTTCTCCAGCATTCAACGTGAATATACTTCAAATTGGCTGTATTTTCTGGTCTGGAGCGGTGCGCGAATGCGCGTGGGGTAGCGCGCGCGGAAAAGCTGGTGCACCATGCCGCTCCCGGTGGCAGATGCGCGCACCGGTCCCCTCCATGACCGGCACGGCCTGTTTCGCGCGCCGTGTCTGGCACATCCTGCCGTCTTGACAGAATCTCCGCGCGGGCTTGTAATCGCGGCATGGGGAACGCGATCTCCCCACGAGGCGGCATGCCGAAGCATCGCGTCCTGCGCATATAGAGGGACGCACCATGCCTGCATTGAACAGCATCAGCCCTGACAAGCTCGCGCGCCTGATCGGCACGCCCGGCGCACCGGCGCTCATCGATATCCGTGAAGACAATGGCCGCCTGATCCCGGGATCGTTGATCCGCTCGCCTGCAGTGGCGGAGTGGGGAAGGCATTTCGCCGGGCGCGACGTGGTGATCGTCGACGAAGACGGTGGCGCGGCGAGCCAGGGCATCGCCGGCTGGCTGCGCAGCGAAGACGTGGCGGCGGAAGCGATCGAGGGCGGGCACGCGGCATGGGCCGCAGCCGGCCTTCCGCTGGTCGCTGCCGATCGCCTGCCGCCGCGCGACTCGTTCGGGCGGACCAACTGGGTGACGCGCGCACGGCCCAAGGTCGACCGCATCGCCTGCCCCTGGCTGATCCGGCGCTTCGTCGATCCCGAGGCGCGATTCCTGTTCGTGCCGCCCGCCGAGGTGCTGGGCGTCGCCGAGCGCTTCGGCGCGGTGCCGTTCGACATCGCGGCCGAAGGCGTGTTCTGGAGCCATCGCGAGGAGCGCTGCACCTTCGACCTGATGGTCGATGAGTTCGGGCTAAGCGGCATCGCGCCGCTCGCGCATCTCGCGACGATCGTGCGCGGCGCCGACACCGCGCGGCCGGACATCGTGCCCGAGGCGGCGGGGCTGCTGGCGGTGTCGCTGGGGTTGTCGCGCATGTTCGCCGACGATCTCGAGCAGCTCGATGCGGGCATGCTCGTCTATGACGCGCTCTATCGCTGGTGCCGCGACGCGCGCGGCGAGACGCACGACTGGACCGCGCACAAGCCGCGGGGCGAACGGGCATGAGCAGCGTGGCGCTCGACGCCGCCCCCGCGCGGCCGGAACCGGTGTCGCTCGGCGAAGCCTTCTGGGTGTGGCTGCGGATCGCCGCGCTCTCGTTCGGCGGGCCGGCGGGGCAGATCGCGATGATGCACCGTATCCTGGTCGAGGAGAAACGCTGGATCGGCGAACACCGTTTCCTCCACGCGCTCAACTATTGCATGCTGCTGCCCGGCCCCGAGGCGCAGCAGCTCGCCACCTATATCGGCTGGCTGCTCCACCGGACGCGTGGCGGGATCGTCGCGGGCATGCTGTTCGTGCTGCCCGGCGCGGTGTCGATCATGGCGCTGAGCTGGATCTATGCGCTGTACGGCAAGCTCGGCATCGTCTCGGCACTGTTCTTCGGGCTGAAGGCGGCGGTGCTGGCGATCGTGCTCCAGGCGGTGCTGCGGATCGGCAGGCGCGCGCTGAGGAACAACGTGATGCGGCTGATCGCGGCGGCGGCGTTCGTAGCGATCTTCTTCGCCGGCGTGCCGTTTCCGCTGATCATCCTCGCAGCGGGACTGATCGGCTTCCTGGGCGGACGGCGCGGCAGCGCGACGTTCAAGGCGGGCGGCGGGCATGGGGCGAGCGGCGGGACGATCGTCGACGATGCCGACACGCTGCTCGGCGCCGAACTGCCCGCGCACGCCAACCCGAGCTGGCGAGAATCGCTGCGCGTGGCCCTGGTATGGCTCATGCTGTGGCTGGTACCGGTGGCGGCGCTGCTGGCGCTGCTTGGGCCAAGCAACGTGTTCAGCCAGATCGCGACCTTCTTCTCGACGATGGCGATGGTCACGTTCGGCGGGGCCTATGCCGTGCTCGCCTATGTCGCGCAGGAGGCGGTGCAATCCTATCACTGGCTCGCGCCGGGCGAGATGCTCGACGGGCTGGGGATGGCCGAGACGACGCCGGGGCCGTTGATCATGGTGCTGCAGTTCGTCGGCTTCCTGGGCGCCTATCGCGATCCGGGCACGCTGCCGCCGCTGCTCGCCGGCACGCTGGGCGGGCTGCTCGCGACCTGGGTGACCTTCGTGCCATGCTTCCTGTGGATCTTCCTGGGGGCGCCGTTCATCGAGCGGCTGCGCGGCAACGCGGCGCTGGCAGGCGCGCTCTCGGCGATCACCGCGGCGGTGGTGGGCGTGGTGCTCAACCTGGCGATCTGGTTCGCGCTCCACACCTTGTTCCGCGCGGTGACGCCCTGGGCGTTCGGGCCGCTCCGCTTCGATATCCCGGTGCCGGCGAGCCTCGATCCCTGGGCGCTGATCCTGTCAGCGGGCGCGATCGTGGCGATGCTGCGCTTCAACACCGGCGTGATCGTCACGCTGGCGTCGACATCGGTGCTGGGCATGGCGCTCCATGCCGCGGGCCTGATCGGATAGGCTAGCCGCTATCCCCGCCCGCACTGCTTCGTGAGCTGCGACGCCACATCGACCTCGCCCAGCCGCACGCCGGGAAAGAAGGTGCCTCCCGCCGACATCGAGGTCTTGCCGACCTTGGTCGGGGCGATCGAGGTCCAGGACCCGTCGCGATTGGCGCGGAACGCCTTGCAATCCATGGCTACCACGGGCTCGTGATGGGCCTTGGTGGGGTGCGGGGCGCTCATGGTGACACCGCTCTGGGCGGCGAGAAGCAACGCGGACAGGAACATGCGACCTCCTATTGGGGCTGGCGCTTCGTATCCGCGCGGAGAGGGGCACGCAAAATCATTCTTCGCCGTGCAGGGAAGCGCGGGCGGATCCGTCAGATTTCAGCGACGCATCCGGTCGATCAGCCAGACCAGCACCGCGAGCGTGATGCCCACGCCGGCCCCGATCACGAAGCCGAACGAGGCCTCGCCCTTCACCGCGCCGACGACCGCGCCGATGAGGATGCTGATGCTGAGCAGGAAGCCGCCGGCCATGGGCGTGCGGGAAGAGGAAGTTGCCATGCCCGCCCCTGTGCCACGTCGTGCGGCGCCGCGCTACCGGTTGGGACATGGTTACCGCATGGGTCACCAATATCGGCGACGGAACGCTGAGGAAGCACGCGTATGACGGAGATGCGGGTCGGTCCGGGCCCGCGCGTACGGAGTATCGATGGACAGCTATCCCTATCTCGACCGGCTGGAAGTGACCGAGGCCGCCGAATTGATCCGCAAGTTCGGCGAGAATGCCGGCTGCGAGGCCGCGGCGCGTGCCGACCGCAGCCGGGACCTGGGCAACTATATCCATTTCTGCCGCTGGCGGCAGGTCGAGCGGCTGGTGGTGCTGCTGTCGATCCCGCGCGCGGTGGGGACCGTGCACTAGGCCTTTTCGGCTGCGATTTCCGCACGCGGGCCGGCCATCAATGCAACGCGCCGGCACTGGCCGCCGACGCCTCGCGCATCCTATGGGTGTCGCCGATGCATTGGGTGGAGTCGGAACATGGCACGGATGGCGAGGATCGAGCGGACCGGCGGGCCCGAGGTGATCGAATGGGTCGATGTCGACCTGCCGCCGCCCGGGCCGGGCGAAGTGCGGATGCGCAACACCGCGGTCGGGCTCAACTTCATCGACACCTATCATCGCTCGGGCCTCTATCCGGTCGAGCTGCCCAGCGGCCTGGGCGGCGAAGCGGCGGGCGTGGTCGAGGCGGTGGGCGAGGGGGTGACCGGTTTCGCGCCCGGTGATCGCGTCGCGACCTTCGGGCCGGGGCTCGGCGCCTATTCGACCGAGCGCAACGTCAGGGCCGCGATCCTGTTCAAGCTGCCCGACGACATCAGCGACGAGACTGCCGCGGCGGCGCTGCTCAAGGGCGGCACGGTGGAGTTCCTGGTCGAGCGCTGCGCCAGGGTGCAGCCGGGCTGGACGGTGCTGGTCCATGCCGCGGCGGGCGGCGTGGGGCAGATCGCGGTGCGCTGGCTCAAGGCGATCGGCGCGACGGTGATCGCGACCGTAGGGCACGGCGACAAGGTGGCGCTGGCCCGGGACGCCGGCGCGGACCATGTGCTGCTCTCGCGCGAGGAGGACATCGCGGCGCGGGTGCGCGAGATCACCGGCGGCACCGGCGGCACCGGCGTCGACGTGGTGTTCGACGGCGTCGGCAAGGCGACGTGGAAGGCGTCGCTCGGTTCGGCGAAGCGGCGCGGGCTGGTCGTCAGCTTCGGCAATGCGAGCGGGCCGGTGGAGGGCGTCAACCTGGGCGAGCTCGCCCGGGCGGGATCGCTCTATGTCAGCCGGCCGACGATGTTCGACTATTATGTCACGCCCGAGGAGCGCGCGGCGGGGAGCCAGCGACTGTTCGAGATGCTGCGCAGCGGCGCGATCCGGGCGGATATCGGCCAGCGGTTTGCGCTCGAGGATGTTGCCGACGCGCATCGCGCGCTGGAGGCGGGGAAGACGACGGGGTCGACGATTCTCGTGCCCTAGATGCTGTTCGGATCGACGGCGCGTCTAATCGGCCGCCGCTCCAGGATCTCGGTAGTAGTGCGCGTCTCCACGCCTTCGCCTTGTCGAATGGAGAGCGTGGTGACCTTCGTCCGGCGCTGCACATTGCCGGACGAATCGGTGTCGAAACGGACTTTGATCGTTCCGGAGATGTCCTCCGCCTTATGCGCCTTGATCGCGGTTTCGCGTGCCAGGGGCTTTTTGCTGATTTCCGCCACCACCAGATCGGCCTCGACGCGGTCGCGGCGCACGGCATCCGGGTCGACGGACAACTCGGCGACGAACGCCTTTCCGTCGGGCGTCCGATGTAAATGCGCCGCACCGGTCGCCTGGTCATCGCGCCAGGGCGCATCTTCGGATAGCGGCTCATAGCCGAGCTCGAAGGCCTCAATCGTCCGAAGCACCGATTCAGGATCGCATTCGACCCGGAAGGCATTCCAGCTGAAATACCATTTCCCGCATGCAGTGCGCGGCAGCTTGGCCGCCTTCAGCCATTTGTCGCTGCGCGCTTCGAGCTCGGCGCGGTTGCGCAATTGCGCCGGTGCCGCGCGGGGCTTGAGGGTGCGGGCAGGAAACTGCCAATCTCGGGCGCGGTCATCCGCCGTCGCATTGTCCGGGAGGTCGTATTCGGTTTCGATGCCCGCGTCGCCAACGGCGATCACACGCGCGACAAGCGTGTCGCGATCGTGCGTGGTTCCCGTCGAGCCATCACCCTTCCACTCGGAATTGCTGGTCCGGACGATCTCGAAAGAGTCGCCGACATGCGCCGATTGCGCAGTCGCGAAGTGCGGGACGAGTAGCGCGCTGGTAGTCGCGAGCGCGCGAAAGCTCACGCCAGCGCCCCCACCAGCGCCTTTACCTCCATGAATTCCGCCAGGCCGAACTTGCCGTGCTCGCGGCCGTTGCCGCTCTGCTTGTAGCCGCCAAAGGGGAGGCTGGGGTCGGGCTGGCCGCCATTCACATAGACCATGCCGGCGCGCAGGCGGGGGGCGACGCGCTTGACGCTCTCGGCGTCGCCGAAGACCACCGCGGACAGGCCGTACTCGGTGTCGTTGGCGATGCGGATCGCGTCCTCCTCGTCCTCATAGGGGATGATCGTGACGACCGGGCCGAAGATCTCCTCGCGCGCGATCGTCATGTCGTTGCGCACGCCGGAGAACAGCGTCGGCTTGACGAAATAGCCGGTCTCGACACCGTCGGGGCGGCCGGGGCCGCCGGTCTCGAGCTTGGCGCCTTCCTCCAGCCCCTTGGCGATCAGGCCCTGGACCTTGTCCCATTGCGCCTTGTTGACGAGCGGCCCGATATGGCGGCCCTCCTCGGCGGGATCGCCGGTCTGGGTCGCCTTCATCACCTCGGCGGCCATTGCGGCGACCTGGTCCTGCAGCTGCTTGGGGACCAGCAGGCGGGCGGGGGCGATGCAGCTCTGCCCCGAATTCATCAGCACGCTGAACAGCGTGCCGGGGACGGCGCGGCTGAGATCGGCGCTTTCGAGCACAACCGAGGGCGATTTGCCGCCCAGCTCCTGATGGACGCGCTTGACCGTCTCGGCGGCGTTCTTGGCGACGAGGATGCCGGCGCGGGTCGAGCCGGTGAAGCTGACCATGTCGACCTTGGGGTGGCGGCTGAGAGCGGTGCCGACGCCGGGGCCGTCGCCCTGGACGAGGTTGAACACGCCCGCGGGCACGCCCGCCGCGTCGAGCACCTCGGCGAAGATCGCGGCGACGCTCGGCGCTTCCTCGCTGGGCTTGAGGACCATCGTGCAGCCAGCGGCGAGCGCTGGGGCAACCTTGGAGACGATCTGGTTGAGCGGCCAGTTCCACGGGGTGATCATCGCGACGACGCCGATGGGCTCGTGGACGACGAGGCTGTTGCCGATCTGCTCCTCGAACTGGAAGGTCCTCAGCGCCTCGATCGCCGCCTTGAAATGGCCCAGCCCCGAGCCGACCTGCGCGGTCTTCGCGAGGCTCAAGGGCGCGCCCATCTCGAGGCTGATCGCCTCGGCCATGTCGCCGGCGCGGGCCTTATAGGCATCGATAATGCGTTCGATCAGCGCGATGCGCTCGTCGATGGACGTGCGCGAGAAGCTCTCGAACGCCCGGGCGGCGGCGGTCACCGCCTTGTCGACATCGGCCTGGGAGCCGAGCGTGATCTCGGTGACGGGCGCCTCGGTGGCGGGGTTGATCACGTCGTGGCGGGTGCCGCCCTCGCTCTCGACCCAGGCGCCGTCGATATAATGCTTGAGGTAGCTGCGCATGCCCGCGTCTCCGTTTAGAATTTCCGGTATGGAGCTCTAGATGGCGGGACGGGGGCGCGGTTGCAAGCGGGCTTAGAGCGGGAACCGCGGATCGGGATCGACGAAGAAGACGTCGCCGTCGATATCGACCAGGTAGAGATTGTTGGCGCTGTCGATCCCGAACGAGACTAGCTGGTTGATCGTGCCGGAATCGGGCACGAAATCGAGGTTGCGCCGCTCGTAATTGCCCGCCGGATAGAGCGTGCCCTGCGCCAGCGCGGTGGCGGCAGCGGGAATGGTCCAGATATTGCCGCTGATATAGTCGCCGAAGACGTACGAGCCCAGGAGCGAGGCGATGCCGCCGCGATAGACATAGCCGCCGATGATCGTGCTGCCCTGTTTGGGGCCGGTGCCATGGTCATATTGCGAGACCGGGCCGGTGAGGCCGGCGGGCGCGGTGCCTTTGTAGGGCTGGGTGCCCTCGAGGAACGGCCAGCCGAAATTGAGACCCGGCTGGTTGGTATTGACGACATCGATCTCCTCGATCGCACCCTGGCCGACATCGCCGATGATCAGCCGGTTGCCGTCGAACGCATTGCGGAACGGATTGCGGAGGCCATAGGCGAAGACATAGGGATCGCCGCCGCCGCCGATGAACGGGTTGCCGGGCGCGGGCGCGAAGGGCGTCGCCGATCCCGGCGTGGTGTCGATCTTGATCCGCAGGATCTTGCCGAGCCGCGAATTGGGATTCTGGGCATTGTTGTTCGGATCGCCCGTACCGCCGCCGTCGCCGGTCGCGTCGTAGAGATAGCCGTCGGGCCCGAAAGCGATCCAGCCGCCATTGTGATTGTCGAAACCGGGATGGGGGACCGTGAGCACGGTGCGATAGCCCGCCGTGCCGATCGTATATTCGCGGATCTCGATCGTGCCGTCGGGTGCCGTTGCGTGGACGAAGACGACCCCCGAAGTGGCGAAATCGGGCCGCGCGGCGAGGCCGAGCAGGCCACGCTCGCCGCTGGTGGAGAGATTGCCGACGGTGAAGGCGGTGGTGAAGGTGCCGGTGATGTTGTTGATGAAATAGACCGTGCCGGTCTTGCCAACGGCGAAGACGCGGGTGTCGTCGCCCGGCACCGGGGCGACGAAGAGCGGCTGGTTGAGCCCCGTGGCGACGCGGCGGACGCGGACGCCCTCGACGGTGTTGGTGACGGTGACGGCCAGGTCGAGCGTCGAGGAGGCGGTGCCGTCGCTGGCGCGGAGCTGGACGTTGTAGACATTGTCCGCGCCGGCATCGGCGGGAAGCTCGAAATTGGGTGGTGTGGCAAAGGTGAGCGCGCCGGTCCCGGTGATCGCGAAGCGCGCGCTATCCGCGCCGCCGGCGATCGAGAAGGTGATCGGGTTGCTCTCGGCGTCGGTCGCGGTCGCCTGATAGACGGTCGAGGTGATGTTCTCGGGCGCGGTGGCGGTGGTGGCCGAGGTGAAACTGGGAGCAGTGTTTGCCGGTCCCGGCGTCGGCGTGGGGGTGGGAGCGGGCGCAGGACCGCCTCCTCCGTCGCTGCTGCTGCACGCTGCCAAGAACATCAGAACGCCTAGTGCCGATCCGGTCCGCATCGCCGATTTCCCCTGAACTTTGCCGGCCAACCAACGCAATTGCCATGCGGTCCGTTCCGTGAGCCCAACGATCTCGTGAAACGAAAGTGATGCTGCGTCGCAACATGATTGTCACGAAGCGGGCGCAACGCAGGCGCAAAGGGGGCGGGAAAACCCGCCTCGAACACAGGGGGTTTCCAATGACGATCCGTACCGCGCTGCTCGCGCTCGCCAGCCCGTTCGCTCTCGCCGCTACGGCCTTCCCGGCCTGCGCGCAGGACGCCCCGCCGCAGCAGAATGCCGCGCTGGAGACGGTGGGCGACGACGAGATCGTCGTCACCGCGCAGCTGCGCGAACAGTCGCCGATCGAGGTGCCGTTCGCACTGACCGCCTATAAGGGCGAGTTCCTGCAGGACATGGGCATCACCGAGTTCGACAAGCTCGGCCAGTTCGTCCCCGGCTTCGACGTGCAGAACCAGTCGCCCAACAATCCCGGCTTCGTGATGCGCGGCATCACCTCGGATTCGGGCAGCGCCTTCAACGAGCCGCGCGTCTCGGTCTTCCAGGACGGCGTCTCGATCTCCAAGTCGCGCGGCTCCTATGTCGAGCTGTTCGATCTGGACCGGGTCGAGATCGCCAAGGGACCGCAATCGACGCTCTATGGCCGCGGCGCGCTGATCGGCGCGGTCAACCTGGTCCAGGCCAAGGCCGATCCGTATCACGGCTATGGCTATATCTATGCCGAGGGCGGCGATCATGGCCGCTACCGCGTCGACGGCACGTTCAACCTGCCGCTGGGCGGCGACCTGGGCCTGCGCGTCGCGACGCGGATCAAGGAGCGCGACGGCTATGTCGACAATCTGCTGGGCGGGCCGGACTATAACGGCATCAAGTCGGAATCGGTGCGCGGCTCTGTGCGCTGGGCGCCTGGCGCGCTGACCTTCGACCTGATCGGCAATTACGAGCATGACCAGGCGACGGGAACCTCGTTCAAGTCGATCGCCTATTCGCCCACCGATCCGACCACCGGCGCAGTGATCGGCGACCGCGGGCGCAATTCGGGCGCGGCGCTGGTCGCCGGCCCGGGCTTCGAGGGCGGGCGGCCGCTGGGGCTCGACCGCGACGTGTGGGGCGTGACCGGCATCGCCAATTACGCATTCTCGAGCACGCTCTCGCTGAACGCGATCGGATCGTACCGCGAGTTCAACGGCATCGAGATCTTCGACGCCGACGGCATCTCGCTGCCGGTGCTGACCGCGGCCGAGGATGCGCGCGGCGACCAGACGATGGGGACGCTGCGGCTGACCTATTCGGACGACCGGCTGACGGCGTTCGCCGGCGGCACCTATTTCAAGGAGAACGGGCTGCAGCGCACGCCGGCGCAGTTCGACGAGCGGCTGGCGCTGGCGCGGCTGACCAACACGCTGAACGGCGGCGGCGCGATCCCCGGGCGCCCGGCGAGCGACCCGGCGCCTTTGGGCTTCTTCGCCAATACCACTTTCACCGGCCAGCTGCTCCAGGGCGTGATCGCCAATGCGACCGGGCTCACGCTCGCGCAGGTCAACGCGCTGGTGCTGCCGACCGCGCAGGCGCGGGCGATCGCCGCCAACCTCAAGTCCGCCCACCAGGAGACCAGCACCAATTTCGCCGGCACCGAGAGCTGGGACCTGTTCGGCGATGTCAGCTTCAAGGTGACCGACAAGCTCGAACTGGGCGCGGGCGTCCGCTGGAGCCATGACGACAAGACCACCGGTTTCGCGGCTTCGGTGACCAATGGCCGCTCGATCCTGGGTGGGTTCATCGGCGCGCTGTCGCAGCCCGCCGCGACCCGGGCGGCCCTGCTCCAGGCGCTCGCCGCGCCGGGCGCTGCGAACATCCCGCCTTCGGCCGGCTATCCGGTGCCTTTGTTCGGCCTGGGCCTCCAGCCGAGCGGGACCAACGGCCAGCGTACCGACCAAGGGTTGACCGACAGCGGCTTCACCTGGCGCGCCACGGCGCGCTACGCGCTGACGCCCGACGCCAGCCTCTATGCCAATTATGCGCGCGGCCGCCGACCCGAGATCCTGAGCGTCAGCGCGCCCTCGGCGCCGGGCGGGGCGCCCAAGTTCAGCGTGCTGCCGTCCGAGACGGTCGACAGCTATGAGGCCGGCATCAAGACCGCGCTGGCCAACCGCACGCTCTTCGCCGACGGCGCGGTCTTCTATTACCGCTACTCCAACTTCCAGACGACGGAGCAGCAGGGCACCTTGTTCGTGACGGTGAATGCCGGCCGCGCCGAGAGCTATGGCTTCGAGGGCCAGCTGACCTGGAAGCCGGCCGACTGGGTCGATGTGTTCGGCACCTATGCCTATAACCATAGCCGCTTCTCGGCCGGCGCGCGCGAGGGCAATCATTTCCGTCTGTCGCCCGATCACAGCGCGTCGTTCGGCGTCGCGCTGAAGGTGCCGGCGGGCCCGGTGAAGCTCGACTTCACCCCGAGCGTGACCTGGCAGTCGAACGTCTTCTTCGACGACGACAACGACCTGCCGGCGCTGCAGACGGGCAATCTGATCCCCGACACGGTGCAGGACGAGACGCAGAAGGGCTATGCGCTGGTCGATCTCCGCGTCGGTATCGAGACGGCGAACGGCCGCTGGCGGCTCCAGGGCTTCGTCACCAACCTGCTCGACCAGAAGTATATCAAGGATGCGGGCAATACCGGCGACAGCCTGGGCCTGCCGACCTTCATCGCGGGCGAGCCGCGGATGATCGGCGCGGCGCTGAGCCTGAAGATCGGCGGGCGCTGAGGCGAGACACGCCAGGGCGGCGAAACCTTCAGGGAGTGAGGCGTAGCACCGCACCTTCGGGACGCGGGGTCGCGGCAGGGGTGGGGGCGGGCGTCGGAGCGCGCGTACCTGTCGCACCCGGCGTCGGCGTGGGTGTCGGTGAAGGCTTGTTGCGACGATCTGTATCGTCGTTGAGCTCAGTGCGCTGCTTCGCCGCGGCCTGTTCGAGAATCGCCTGCATGCCCAGGAAGCTGCAGAGATCCGCGTACCGAAGAAGGACTGACTGGGCGGCGCCAAAGGTGCTCGGAAGCGTCACATCGGGGCCGAGCGTACGAGTCCGGAAATTGTCCTGCGCGGCGATTACGAGCGAACGAACATTCGCCAGTTGCGGCGAGATGACGAAGGAATCATCGTAGTTGCGCCAGGTGGAGTCGAACAGGCCGAAGCCCGCGGCCACGCCGGTGACAACATTCTCGCCGGCATTTGCCAGGCCCAATACGGTACTCATGAGCGTTCCGACGTCATTGCTGAGCGCGCGGCCAAACTTGCGGCGGCGATAGGATTCGTCGGTTTTCACGAAGAATCTGGCGCAGTAAATATCGGAAAGTGCAAAACCTGCGGTCAGATAGGGACGGATCTCAGATTCGTCTACATCGATTTCTTTAAGTTTATCTTGGGTGGAGGAGTTTAAGAGTACCTCATAAAGCGGCATTATGACGGCGGTCTGATCCGATGGATTGAGCTTCTTCTTGTCGGGAAATGCAAATATTGGCGTGGGATTCTTTGGAGTGCCCAGGGCATTGTTGAGTTTTGCCGATGTGCAGCCGGATATCGCTGCGCTGGCAAGTAAAATCGCAGTCAAAGGACGCATATCCTTAACTCCATAGTGTAGGGTTGATGGAACGCTGCACTAGGGACGCTACGATACGTGTTCTTGACATGCGGATCGCAGGTAAAAAAGGTAAAAGTCCAAAACGGATTTGTATCTTCTCCTGCCAGGTCGTGACTGCTGATTTTATCGGACATCGAGCGAGCATGGGCTCGCCTGGCTCGACGGAATGATGGTGGCATTAAAGAAAAGGGGGGCCGGGTGTGCCCCGGCGCCCCCCCCAACTGCCCGAACGAAACCCGGAAGCGCTGGAGTATAACTTGGATTCGACCCGGGTCGGGGGGAGGTACACCCCGGG
>CBIHNZ010000006.1:0-180152 GCA_966211615.1 uncultured Sphingomonas sp.
ACCATGACAACCCCGGACTCCAGTTATGACTGGAGGAGAAACGGGGAGCACGTCAGTCTGTCAAAAGCAGCCGTTCAAATGGGCCTTAATCCGGTGGAAGCTATTGGTGGTTTGCAGACCGGCTGCGGATACTCGACGGCAATGATGCGGAAGGCAGAGCCGGGTCATAGTCCCTGCGCTTGAGCGGGAAGATCTCGCCGGGTTGTATCAGCAACTGACGGATCTCTGTGGCATCGATCCTCACATCCCGCCGCAATTATTAGAGGTCGCCGCGGGCGCGCTGATGCTTGGCGAGCGCATTGGCGAACCGCTGCTTCACGGGCCCGAGCGCCTTGACGAATTCGAGCTGCTCGCCCTCTGGCCCCTTGCAGTAGATCAGCTCCCAGCCGTCCGATGGGGCGACGGTGACCTTGTTCGTATTGGTGTTCTCGGGCGCGGCCTTGCGATCGGCTTCGGAACGAAGCCGTATGATGCGATTGGCGCGTACTTGCGTCATGCCGCGCCGGGCGGACTCCGCTTCGAGGTCAGTGATGAACTTGTTGAAGTCGACATCGTCGCGAACATGGAAACAGATGTGCATCATGCGCGGGAATGCCGGGCTCATATTCTGAACCGGCGGGGCGAAGCTGTTCGGACTGCCCATCGGCTCGTCGGCGTTGCGATACTGCAGCAACTCGATCACGACATTGTCGAACTGGATGAAGCGTACGTCGAGCCGCTGATCGCCGTTGCGAAGATTGGGCACGCCGATCGTCTGGGGTGCGACATGCAGCTCGTTGGCACGGATCTCCTGGTCGGCGAGTAGGGTGTTCTGGACCGGATCGCCCTGGAAATCGCCGTGGCGGAACACCTCGGTACCGCCCAGGACCTGGGTATAGAATTCATAGGCGCGTTCCATGTTCTGCACCGTCAGCCCGAAATGCTGCACCCCCTGGAGCCGCGCTCCGAGCGGCGCATTGTCGGGTACGGTCGCCGGCAGACCGTCGGGCCCATTGGACGAGGCGGGGGCGGCGAATGCAGGATGCGCGGTGCTGACGCCGGCCACCATCGCGGCGCCGGCGGTGCGCAGCATGTCGCGACGGCCAAGACCCGTCGCCTTGTTCGATTCGAGTTCGTCCATGGTCTTCTCCCTTCCTTGCCAGTCGAGATGCGCCGATATTTGACGCGGATGTCCCTCCGGCCGAAGCGCCTGCTTCGACTGGGGAACGATGTTCCGGCTGACCATCGCGTCAGTCGGAAATGGGAAGCGGGGCGGCCGGGTTGACCAGGCCTGCCGCGCGCAGCTCAAGCCAGAAGGCGGCGGGGATGCGCTCCTCCAGCGCCGCACGATCCTCGGCGATGCGGCCGGGACGGCTCGCCCCCGGGATCACCGCCGCGACGGCGGGATTGGCCAGCGCGAACTGGAGGCCCGCAGCCTTCATGCTGATGCCGTGGCGGTCGGCGATCGCCTTGATGGCCGCGACCTTGGCGAGGATCGCTGGCGTTGCCGGTGCGTATTCGAAATTGGGACCGCCAACGAGCGCGCCCGAGCTATATGGTCCGCCGACGACGATACCGAGGCCGCGTTCGGCAACCCGGGGCATGACGCGCTGAAGGGCACGGTCATGGTCGAGCAGCGTGTAGCGACCAGCGAGCAGGAAGGCGTCCGGGCGCGGCTCTTCGAGGTCGAGCAGCACTTCGATCGGCTCGACGCGATTGACGCCCAGGCCCCAGGCCCTGATCACCCCTTCGTCGCGCATCCGGTCGAGCGCCCGGAACGCGCCCAGTCTCGCGCTCTCGAAGACGCCCAGCCATTCGTCGCCATAGAAGTCCTGGGCAACATCGTGGACGAAGGCGATATCGATATGATCGGTCTTGAGCCGCTTGAGGCTGTCCTCAATCGAGCGATAGGTCGCTTCCTCACTATAGTCGTTCACGACCTTGTTGGGACGGCCATGCGCGAACACGTCACCCTTCTCGCCATTGTCGCGTGGACTCGCTTCGATCTCGTCGAGAACGACGCGACCGACCTTGGTGCTGATGACGTAATCTTCACGCGGCTTGCCGGAGAGCGCCTGACCTAAACGGATCTCGGCGAGGCCGGCGCCGTAGAAAGGCGCGGTGTCGAAATAGCGGATGCCGTCGTTCCAGGCGGCTTCGACCGTGGCCAGCGCTTCTGCTTCGGGAATGTCGCGGAACATATTGCCAAGCGGGGCGGCGCCGAAGCCGAGCTTGCTGCGCAGGATATCCTTCAGTGCCATCTCAGAATCCTTTACTCTCACCTATTGTCGGATCCATCGTCCGACCCTGAACGGTAAGCTATGCCTCGCGGAGCCCGCGCAGTAGCCGGGCGGTGATCCCAACAATTTGGATTCGAATTCACAGATCGCGTACTAGCCGACCGACATATTCGCGCAGATTCTAATCGATGTTCTCGAGTATGCCCACGCCACATTCTGGGTAGTGCCCGACCTGCGTCGTGAACGCATAGTCGCGAAGACGCTGACCCCTCATTCCGGCCGTTAGCTGCGGGCGCCCAACCGCCCGAAAGCAGACTCTCATTCTTTTGAACGGCGAATGTCGGCTAATGGTGGCTAGCCGCCGCTCCCCTCGACCAAGTCGGTCTATGTCGGCCGCCATGGCAGCCAGTCGCGGCCTGTATTCATTGATATTTCGGTGACCAATTCGCAAGAATTGGTACCGCGCGGACTAACTGGCTAGTGGTCTGACGCAGGAAATAGCTATGATCTGCTCGAGCACGGGCCGGACGCAACCCGGTGCTGGCGAAAGGTTGGCGGCGACGTGCAAGCAAAAGTCGTGATCGTCGAGGATGATCCGCGGATCGCCGCGCACGTTGCCCATGGGGTAGCGGCTCATGGCGGCCTGTCACTGCTCGGAACCGCGGGTTCGCTGGCCGAGGCACGCGCGCTGCTCGACTATGACACGGATTTGTTCATCCTCGACCTTGGGCTTCCCGATGGCAACGGGATCGACCTGATCGCGGAGATTCGCGACCGGCGCGGCCCGGAGCCGAAGATTCTGGTGCTGTCCGTTCTGGGCGATCAGACGACGGTGTTGGCGGCTGTGCTGGCCGGCGCGGACGGCTATCTGTTGAAAGATCTCGACAGCCTCGACATCGGCCAGCAGGCTGCCGCCGCGCTGTCCGGCGGGGCGCCGCTCTCGCCCAGCATCGCCGCCTATGTGCTGCGCTATCTGCGCGGCCAGCACGAACAGCCAAAGCCGGACGACGACCCCGACCTGTCACCTCGTGAGTATGAGCTGCTTCAGTTGCTGGCGCGCGGCCAGAGCAACCGGCAGGCGGCGGAGGCGCTGTCGCTGTCGCCGCACACCGTCGGCGATCATGTGAAGTCGATCTACCGCAAGCTTGGGGTGAGCAGCCGGGGCGAGGCGATGGTGCGCGCCTTTCGGAGCGGATTGCTGCGCCTATGACGGTGACGCTCCGGCGGTGGGGATGGCGCCGCGCGCTCGTGACTGTGTTGGGCGTGCAGCTGCTGTTCTGGAGCTTCTATGCCCTGATCGTGCTGGCCTTTCATCCGGCGGTGGCGTGGGGCGAATACCGTTTGCCGGCGGGGCGTGTCGAGCTGGCGTCCACGAACGTTCCGACTGGCGCCTGGGCAGCTGGTCTTTCAGAGCCGGCGGTGCTGCATATCCCCGGCTGGCAGCCCGCCATCCTCTATCCGGCGCACATGACGCTCCTCTCCTCATCCGAGAAGAAAGAGGCGGGAGAGGCGTGGTCGCTCACTTGCCTCCGCCTTCCCTGCGGGGCGACGGAAGCGGTCTATGCCGGCCCGCATGACCGGATCAGCGAGGCGGCCGGCTGGGAGCGGTTCCAACGTTTCGACATGGTCTGGCTGGCCATCGCCGTTGAGGGGCTGCTGGGTATGGCCCTGCTCGTGCTGCTGCCCCTCAGCCGTTTCTCCCGGCTCCAGACCATCACCGGCCTGTTCATGATCCTGGTGAGCGCGGATGCCTGGTTTACCGCCTTCGGAGCGGATGCGCTGCCCTATGTCTGGTTCCCGCTGCTGCGTTATGGTGTGGAATATCTGATGCTCGCAGCGGTGGCGCTGACCGTGAACGCCTTTGCCGGCTGGCGACCGCGAGCGGCCAGGATCGCACTCGCCTGCTTCGCCATCGGTTTTACTGTATTGATCGCCGCCATGCTGGTGCGTGGCGAGGTTGCATCCGTCGTCCCCTTGCTCGACGCCACCGCGCTCGCCTTGCTGTCCGCCTACGGGATCACCGCCCTGCTGCGGATGAGCCGCACCGCGCCTGGTCCGGCGATCCGGGTGATGGCGATCCTGCTCGTCGGCATTACCTCGACCGTCTGGGACCTCCTTATCCATCCGGCGCCCTCCGGCCCCATGTTGCAAGCGTCGGTGCTGACACCGACCTTGACGACCTTCCTCATCCTGTTTGAGCTCGCACTCCAGGCCCGCCAGCTCAGCCGGGAAGCCGACGAAGCGCGCACCGATCTGGAACGACAGGTTCTGGAACAGGATGCGAGCCTGCTGCGCTCGTCCAGCCTGCTGCGGCATCAGGAACGGCGGATCGCGATCGACGCCGAGCGACAGCGTCTGTCGCGGGATATGCACGACGGCGTGGGCGGTATACTGACCCACCTGCTGCTCGACACGCGCGAGGGGCGCCTGACCCATGCGGAAATCGGGGAAGCGCTGCAATCGGCGGTCGACGATCTGCGAAACATGGCCAGCGCGATCGACGCCGCCGACGAGCCGATCGACGAGGCGTTGGCGATGTTCCGCGAACGCATGTGGGTCCGGCTGGCCCGCTCGGGCATCGCCTTTGACTGGCACTGCCAGCTCGCCTCTCCCGCGCTGCGTCTCGATGCCCCCCGGCTGCTCAGCCTTTACCGGCTGTTGCAGGAGGGAATCGCCAACACGCTGCGCCACGGCCGGGCCACGCGGATCGCGCTCATGGCGGAGTCCGCGGACGGTGACCGCCTTCTCGTGACACTCTCGGATAACGGCGTCGGCTTCGATCCCGCCGATGCCAGGGGCTCCCCGGGCGAGGGACGCGGGCTCGCCAACATGCATCGCCGTGCCAAGCAGATGGGCGGCGATCTACGGATCGAAAGCGCACCCGGACAAGGGGTTCGGCTGGCCCTCGCCGTCCCGATTGAGGACGGCTGGAAGCGAAGATCGTAAAAATTTACCAATGATTAACCGCATCTATCCCCGGAACCGGGGATTGATGGATGCAGCGCGGAACCGCGATAAGAACCTCCGACACGCCGCGAAGGGAGCTTCGTGGCCTGGGGAATGGGAGGATGAAATGCGGTTCGATGCGATGGGATACAGGACTGGCCTGTTGGCGCTCGTGATTGGCGGGATGATGGCGACATCGGCGCAGGCGCAGACATTCTCCTACGCGGACTTCGCCGATACGACGGGGCTCATGGTCAACGGCGCAGCCACCCCGGTCGATATCGCCGGCCGCGACGTGATGCGGCTTACGCCGCCCCAAGACAACACCGGCGGCTCCGTGTTCAGCACGCAGGCCATCGCGCTGACCAATGACTATAGCTTCAGCACCCGCTTCACCTTCAACATCGGCTCCAATCACCAAACTCCATTTGGCGAAATCGGAGCGGACGGCATCGCTTTCGTCATCCAGACCCAGTCCAACAACGTCGGCGGCCTTGGCGGCGGCCTGGGCTATGCTGGCATCACCCCCAGCGTCGAGGTTGAATTCGATCCCTACAGCAATGGCGGGTCTGATCCCCGCTTGCCCGGCAGCGGCGCTCTCAATGGGAACGACCACATCGCGATCATGGAGAATGGCGACCCCGCGAACCATCTGGCCTATGCGATCGTGTCGCCCACGCTGGAGCTTGACAGCGGTCAGGACATCACCGCCTTCATCGACTATAACGGCGCCACCAATCTGATGGAGGTGCGCTGGTCCACGGATGGCCTGCGGCCCGTTGGTGCCGGTCTCAGCTATTCGATGGATCTGGCGAACCTGTTCGGCACAGATCAGGTCTATGTCGGTTTCACGGCCAGCACGGGCGCGGATTGGAGTGCGCAAGACATTGTGAACTGGACGTTCAACAACACTTACAATCCCATCACGACGGCCCCGACCGGGACCATTCCGGCCGGATCGCCAACCACTGCCGTGCCGGAGCCCGCGACCTGGGCGATGATGATCGCCGGCTTCGGCGCGGTGGGCGGGGCCGCGCGCCGGAGGCGCCGTCAGACCGTCCGTTACAGCCTCGGCTGAACCGATATCCTTATCCGTAAGACTGAAGCGGAAGGGGAGCGCCGCGTTGCGCTCTCCTTTTTTGCTGTCCGTTTTTGGCAAAAAAAAGGCTGCGCCCGTAGTGGCGATTTAATCAATTAAGCGCTCGCTAGCGCTTTTAGTCTGGTGAGCGCCGTTGAATATGGCGACTTGCGCGAAGCGCGGCCGACGAGATTTTACCGGTCGCGATCGGCGCGCCTGCCTGCCGGATACAAGCATGTACCGAGGCAATTCGGGATCCGACGCACAAGCTATGCAGGTTTGGAGCATCCGCTTCGCTGAGGTCCGTACCCGAGAGCCGTCAGGCAACAATCGGCCCAAAATCAGTCATTCGAGCCATAGCCGCTGTCAGCAGCGTGAATTCGCCGGCAACAGTCTGCCTTTGGGCGATATAGCGAAAGGCGGTCGTTGATGCTCGCATCGGCCGGAATGACCGCTAGCGGTCCATGGCGCGTGTTCGGGCGAGGGGCGGGAATTGCGCGAACAGCGTCAAGGGAATTGCCGTACCCATCGCCTGATACCCCGATGGGGAGGGGTGGAGATGGTCGCCGGAGTCGAACCGCGGAAGGAGCCTTTCCGGATGATCGGGATCCCGGATCGCGCGATCGAAATCGACCGTCGCATCGGCATGGCCGCCGGCCCGGATCCACGCATTGATTGCCTGGCGGTCGGCTTCGTTCATGGCATCGGGATGATAGGATGCCGCGCCCATGAAAGGCGGCAACGTTGCCAGGATCACCTTGATACCATGCTGATGTGCCCGGTCGATGATCTGCGCGTAGGCGGCCGTCAGGCGCCGGACCAGATCGGCGTGCGCGGCGCCGCTTACGGGCCCCTCGCGCGTCAGCGTGCCGATATCGTTGATTCCTTCGAGAAGGATCAGGAAGCGCACGCCGGGTTGCGCCAGCACGTCGCGATCGAAGCGGGACAGCGCGTTGGGCCCCGCGCCATCGAGCAATACCCGGTTGCCGCCGATCCCGGTATTGAGCACCGCCAGGCCTCGTGTGCGGACATTGCCTTGCAAGCGCGCGGCGAGGACATCCGGCCAGCGGTTATTGGCATTGGTGGTCGATCCCGAGCCGTCCGTGATGGAGTCGCCGAGTGCCACGATCGCGCCGCTTGCCCTGCTTCCCTCCACCGCGACCCCGGAGAGCTGCATCCAATGCTCGAACGACTTCGCGCCGGGCAAGTCCGCATCCGCCGTCCGATTGCCGGGGACGACGAAGGAACTGGAGTGCGAAGCCGAGTGCCCGGTCTGGCGGTCGGGCGCGGCCGGCAGGTGGAAGCTGACGTTGAGGCTGTCGAGGGCGGCGGTGGGCAGATCGACCGGATCGGACCAGTAATCGGCACCAGCTGGGATCGTGACGGCACCGGCACCACCGAACCGGACGCTGCGGTCGGTCCCGGGCAGGTTGGCCGCCGTGCCCGGTCCCGCCGCGCGCGCGACATGGACCGAATCGATCGTGAGCGGCGTCGTGCCGGCTAGGTTCGAGAGCCGCAGCTTGAGTCTGCGACCGCCGACGGTCATGCGGATCGTCTGCCGGAGCGTCGTGTCGGTGAGATCCGTCGTCGGCAAGGCGTTGCGCGCTTCGGGCAGCATTTGCGCGCTCGTCCAGGCGCCGATCCAGATCGACGGCGAGGGCGCAGCTGCGGCAAGCAGCAGGGGCAGCGCCGCCAATACTGCCCCGTTGCGGGCTGAGGGGTAGATGCTCCCGAAACGCGTCCTTACCCGGTTCATTGTCCTGCCTCCTTCGCCGCAAACTTGGTCACCGACGCGTAACTCGGGTTGATGAGATGGACTAAGAGCAGCGCGAGCAGATAGGCGCAGCCACAGGCGATGAAGATCGGCGTGTAGCTTCCCACCGTCTCCAGCACCCAGCCGGCATATTTGCTCATCAGCATCCCGCCCGCGGCGCCCGCGAAGCCGCCCAGCCCGACGATCGAGCCTTGCGCCCAACGCGGATAGAGGTCGCCCGGCATCGCGAAGAGATTGGACGAGAAGCCCTGGTGGCCCGCGCAGGCGAGCCCGATCAGGCCCACCGCCATCCACGCCTGCGGCACCGATGCGGCGAAGGCGACCGGCACCACGGCGATCGCGCAACCGAGCATGGCGAACTTGCGCGCGCGATTGGCCGAGACGCCTCGCGCCAGCATCCGCGACGACGCCCAGCCGCCCAGGATCGAGCCGATATCGGCGATGATATAGACCGCGATCAGCGGCGGGCCGTAGCCCTTCAGGTCGATCGCATATTGGCGGTGAAGGAAGTCGGGCAGCCAGAACAGGAACATCCACCAGACGGGATCGATCAGGAAACGCCCGGTCATATAGGCCCAGGCCTGGCGCGTCGCGAGCAGCCGGCGCCAGGCGACCGGTGCCTGTTCGATCGCCGGATCCTGCTCGATATAGGCGAGCTCCTCGGGCTTGAGGAGTGGATGTGCGCGCGGGCGGCGATAGAGCCAGATCCAGGCTGCGATCCAGACCAGGTTGAACAGCCCGGTGCCCCAGAAGGCGCTGGGCCAGCCGAACCACAGGGTCAGCGCCGGCACCACCAGCGGCGTCACCACCGCGCCGACGTTCGCGCCCGCGTTGAAGATGCCGATGGCCAGCGCGCGCTCGCGCTGGGGGAACCATTCGGAGGCGGCGGCGAGCGCGGCGGGATAGGTGCCTGATTCACCCAGCGCCATCGGGATGCGTACCAGCGCGAAGCCGGCGGTGGACCGCACCAGCGCGTGCGCCATGTGCGCCGCGGTCCACACCGTCATCGCCAGAAGATAGCCGGCCTTGGCGCCGATCCGGTCGACCAGGCGGCCAAAGAACAGGAAGCCGACGCCATAGGCGGCCTGGAACCAGAAGACGACGTCGCCATAGCCGGTTTCGCTCCAGCCATAGCTCGCCTGGAGCGTGGGCTTGAGCAGCGGCAAAACGAGCCGGTCGACATAGCTGAGCACCACTGCCGCGAACAGCAGCAGGCAAATCATCCAGCGAACGCGACCCACGGCGCGGCGCGACGACGCGGGCAGGGCGAGCGGATCGCTCACCAATGCCACATCGTGCCATCCTCGAGCCGGGCGACCGGCAGGAAGGCGCGCTTATATTCATATTTGGCGGCCAGCACCTCGTCGAGATCGACGCCGAGCCCCGGTTCGTCCCCCGGACGCATATAGCCGCCCTCATAGACATAGGCGTGCGGGAAGACTGCGTCGGTTTCCTCGGTATGCGGCATCAGTTCCTGGATGCCGAAATTCGGCACGGAGAGGCCGAAGTGGAGTGCGGCAGCCATGCAGACCGGCGACAGGTCTGTCGCGCCGTGGCAGCCCGTACGGACATTGTGGAGATCGGCGAAGCTCGCGATCCGGCGCAGATGGGTGATGCCGCCGGCATGCGTCACCGTTGCGCGGATGAAGTCGATCAGCTGCTCCTCGATGAGCTGCTTGGCGTCCCAGATCGAATTGAAGATCTCGCCCACCGCGAGAGGGCTTGTCGTATGCTGGCGGATCAGGCGGAAATTCGCCTGGTTCTCCGCCGGTGTCGCGTCCTCCAGCCAGAATGGCCGAAAGGGCTCCATGTCCTTGCCCAGCCGACCGGCCTCGATCGGGGTCAGCCGGTGATGGATATCGTGGAGAAGATGCACGTCCCAGCCCAGTGCCGCGCGTCCCGCCTCGAACAGCGCGGGCACCGAGCGCATATATTTCTCGGTCGACCACAGGCTTTCCGTAGGCAGCGCGGCATCTGCCGGCTCGTAGCGCCGGCCGTTCTTGGCGACGCCATAGGTGGCGGCAAGTCCGGGCACCCCCGACTGGAGCCGGATCGCCTTGTAACCCTGCTCGACATGCCGCCGGGCGTCGTCGAGCGTCTCCTCGATGTCGCGGCCATTGGCATGGCCGTAGACCATGCAGCCCTCGCGGCTGGCGCCTCCGAGCAGCTGGTAGACAGGCAGGCCGGCGATCTTGCCCTTGATGTCCCACAGCGCGGTATCGACGGCGGAAATCGCCGCCATCGTCACCGGGCCACGCCGCCAGTACGCGCCCTTGTAGAGATATTGCCAGATATCCTCGATGCGATGGGCGTCGCGCCCGATCAGGCAGGGAATGACGTGGTCGCTAAGGTAGGAGGCGACGGCGAGCTCGCGGCCGTTCAGCGTGGCGTCGCCCAGACCATAGACGCCTTGGTCGGTCTCGATCTTCAGGGTGACGAAGTTGCGGCCCGGGCAAGTCACGACGACGCGCGCGGCGATGATTCTGGACATGGAGATCAGCTCTTTGCAGAAAGCGAAAGGGGGGCGTGGGAGGCCGGTTCGATCTCTGCCTCGGTTCGGTCGTCGGCGGGCGCCTCGCGTTCGACATAGTCGAAATAGGCGAAATCCGCGGTCAGGCCCGATCCCGCCAGATCCTGACACGCCATGCCGACGAACGCGCCGGTGAAATTGGGCAATTCGGGTACCGACGCTTCGTCGGAAAGAATGCTCGCATCGAAGACTTCGGGCAGCCAGGACCATCCCACCGCACCCTCCATCCGATAGGCGAAGCGCAGCACGTCGAGATCGACATCGGCCCGCAGATGAACCACGCCCGGGGGGAGGGGGATCGGGTCGCTGACGGCCTCGCCCGCGCATCCGAGGGGATACGCCGACAGGACGCGCAGGTGCCGGCCCAGCTTCTCGTCTGCGGTCACATGCAGGTAGTGGAACTTGGTGCCGTTATAGTAGCAGACCAGGCCGGCCGCGTGTTGGAAATGCCCGGGCGCGACATCGACCGAGGTGGTCGCGGTATAGCGGAACGCCTGCTGGCGACGCGCGACGAGCGACTGGGTGAAGAGGCTCCCGATCGTTTCCCGGCCGTAGAGCCGCAGATGGCCGGGACGCGCACCCAGGCTGAAGATCTGGTCGGGATAGGGTGTGCGCAGCCATTGGAAGGCCTGGGGCAGTTCCCCGCTGTCAAATGTCTCGCGCTCGACGACGGGCACCGCCGGTTCGGCCGCGAGGCTTCGCGATTGGGCTTCCAACATGGGCCTCGCGCTTCCGTCCTCCGTGCGCAGCCAGCCATCTGCTCCCCAAATCATCGGCTGTATCGCCGTTTCGCGTCCGAGCACGCAGCGTTCGCGCTCCGGCAGCGGCCGCCCGCACAGATAGACCATCCAGGTTTCGCCCGACGGCGTCTCGACGAGATCGCCATGCCCTGTCCGCGCGAGCGGGACGTCGGTCTCGCCGTGCGTCGTGAGGACCGGGCCGTCCGGGTGCAGCTCGTAAGGGCCGAACAGCGAACGCGATCGGGCCATCACGACCGCATGGTTCCAGCCGGTGCCGCCCTCGGCCACGAGCAGGTGATACCAGCCCTCGCGCTTGTAGAGATGCGGACCCTCGGTGAAGCCGAGCGGCGTGCCTTCGAAGATCAGCCGCCGCTCGCCGACCAGCCGGCACGCACCTCGATCGAATTCCTGCACGACGATGCCCGCGAAGCGGGCATGGCCGACGCGGTGGTCCCACAGCATGTTCAGCAGCCAGCTACGGCCATCGTCGTCGTGGAACAGCGCCGGATCGAACCCGCTCTTGTTGAGCGCGACGGGATCGGACCAGGCGCCGTCGATCGTTTCGCCGATGACGAGATAATTGTGAAAATCCCGGAGCGACGCGCCGGTCGCGCCGCCCGTGCCGGTGGTGCGACCGTAGCGCTTCACATCGGTGAAGATCAGATGGAACCGTCCGTCGACATGGCTCAGGTCCGGTGCCCAGACGCCGCACGAGTCGGGATTCCCGCGCATGTCGAGTTGGCTCGGCCGTAGCAGGGGACGCGCGACGAGCCGCCAATTGGCCAGGTCGCTCGAATGGTGGATCTGGACGCCCGGGAACCATTCGAATGTCGAGGTGGCGATGTAATAATCATTCCCCACCCGCACGATCGAAGGATCGGGATTGAAGCCATGCAGGATCGGATTACGGATGAGGGTCATGCGGGTTTGCGCACCAGGGTCCAGAGGAGGCCGGCTCCGACAAGGTCGAGGAGTCCGAGCAGGATGAAGAAAGGCTGGTAGCCGACCTGATCGACCAGTCGGCCCAGCACGAGCGTGAAGATCAGCACGCCCATATTGGCGGCGGTTCCCGCGAACCCGGTCACGGTTGCAACCTCGTCGCGGCGGAACAGGTCGGAAGCGAGCGTGATGACGGTGACCGACAGCGTCTGATGGGCGAAACCGCCAAGACACAGCAGGGCGATGGCCGCCGCGGGGCTTTGCGCAGTGCCGACGAACATCATTCCGGTCATCATCACCGCGCCGAGCGTGAAGGCCCAGCGCCGGGCATCGATCAGGACGATGCCGCGGCGCTGGAGAAATGCCACGACCGCAGGCCCGAACAGGCAGCCGAGATCGGCGGCGAGGAAGGGGAGCCAGGCGAACAGCGCGATCTGCTGCAGGTCGAAATGGCGTACCGTGACCAGGTACAATGGCATCCACAGCGACAGCATGCCCCAGACCGGATCGGCCAGGAATCGCGGTAGTGCGATGCCCCACAGGTCGCGGCGACGAAGCAGTGCGGCGATCGATGTGCGCCCCGTTGCGGCGAGTCTCGCTTCCTGGCCAGCAGTGATATGGGCGCGTTCCGCCGAACCCGTCGCGCGCTGGCGCGCGGGCGGCGCATACCAGAACAGCCAGAGCGCGACCCAGACCAGCCCAAGCGCGCCGGCCACCACGAATGCTGCCCGCCAATTATAGTGGAACACGGCCCAGGCCACGAGCGGAGGCGCGAAAACCGCGCCGAAGGAAGCGCCGATATTGTACAGGCCGCCCGCGACGCCGCGCTCGCGGGCAGGGAACCATTCGGCCACCACCTTCATGCCGGCGGGCTGCGCGGATCCCTCGACCAGTCCCAGCGCGCCGCGCAATCCGGCGAAACCCAGCCAGCCATTTGCGAAAACATGGCCGATGGTGAGCAGTGACCAGATCGCCACGAACACCGAGAATCCGAGCTTCAGGCCGACCAGGTCGAGTACGTATCCGCACAAGGGCTGGAACATCACGCCAAGCTGGAAGACGCCGGTGATCCAGGAATATTGGGCGCTGGAGATATGCTGTTCGTGGAGAATGATCGGCGCGGCGACGCCCAGGATGCTGCGGGTGAGATAGTTGATGACCATTGCCGCCACGAACAGGCCGATGATCGTCCACCGCACATAGGGAAACTTGCCGTCCCTAGTCACATCCGCCCCTTATGTTAACGTTATCGGTCTTTGGTAGTCGCAACCTCGTTGGCGAGGCAAGGGGGCACAACGCGGTTTTGCGGTTCCGGCCGTTGGAAAAACGGTTGAGTAGGGAGCCTCATCTAAATTAAATGTATAAAAATCAACGCTATATTTGTGTATTCCGTCATGACGGTAAAAAATCAGGTCGCCGCAATCGTCGGGATCGGGCGGTCGGGCGCTGCTTAATCGTTGCTGCTGCACTCCGGCTGAAGCCCGAGAACGGCGAGTCACGGAGCTTTCCTAAGCAGCCGGATGAATGATGGATTAATCGACGATATTCAGCCGTTTTTTCTCTAAATCCGATTCCGGGGCGTGGCGCGAATTCGGCGTTGACAACATATTTGTCTGAGTTCACAGAGCGAAATGTTAACGTTACCGTCACATCGGCGGGCGCTATCCGGCCCGGGCAGCTTGCTGCGGCGTGGGCGCAGTTCGTCAAAAGTGCGCAAAAGCGCGGCATTAGGGAGGATGAGGTTTTGACTGGCACATCTATGTTTGCACCGCGGATGAAGGCCTGCCTGCTGGCCGCCACTGTTCTTGCCGGTGCGGTTTCGAGCGCGGCCGCCGCTCAGACCGCCCCGTCCCCGCAGAATCCTGCCGAGGCTAGCTCAGCCGACCAGGCTCCGCAGGCGGACGAGGCCGAAGCCCCCGAGATCGTCGTCACCGGCTATCGCCAGAGCCTTGCCAACGCCGCTTCGAACAAGCGCGCGCAGACCAACTTCACCGATTCGATCTTCGCCGAGGACATCGGCAAATTCCCCGATCTCAACATCGCTGAATCGCTCCAGCGGGTTCCAGGCGTCCAGCTTTCGCGCGACGTGACGGGCGAGGGCGTGCAAGTCTCGGTGCGCGGTCTCGGCCCCTCCTTCTCCAAGATCACCCTGAACGGCGCCAACATCGCGGTCGCCTCGGCCGGCGGGCTTGATTCGGGCAGCTCGAACCGCGAGGTCGATCTCGACCTGTTCCCGACCGAATTGTTCACAAAGCTGACCGTCAGCAAGACGCCGACGTCCGACCTGCTCGAAGGCGGCATCGCCGGCACGGTAAACCTCGTCAACACGCGGCCGTTCGACAATCCGGGCACCCACCTCAACATCGGTGTGGAGGGCGGTTATTCGCCCAATTCGCGCAACGTCAGCCCGCGTGGTTCGATCATTGCGTCGAAGACCTGGGGGGACAAGTTCGGCGTCCTCATCGGTGTCGCGGGCGCTTCGCTGCGCTACCGGACCGACGGCTATGAGACGATCGGCTTTACCACGCCGAACCTCACCAATCCGGCCGTGGGCACCTGCACGGTGGCGACCTGCGACCGGGTCGGCCTGAACGGCGGCCCCGGTGGCGGCGGTTTCAAGTTCCCGACGACGGTGCCTGCCAATACCGGCTTCGGCCTGACGCCCGGCGCGCCGCTCGACGTCTCGCAGACCAGCGGGCTCAGCTACCAGCAGCTCAGCAACACGCTGGTCCCGCGTCTGGCGCGCGAAGCCTATATCCAGGGCCAGCGCGATCGCGTCTCAGTACTGTTCTCGGCCGAATACCGGCCCTCGGACGCGCTGCATTTCGTGTTCGATGGCCTGTACGGCCATGCGACCCGTGACATGAACCGGCTCGACATGAACCTGTTCGTCCGCAACTCGAACGGCATCGTCCCGATTGACTGGACGGTGGACGGCAATGGCGTGCTGACCAAGGGCACCTTCGCCAACGCCCAGTTCTTCCTCGAGGCGCGCCCGGTCCACGAGACGGTCGACTTCGTCAACATCAACCCGAGCCTGACCTACAAGCCGAACGACTGGCTGAAGGTCGACGCGCAGGTCAACTACAACCGCAGCGTCTTCAACAACACCGGCAACTCGTTCATCTTCGATACCGCGCCGAACCAGGGCCTGGTCGCGACCTATGACAATAGCGGCGGGACCGATTTCCCGGTCATCACGTCGAACAAGGACCTTAACGATCCGAACCTGAGCTGGGTCAACGATTCCTATCGCATCCAGCGCGCGCGGCGCGTCACCACGGGCAAGGGCGCGCATCTCGACGTCCAGGTCGGCGACAATGCCGTCAACTTCAAGTTCGGCTATGCCTATGACGACACGTCGCGCCTTATCCAGGCGTTCGACAACAGCATTCTCGCGCAGACCGTCGGCGTCGCGGCGATCCCCAATTCGGCGATCTCGCAATATCTGATGCCGGGGCCGAGCCGGCTGCTCGACCAATCGGGCCAGGTCGTGGGCTTTCCCGCCTTCGTGCAGCCCGATTATGCGAAGCTGCAGGCTGCCGCCAACACCGACGAGCTCACCAAGAACGCGCCTTTCTCGGCGACCGGTACGCAGAGCACGCCATCCGGCTTCATCGAGGAAAAGACCCACGGCGCCTATATCCAGTTCAATGGCGAGTCGGAGGTTCTCAACCGCAAGATCCGCTTCAACGCAGGCGTGCGCTACTTCCACACCGATCAGACGGTGACGGGGCCGATCGTGATCAACGGCGCGACCAGCTTCCAGACCACCAACGCCTCGTATGATGGCTTCCTGCCTTCGTTCAACGCGGCGCTGGACGTGACCGACAAGCTGATCCTGCGCATCGCAGGATCACGCTCGGTGACGCGCGCCAACCCGAACCTGCTGCTGCCGGGTACGACCTTCAGCGACATCTCGGCGCAGGTGGCGAGTCAGGGAAATCCGGACCTGAAGCCCTATTATTCGAACAATGCCGATATCGGCCTCGAATATTACTTCAACCGGCTGGGCTTCATCAGCTTCAACTATTTCAACAAGGACATCCAGGGCTTCACCCAGACCCAGCAGGTCACCGCCCCGTTCAGCTCGCTGGGCATCCCCCTGACCTCGCTCAGCCCGACCCAGCTGGCGACCGGCATCGGCCTCGATACGCCGATCACCATCAACACCTCGGTCAATGTCGGACAGAATCTCAATATCCGCGGCCAGGAATATATCCTGCAGCAGTCGCTCGACTTCCTGACCGGGCTGATCAGCTCCAAACTCAACGGCTTCGGGGTCACCGCCAACTACACGCACATCCACCAGGATTCGGCCGGATCGGCGGCGGTGGCGGTGGGTATCGCACCCAATCTCTACACGCTCGGCGGCTATTACGAGAATTACGGCGTGTCGATCCACATGAACTACACCTACACCGACCCCGCGGTGATCGCGATCGCGCCGCAGAACAATGTCGGCCTCGGCAACATCATGGACAAGCACGGTCAGCTCGACCTGTCGGCAAACTTCACGCCGGCGTTCATGAACAAGGCGTTCCAGATCACCTTCAATGCGGTCAACCTGACCAACGAACCGCTGCGAACCTACACCGGCTACACGAACCAGACGTTCAGCGTCTATTATCCGGGCAGGCAGTTCCTGCTCGGCCTGCGCGCCCATTTCTGAGCCCCTCCTGGCAGGCGCGGGCTCGAAGGGTCCGCGCCGCCCTTTTTCTCAGATTGCGGAAGTCCTGCCGGCCTAGTGCCGGCATTTTGATCTAAGGAGCATGGCAATGCGCGTTGTTTCGTCCCTCCTCGTCGGCGTTGCGACCTTCGCCCTTGCCGTGCCTGCCGCTGCCCAGAACAGCCCTGTCATCCTGTTCGACGGCGGCGCCGCGCCGACCGTCGTGCACGACGACAGCCATGCGCTTCCTCTCGCCAAGGCCGCGGACCTGCTTGCACGCGACCTGACCGCGCTCACCGGCAAGGCGCCGGTCGTGACGGCGCGGACGGCAGGGAAGGGCGGGCCGGTTGTCATCATCGGTCTGGCCAGCGCGCCGGCGATCGCCCGCCTTCTCAAGGCGAACCATATCGATCCCTCGCCGATCGCGGGAAAATGGGAGACTTATGGCCGGGCAGCGGTGAAACTGCCCGGGAGCGCCGCGCCGAACGCACTGGTCATCTTCGGTTCGGACGTGCGCGGCACGATCTGGGGCGTCACCGATCTCTCGCGCGAGATGGGCGTCTCGCCCTGGGAGTGGTGGGGCGACGTCGCCATCCGCCACCGGGATCGCATCGCGGTCGATGGCGCCTTGCGGTTCTCGAAGACGCCGTCGATCAAATATCGCGGCATCTTCCTCAACGACGAGGAATTCGGCATCTGGCCCTGGGCCGCGAACACCTATGATCCCAAGCTCCACGACCTTGGCCCCAAGACCTATGCACGTGTCTATGAGCTGATGTGGCGGTTGAAGGCCAATATCTTCTGGCCGGGCATGCGTGGCATCGAGAAGTCGTTCAACCAGGTCCAGGGCAATGCCGAGCTCGCCTCCGCCTATGGCCTGGTCCGCGCCAGCTCGCATGCCGAGCCGATGACGCGCACCAACATCCGCGAATGGGACGAGAAGGACGGCCCCTTCAACTATTTCACAAACCGGGAGAAAGTGCTCGGCTACTGGGATGAGGCGGTTCGGAAGTCGGCGCCGTTCGAGACCATGTACACGGTAGGCATGCGTGGCATCGAGGACCGGCCGATTCAGGGCGCGGACACGCCTCAGGCCCAGGCGCGCGCGCTGGAGAAGATCTTCGCCGATCAGCAGGCGATACTCCGCCGCCACATCCACAAGCCGATCGACCAGATCCCCCAGGTCTTCACGCCCTACAAGGAAGTGCTCCCGGCCTATGACTCCGGGCTGAAGGTGCCCGACAACGTCACCATTACCTGGCCCGACGACAATTACGGTTATCTGCGCCGCCTCACCAATCCCGCGGAGCGGCAGCGGCCCGGCGGCACCGGCATCTACTACCATCTGTCCTACTGGGGCTACCCGATGTCGTATCTGTGGCTGGCCAACATGCATCCGGGGCTGATGTGGGAGGAGCTTGAAAAGGCCTATCATTTCGACGCCCGGCAGATGTGGATCGTCAATGTCGGGGACATCAAGCCCGGCGAATATCTGTCGCAGCTGTTTCTCGACATCGCCTTCGATCAGGCCGCCTATCCCGACATCGCCAGCGTGAAGGCGCATCTGCGCGGCTGGGCGGTCGAGAATTTCGGTCCGGAACCGGCCGATCGCATCGCCGATATCCTGTGGCGGCAATATGATCTGGCCTTTGACCGCAATCCCGAGTTCATGGGCTTCACCAAGACCAAGCCCGCCACGCCGATCCGCCAGACCGATTTCAGCATCACCGATTTCGGCGACGAGAATGCGCGCCGGCTCACCGCCTATGCCGCACTCAAAGACGAGGCGGCGGCGCTGGCGGCGGACATGCCCGCCGACCGGCGCGATGCCTATTACGAGATGGTCCAGTTTCCCATCGACATGGCGGCGGCGATGAATGCGCGGCAGCTCAATCTCGACAAGACGATTGCCTATGCGATGCAGCGGCGCGCGAGTGCGAATGACTATGCCCGTCGCGTCGACGAGGCCCAGGCGGCCATCGACGCGGGCGGGGCGCGCTACAACAATGAGATCGCCGGCGGCAAATGGCGCGACATGATGGGGATGCAGCCCCATGGGCTCGCCGTCTATCAGCGCCCCTTCACGCCGACCTGGAACAGCGCCGGCAATACCGGTTGCGGCATGCAGACCGAGGGCGGCGCCCTGTTCGACGGGCGCGGTTCCACCCCGGGGCAGCCCGAGGCCTGGTTCGACAAGATGCCGCACCTCATCCGCGTCGGTGCGCCCGAGCTGTCGCCTTTCCATGCCGAGCTGGGTGGTGATCGCTATGTCGACCTGTTTCTGCAGAGCCCCGCGACGGTACGCTGGACCGCGACATCGGATTCACCCTGGATCAAGGTCGATCAGGCCGCGGGCACGCTCACCCCGCAGCAGCTCGAGCAGCGGGTCATGCTTTCGATCGACTGGGCGCGCGCGCCGGCCGGCGGCAGGGGCGTGATCAACTTCAAGTGCGAGAATGATCCGCGCGGCTTCCCCGTTACCGTCACCATCGCACCGCCGGCGCCCGCTGGCGCCTCGTTCATCGAGGCGGATCGCATCGTGTCGATGTACGCGACCCATGCCGACACGATCGGAGCGGGCTGGGCGGTCCTGCCGGGTCTTGGTCATACCGGCGCGTCGCTGCGCGCCGACCTCGACATGGCCTCGATCGATCCCAAGAACGAGGCCGCGATCCGGCGCGCGCCCGTCGCGACCTGGCGGTTCGCCACGACGACGACCGACGACCCCGCCACGCTGCGTGTGATTGCGCTGCCGTTCCAGCCGGTCACCTCGGAAAACGGTATGCGCATCGCCGTCTCGATCGACGGTGGGCCGCTCAAGGTTCTCGACTTCGCGGCGCCCGAATTCAGCCAGCGGTGGCAGGCGAACGTGCAGGCTAACACCGCCGTCGAAACGGTATCGGAGCTGAAGCTCGCGGCCGGCGTCCATCAGGTAACAGTGTATACGCTCGACCCCGGCGTGACACTCGATCGGCTCGAGGTCAGATTCACCGGCGCCGCGCCTGCCTATGGCGCCGTGCCGGAAACCCGCGTCGCCGCACCTCGCGCGGCGCTCGCGATTGGCGCTGGGTCGTGACTGGGCTATCCTTTGGCCAAAGACCCCGATCCGACCGAAGAAAGAACAAGTTTGGATAAGCCTGCGCGCCGTGTTCGTGGTGCGACGATCATCGACGTGGCAAAACACGCCGGCGTTTCGGCGATGACGGTGTCGCGCGTCATAAATTCGGGGCCGGGCGTTCGCGAAGAGACGCGCCAGATCGTCAACGAGGCCATTCGCGAGCTGAACTATACGCCGAATGTCGCCGCGCGCAGCCTGGTGACTTCGGGCGAGCTCAGGATAGGGATCATCTATTCCAATCCCAGCGCCGCTTTCATGAGCGATTTCCTGAGCGGCGTGTTCGAGGAGGCGTCGGCGCAGGGCGTGCAGCTCAGGCTTCTGAAGGGCAAGGAGGGGCGCCCGCCTTCGGCGGAAGCGATCGGCGAGTTGATTGCCTCCGGCATCCGCGGCGTGATCCTCGCGCCGCCGCTGGGTGAGTCCGCCGCGGTATGCCGGATCCTGCGCGCCGCCGGCCTGCCCATGGCGGTGGTCGGCGGCATGTCGAATGACTCAATCTCGGTGCGGATCGACGATCGAAGCGCCGCGTACGACATGACTTGCCACCTGCTGGCACTGGGGCACCGACGGCTCGGCTTCATAATCGGCAATCCGGATCAGTCGGCCAGTGCGGAACGGTTGAGCGGTTTCCACGACGCTGTGCGCGAGCATGGAGACGTGGAGACGATCGTCGTACAAGGCGATTTCAGCTACGCGTCCGGATTGATCGCCGGCGAACAGATGCTTGGCGCGTCGGAGCCTCCAACCGCGATCTTTGCAAGCAATGACGATATGGCGGCGGCTGTCGTCTCCGTCGCGCATCGCCGCCACCTCGACGTTCCGCAGGACCTGACGGTGGTGGGTTTCGACGATACTACCGCGGCCGTCACGCTCTGGCCGCCGCTCACGACAATCCGGCAACCGGTGCGCGAGCTGGCGGTCGAGGCGCTGCAGTTGCTCACGCAGGATATTCAGGCAACGGCACCCGCCAAGCGCAACGCCGGGCGAGGCCGCGTGTTTCCGCACGCGCTGATCGAGCGCCAGTCTACCGCCGGTCCGCCGACGGGTGCCGACAAAAATTGAACGGTCGACCCGCGAGCACGCGAGTGCGTTAAACTGTTCCAATCTTGTGAACTTGAGGTCGATATCCGTTGGCTAAATACGAAGGGCGGCTGCGGCGCGGCTCCGCTGATCGAGGGCAAACACGGCAAATTCGGGAGGTTCTTCTCCAAATTCTGGCCTTATCGCTTCCATCGCACTCGCAAGAAGTGGGAACTAATTTTTGCAAGCAACAGTTCAGGCCGCTAAGCTATTGCCGGGCCTGAAAAAAGGGGACGCAGATTTCGAGGTCGTTGTTCGACGTCCAGTTCCGGACGCCTGAGGCATCTGCGCTGAAGCCGCTTGTCACCGCCTTCTACACCGTAGAGGTCGGTGGGCCGCCGGAGCTGGCGGTCGAGGATCATCTGCATCCCGAATGGGGCAATTTGCGGTTCCAGCTCAGCGGCGTCTGGTCGACCGACCACGACGGACAGTTGCAGGTGCCGTCGCCCTGTTCCTTGTTCGGGCCCAGTTCCCGTGCTCGGCGGATCGTCGTCCGGCCCGGCAAGGTGCAGGGCATCGGTTTCACTCCCCTCGGCTGGGCACGGCTCGTCCGGACCAACGCCGGAGCGCTCGCAGACCGCTTTGTCCCCGCGTCGGAGGTGTTCGGCAACGCGATCGAGATCCTCGGCGAGGCGCTCGCCCTCGCTGCCGACGGAAATGCGCGCGGTGCGCTGATCGAGGCGTTCCTGCTCGCGCGGCTGGCAGGGGCTCCCGCGGCAGCGCACGCCATCCGGCTCGTCGAACTGGTCGCAGATCCCGACATCGCCACCGTGGAGGCCTTGGGCGAGGCCGCCGGTCTCTCGCCGGCGCGTCTCAGCCGGGCCTGCGTGCGCGATTTCGGCTTCCCGCCAAAGCTGCTGCTCCGCCGCCAGCGCTTCCTGCGCACGCTCGCTGCGATCCTCGATCGCGGCGATAGGCCGATCGGCCAGCTGATCGACGCCGATTATGTCGATCAGCCGCATTTCAATCGCGAGTTCCGCCGGTTCATGGGGATGACGCCACGCATCTATTTTGCACGGCCCCGTTCGGTGCTTCGTCCCGCCGCGGCCGCGCGGGAGCGCGGGTTGGGAGCGCCGCTACAGGCCCTGCATCAAGGCGGCTAGCGCGGCCTCGATGGCGCGCTCGCCATAGGGCTTTTCGATCATCGGCACCTTGCCCGCAAAGCCGTCCGGCGCCCCGCCATAGCCGCTGGCGAAGGCGAAGGGCACGCCGCGTGCGCGCAGCGCCTCGGCGATCGGCGTGCTGCGTTCGCCGGCCAGGTTGATGTCGAGGATCGCGGCGTCGAGCGCCTCGTTCTCGGCCAGCGCCAACCCCTCGGACAAGCGGCTGGCCGGACCCACGGCGATGCAGCCCAGCGCGTCCAATATATCTTCGAGGCACATCGCCACCACAGGCTCGTCCTCGACCACGAGCACACGCAGCGGACCGAGCTCGCTCATTCCGTGCCCTCGGGCAGCGGCGCGTCGACCGTGCAGATCACGCCTTCGGGCCGGAAATCGATCGTCACCGTTCCCGCCAGCTCGGCGGCGAGCCCGCGCTCGATCATCCGCGTGCCGAAGCCGCGCTGGGTCGGCGCTTCGACCGGCGGACCGCCGCTTTCCTCCCACACCAGTGAAAACCGCGCCGAGCCGTCCTGCGCGGTACGCGCCCAGCGGATGCCGACCTGGCCGCCGGGCTGCGAAAGCGCGCCATGTTTCACCGCGTTGGTCGCCAGTTCGTGGATTGCCAGCGCCAGGCTGATCGCGGTCTTGGGGACGATCGCGAGATCGGGTCCTTCCAGCGTGAAGCGGCCGGCGTCGCCGCCATGCGGAGCGACCGCGTCGCCGATGATCTGCGTCATCGAGACCGCCCCCCAATGCTCGCGGGTGAGCAGGTTGTGCGCTTCGGACACCGCCGCCAGCCGTCCTTCGAAGGCGCGCCGGGCAATGGCGGGATCGGCGTCGTCCTTGAAGCTCTGCTGGGCGATGCCCTGGACGATCGCCAGCGTGTTCTTCACGCGGTGGTTGAGCTCGTCGACCAGCAGCCGCAGATGCGCCTCGTTGCGCCGCGCCTCGGTCATGTCGCGGCCGATCGCATGGAGCCCGGCGGGCCTGCCTTCGGCGTCGGCGGTAAGCTGCGAATTGATCTCCCAGACGAGCTGGCGGCCGTCGCTGGCGCGGACATGGAGCATGAAGCGCGTCGTGCCGCCCTCGGCCAGCTTGCGGGTGAACGCCTGCATGCTCACCGCGAACTGATCGGGAGCCATGAAATCGGAGATCGAGCGGCCGATGACCTCTTCCTCGCGATAGCCCAGCGCCGTCAGCACCGCCGGATTTACCGAGACGATCTTCTGGTCCAGCGTGGTGGTGATCAGATAGTCATTGGCCTGCTCGAAGATCGTGCGGAACCGCGTTTCGCTGTCGCGCAGCTCTTCTTCGGCGCGCTTGCGGTCGGTCACGTCGAACGACACGCCGACAAAGCGACTGGGCCGGTCGTCGAGATAGTCGATGCGGCTGCCATGGCTCTGCAGCCAACGTTCGTGACGGGTGTCGGCCCGGCAGATCCGATACTCGATCGTGTAGGGCACGGCATCGCGGATGCAGCGCAGCGCGGTTTCGCGGACCCGGTCGAGATCGGCGGGATGCACCCGCTCCAGCCATTCGTCGAAGCCGCCCCGGCTGTCCGCGCGGCGCGGCATGCCGAGCAGGTCGAACCGGTTGGGCGACCATTCACCCTCGAGCGTCTGCAGGTCGAGTTCCCAGGTCGCCATGCCGGCGCCCTCGGTTGCGAGCCGCAGGCTCTCCTCGCTCTTGCGCAGTGCGGCCTCGGCCTCGCGCCGCTGCGTCACATCGATCGTCACCGCCAGCACGCCGAACGGCTCGCCGTCGGGACGCCGGATCACCGACACCGAATTATTGACCCAGACGAGGCTGCCGTCCTTCCGGACATACCGCTTCTCATGGGTATAGGGCGTGCCCTCCCGCACCGCGCGCTCGAACAGCCCCAAATTGCGGCCGAGATCGTCGGGATGCGTGATCTGCTGCATCGTGCGGCTCAGCAATTCCTCGCGGCTCCAGCCGGCGATCTCGCAGAAACGGTCGTTGACCAGGGTGAACCGACCGTAGAGATCGACCTGGCCGAAGCCTGCGGTTGCCTGGCTGATGAACGCCGACAGCTGCGCCTCGCGCTCGCGCAGCGACAGCTCGGCCTCCTTCGCCTCGGTGATGTCATGGGCGACGCCGATAAAGCCGATATGGCGTCCCTGCGCGTCCCAGCGGGGCGACGAGGTCGAGTGCAGCCAGCGCCATTCGCCCGTGTGGCTGCGATAGCGCCCTTCGAGCTCGAAAGTCTTGAGGCTGGCCTCGCCCGCAACCGATTCGGCGAGCAACCGGGCCGCGTCCTGTGGATGGATGATCGCGCGCCAGTCGAATTCGAGCGCTTCGTCGTAGGACCGGCCCAGAAATTCGACATAGGCGCGGTTGACGAAGCTGCGGCGCCGATCGAGCCGCGTGACCCACACCGCCACAGGGGCGCTGTCCGCAATCAGGCGGAACTCGTCTTCCCCGACGGGAAGCGGTTCACGTCCCGCTTGCGTTTCGGTCATCAGGCGTGGCGCGCTCGAAGAGGCATCGGTTCATTACCTACCCGGTATGTGCTTCGAATCAACGGCGAAACATTCCCTGGCACCAACCGCTTTCGAAACGATCACCGGGGCCATGGTTCGGGAAAGGAGCGGCGCTGGGCCAGCGGCGCCTCGCGCCAGGGGTTTCAAGCCGAAGCCGCAAGAGGGATCTTCTGAACGGCTTCGGCTTGTTCCCCGCGCGCCAACCCGTCCTGAGGGAACGGAAGCGTGGCGCTCGTTTTTACGCGCAAGGGCTTCAGAGACGAACAGAAGCACTTGCGAGCCTGTCTCTAACCGACTCGTGGCTGCGTGTTCATTCAGGTATTCCCCAATCCGGGGAATCCCGGGTGCCGCGATCAGGGATCGCAGGCGCGTACCGTATCCAGCACGCGCTGCGCCCATTCCTTGCGGCAGATCAGCAGGTCGGGGATGCTGGTGCCTTCGCGGTTGTAGACGATCGGCGATCCGTCGATCCGCGAGGCGTGGAGCCCGGCGGCGAGCGCGACCGCGACCGGCGCGCAATTGTCCCATTGATGCTGGCCGCCGGAGTGTAGGTAGATCTCCGCCTCGCCGCGCACCACCGCCATCGCCTTGGCACCCGCAGAGCCCATACCGAGATGGATCGCGCCGATCCTCACCCCGACATCCTCGCACAGCTTGCTCGGACGTGAGCGGCTGACCAGCATCCGGGGCGGCACATGCGCGGGCGGGAGCGGGGGCGGGGCGTCGCTGGTGATCGTGCAGCCCAGCCGCGGCAGCGCGACCGCGCCGACGGCCGCGGCGCCGTCGATCGCCAGCGCCACATGCACTGCCCAATCCTCGCGCCGCTCGCCGAATTCGCGGGTGCCGTCGAGGGGATCGATGATCCACACACGGTGTGCTGTCAGGCGGGCAAGATCGTCGGCCGATTCCTCGGAAAGGATCGCGTCGTCCGGCCGCGCCGCGCGCAGCCGGTCGAGGATCAGCGTGTTCGCTTCGCGGTCGCCGCGGGCGCCGCCGGCGCACTCGCCCTGGATCTTGAGCAGGAGCTTGCCGGCATCGGTGGCCAGTTCGCGGGCGAGTTCGGCGTCGGCTTGGAGATCCCGGTTCAAATCACCGGGCTCCAGGTGCCCATGATCAGCTCGACGATCCGTTCGGCGGCTTCCTCGGGCGTCTCCTTGGTGGTGTCGACACGGACCTCGGGATTGACCGGCGCTTCATAGGGGCTGGAGATACCGGTGAAGTTCGCGATCTCGCCCGCGCGCGCCTTTTTGTAGAGGCCCTTCACGTCGCGCTCCTCCGCCAGCGCCAGCGGCGTGTCGACGAAGATCTCGAAGAATTCCCCCTCGGGCAGCATGGAGCGCACCATATCGCGTTCGGCGCGGAAGGGCGAGATGAACGCGGTCAGCACGATAAGTCCGGCGTCGGTCATCAGCTTGGCGACCTCGCCGATGCGGCGGATATTCTCGATCCGGTCCTGGTCGGTGAAGCCCAGGTCGCGGTTGAGCCCGTGGCGGACATTGTCGCCGTCGAGCAGGAAGCTGTGCTTGCCCAGCGCGTGCAGGCGTTTCTCGACCATGTTGGCGATGGTCGACTTGCCCGATCCCGACAGGCCGGTGAACCAGAGCAGTCGCGGCATCTGGCCCTTTTGCTGGGCATGCGCCGCGCGGGTGATCTCGATCGCCTGCCAATGGACGTTCTGCGCGCGGCGCAGCGCGAAATGGAGCATGCCCGCGGCGACGGTGGCGTTGGTCAGCTTGTCGATCAGGATGAACCCGCCCAGATCGTGGCTGTCGGCATAGGGCTCGAACACGATCGCGCGGTCGGTCGCGATCTCGGCGGTGCCGATGTCATTGAGCTGGAGCGTCTTGACCGAGGTCCGCGCCAGCGTGTTGACGTCGATCGCGCAATCGGGCGCGCGCACCACCGCGCTCACCGTCTGGGTGCCGAGCTTGAGCCAATAGGCGCGGCCCGGGAGCAATTCGGCCTGGTCCATCCAGACGATCGTCGCCTTGAACTGGTCGGATGCCTCTGGCGGTGCATCGGCGGTGACGATGACGTCGCCGCGCGAGCAATCGACCTCGTCGGCCAGCGTCAGCGTGACCGACTGGCCCGCCACCGCCGCGTCAAGGTCGCCATCGAACGAGACGAGGCGCGCGACCGTGCTGGTCTTGCCGGAGGGCAGGATGCGGACGGCGTCGCCCGGGCGGATCGTGCCGCTGGAGACCAGCCCGGCAAAGCCGCGAAAGTCGAGATTGGGCCGGTTGACCCATTGCACCGGCATGCGGAACGGCTTGGCGCGGGCGGCCTCGGCGTCGACATCGACCGCCTCGAGGTGCTCGATCAGGGCGGGGCCGGTATACCAGGGCGTGTTCGCCGACAGCGCGGTGATGTTGTCGCCCTTGAATCCCGAGATCGGGATTGCGGTGAACGCATCGATGCCGATCTCGCTGGCGAATTCGCGATAGTCCGCGACGATCTCGTCGAACCTGGCCCGGTCATAGCCGACCAGGTCCATCTTGTTCACCGCGAGCACGACGTGGCGAATGCCGATCAGATGCGCGAGATAGGAATGCCGCCGGGTCTGGGTGAGCACGCCCTTGCGCGCGTCGATCAGGATCACGGCAAGGTCGGCGGTCGAGGCGCCGGTCACCATGTTGCGGGTATATTGTTCGTGGCCAGGCGTGTCGGCGACGATGAACTTGCGCTTCTCGGTCGCGAAGAAGCGATGGGCGACATCGATCGTGATGCCTTGTTCGCGCTCGGCGGCGAGCCCGTCGACCAGCAGCGCGAAGTCGATGTCCTGCCCCTGGGTGCCGACGCGCTTCGAGTCACGCTCCAGCGCGGAAAGCTGGTCCTCGAAGATCTGCTTCGAATCGTAGAGGAGTCGCCCGATCAGCGTCGACTTGCCGTCGTCCACCGACCCACAGGTGATGAAGCGCAGCAGCGTCTTGTTCTGGTGCTGGGCGAGATAGGCCGAGATGTCGGACGCGATCAGCGCGTCGGGGCGATAGGAGGAGGTCAAAAATAGCCCTCCTGCTTCTTCTTCTCCATGCTCGCTGCCTGATCATGGTCGATCGCGCGGCCCTGGCGCTCGGAGGTGGTGGTGAGCAGCATTTCCTGGATGACCGCCTCCAGCGTGTTGGCCTGGCTCGCCACCGCGCCGGTCAGCGGGTAGCAGCCGAGCGTCCGGAAGCGGATCGACCGCTCGACCGGGACCTCGCCAGGGCGCAGCCGGAAGCGATCGTCGTCGACCATCAGCAGCAGCCCGTCGCGCTCCACCGTCGGGCGCGGCGCAGCGAAATAGAGCGGCACGATCTCGATCCCCTCGGCCAGGATATATTGCCAGATGTCGAGCTCGGTCCAGTTGGAGAGCGGGAAAACGCGGATGCTCTCGCCCTTGTTCTTGCGGGCGTTGTAGAGGTGCCAGAGCTCGGGGCGCTGCTGCTTGGGGTCCCAGCGGTGGCTCGAGGTGCGGAAGCTGAAGATGCGCTCCTTCGCCCGGCTCTTTTCCTCGTCGCGCCGCGCGCCGCCGAACGCCGCGTCGAAGCCATATTTGTCCAGCGCCTGCTTGAGCCCCTCGGTCTTCCACATGTCGGTGTGGAGGCCGCCATGATCGAACGGGTTGATGCCCTTTTCCTGCGCCTCGGGATTGTGATGGACGAGCAGATCCATGCCCGCATCCGCCGCCGCCTTGTCGCGCAGTTCGTACATTGCGCGAAACTTCCAGGTCGTGTCGACATGGAGGAGCGGGAAGGGCGGGGGTGCCGGGTAGAAGGCCTTTTTGGCGAGGTGCAGCATCACCGCGCTGTCCTTGCCCACCGAATAAAGCATCACCGGGCGCTCGGCCTCGGCGACCACTTCGCGCAGGATATGGATGCTCTCGGCTTCCAGGCGCTGGAGATGGGTCAGCGAGGCCCCTGAAAGCCCGCTCTTCGCGCCAATGCTCGCGCCCTCGCCGTCCATGGTCCCTCGATGCAGCATGGAAGGCGATTTAGGAAGGCGCGCGAAATACAGCGATCTAGTTTATGTTTAGCGGGGGATACCCGGCGGGTTCAGCGCTTGCCGGACCGGTCGTGGTCAATCCGTCACCCCGGCCGAAGTGTCGGGATCCACTATGCTGACCGCGAGCCCTTCAAGGCTCAAGCGCCTCGCCCATACGCTGGATGGACCCCGGCACTTCGGCCGGGGTGACGAAGAAAGCTAAAGGCCTGACCTGATACGCCTTCAGAGCTTTGCCGGCTTGCCCACGCCGACCAGCTTCAGTCCCGCCCGTTCGGCTTCGGCCGGCGGATAGATGTTGCGCAGATCAACCAGCAGCGGCGCCTTCATGCTCTGCTTGATCCGACCGAGGTCGAGCGCGCGGAACGCGTCCCACTCGGTCACGATCACCACCGCGTCGGTGCCGTCGGCGGCGGCATAGGCGCTTTCGGAGAATTCGACGTCGGGCAGCAGCGGCCGCGCCTGCTCGAATCCTTCGGGATCATAGGCCTTCACCGTCGCGCCGGCATCCTGGAGCGCGGCGATGATCGCCAGGCTCGGCGCGTCGCGCATGTCGTCGGTGTTGGGCTTGAAGGTCAGGCCCAGAATGCCGACAGTCTTGCCGCGCACGTCGCCGCCCATCGCCTTGATGACCTTGCGGCCCATCGCGCGCTTGCGGGCGTCGTTCACCTGCACGGTCGCCTCGACGATGCGCAGCGGCGTCTCGTTATCCGCCGCGGTCTTCATCAGCGCGAGCGTGTCCTTGGGGAAGCACGAGCCGCCATAGCCGGGGCCGGCATGGAGGAACTTGGAACCGATGCGGTTGTCCATGCCGATGCCGCGCGACACTTCCTGGACGTCGGCGCCCACCTGCTCGCACAGGTCCGCGATCTCGTTGATGAAGGTGATCTTGACCGCCAGGAAGGCGTTGGCGGCGTATTTGATCAGCTCCGACGTGCGGCGCCCGACAAACAGCAGGGGCGCCGACTGGTTGAGCGATAGCGGGCGATAGATCTCGCGCATCACCTGGCGCGCGCTTTCGTCGTCGGTGCCGAGCACGACACGATCGGGGCGCTTGAAGTCCTCGATCGCCGCGCCCTCGCGCAGGAATTCGGGGTTGGAGACCACCTGGGCGCCGCTGTTCGGCGCGACCTCGGCGATGATCCGCTCGACTTCGTCGCCGGTGCCCACCGGCACCGTCGACTTGGTGACGATCACGCTGGCTTTGGTGAGGTTCTCGGCGATCTCGCGCGCGGCGGCGAAGACATAGGAGAGGTCGGCATGGCCGTCACCGCGACGGCTGGGGGTGCCGACGGCGATGAACACCGCATCGGCATCGCGGACGCCCTCGGCCAGATCGGTGGTGAAAGAGAGCCGTCCGGCCCGCACATTGCTGGATACCAATTCGGCAAGGCCGGGTTCGTAGATCGGCATCACATTTTGATGCAACAGCTCGATCTTGCGCGAATCCTTGTCGACGCAAACTACCTCGTGACCGAAGTCCGAGAAGCAGGCGCCCGAAACCAGGCCGACATAGCCGGTGCCGATCATAGCAATACGCACGGAGAATCCCCTGTAGCTAGGTTGGTGCGCTCTTAGCGCAACTACGCCGCGCGGCAAGCCGCCGTGACGTCAAAGAGGCAGGAGGCCGGGCACAAAAAAACCCGCAAACCGCGGGTGAAAAAGGAAAAATTAAACCGTCCGGGCCGGTCAGCGCATCTCCGACATCGGAAATGCCTCACCGCCGGCCCGGAAGTGACGACTGGTTAGAACGGACGAATTTCTTCGCCGCTCGCGCCGTCGCGAAACAGAATGTTGAACGCGAACATCTTTATTCTCCCATCGTGCGCAGCGATGCGCAACCGACCAGTTAATGTAAAATTAACCCTCGAGCAATCCGGAAAACTGCGGAGGCTGGGCTGCTATGGTCTCGGAACGACACGATTGTTTACCATTCGTTGAGCCCTGTGGCGTACCGCTATGAGTGATGTCGGCACGTATCGAGCCTTCGACGCCCTCGGGTAGCGCTTCGCGCGCACCGGCGGATCCCAACGGACCCGCCGGCTGCGACGGGCCGGGTGTGTCCGATCGCGCCGATCCCCTGAGCGCAGAACCTGCCGCCGATCTCCACATGCCGCTCCGCACGCGTCGCCGCGTGCCCTGGCACCGCACCCGCAACGACCGCCGCATCGACCAGTGCCTGTGGAGCATTCTCTGCCAGTGCGAGATCGCCAATTTCGCGACGCTGCGCCGCCATCTGGGCCGGCCCCGCGCAGACGCGCTGGTGCTCGACGTCGCCCAGACCATCGTTCGCCTGTGCCCGGATGTCCGGATCGTCACCGCCGGCCGCGCGCTGGTCGAGTTCGAGTTCGAATGCGACGAGCCCGAGGTTGCCGCGGCGGAAGTCGATAAGCTCCGCAAGGCCTTCCAGAATCCGCTCGACCTTGAGGGCGAGCGCTATCAGCTCCAGATGCACTTCGGCGTGGCCGCCGCCCCGGCGGGCGATCGCGACGATGTCCGCCTCACCGAAGCCGCCGAATCGGCGCTCGAACAGGCGCGCACCGACGGCAAGGTCGTCATGCTCGATCTGTCGCGCACCGATCTGGCATTCGACCGGCTGACCCTGATGCGCGAATTGCCGCGCGCGATCGCCAATGGCGAGATGTTCCTGCAATATCAGCCCAAGGTGAATGTCCGCCGCCAGGCGATCGCCAGTGCCGAGGCGCTGGTGCGCTGGCAGCATCCGGTGCGCGGGCTGATCCTGCCCGGCGATTTCATCTCGGTCGCCGAGCAGGCGGGCGAGATCGGTGCGCTCACTGTCTGGGCGCTGCGCCAGGTCATCGCGGACCAGAAGATCCTCGCGGCCGACGGTCACGACATGCCGCTGTTCATCAACATTTCGGGCATGCTGCTCGCCGATGCCGGCTTCGTCGCCGAGGCCTGCGAGATCATCACGCAGAATCGCGACGCCAAGCTCGGCTTCGAGATCACTGAGACCGCGGTCATCCGCGATCCCGAGAGTGCGATCCGGCACCTCCAGATGTTCGCCGACAGCGGCGTCACCCTCGCGATCGACGATTATGGCGCGGGACTTTCCTCGCTCGCCTATCTCAAGCAGCTCCCGGCAAAGGAGCTGAAGATCGACAAGATGTTCGTGATGCAGCTCACGAGCAGCAACCGCGATCCGCTGATCGTGCGCTCGACGATCGACCTCGCGCATGCGCTCGAGATGGAAGTGACCGCGGAAGGGGTCGAAACGCCTTCCGCGCTCGCCCTGCTCAGCGTGATGGGCTGCGATATGGTCCAGGGCTTCCTGATCTCGCGTCCGATCGCGATCGACGCGTTCCGCGCCTATCTTGCCCAGGAAGGGCATCTCTCGGCGACCGGCGGCGCCCACTCGTCGTTCATTCGGCCCGAAAGCTTCTGGAAGCGCGCGTGAGGCGCGCGCCACGCCGCTTCGCGCGGATGTTGCTCGCGCTGCTGTGCCTGGTCGTGGCGGTACCCGCGCTGGCGGCCGAGCCCGAATTTCCGAAGCCCATCGCCGACGCCATTATCGGCGCGAAATCCAGCATGATGGAAGCGCCGGCCGATGTGCTCGCCTATACGAGCAGGGCCGAGGCGCTGGCGGCCGACATCTCCGATCCGCGCCAGCGCGCGTTGGCGCTCGCCACCGCCCGCTGGCTCGCCGGCGAGGCGCGGCTGCGCACCAATCGCCCCGATCTCGCCGCCCGGCTGCTGGCGCAGGGCCTAAAGCTGATCGAGCCGATCCAGACGCCGATCAAGCTGCGCGGCGACCTGCTGATGTCGCAGGGCAATCTGTACGTGCTCGAAGACAAGGCGGCCGATGCGCTGCGCAGCTTCCAGGCCGCCTACCGCATCTTCGGCGAGGTCAAGGAGCCGCGCAGCCAGGCGATCGCACTCCAGAATATCGGTGCGCTCTACAGCACGGCGCACGACGATGGCCGGGCCGAGCAATATTACCGGCAGGCGGCCAACACCTATGATGGCGATCCGATGCTGTCGCTGTCGCTGCACAACAGCCGTGGCAACGTGCTGATGGTGCTCGAGCGCTATGGCGAGGCCGAGGCCGAGTTCCGCAGCGCTCTCAAGATCGCGCACGATCTGTCGAAGCCGCTGCTGGAAGCGCGGGTGCTCAGCAATCTCGCCCGCAACGAAGTGGAGGCGCGCGATTTCGCCGCGGCGCGGATCACGCTCAACCAGGGATTCGCGCTCACCAAAGGCGAGAGCGCGATCGGCTCGCGGCGCATGCTGCTGGCGACCGCCGCGCGCCTGGCCGAGGACCAGGGCGATCATCGGACCGCGGCCCGGCTGATCCAGGAATGTTTCGACGGGCTCGACCTGTCCACCACGTCGATCGATTTCCGGACGGCGCATCTCTATGCCTATCGGATCTTTCGGGCGCTCGGCGACAACAAGCTCGCGTTGATCCATCTCGAAGCGGTGCGGCGGCTGAGCGACGAGGCCGCCAAGGTGGCGACCACCAACAGCGCGGCGCTGATGGCGGCGCGGTTCGACTATGCGAACCAGGAACTGACCATCCAGAAGCTCACCACCGAGCAGTTGCGCAAGACCGCCGAGTTCCAGCGCACCCTGTTCATCAGCCTGGGCGGCGCGACGGTCGTCGTGATCGCGCTGCTGACCTTCGGCTTGATCACGATCCGCCGCAGCCGCAACCAGGTCCGCGACGCCAACGTCGTGCTCAACACGACCAACATCGCGCTCGAAAAGGCACTCAAGGCCAAGACCGAGTTCCTGGCGACGACCAGCCATGAGATCCGCACCCCGCTCAACGGTATCCTGGGCATGACTCAGGTGATGCTCGCCGATCCCAAGCTCAAGCCCGAGATGCGCGACCGGATCGGCATCGTCCATGGCGCAGGCGTCACGATGCGCAGCCTGGTCGACGACATTCTCGACGTCGCCAAGATGGAGACCGGCAATCTCACGGTCGACGCCGCGCCGATGGACCTGCGCGCGACGCTGGGCGAAGTGACGCGGATCTGGGAGGAGCAGGCCCGCGCCAAGGGCCTTTCCTTCCGCCTCGAACTTACCCACGCACCCGGCTGGATCCAGAGCGACGCCGGCCGGCTGCGCCAGATCATCTTCAATCTGCTCTCCAACGCGATCAAGTTCACTGAGAGTGGTGGCGTCACCGTTCGCGCGGTCGATGTGGGCGAGGGCGATGCGCGCCGGCTCAAGCTCGTGATCAGCGACACCGGCATCGGCATCCCCGAGGACAAGTTCGAGGAGATCTTCGAATCGTTCCGTCAGGTCGACGCCAGCACGACGCGCCAGTTCGGTGGCACCGGCCTGGGCCTCACCATCTGTCGCAATCTCGCCCGCGCGCTGGGCGGCGATATTTCGGTGACGAGCACCGCCGGCGAGGGATCGAGCTTCACCATCGATTTGCCGCTCGTCCTCGCCGAGGCCCCCGCCGAAACGGTCGGCGAGGCGAAGAGCGGCGGGACGATGCTGATTCTCGACCGCAACCCGATCGCGCGGAGCATGTTGCGCACCCTGTTCGAGCCGCGCGTCGCCCGGCTCTGCTTCGCCGCGAGCCCCGAAGAGGCGGTCGCGACGATCGAATCCGGCGGCGTTACCCGGCTGCTGATCGACGAAGCCACCCTGAAAGCGGGCGAAACCGACCCCTTCGACGCACTCAAAACGCTCTCCGTCGCCACCCAGGGCATTCCGGTCGCAATTTTGTGGCTGAAACCCGATGCTGAGATTCAATCACAGCTTCTGGACGCAGGGGCCACTCAAGTGATAGAAAAGCCCATTGCTGGCGCTGCGCTGGTCGAGACACTCATTCCGGGGGGCAAGGAAAATTCGGCGGGGGGAGGAGCGGACCCGCTTGTGTCTCAGGCGGCTTAGCGCAATAGCACACCTAATGAAAATGAAGGTCGCTCACCTATCCACGGTTCGCGCAGGCGGCCGGCGATGAATATACTCTTCATCGAGGACGACCCGATGAACCGTCGGGTCGTGAAGGACATGCTTGACGTCGCGGGGGCCACTATGGCCGAGGCGGCGTGGGCGGAAGAAGGCCTTGCGCGCATCGACGCCGAGACCTTCGATGTCATCCTGGTCGATCTCCGCATGCCGGGGACCGACGGTTTCGAGACGATCCGCCAGATCCGCGCCCGGGGCGACGCCAAGGCCGAACTGCCGATCATCGTCGTCACTGCGGACACCGCCGTCGATCTGCGCGAACGCTGCCTCGCGATCGGCGCCGACGACGTGCTGTTCAAGCCCGTCGCGATGGATGCGCTGTTCGACTCGATCGGTCGCGTTCTTGCGATCCGCGGCGGCGGGGGCATTCTGCTTTAGTCTTCCAATATCCGCGAATGCTTCGCCGTGTCGCGCATCCGGAGATAGGTTGCCAGCGAAATTCCAACCATTATGGTTACATACCAATAAAAGCCGCGTTCCCAGCCATAATCCTTGAACCACAAGGCGATATAAGGCGCTGTTCCGCCAAATATCGCGTTGGCCAGCGCATAGGGCAGCGCCACGCCCAGCGTGCGGATATGTGCCGGGAAAAGCTCGGCTTTCACCACTGCATTGATCGACGTGTACCCCGTGACGATCACCAGAGCGCCGGTCATCAATGCGAACGCGGTCAGGCCGTCACGCACCCCCTCCAGCGCGACGAAGATCGGATAGGTGAGCGGCACGCCGAGCACGCCGAACCCGACCATCAGCGGCTTGCGTCCGATTCGGTCGGATAGGGCGCCGGCCAGCGGCTGGATCGCCATGAACACGAACAGGGCCGCGGCATTCACCTGCGTTGCGGCCGAATCCGAAAAACCCGCGGTCTTTTTGAGGAAGGCGATCGGGTAGATCGTATAGGCGTAGAAGGCGAGGGTACCGCCCGCGGTCAGCAGCATCACCACCGCCGCCTCGCGGGGATGCTGGAGAAACAAGGCGGCGAAGCTCGATTTCTGCGCCGTGTCGCGCTTCGCATAGCTCTCTGTCTCGGCGAGCTTCCGCCGGAGCCAGAAAACGAGCAGCGCGAGCACGCCGCCCACCGCGAAGGGAATCCGCCAGCCCCAGGCCTTCAGCTCGGCCTCGGGCATCGCCGACTGCAGCACCAGCAACACCACCAAAGCGACGAGTTGGCCCGAGATCAGCGTCACATATTGGAAGCTGGAGAAGAAGCCGCGGTGGCGCCTGCCCGCCATCTCCGAGAGATAGGTCGCGCTCGCGCCATATTCACCGCCCAGCGACAGGCCCTGGAGCAGCCGCGCCGCGATCAGCGACACCGTCGCCAGTGAGCCGATCTCGGCATAGCCCGGGGTCAGCGCGATCATCAGCGATCCGACGCACATCAGCGTGACCGACAGCGTCAGCCCGGCCTTGCGCCCGCGCCGGTCGCCATAGACGCCCATCAGCCATCCGCCGATCGGTCGCATGAAGAAACCGACCGCGAACACCGCCCAGGCGTTCAGATCCTTGGAGGCGTTGTCCGGGAAGAAATGCGGCGCCAGATAGCTGGCGAGCACGGCATAGGCATACCAGTCATACCATTCGACGAGATTGCCCGCCGAGCCCCCCAGGATCGAGCGGAGCCGATGGCGGGGTGCGGTGGCGGTGTCGGATGGCGTCATCGGGCGTACTATAGCAACGCCCCGCCCGCCGGGAAGTGACCGGGATCACCTCGGCGAGCGGGGCACGCGCGGCGGCCGAGGGAGACCCTAGCGCGCGATTCCGATCGTCGCCGTCGCCGTGTAGCCGGCGGCCACACTGCCGCTCATCACCGGCGTCTGCTGGGCGATCTGGGCGGCGCTGTTGTCACCGAAGACATTGTCGCCGTTGAGCGAGACGCCCGCGAAGTTGCTGATGCTGGTCGAATAGCCGCTGGCGCCGTTGTAGACGGTCGAGCAGGCCGCGCTTGGCATCGCGAACTGCGAGACGAGCACCGCATAGCGCCCGCCGGTCGCCGTCGCGAGGCTCGAGAAGACCTCGAAATGGATGTGCGGCCAGCGCCCGGCGTAACAGCCCGGGAAGATGGTGGTGAAGCTCACCTGGCCATTGGCGTCGGTCACGCCGACGCCACGCAGATAGCTCTCGTTCGGCAGGTCGTAGAGCGAGTATTTGCCGCTCCGGTCGCAGTGCCAGATGTACACGGCATAGCCCGCCAGCGGCGTGCAGCTCGCATTCACGTTCACCACCGTGATGGTCAGCGTCACCTGCACGCCGTCCGCCGTCGCGGTCGAGGATCCGATGAAGCTCGAGCGGATGTCGCTGCGCACCACGTTGCTCGCGGTCAGCGCGTTCGAGGTGAGGCCGCTCGACGTGTTGGTGCCGTCGGCGGGGTAGGGACCGTTGGTCTCGGTCGGATCGGCGATGCAGGTGCCGCTGCTCGGGGTCGGCGTGGAGGTGGGGCTCGGCGTCGGCGTCGTGCTGGGTGTCGGCGTGGGCGTCGGCGTGGCGGTGCCCGTCGCCGTTGCGCTGCTGGCCCCGCTGCCGTCGCACGCGGCGAGCAGCGCGACGGTGCCCGCGCCGGTGAACCAACGCAGCGCGTTGCGGCGGCTGGCGAGCATCTCCATCGCCTTCAGGTCATGGGTCAAGCCGAGGTCATGCGCGTCATGATGTTGCATTGCTGTCTCCCGTTTCGGGAGCCGGTGTCGCCGCGCCGCCCTGCGCGCCGATTTCGCCGCGTCGCGATATGTTGCAGCAGGTTGCAGCGCCGGGGATTGCGCTCGTGCGCGTAATCGGGTTGGACGGCGGAATCAGGCAATCGGGACGAGGATTCAGGCCGCATGCATCGTTATCTGCTCGCCGGAATGGCCGCGCTGGCGCTGGCCGGCTGCCAGTCCGCCGCCGAGAAACATGCCTCGGAAACCGGCGAGATCGACGTCGCCAACGTTTCGGTCAGCGAGCTTTCGAAGGTGATGAAGGCCGCGCGCGCCAAGACCGAGCTCGAGCCCGGCATCTGGGCGACGCAGATGCATGTCGTCTCGTCCGATCTCTCGGCCTTCAAGGGCGAGGATCGCGCAGCGCAGGAAGAATCGATCCGGCGCCAGGAGCGCCAGAGCACCAGCTGCCGCAAGGCCGACGAGCTCAAGCCGCTCGACATCCGCAACCTGGAACAGGTCGCCGGCACCTGCTCGGTCGCGCGCTATGTCGCCAAGGGCGGGAAGCTCGACGCGAACATCCAGTGCACGAAAGGCGGGGCCGGCACGACCACGGTTCTCGCCACGGGCACGATGAGCAAGACCGCGTTCGATGCCACGATCTCGCAGGAGACGGGCAAGCCCGGCGATCCGGGCTATGTCGCGATCAAGCTGCGGGCGACAGGCAAGCGTGTCGGCGCCTGTAGCTGAGCTATTCGGCGGGCAGCCGCACGCGGACTCGCCCGCCGCCTTCGGGCCGGTTCTCCAGCGTCACCTGGCCGCCATGCGCCTCGGCGATCGAGCGGACGATCGCCAGACCCAGCCCGGTGCCCCCGGTCGCACGATTGCGCGAGCTCTCGCCCCGGACGAACGGGGAGAATAGCTGTTCGGTGCGGGCCGGATCGAAGCCGGGACCGTCATCCTCAATCGCGGCCTCGACCCAGCCGGCCTCCAGCGTCCACGCGATCCGCGCTCGCTCGCCATAGCGCACCGCATTCTCGACCAGGTTCGCGAACAGACGCCTGAGCGCCGTGGGATCGCCGCGTACCACCGCGCGCGGGCCGGCCTCGACCTCCACCGGCGTTCGCGCCGCGCCCAGATCGTCGGCCAAGCTCTCGATCAGGCTGCCCAGGTCGAGCCTTGTATGTGCTGCCTCGGCCCGGTCGTCGCGGACGAAGCGTACCGTCGCGCCCAGCATCTCGCGCATCTCGTCGATATCTGCCGAAGCCCGTTCGCGCGCCGCCTCGGGTAGTTGCTCGACCCAGAAGGCGATGCGCGACAGCGGTGTGCCCAGATCATGGGCGATCGCGGCAAGCATCGCGCTGCGCCCCTGCGCCTGGTGCAGGATGCGGCCCTGCATCGTCTCAATCGCCTGGGCCAGCTCGCGCACCTCGCGCGGGCCGCCTCCCGGCATCGGCTCGGGCGTTCCCAGCCGGGCGCGCTTGGCGGCGTCGGCGAGATCGCGGATTGGCCGCGAGATGCGCTGCGCGATGAACCAGGCGGGCACCGCCAGCGCGAGCAGGGTCAGCAGCGCGGCGATCAGGGTGAAGACGTGCCAGTGCGTGAAGGGGGGCGGGCGCATGCTGCGCACGACACGCCAGCCCCTCGATGCATGCCACCCGACGGTGAAGTCGCCCCTGACTTCGCTCGCCTCGAAAAAGGCGGGCTCGTCATAGAGCCCCGCGACATCGCCGGGCGGCACGCCCAGCGCCGTGGCGATCTGCCGGTCCAGCATCGGATTGGGCCGCTGGCGGGGGCCGCCGATCGGTGGATTGACCGAATCGGTGACTTCGAGGCGCCGCCAATTGCCCCGCGGGCCGGGGTCGCCGCGCAGCGCCCTGGCGACCTCCGCGACCGGAACCGGGGCGGGGCGGGGCGGCGGTCCCCGAAAGGTGATGGCGAACTGCATAGCCGTCGCCACCGCCACCGCGGCGATGACGAGCAGGGCGATCGGCACAGCGGTCGAGCGCGGCGCGCTCATCGCCCGCTCACTTCGGCGACGAACATATAGCCTTCGTTGCGGATCGTGCGGATCAGGTCCTCGGCGCCGGGCCGCGCCAGCTTCTTGCGCAACCGGCTGAGCTGCACGTCGATCGCGCGGTCGAAATGCTCGGCCATTGGCCCGCGCGAGAAATCGAGCAGCGCGTCGCGGGTCAGCACCCGCCGCGGCCGCTCTACCAGCGCGAGCAGCAACCGGAACTCGCCGTCGGACAGGTTGATGAGCACGCCGTCCGGGTCATAGAGCTGCCGCCCGACGGGATCGAGCCGCCAGCCCGCGAAGCGTAGGAAGCTGCGTTCGACGACCCGGGAAGCGCTGGGTTCGCTCCGGCTCCTGCGCAGTACGGAGCGGATCCGCGCCAACAGCTCGCGCGGGTTGGCCGGCTTGGCGACATAATCGTCCGCGCCCATTTCCAGACCGACGATCCGGTCGACATCCTCGCCGATCACAGAATGCAGGATCACCGCCGGTCCCGCCTCGCGATCGAGCCCGCGCAAGATGGTCAGCCCGTCCTCGCCGGGCATCATCACGTCGAGTACCACCAGCGCATAGTCGTGCCGGGCCAGCGCCGCGCGCATCTCCACGCCGCCTGAGGCGGTATCGACGACATAGCCATGCTGCGAGAGGAACGCGGCGGTCAGCTCGCGGATTCCGGGATCGTCGTCGACGATCAACAGGCGGGTTTCCAGATCCAAGGCGTGGGCGGGCTGCGTCATCCGAAGGGGAGTGGGTGGCGAACCTATCGGGCGCGTTGCATCGCTGCAATCTGGTGTAATATAGGGAGGGTGTGGCGTCCCGGTCACAGTCCCGGGCCTGGAGGGCGCGCTTTTCCTCCGCCTCCGCCCTTGAAAAAGGGGCTTTTCACTGATAGGTGCCCGCCACGACGCCGCAACTCCGGTTCCGGCGAACCCTTTTCTATTGAATATGCGATCGGAGCATTACGGTTTTATGCAAATCATCGTCCGCGACAACAATGTCGACCAGGCGCTGCGCGCGCTCAAGAAGAAGCTGCAGCGTGAGGGCGTCTATCGCGAGATGAAGCTTCGTCGTCACTACGAGAAGCCGAGCGAGAAGCGCGCCCGCGAGCGCGCCGCCGCGGTTCGCCGCGCGCGCAAGCTCGAGCGCAAGCGCGTGGAGCGCGACAGCGCCCGGTAAGCCTGCGTCGCCTCGTGCGCCCACGCGCACGAGGAACCTGCGACTTTTGTGACTTTAGGGTAACTGGTTACCCGTCGGAGCCCATCCATGTCCGTGACCGCCGTTCCGCTCCAGCCCGTCAAGCGGGCGTATAAGGTCTGGCTGTGGATCGGCGTGCTCGCCGCGATCGCGCTGGCCTTTGGTCTGGCATGGGTCGGCACGCGCAGCGCGGTGGCGGCAAAGCTGCCGAACGACCAGTTCCTCGCCTGGCACAAGGGGCAGTCGGGCATCCAGACGACCGCGTCGGGCCTGCAGTACCAGGTGATCAAGCCTGGCAGTGGGCCCAGCGTCGCCGATCAGGACGGCGTGTCGCTGAAGATCCACGGCATCCTGCGCGACGGCTCGGAGTTCCAGCCCGAGGCGCCGATGCGCTTTCAGGTCGGCCAGCCGATGATCCCCGGCTTCACCGAAGGTGTGAAGCTGATGAAGAAGGGCGCCAAATACCGTTTCTGGCTGGCTCCGAAGCTCGGCTATGGCGCGGAACCGGGCGGCCAGAACGAACTCGCCGACAAGGTGTTGATCTTCGACGTCGAGATGCAGGATCTCGTCCCCGCCGCCGTCATCCAGCAGATGATGATGCAGCAGATGATGCAGCAGGGCGGTGGTCAGGGTGGCCCGCAGGGCGGTCCGCCCGCGGGTGGAGAGGCCGGCCCGCCGCCTTCCGAGCGCTGATCGGCTTTCTGCCTCGCATCGATGAGGGCGAGCATGCCGTCTAGCCGCCTGTTCCTGCTCGCTTTCTGCCTCGCGGCAACCTTCGCCTTCGTCATGGCGACGTTGCCGCATCCGCCCAGGATCCCGGGCAACCCGCAGGACAAGATCCAGCATATCGCCGCGTTCGTCGTGCTGACGGTCTTGGCGATACCGGCCTTCCCGCGCGCGCGCCTGCTCTCCATCGTATTGGGGCTTTCGGCGTTCGGCGCGCTGATCGAGTTCGTCCAGGCCATTCCGGCGCTGCATCGCGATTCGGACTGGCACGATTGGCTGGCCGATACGGTGGCAATTCTGGGCGCGCTCCTGATCATGCTTCTGCTGCGGCGTTTGCTGCCGGGACTCGGCGGAGCTCCGGCGCGGGGATAGTGGTTGCGGGTCGTCGGGGCCTTGGGTACGGCCACGCTATCTGGCTAAGGGGGATTGGCGTGAAGGGCATTATTCTGGCCGGCGGCAGCGGTACGCGGCTTTATCCCGCCACGCTGTCGATCTCGAAGCAGTTGCTGCCGGTCTTCGACAAGCCGATGATCTATTATCCGCTGTCGGTGCTGATGCTGGCGGGGATCCGCGACATCCTGGTGATCTCGACCCCGCGCGACCTGCCGCTGTTCGAGGCGCTGCTCGGCGACGGATCGGCGTTCGGCATCAACCTCACCTATGCCGAGCAGCCCCAGCCCAACGGCCTGGCGGAGGCCTTCATCATCGGGGCCGATTTCGTCGCCGGCCAGCCGAGCGCGCTGATCCTGGGGGACAATATCTATCACGGCGACAAGATGGGCGAGAAATGCCGCATCGCCGCCGAAGAGGCGGCGCAGGGCGGTGCCAATGTCTTCGCCTATCATGTCGACGATCCCGAGCGCTACGGCGTGGTCGCCTTCGATCCCGAGACGGGGGTGGCGACCAGCGTCGAGGAAAAGCCGCTGAGCCCCAAGTCGAACTGGGCGATCACCGGGCTGTATTTCTACGACAAGGACGTCGTCGACATCGCCCGTTCGATCCGCCCCTCGGCGCGCGGCGAACTCGAAATCACCGACGTCAACCGCACCTATATGGAGCGCGGCGACCTCCACATCACCCGGCTCGGCCGCGGCTATGCCTGGCTCGATACCGGGACGCATGAGAGCCTGCACGACGCCAGCGCCTATGTCCGCACGATCGAGAACCGCACCGGCATCAAGATCGCCTGCCCGGAAGAGATTGCGCTCGACCTCGGCTGGCTGGACGGAGAGGCCGTGCTCCGCCGCGCCGGCCAGCTCGGCAAGACCGGCTATGCCGATTATCTGAAGCGCGTGGTGCGGGGCATAATATGACCGGCTTTCGTCGCCTGGCTATTCCCGAGGTGATCGAGATCACGCCGCCCAGATTCGGCGATCATCGCGGGTTCTTTTCCGAGGTATTCAAGCGTTCTGCGTTCGAGGCGGAGGGCATTCATCTCGACTGGGTCCAGGACAATCAGAGCCTGTCCGCCGAGCCGGGGACGGTGCGCGGTCTGCATTTCCAGGCGCCTCCCGTCGCCCAGGCCAAGCTCGTCCGCGTGCTACGCGGCGCGATATTCGATGTCGCGGTGGATATCCGCAAAGGCTCGTCCAGCTATGGTCAGACGGTCACCTGCGAGGTCTCGGCGGAAAAGTGGAACCAGCTGCTGATCCCAGCGGGCTTCGCGCACGGCTTCATGACGCTGACGCCGGACACCGAGGTGTTTTACAAGGTCGATGCGCCCTATTCCCGCGAGAATGAAGGCGCGATCCTGTGGAACGATCCCGCGCTCGGCATTGAATGGCCGGACGTGGGTGTTGCGCCGATACTGTCCGACAAGGATCGCGTCGCGCCGCTGCTTTCGGAGTTCAACTCCCCTTTCGACTAGCGGGGTTAGACCTTTTGACATCTTGCTCCACTGATCCCTGAGGCGCATCTGCCGTCCAGGAGGCGGGCATGTTCGAAGGTTTCGATCCGATCATATTGGCGCGAATCCAGTTCGCGTTCACGGTCAGCTTCCACTTCATCTTTCCGTCCTTCTCGATCGGGCTGGCCAGCTATCTGATGGTGCTGGAGGGGCTGTGGCTCCGCACCGGCCGCGAGATCTTCATCAATCTCTACCGTTTCTGGCTGAAAATCTTCGCGATTGCCTTCGCGATGGGTGTCGTCTCCGGCATTGTGCTGTCCTATCAGTTCGGCACCAACTGGTCGGCCTTCTCCGACAAGGCCGGGCCGGTGATCGGGCCGCTAATGGCGTATGAGGTGCTCACCGCCTTCTTCCTCGAAGCGGGCTTCCTTGGCGTCATGCTGTTCGGAGCGGGCAGGGTGAGCAAGGGCATGCATTTCGGCGCGACCTGCATGGTCGCGCTCGGCACCTTCATCTCGGCCTTCTGGATCCTGTCGGCCAATAGCTGGATGCAGACCCCCACCGGCTATGCGATCAACGCGCACGGCCAGTTCGTGCCCGCCGGATCGTGGATCAACGTAATCTTCAATCCCAGCTTCCCCTATCGCCTCGTCCACACCGTCATCGCGGCCTATCTCACCACGGCGCTTGCCGTCGGCGCCACGGCCGCCTGGCATCTGCTGCGCGACAAGAACGATCCGAACGCGCGCACCATGTTCTCGATGGCGATGTGGATGGCGGCGCTGGTCACGCCGGTGCAGATCCTTGCCGGCGATCAGCACGGCCTAAACACGCTCGAGCATCAGCCGCAGAAGGTGCTGGCGATGGAAGGGCATTTCGACAGTCACCCCCACGGCGCCCCGCTGATCCTGTTCGGCCTGCCGAACCAGAAGGAAAAGCGCGTCGACTATGCGGTGGAGATCCCGAAGCTGGGATCGCTGATCCTCAAGCATGACCTCAATGCGCCCGTTGCCGGCCTAGATACGATCCCCGACGATCGGGAACCGCCGGTCGTGATCATCTTCTGGTCGTTCAGGATCATGGTCGGGCTGGGTGTGCTGATGCTGACTTTGGGGATGTGGAGCCTGTTCGCGCGCTTCCGCGGCAAGCTTTATGATTGGCCGCTGCTCCATCGCTTCGCCTTGGTGATGGGGCCCTCGGGCTTCGTCGCAGTGATCGCGGGCTGGGTCACCACCGAATCCGGCCGTCAGCCCTTCACCGTCTACAACTTGCTGCGTACGTCGGAGAGCGTCTCGCCGCTCGCCGCGCCGGCGGTGGGCACTTCGCTGCTCGTTTTCGTGATCGTCTACTGCTTCGTCTTCGGCTTCGGCGTCTGGTACATCCTCAAGCTGATCACCAAGGGCGTCGAGCGCCACGAGCCGCCGCTCGAGGAATCGGCACCGATCCGTACCGCCGGCATCGTTCCCGGCCCGCACCAGCATGTGGAGAAGGTGCCATGAGCCCCGATCCGACACTCGCCACGATCTGGGCATTCCTGATCGCCTTCGCGGTCTTCGCCTATATCGTCATGGACGGATTCGATCTCGGCATCGGCATTCTTTTTCCCGCGTTCGAGGGCAAGGAGCGCGACAATGCGATGAACTCGATCGCGCCGGTTTGGGACGGCAACGAGACCTGGCTGGTGCTGGGTGGGGGAGGGCTGATGGCCGCGTTCCCGCTTGCCTATGCCATCATCATGCCGGCGCTCTATCCGCTGATCATCGCGATGCTGCTGGCCCTGGTCTTTCGCGGCGTGGCGTTCGAATTCCGCTGGCGCGATCCCGGCCACCGCAAATGGTGGGACCGGGCCTTCACGATCGGATCGTTCACCGCGGCGCTGAGCCAGGGGATCGCGCTCGGCGCGCTGCTCCAGGGGATCACCGTCACCGGGCGCGCCTATTCCGGCGGCTGGTTCGACTGGGCGAGCTGGTTCAGCGCCTTGACGGGGCTCAGCGTTGTCTCCGGCTATGCACTGCTCGGGGCGTGTTGGTTGATCTGGCGCACCGACGGCACCACCCAGGGCCATGCCTATCGCCTCGCCGCACGCTTCGGTGCGCTGACGATCCTCGCGATCGCGCTGGTGAGTCTCGCGACACTCACCCTGTCGGGCAACTACTTTGCGCGCTGGCTCACCTGGCCCGCGATCCTGTGGGTCGCGCCCGTACCGGTACTGGTGGCGGGCATTGCGCTTGCTTTCGCCGCTGCCCTCCGGCGCAAGGCGGAGAGCGGGCCGTTTCTCCTCGCGCTGGGGCTGTTCCTGCTGTGCTTTGCGGGGCTGGGGATCAACATCTTCCCCTATATCGTGCCGCTGCGCGTGACGATCTGGGACGCCGCGGCGCCGGGCGGGAGCCTGGGTTTCATGCTGGTGGGTGCGGGCATCATGATCCCGATCATCCTCACCTATACCGGCTGGGCCTATTGGGTGTTCCGCGGGAAGGTTGGCGGCGAAGGATATCACTAAACGCTACGTGCCCGCGCCGAATGGTGCGGTACGCCATTTTGTCGTTGTGCCTCGACGAGTTACAAGTATATCGCTAGCGACTGAACCCCCTAGCCGGATTGAGGGCTATCCTCATCGGAGCGCGATCTATTCTTCGAGAAAGGCTTGAGGACGTGCTCTGTCGCCCCAGCAGCGAGCTGACTCGGAGAATTGCATGTTGATGGTTCGCGACCATGCCGTTTCAGTCAAGCGAGCATCGATGTTCGCGTCCATGCGCGTCCAGTTGCTCAGCCTTCTCATCGCTGGCGTGGTACTTCCGACGGCGATTCAGCATCCGAGATTTACTGAGAGCCCCGAGACCGTCCATTCGATGATCGGCGCGACTCTCGCCATTGTGGCGGGACTGGTGCTTCTTCGGCGCGTCACGGCTTTTCCCGGCACCGACACATTCGGCTTCATCCTGCCTTCCTTCGCGATTCCCTACGGCATCGTGCTGACCTTGTTCCTGGGCCTTCGGCTCGAATATAGTAGCGTCCATCTAGTCCTGAGCTTCGGCCTGGCCCTGTTGATGGCTTTCATCTCCAACTTCTGGGTGGAACGCAACGCGGTGCGGCGCTTCCATCTGGTGCCGTTCGGGCGCACCGAGCTGGTCAGCGAAATCGGCGATGTCGAATGGGTGCCGATGAGCGAGGCCCGTGTGCCGGCGGACGTCAATGCGGCGATCGTGGCGGATCTTCACTTCGATCTCGAGCCGGCCTGGGAGCGCATGCTCGCGGAAGCTGCGGTACGCGGGCACCAAGTCTACCACACCAAGCAATTGCGGGAGTCGTTGACCGGTCGCGTGACCATCGAGCACCTGTCCGAGAACAGCTTCGGTTCGCTCGTGCCGAATCTGGCCTACCGCAAGGTGAAGCGGGTGGCCGATTTTCTGGCCGCGATCGTGCTGCTTTTGCTGCTAGCGCTCCCGATCCTCGTCATTGCGGTGCTCATCAGGATGGATTCCAAGGGGCCGGCCCTGTTCAGGCAGGAACGCATGGGCCATCGGGGCCATCCGTTCGTGATGTTGAAGTTCCGAACGATGCGCCCGCGCCCGGAGGCCGACGATGTCGAGGCGGCGCGTCAGGATGCGATGACGCAATCGGATGATTTGCGGATCACTCGGATCGGCCAGTTCCTCCGCCGCCGCCGGCTCGATGAATTGCCCCAGATCGTCAATGTCCTGCGCGGCGAGATGAGCCTGATCGGACCGCGGCCCGAGGCCGTCGCGCTATCGCACTGGTACGAACGGGAGCTGCCGTTCTATTTCTATCGGCACATCGTACGCCCCGGGATTTCGGGCTGGGCGCAAGTGCATCAGGGACATGTGACCGATCTCGAGGCAGTGTATCAGAAGCTGACCTACGATTTTTATTACATCAAGAATTTCTCGGCCTGGCTCGATATCCTCATCGCGCTCCGAACCGTAAGCGTGATGATCTCAGGTTTTGGATCGAAATAAGGTGCGCAACGGCCTCGCTTAAGCGGCGAGGTTGGTTTCCCGTGGCTTCAGATCGAAATGCCGCCGCGCAATCTCCGAGAGCTCGGTGATGGGCATGCTTGCAGGATGCTGGCCGGCGCTCGCCGCCGTATCGACCAGATATCCGGTACCGTTATGCTCGCCATTCTTGATCGCCACGAACGCGGTCTTGTCGGCAAGACCGGTGAATTGGCGGTTGCCCACCTGATAGCCCAGCTCGGGAGTGATCTCGGCGGGATAGCTGAGCATGACGAACAGGCTGTCGCCGCGATTGTCGACATCGAAAAGAAGCCGCCCATCTGACGCGGTCGCGCCTACAAGGATGCGCTCGGCCTCGGCCGCCTGCTCCGTGTCATCGCACCAGACCATGAAGTCGCGCGACATCCGCGGCTCCACACGAGCATAGGGCACGCCGAGTTCGGACAGGAATCCGGCATGATCGCGCAACCGCCAATAGAATAGCAGATCGGGATAGGGATCCTGGTGCAGCCCGGTCGCGATCAGGATGCGATGCTCCGGGAAAGTATCGACGACCTGTCCGACGATCCGATCGTAGAGCTGATATACCTCTAGGAGCGGATCGGCTTCCGCGTCGATATACCAGCCCGGATTTCGGTGTGGTCCCCGATAGACCGCCGAATTGTACATGTAATGGTGCTGGATGTGCGCCGCGGCGTTCAGGAAGAGCGTCGCGAAATCCGCGCCGGAGCGGCGGTTGGCGGCGATGAAGAGGTCAGCGAGCAGGAGATCGAGAAGCAACGCGCGCGCCCAAGCTTTCTTGCGCGCCGTGGCGACCAGCGCGGCATAGACGGCGTAGTTTGCAGGCCTGGCGAAACGCACCAAGCCCGCGCCGAGCCAGGCGAGTGACGCCCTTTCGACGCGCCCCTGGGCGTTGTCGTTCACGATTTGCGAGATCGCGCCGTAGAGGCGCCGAAGCAGGGGAGGGCCGGTAACCTTGCTCGCCGTCCAGGGATCCGGCACGAAAAAGGCCGGGTCGGCGCAGGCATTGCGCGCGTTCATCGGGCTTATCGCGCCGACTTCATATCCTGCTTGTTCGAGGAGCTCCCATATCTGTGGAAGCTCGGGTCGCGCCAATATGTCTCCCAGGCGGAACACCTGGTGCTCCGCATAGCTCAGACCGGTGTGCGCGCTGACCCATTGTATCCAGGGTTCCAGATGCTCGTATCGGCTTTCCGAGATGGTTTCGGTTAGCCCATGCCGCGCGATGAGCTGGTTCAGTCGCGGAAGCTGCCCCTTTTTCCCATACGCTCTGACGAAGTCGAAATTGACTTCGTTGAGTTCGAGTTGGATCAGCTTCTGCATCGAATACCCTTTGCCATTCTCTTTTCTGGAGCATGGACTGCACGAGGGATCGGCTATATCGCGGCGATCCGCCTCGGCCAAAGCCTTTGTCGTCGGGTCGCCCTACCCCAGACGGACAGCGGTCCGCTAACGGGCATAGGGACCGTCGGCAATTCGGATTCCCGCTACGCTGGAGTTGCGAAAGCGGTTCGCGCGCTTGCCGCCCAGTACGTAACCGGGGCGAGTTTGAGTGAAGGTGACGCGGTCGAAGACGCAACGCGTGGTGTTGTAGCCGAGAAACGCCGCGCGGATCTCGCAGTCCCGAAACTGGCTATCTTCGACGCCGAGGGTGAACCCGCGGCTTCCGGGCGCGGTTGTCAGGATATTCGAGAAACGGGAGTCTCTCACATAGGCTGCGATCAGTCCGTCCGTGCGGACATTGTCGATCGTGCAGCGTGTTCCAGCGCCTGCCAGGGAGCCGAGCACGAGACGCTGTGCGTCTCTCGTCATCGTGGCCGTGCCGCCCCGAATGACGAGGTCGCGCACGCCCGAGGCCTGGATGAGTGTGAGATATTCGGTTTCCCGGCTGCCGATCGCCGCATAGTCGATGCGCCCGATCTCGATGCGCGGTTCCTTTGCGTGCGAGGGGTCAGGGTCGGCCCCATAGAGCACGGCATGTGCCCGATGGTTTCGTGCGCGATGCGTCCCGATGCGCAGGTTGAGCGCGTTGCGAATGCGCAATCCGGCACTGGTATCGAGCTGGATCTGGCCCGCGGCATTCCTGTAGGGCGGCGTCGAATTGACGGCGTAGCCGGGATCGGTGTCGAGCCGATCGATGACGACGCGATCGACGAACGTATCGGGATTGGCAGCGATCTGAACCAGCGCGCCCCGGACGCTGCCCACCGTCACATCCTCGACGGGCGCCGAATACTGGCCTTCCGGCTCGATATCCATGGCGGCGTAGCCGAAGGCGGTGCCGTCGATCGCCGCGACCGAGATGTTGCGGCCGCCGACGATGGAAAGGCCGTTGCGTAGTATGTTCTCGCCGCGGACGCTGGCGATCCTGACGCCTTCGAGCTTGGCGGCGCGATTGCAGTAGATCGAGACGACGTCGCCGCGCAGATTGCGCCCGATCACGTTTCCGATCGCGATATTGCGCACCGCCTGACCCTCGTTCGGGGCTCGGATGGCGATGCCGTGATTGAATTCGGAATTGCTGGGGCCGACCGGGTGGTCGGCGCTGCGCTTCGCGTGATCGAAAAGGTGGATGATCCCCTCGATCGCGCAATCCCCGACGGTCACGTTCGAGTTCTCGATCACGAACACGCAGTCCAACGGCTTCGATCCATCGAGCTGCCTGAACAGGGTCCTCTCTCCATCGCCGAGAAGCGTCTTGCCTGCCGGCAGGGGAAAGCTCGCATGGGTATATGTGCCCGCCGGGAAATGGACCACGTCACCGGCTGCGAATGCCCGCGCGTAGAAAGGTGCCAGGTCGGCATTGATCTCGCCAGAGCGTATTGCCGAATGGAGACCGGGCGGAATGTGATCCAGAGCGTTGATCGAACCCGGCCGGAGAAGCCGTCGTCCGCTCCAGGCGGTATCGTTCCGCGTCAATAACGGCAACCACGGCATTAGTAGTGCTGACAGGCTGGCTCTGCGGGTGATCATCATGTGCACGCTGCCATATCCGGGGACGGCTTCCAATCGGCAAGGCCATGCATCACGTTTTGGCGCATCCCAGACATCGTTGAGCGGCATTTACCTGCGAATGCCGATCGGGTCGGATTACATCCGTATCTGATCGAAGTAATACCGCGCTGTATCCACCATGAACAGGAGGCATAAAAATGCCAGATAACATAGCGATGGGCCAAGAATCTCTCGTGGATCCCGATGAGCTGGACCGGCTGGCGATGCTGGCAAGCTACACGCCGGTATGGTACGGCCGTAGCGAAACGCCCGTGGCCGCGACGCCGACCGGCGGATCGACCTACGCCATCGCCAATCCGACACTCGGCTTCTCGCGCATCAGTCGCTTCTGGATCTATGGCGGATCGAGCGGCGGCACGGTCAAGCTGCAATATTTCGCCAAGAACGGCGACGTTTTCACGCGGGACAGCGATGTTCTCGAGCTCACCGTCGTCGCCAATCAGCTGAACGACTTCACCGACCTGCTGGACGAGGATATCTCGGCTGACGGCAATCGCCACCTCGGCGTGTACGTCCCCGACAATGTCGGCAGATACACGCCGCTGGCGCGTGCCGACAGCGGCGGATGGTATTATGGAACCGGTGACCTTTCGACGTTCACCAATCCGAACATCACCCCCCAAAATCGGCTCGAATGGGGCTTCGAGGTAGAAGAATATCGGATCACCCAGTTGATCCCGCAGGTCTTGGATGGACCAGCGTCTACCGGATATGAATCGATCGTCACCCAATGGACGAACGAGGGTACGGTAAAGGCGGAGGTCGGCTTCCAGGACGTGGATGATCAGGATCCGCAGGCCGGTTTCATGCGGGTCTATTCCGGACTGCATGAAACCTGGTTCGACCTGTCGACCTATCAATATGGCGGGACCATCAAAGGCTGGGGTACCAACGGCCATACTATCGAACTGCAATTGGCGGGCGACGGCGATCTGGACAGGAATCCCGAATTTTCCGTGCGCCATCGCGTGGGGGGAACGGATCGCGGGTCTCGCATCCAGACCCGTAACGGCAATGATACCGTCGGCTTCGGGCTGAACTTCCAGACGGATGCGGATCCTCATCTTTGGCTGGAGGATCATCAGTCGGACACCCCGGCGACACTGGGCATCTATCATCCCCAGAGCACCGGCGCGATCGTCTCTAAGATCGGCGGATCGGAGATCCACCGAGTTCGCCTGAGCGGCCTTCTGACGACAGTGGCGGAGGCAGGCAGTGCCGATACCGTGGCCCATGAGTTCGTCTTCGGATCCACGCCGCGTGTGAGGATCGGTCAGCTCGGTTCGGCCTCCTCGGACGCCACCGCAGGATTCGTTGAGGTTTCGGACGGATCGAATACGCGAACCTTGCGCATGTCCAGCACGTCGATTTCCGGGGCAATCGGAAACCTATTCAGCAGCTCCGGCACCGGTTCGAATCAATGCTACTTCAAATTCGGCAGCGCCGGTGAAAGTAGTCCTGTATATACTTTCACGAACAACGGCTGCGCTCTTGGCGCGGTCATGCAGATCGTGAACGGGGACTCCACGAATTCGATATTCGTCAGCTATGCGGATGCGAGCTTCCCTTATATCGGCCTGCGCAACAACGCCCCCGCGCCAAAGTTCGCTCTCTGGAATCCGAGATCGGATGGTGCCGTGGTCATCATGGCGGGAGCCAACGAGACCCTCAGCTTCCCGGCCGTGGGCGGTATTGGGGTCAGGGCGTCCACCGCCGAGCCTGCCGATCCCGCGGACGGCAATATGTCCATCTGGCTTTCCGATGGAACCGGGCTCGGCGACGAGGGCGATGTCATGGTCAAGATCACGGTTGGGGGTGTGACGAAGACGGCAACCCTGATCGATTTCTCCGCGATCTGAGACGGGGGCGCAGGATGCTGACGGGCGATAGGCCCGTCAGCATCGAGGTTGGCTAGCGGCCGGCATGCGCGACCGCACGCATGCCGGCCGGCGCGAGATGCATCAGCTACCGGCGATCGGATCCTGCGGTCCAGCGTGCGGGGAATATCTACCCCGGATCATCCGGCGCGTAGCCAGATAGGTAAGGCTGGCAACAGTCTGGGCGAACACGGGAGCCGCCACCAGACCCGGAGCGACCAGCAGATCAAGTCGGGACAGGGCCCACAGCACCAGCGCCAGGGTCGCGATGAACGCCGCGAAGGAAATGGTGACGCGCAGAGGCGCATCCTCCGCATAGGCATCCGACCGATACCCGATTTCCAGGACATAGGGATAGGCAAGGAAACTGGCGATCCCGCTGACGATCAGTGTGGCCCAGTTGAACCCGGCCTGGCCAGCAAGGAAGACGCAGATAAAGAACGACACCGCCTGCGCAATAAAAGCGAGCAGGAGCAACTGCCGACCTCTGCGGTGATGCACGACGGCCCGGTTTCCAAGGTTCGCCAGCAAGGCTTCGGCCAGCCGCAATTGGCCCAGGACGAACTCGACGCCGCGCATCGCGAGAAGATATCGCGCAAGCTCCACCTTCTCGGCCACCACGAACGATGCCGCCACGGGCAGGAGGGAGTCGCGCAGCCTCTTCAACCCGGTGTTGAGGTAATAGGCATAATAGACACGGCGCACCGCGAATATCTGGGAGAGGGAATCGCGATGGCCTCGACGCAGGAAGGGCCTGAACTCGACGGGTCGCAACCCAAACCAGAGCATGACCGACAGGATCGAACTCAGAGATAGTGATGCCCAGAGGATCGCTATGTCATGCCCCTTGATCGTGGCCAGGCCCACCACCGTGAACAGGAGGCGCAGGACCGCCGCAACGCAGAGCATCTGGTAATATTCGCGGATCCGATTGTCCGCCTGCAACTTGATGTCGAGATAGCGTTGTATCCCGAGATAGGCTGCGTAGGGCGCCATCCAGATTGTTGCATTGGAGAATAGTCCGGCGCCGGCCACTGCGGTCCATGCCAGCAGGCAGAACAGGCAGCTTACCAGCGTGAAAGTGGCGATCTGATTCCCGTAATCGGGATCCCGCTGCACGCGGAACGTCGCATAGGGAGCAGGTACGAGCTCCAGGAAGATGCTGATCACCGCCAGCTTGAAGACGTCGACGGTCAAGTCCGCAAAGGCGGATGCGCCCGCCATGCGAACCGTGGCGAGCGTCGAGAGGAGCTGGAAGGCGGAGGCTGCGATCGAATAGCCGAGGTTTCGGCGCAGCAGCGCGAACAGGCTCATGAGAGAAGAACGCTGTCCTCGAGAGGATTTCCACTCACGCGGCCGCACCGATCCGCTGCGCGGGCTGCTCCCGCCGCCACGCCTCGAACATCAGCACCGGCCATATCCGCGGCGATTCATCGAACCGGCCGCTCAGATGGCTGCGCCACGCACGCCGTATCAATTCCGCGTCGATGACCCCATAATCGGATACCTGCTGGTTTTCGATCAGATCTGCCGCCCAGTCCTTCAACGGTCCGCGCAGCCAGGCTCCGATCGGGGGCGCAAAACCCTGTTTGGGGCGATTGAGCAGCTCGGCCGGGACATGCCGTTCGGCGATGTCGCGCAGCGGCCGCTTGCCCTTGTCGTCCTGAAACAGGAAGGCGTCGGGAAGCGACCAGGCAAACCGGAAGATCTCCGGATCGAGGAACGGGACCCGCACTTCCAGCGCGGTCGACATCGACGCCCGGTCCACCTTGGCGAGAACGTCCGACGGCAGATAGCCGGCGGTGTCGGCCAGCATCATCCGGCGCGCAAAGGACAGGCGGCCATCGTCGAGGGGCAGGGACGGCCGATCGTCGCGCACCCGTTTCGTCCAGTCGGGCCAGACATCCAGCAACCGGGCATAGAGATCCGCGTCAGACCGGCTGTCCACCAATCCCAGCGCCTTGTGCACGCGTCCCGCGGTTTCGCCCCGGGCGCCCTTCAGCGAAGCGATCCATCCCGAGAGATTGTCCTGGCCGACGCCTCTTACGACCCCGGTACCGATCTGGCGCAGCGGGTGCGGAATGCCGCGCAGGCGCGACCAGATCCGCGGGGCGCTCCGATAGCGGACATAGCCGCCGAACAGCTCGTCCCCCGCGTCGCCGGAAAGGGCGACGGTTACCTGGCCGCGCAGGGCGCGCGACAGAAGCGTGGTGATCACCTGGCTGGAGTCCGCGAACGGCTCTCCATAAATGCGCGCCATTTCGGGGACGGCCGCCAAGGCTTCGGCAGCGCCGACATGGATGGTCGTATGATCCGATCCCAGGGCCTTTGCGATCTCCGCGGCGTGGGGCGCTTCGTTGTACGCCGGATCGTTGACCCCGACGGTGAAGGTCCGAAGCGGCGTCGACGACGCGCTTTGTGCCAATGCGCAGATCGTCGTGCTGTCGATGCCGCTGGAGAGCATCGCCCCGACCGGGACGTCGGCCACGAGACGGCGGCCGATCGAATCGCGCATCAGCGCATGCAGATGGTCGACTGCCTGCGCATAGGATCCCTCGAACGGCTCGGCGGCCGCCGAAAGCGCCACGTCGAACGCCGACCAATAGGATTGGGGTTCGGGCACCCGGCCCGCGTTCAGATCGTCCTCGCCGAGCGTCAGGAAGCTCGCCGGCGGCAGCTTGGCGATCGCGCGGTAGATCGACAGGGGCGCCGGGATGCAGAAGGAGCGCACCAGGTAATCGATCGCGCGAACGTCATAAGCGCCCAGGCCCTGGGGCGCGGCCGCGGCGAGCGCGTCGAGCTCCGAACCGAACAGAAAGGTCTTGCCCGAGAAGCCGTAATAGAGCGGCTTTTCCCCGAAACGATCCCGCGCCAGGCTCAGCTGCCGGCTATGGCGGTCCCACAGGCCGAGCGCGAACATGCCGTCCAGGCGGGGCAAGGTGGCGGCGAGGCCCCAATGTTCGATCGCCGCCAGCAGGACCTCGGTATCGGAACCGCCGCGCCAGCCGTTCTGCCAGCCCGACGCCTCCAGCTCGGCGCGCAATCGGGCGAAATTATAGATCTCGCCATTATAAGTGATGACGAAGCGGCCCGAGGCGCTGACCATGGGCTGTGCGCCGGTATCGGTGAGATCGATGATCGCGAGACGGCGATGCGACAAGCCCAGCCCGAGACTATCGTCGCTCCATACGCCTGAGCCATCCGGGCCGCGATGGCGGATCGCCTGTTCCATACGTTGCGCGGCAGATGCCGCCGCCTTGCCGCCGCGTAGCGAATTGCCCCACAGTCCTGCAATTCCGCACACCCCGGAAATCCTCGTCGCAACCTATGTCCCATGCCTTGAGCGAAGCGCTGGCGGTCCGCAAGATCAAACTAGCTGGTTGGTTTTCGGGCAGTCCTTTGATAGTGGCGCCCCGCGGGGACGATCGAGACCTCCGGGATCCAGCAGCACACGCACCGTGATTCTCGCACTCGGCACAGGACCAGACCGAATGACGGCACGCGCGCGCAAGAAGCTCATCTATCTGCTGAACTATGTCCATGCGAGCGACGCGCAGCATTATGTGCACGTGATGCACCTGCTTGACGTGCTTCGCGAGCGTCATGGCTGGGAGATCACGCTGCTGAGCGAGAAGGGTGCGTCCGGCGTCCGCACCGTCTTTGGGCATCAGGTCTACTATCTTTCGCATCGCGGCGGCTTTTTGCGGTTCCTGCGCCTGGCCCGGGTTCTCGTCGCGCACCGGCTTCGCGGGACAAGGATCGCGTTTTTCCGGATTTCGCTGCCGCCGACCGTGGTCGCCGTCTTTCTGGGGAAGCTGATCGGGCTGAAGACGGTCTATTGGCAAAGCAGCGCCAATCACGACCTCGACAGAAGCAAGCGCCTGGTGCGCCGCTGGATCGACGACACGATGATGGCGATCCTCTCGCACGGCGTGGATCGCTTCGTCACCGGTCCCGAGACGATGGTGCGTTATTATTCGGAAGTCTATCATGTCAGCGATGCGCGGCTGCGCCTGCTGTACAATGACATCGACTTGCGGCGCTTCCCCCGGGCGCAGCGCGAACGGGTGGAGGATGAGCCGATCCGCGTCCTGTTCGTCCACAGCTTCTCGCCGTCGAAGAGCGCGATCAAATATCTGCCCGCGATGATCGACCGGATGAATCAGGCTGCGCGGGGCGGTATCGAGGTGGCGTTCGACCTTGCCGGCGAGGGGCCAGAAAGAGGTGAAATCGAACGCATCGTCGCGGCTGCCGGGCCGGGCGTCACCGTGCGGCTGCTGGGCGCGGTTCCCAACGCGGACCTGCCGAAACACTATGCCGAGGCGGATATCTTCGTGATGCCCAGCTATCGCGAAGGCATGCCGCGCGCGCTCATGGAAGCGATGGCGACCGGCCTGCCGGCCGTATCGACCGACGCCGGCGGCACCCGCGATCTCGTCGGGAGCCTGCAGGATCGATTCGTCGTCTCGCGCGATGATCCGGAAGGGTTCGCGGATCGGCTGCTGACATTGCTGCAGAACGCCGACGCGCGCGCCGACATCGGCGAAGAGAATTACCGGCTCGTGCAGCGCTATTCCACCGAGGCGGTGGCCGACATGTACGATGCCCTGCTCACCGAGATGCTGGCGTGACGCAGGCGCCTGAGCCGATCAGCGTCCTCCATCTGGGAGCGGGGCGGTACGATCCGGACGATCGTTCCCATGCGACCTTCGATATCTGGCGGGAGCTGGCAAAGGGGTTTGAGCGCTACACCGTCCTGGGCCGCTCGACCGACCGCCGGTCGGCGGTGATCCAGGAAGGCAATCTCTCGGTCCATCTCGTGCCCAGTCGCATGGTGCGCGAAGTGGAATTCCTGTTTACCCAGTTCCGCGCGGTGAAGCTGGCCGATCAGGTCGCTGCGGACGTCGTCGTCTCGCAATGCCCCGCCCTGGGGGGGCTCGCGGCAATGCGGATCGCGCGCCGCCGTGGCGCGAAAGTGCTGCTCGAGCTGCATATGGCAGCGTATATGGAGCCGGCGCCCCGCTTCTCGCGCTGGTGGCTGCTCCAGCGCCTCAGTCGCATCACCTTGCCGCGCGCGACCGCGATCCGGGTCCTCAGCAAGGGCATGCGCGCCCGACTGCTTTCCTTTTTCGGGGCGAACCTGGCCGACAAGGTCACGATATTGCCGCCCCGTGTCGATCTGAAGCGCTTTGCGGAAATCAAGACGGATTGGCGCATCACGGGCAGGCCCATAGCCGTGATCGTCGGCAGCGTGACCGAGCGGAAGGGGCAGCTGCGCTATCTGAAGGCGGTTCTGGGAAGCGATCTCGACGTCATCACCTGGATCGTCGGCGACGGGCCGGACAGGCTCGCCTGCGAGACGCTCGTAGCGTCGATGGACGCGCAGGATCGCGTTCGGTTCTTCGGATCGGTATCGCATGCCGAGCTCGCCGCCATTCTTACCCAGGCGGATGCGCTGGTGCTCTTTTCCTCGATGGAGGGTACGCCGCGTGCGATCATGGAGGGCATGGCCGTGGGGTTGCCGATCATCACCACGGATGCCGGCTTCTGCGCCGATATCGTCGAAAACGGCGTGGAGGGCATCGTCCTCGGCGCCGAGCCGGACCGCGAATTGCTGGTGGCGTTGCGACGCCTGTTCGGCGATGAGACCTTGCGCGTGAGCATGGGCAAGGCCGGGCGGGCGCGGGTGGAGCATGAATTCGATGCAGCGAACATGTACCGGCGCTATCGTGCATTGATCCAACAGACGGCACGCGCGTGAGCGGCGCACCGTTCAGGGTTGTGAGATGTTATTTCCGATTGCCGCCGGAGCCCGGCGGCATGGAAGAGCATATAGAGCGACTTTCCGAAGCCCAACGTGCGCTGGGGATCGAAGTCTTGAACGTGTTTAACGTGGGCGAGGCGCAAGCAGATGCTGTGCAGGTCTTTCGCGGGCGGGACCTGCTTCACGTCCGGCCCGCCATGTTTCGAAACCTGCTTTTCTATTCCGCTGCGATCCTGCGCTCACCCCAAATGCGTGATACGAAACCCGTGGTTCTCCACGTCCACGGGGATTGGAGCGATTTTCTCTTCGGCCGGCTGCTCGCGGGGGCTATCGGCGCGCGAGCGCTGGTGGCCTCGATGCACGGCCGGATTCCGAGGGGCAAGGCACGCCTCTACCGTCCTGCACTCGCCTCTTATCCCACGATCTTGACGACGGGGCGCGCCGAGCAGTGCCTTTTGGAGGCGGAATTGGGGCGCCCGGTCGTTCATATGCCAAGTGCGCCAAATGATGCATTTCTGGTCGCCGCGCCCGCGGCGGCACCATATCGCTACGACGTCATCGGGGTCGGCAATCTTTTTGCGACCAAGGCACCCGACCTGTTCCTGGACTGTGCCAAACGCCGGCCGGATTGGCGCTTTGCGCTATTCGGCGACGGTGACTTGAGCGCGTCTCTGCTTGCTCGCGTCGCGGAGGAGAAGATCGACAACGTCTCGCTGCCAGGACGCCGTCCGCGCCCCGAGATCATCGCTGCCCTACAGGCCTCGCGCATGTTCCTTTCGACGTCGCTTCGTGAGGGAACTCCGACCACCGTCTTCGAAGCAATGGCGATTGGCCTGCCGGTGGTGATCACTCCCTCAAACGATTACGCCTGGTTGATCGAGGAAGGGCGCAATGGTCACATTACGAGCGGATGGGAGGTGGAAGAGGTGACCAGATGCCTAGAGGATATTCTAAGCCATGAGGAGCGCGCGCGCACAATGGGAGCAGCCAATCGCTCGCGCGCTGCCGCGCATAGCTGGCGGGCCAATGCCGAGCTGGTGACAGCTCTGATGGCCGAGCAAATTGCAAAACATCCGCGCGCATGACCGTGTTGAAGGTCGCTCAGATCATCACTGGTTTCGGTACAGGCGGCGCGGAGCGGTTGCTGCTCGACATGTCCGCCAAGTTCGATCGCGCGCGTTTCGACGTGAAGCTGGTATCGATCACCGCTGATCTCTCTGCGCTCGAAGTCTATGGTTATCCTGACGCCGAAATAGCAGTCTTCGACCTTGGGCGAGATAGGCTTCGAACGTTTTCGAGGCTTCGCGCCTTTCTTGCCGAGTTTTCCCCAGCGGTGGTGCATGCGCATATGTTCCACGCTCTTGTCGTCGGTGTTGCAGCGACGCGCAGCATTGGAGGCCGGCCGCCAGCGATCGTTTTCACGAGCCATCTCAACAACTATGCGCCACTGCGAGCGTTGATGACGCGGGCACTGAAACCATGGCGCGCCGCCGATATCATTTTTGCAGTCGGTCAGCACCGACATCTCAATGCCGGTCAGACCTATGTGATCCCAAACGGAGTTCCCGTTCCGGCGGTGCCTCCCAACCGTCAACCCTGGGTGAGGGGCGGCCCAATCCGGATGTTGGCGGTAGGACGGATTGCCGATCAGAAGGATCCACTGGGCATGTTGCGTGCATTTTCCGCCGCAGCCGTACCCAATTCCACATTGGACTTCATCGGTGATGGTCCGCTCATGCCCGACGCGATTAGCCTCGCCATCGAATTAGGCCTGCAGGAGCGTGTGACCTTTCACGGGGTCCGGTCGGATGTGGGTCGCTTCCTGCAACAATCCGACATTTTTGTCATGCATTCCAAATATGAAGGAATGCCGATCGCCTTGCTGGAGGCGGCCGCGCAGGCGATGCCGGTTGTGGCGACGCCGGTTGGTGCAGTCGGTCAGGTCCTGGGGGATAATGGCGTACTTGCGACGCCACAGACCTTTCCTGCAGCGTTGGCCAGCCTTTGCGCCGAACCGGATCGGGCGCTTGCGATGGGAAGGGCGTTGCACACCCACGTATTTGCATCCCATTCGATCGAAGCGACGACCGCGGCACACGAGGCGATCTATGAGCGCGTCGCGACACGCTGAAATCGCGGTTAGTGGTCGGCGATGTAACCCTTCCAGACCAACTGACCGTCGATCAATTCCTTCGCCGCCTTGGTGCCGTACTGGAAATCCGGGATTGGCCGGAGCACCATGACTGTGACCGGTTCGATGCCGATCCGAGGCGGTCTGCGCATGCCGAGCAGAAATGGAGAATACCAATCCACCAGTTTGAAGCCCGCAAACTCAACGGTGTGCCGCAGCGAGGCGAACGTAAAGAAATTCACGTGATCCTGGGAAAGATAGCCACGGAAATAGTTGAATGGCGAGTTTCGTTTGGTCCCGGGCCGCCCAAGTAGATTGACCAGCGGAACGCCCAGGAACAGCAAGCCCCCTGGCTTCAGTGTCCGCCGCAAGTTCAATAGGAATTCGTGCGGGGACAGCACATGTTCGAAAACATCGCTGCACCAGACATATTGAAACGCGGTGGGCAGACCGTTCTCGGCGAGGACGGTCTTGATGTCGCTCTGGAAGTTCCAGCGCAGGAAACCCTTCCCATCGGGAGGGGTGACATCTTGACCGTCCACTCCAACGGATCCGGGCCCGAAATGCCGTAGATGCGGCAAGGCTATGCCGCATCCGACGTCGAGTACCGCTTCCTGGGCGATCGCTGGGTAGGTCTTCAATAGATGGGCGATCCGGCGCGGGACGGGCTTCGCTGGCGTAGTGATGGTTCTTCCCCGACGCATGATATTGGGTGAGCGGCGGCACCGCCTCGTTGCTCGCTTGCTGCCTGGCGCATATCAAGGCGGCAGCGGGGGCACAATAGTCTTGCCAGTCCGGGGGAGGCGAGGACCGCGCCCTTGTCGCGCGGCGAGGCCCGGTCTAGAGACACCCGCACGATCGCCAGGTCTTGCGGATACGACGTTTTCGGAGCTGGCATTCCCTGGTTCTGGTTTGCGATCCCGTTGGGTATGGTGGTTCAGACGTTTGAGCCACGCCGGGATGCTTTCGGTTGGCCATCTTGCTTTGGAGCCTCTGGGCGGATGATTATCGAGCCCGCGTCCCGCATAACATTGCCCGTTTCACTAGATCGAAAGCGTCCGCTCGGTTTCCCCGGCTGGGTGATGGTATTCGCTCTAGTGCATGCGGTCGCTGTCATCTCGATCGGCACGATCTTCGACTATGAAGTCGCGACGACTGCATTGCTTTTCACGGGCCTGACGATTGTCGCAACGGTGCTGCTCGGCACCACCGGGCCGCGCTTGCCGGGAAAGTTCGGCAGCCCGCCGATCGGGACTGCGCTAATCCTCTTCCTTCTTATGTCCGCGGTTTCGACTCAGGTAGCCGACATGAGCCAGATTCGCTACGACGGTGGCGCGATGTGGCGCCAGCTGGGCCTCGCGATGCTGCCGGTAGTCCTGTTCTGGGGAGGACGAACCTGGGGCTGGCACAATTTCGACTTCAGGGCGCTGGACCTTGGAATGACCCTCTTGCTCGGCATATGCGCGTCTTCAATCGTGCTCGACTATGCCGGACTGCTGGTCTTCGAATCCTATGGTAGTCGGCACTTCGGCTTTCTGGGCGACACCGTGGCATGGATTGCGACGCTGCCCACCGTATATTTTATTGCACGCGGCCGGCTGACGCTTTTCGGGCTATGCATGGTACTACAGCTTCTGACCCAAACACGCGCCACGCTGGTCATCGTCGCCATCGCGATTGCGCTCTATTTTCTGCTCTCGCCTGCCACCACCGCCCGAATGATCATAATCCGGATCGGAACGCTGGTGGTTGGGTTCACAACCGCGTTTTTCGCACAGGAAATGGTGGGGGACCTGATCGAGCGATTTCAGGATACCGACCTGCTCGAGAATGATCGCACCCGTACTATCCAATTCACCCTGGATGTTTTCTGGGACCGTCCCGCCCTTGGCTCGGGATACAATGCTCACGCCTATTTCTTTCAGCCCTATCAAGCGATCACGCTTCCTGCGAACACGACGCTTCCCGTTGCCGTCAGCACGCCGCTTCAGATTCTGGCCGATGCCGGCGTGTTCGGCTTCGTCCCTTTCCTAGCAGCGATACTAATGATCTGCTGGCTGGCATTTCGCGCCTTGCGTACGCGCGCGACCATGGAAAGTATGCAGGCCCTGTCTGGTCTGAGCGCGTGGTTGATCGCCTTCTTTATTTTCAACCAGACGGCTGCTTGGCTCATACCGATGTCGTTGCTATCCTCGCTGGCCTTCCTTGCAGCAGGCATAGTCGTCGGTGCGATGACCCAGGTCAAAGCTCGCGAGCGCGTCGCGCGCGCTGGGCACTAGGGCCGCATCACCTCGGAGAGATATCGATGTACGTCCCATCTTCCAGTCGCAATCCGTTGTGGTCCGCCTTCCGCTTTGGCGCGTGGAAGCTCGGCGACGCTGCGGCTTTGCTACTGCAGAAGCTGCAGGGGTTTCGCCTGCCTGACGATCGGCTCCAGCCCTTCGCGCAGAAGCTCCCGATGCTGATCGGCTTGTATGAGAGCGAAACACAGCGTCTCGTGAAGTCGCTGCTGCGGCCGGGCGATATCGTGATAGACGGGGGAGCCCATGCCGGTTTCTTCACGCGAATATTCTCGTCAGCGGTCGGCCCAAAGGGGCGCGTGCTGGCATTCGAGATTCATCCTCAGACGGCAGCGATGCTGCGAAGCAATGTCGCGCGCAACGCCAATGTGGAAGTAATCGAAGTTGCCCTGGGCCGAGAGGACGGTAGCGCGATAATCTTCGAGCAGCCCAATGGTAGCGCGGGCCATTCGATCACCAGCACCAAGCCCGGGCTGACCGCAACGCAGGCCGTTCCGATGCGCTCGCTCGCATCGATCCTGCATGAGCGCGGGCTCAACCGTTTCGACTTTATGAAGCTCGACATCGAGGGGGGCGAGCCGGACGTGCTTGCGTCGCTGGACCAGATCCCCGATCTGCGCGGCACGCGGATCATCTTCGAGGTCAAGCGTTACATTCTGGAAGGCGCTCAGCTGTCGCCCGAAAAGCTTCTGCATGACATGGCGGCCAGGGGGTTCTCGCTGGAAATCGTCGGCAATGGACCGTTGCCCGTCGAGAAAATCGACACTGCAGGGGTGCTCCTGGACAAGGCCAATATTCTAGCCGTGATGCCCGGATAGGCGTCGCGGCCCGATTTCAGGCCTGGCCTTTTTCTAGCTGGCCGCGCGGACGACGAACAGGTTGGCCGCACTGCCCAGAAATCGCGAAAGCGCCTTTCGCGAAGCGATGGACATTGTCGAGCCCAGCAGCTGGTGGCCGGTATGGAATATGCCGATCGGCATCACGCGTTCGACGACGAAGCTGTTTTCGGCGAACCGGCGGCGCCACGCCCTCGCCGAGAAGCTGTAGAGTTCCGAAAATGCTTCATGGGCCGTGCCGTGCCCGAGTGGCAGCACTCCGACGGCGGCAGTCTTGATATCCGCTGCGATCGCATCGGCACGCGAGCGACCCGTTGGGGGCGCGATCGCCTGTTTGATCGCACTAGCCGTCGCGACGACCGCGTTCGGAAAGCCGGAGGCAAGGGTCCAGGCGCGCCATCCGACCGAAGGCATCAGGTGCACGCCATACCCCCCCGGCCTGGTGATCCGGCGGAATTCGCTGGCGATCCGGGGGAAGTCTTCGACATGCTCGAGAACATTGGAGGAGAAGATGACGTCGATCGACGCGGTCTCCAATGGAATGTTCCGCCCGTCATAGTCGATGACGGGAAACAGGCGCGCATCGGCATAGCCGGAAGATGCAAGGTCGATCGCGACCACGTCGAAGCCGCGTTCGGAGAGACGCTTGGCCTGGATTCCCGTCCCCGCGCCGAATTCGAGCAGGCGCGCGCCGCGCTTGAGCTGGGGTAATGCCGCTTCGAGTTCCGCTTCGCGTAGTTTGTCGAGAAACGGGATCGAGAACATCAGGCGCGCACGACCTTCTCCATCGACGCACCGGCGCGCTCGCACGCATTGCGGGTATCGACCACCAGCCTGGCGGCGGCCGCCAGCGCGACATAGTCGATGCCGTCATGGTCCGTCGCGATCAGGACCGCGTCATACCCGGCGAACTTTTCGAGATCCCAGGCGACGCCTTGACGGAAGTTGAGCGTCGGATGTTCCCGCGTATTGTTGATCTGGGCCACATAGGGATCGTGGAAATCGGTGGTGGCGCCACGCGCTTCGATCAGTTCCATCAGGCGCAGCGACGGGCTTTCCCGGATATCGTCGACATTCTTCTTGTACGCCAGGCCCAGCACGAGGACGCGGGCGCCGTTCAGCCCCTTGCCCGATCTTGCGTCGATCGCCTCGGCCAGAACGCGCACGACATGTTCGGGCATAGCCGAATTGATCTGCCCCGCCAGCTCGATGAAGCGGGTGTGCTGGTTATATTCCCGCGCCTTCCAGGTGAGGTAGAACGGATCGATCGGAATGCAGTGCCCCCCCAGGCCGGGCCCGGGATAGAAGGGCATGAAACCGAACGGCTTGGTCTTCGCCGCGTCGATGACTTCCCACACATTGATGTCCATGGCGCCGAGAACGACCTTCAATTCGTTCACCAGCGCTATGTTCACCGCGCGAAACACATTCTCGGTGATCTTGACCGCCTCCGCGGTCGCCGCGGAAGAGACCACCACCGTCTGGGGCACGATGGCCTGGTAGATCGCGACGGCGATATCGCGCGACATCTGGTCGTCCGCGCCCACGACCTTCGGAATGCTTGAGGTCGAGAAATTGGGATTGCCGGGATCTTCGCGCTCGGGCGAATAGGCCAGATAGAAGTCGCTGCCCTGCCGCAGCCCTCCGGCTTCGAGGATCGGCTTCATCACGTCACTCGTGGTGCCGGGATAGGTGGTCGATTCAAGGATCACCAATTGTCCGGGCCGGAGCTGCTTGGCGATCAGTTCGGTGGTCGTCACGACATAGGCGAGATCGGGTTCGAGATGCCGCGTGAGCGGGGTCGGCACGCAGATCAGCAGGACATCGGGTTCGCCGAGCCGGGCCATGTCGCTGGTCGCGGACAGCATGCCGCTATCGGCGAGCGGTCGCAGGACGCCGGAGTCGATGTGCTTGATATAGCTGTTGCCGGCATTGAGCGCCTCGACCTTCGCCTCATCGAGGTCGAATGCGAGCACCTTGCAACCGGCATTGCCGAACGCGACCGCGAGCGGCAGGCCGACATAGCCCATGCCGATGATGCCGATCAGTGCCTGGCGCGACTGCGCGCGCGCAAGAAGATCGGCGCCGGCCGTAGCGTTGCTATCGTTCATTCTGTTCCTGCTTGCATTTTAAGGGGGCTGACCTGATCCTTCTGCCTGGCGGCGCTACCCGAGCGATCAAGCAGTTTCAACCCTGACCGCCGCCGGAGATCATCGTACCAGTTTCGATGCTCCCCTCGACAAGCTTTGCGGTCGCCCGCGTTACTGTCCGCAGCTCGTAGCGCTCGACACATCGCGACAGACCCGCGCTGCCCATTGTCGCCGTGCGGGCCCGGTCGCGCGCCAGAACAAGCATTGCGTCCGCCAGAGCTTGCGCATCACGCGCCGGAACCAGCAGGCCGTTGACGCCGTCGGTAACGGTTTCGCGGCAACCGGGCACGTCGGTGGTGATGATCGCCCGTCCCGTCGCCATGGCTTCGAGATTCGTCCGCGGCGTGCCTTCCCGATAGGAGGGAAGCACGAAGATGTGGCAGGCGGCCAGTTCGGCACGCGGATCATCCAGATGCCCGCGCGCCTCGATCACGCCTTCGCCGACCCATGCCTTGACGATGTCCGGCGGCACTGAGGCCGGATTGTGCAGGTCGCCCGACCCGACAAGCACGAAACGCGCTTCCGGCACCGCCGCCTTCACCAGGCGCGCGGCATCGACGAATTCGTGGACCCCCTTGTCGCGCATCAGCCGCGCGACCATCAGGAAGATCGGCGGGCCGTCGGGCAGCGGCACGGGCACGAAGCGTGCGAGATCGACGCCCGAGCCATTGACCAGCGCGGTTTCGGTATGCCTCGGCAGCGCCCCAAGGTCGCGCAGCGCTTGCCGGTCATCCGGATTCTGGAAGATCACGACATGCGCCCGCCCGAGCGCCAGGCGATAGCCGATCCGGCCGGCGAGCGACGCAAACCGCCGCTTGATCCCGCGTGCACCGATAAAGGCAAAGCCGAGGCCGGGGATCATCGCCGCCCTTCTCGGCACGCCGGCAAGCCAGGCCAGCACCATGCCGTAGATCACCGGCTTGACGGTGTGGGCGAAGACGATCTGGGGCCGCTCGCGGCGCAAGACCCGCCACAGGACCTTCAGCTCGAACAGGTCGGCGAGCGGATCCAGGCCCGCCCGCTTCATCGGCCACTCGACATATTCGAAGCCGGCCTGTTGAAAGACGATGGGGTCGAAGCCTCCGAAAGCGGTCGAGACCACGACGACCCGATAGCCGCGATCGGCGAAATCCCGCATGAGCGGGACGCGGAAGCGATACATATAGTCGGCATGGGCGCCGACAAACACGATCGTCCTGGGGCGCGAAATCGCCATTTCTATCGGGTGCCGCTCGGACAGCAGGGCCCGCGATGCCGGGTTCCGGCACAGACGCTCGACGCCGGAGATGGAGGAAACGGGTACATCTGGCTCGCGCAATCCAGGATCTAGGGCTCGGGGCGCCCGAATGAAGGCCGGGGACTATAGTGCAATAGCCATCCTATCGACGAGAAGGCGAGCGCCTTGCGGGGTGAAATGACCATAGTCGAAATGCATCGGCACATGATCGGGCGTCAGCACCGTGCATTGTGACGGACATTCGGCATGGTAGATCGAGACATAGTCGGCGCCCGCCTGGCGGACGAGAGGCGCCAGACGTTCGTCCACAAGGGCGGGTCCCCGCACGCGTCCCTCGGCCACAAGGTCGACGTTGCCCTGCATTTGCGCGCGCACGATCAGGCGGGGCAGGGGCAGTCGATACTCCACCACCGGACCGATCACCGTCACAGCCACACCACGTGCGCGAAGCGAGGCGATTGTCTGCAGGAGAAGCGGCACATCGTTCTGCGTCCAGCGCGCTGCGAGGATCACCCGCGCGATCTTTCCGCTTGCCGCCAGCGGGCCGAGAACCCGCTCGACGATGGCCACGCATTGGCCGTCGCCGGTTGCTTTGAGAACCGGTTTGCAGCCGGATCCGGTGGCCTGGAGCAGGTTCGTGTCGGGGTTCGCGTCCGCAAGCGCGCGCCACAGATGGGCTGCATGGCTGTCGCCGAGCAGCACGACGTTCCGCTTGGTAGAGGACAGGGCCAGGCATTGCCCGAAATCAAACCTGCGATCGCTTGAAGTAGAGAAACAGAGTCCCGGCCGGAACTGGGCCTGGTATGCCGGGCGCGTGGTGTAGTCGCTATAGCTCAGTAGCGCTTTTTCGCTTGGCCCCAGACGTTGCCAATCGGCTCCGTGTCGCGCGACGATCAGCGATCCGACGACAGCAACCAGGATGCAGAGTGCGCTGACAGTGACGACCGGCTTCGCTGACCCGTTGTTGAACCGCCGCAGAAAGGGGCGCTCGACTGCGACATAGGTCAGTGTCGCCAGGACCAATGAGAGGAGCAGCACCAGCACCACCTCGAACGTGCCCAGCTCGGCGCCGTATCTGAGCCGCCAGAAGCTCATGATCGGCCAATGCCAGAGGTACAGCGAGTAGGAGATCGCGCCGAGCCAGCGGAGCGGAGCGAGGCCGACCAGCCGCGTGGTGATCGATTGCTCGCCATATGCGATCAACAACGCGGTCCCGACGCACGGCAGCGCCGCCCATGGTGCTGGGAAGGGCATGTTCTCGTCGATCAGGAACAGTCCGGCACCCACTAAAGCCAAGCCGGCCAGCGAGAGCGCGTTTCGCAATCCGGAGGTCTTCGCCTCGGGGAAGCCGCCGACTGCGATCAGACCTCCCAGCGCGAGTTCCCAGGCACGGCTCGGCAACACGTAGAAGGCAGTCACCGGTTTAATCAGGGCGAGCGCGAGGCTGAGGCCGAAGCTGATCGCCACGACCGCCCATAATATGTTGGGTAGCCGCGATGAAGCATATCGCCGGAGCCAATAGAGGAAGAGAGGGTAGAGGATATAGAACTGCTCCTCCACGCCGAGCGACCAGGTGTGGAGAAGCGGCTTGAAGACCACCGCATCGTCGAAATAGTTCGCGGTACGCCAGAAATAGATATTCGAGCTGAAGCCGGCTGCAGCTGCTGCACTCGATCCAAGGTCGCGCAGTTCGTCCGGCAGCATCAGGGCCGAACCCGCGACGAGAACTGCCGCGAGGACAAGGAGCAACGCCGGCATGATGCGGACGGCGCGGCGGCGATAGAAATGCAGGATGAGCGGCCCCAGCTTTTGCTCGTCACGCATCAGGATCGACGTGATGAGAAAGCCGGAGATCACGAAGAAGATATCGACTCCCGCAAATCCACCAGGGAATATGGAAAGGCCAGCATGCTGCAGCACGATGGGCGCCACTGCGATCGCGCGCAGGCCGGCGATATCTTCTCGGAATCTCAGAGGATGTGCCGACATCGGTTTATGCGTGAAGCGCTTTGGCCCCGGGGGCCTTGTCGGGAGCGGCGCTTCGCCGACGAGCGCCATCTGGCCAGGCTCGCATGTCGCGACGAAGCCTGGCTGCAATCAGGACTGGAATTTGACCTGCTCCATATTCTGCGCCTGAAATGGATCGGGTTGTGTCTGGCATGCTCACGCGCTCACCCTTAGCGTGCTGATGAAACGCAGCAACCTCCGCAGTCGCAGCGTTTTCTATTGGGGAGGCAGCGACGGCCGCGAACAGCATCCGCGTCCCGCTCGCCTTTCATGCGGCTCGTCGCTTGGCACACTACCATTTGCGGGGTTGAACGCTTTGCAGCCGGTGGATCGTGGCGCGGCGTCGGCGAGCTATTGCGCGCGGTTGCCGCTCTCCGGACTGATCGACAAGTTCGAAATCAGGATCTCCGCGCCGCTCTGACTTTCGACTCCACCGACATTCAACTCGATGGTTTGGGCGCGACAGCTCTCCGGAATCACCAGATCGACGGAAGTACCGTCCCAACTCTGGAACGGCTTGGTCTCGGTGCCGCAGCTAAGCGACCACCGATAGGTCGCGCCGGACGACGCTTGGATCACCTGCAGTCGCAAACTGAACTTGTACGAACCTGGTGCGAGAAAGAGCTGGCGACGTAGCGCACGGCCATGTCCGCCGAAGGCAGTAGAGACGCGGACTACCGCACGATCGGTCTCGGCGGGTTCGAAAACCGCCGAGATCAGGGGATCCGCACCTGGTGCCCAGGTGAAGGGGATGTATCTTGGGTCGATCGTGTCCACGCTGAACCCGGGTTGGGAGAGTATCGCCGGCTTCGCGCCTTTCATCGTCGCGTAGAACCGGCGGGCGGCGTCGAACCGGCCCGTCGCCGCGAGTCTCTGAAGTAGCAGCGGCTCCAACGCGTGGAACTCGGTGGTGTCGGGAAGACCTCCAGCCTCGGCAATTGCGCGCTCAAGATATTCTAAATCATCTTGGCCGTTGATGGCCGCAATAACGAATTGCGGCAGCCAGACGGGCTGCTTGCGGATCAGGCCGGCGAAGGCATGCCGAATCTCAGTATCTTCCAGCGCCGCCGAAAGGCGCGCAAACAGCAATTTATGCGCAACGGCGGAGGTCTGCAGCGCGATATTGTAGCGCTCGAGAGCGCCTTTGACATTGCCGCGGCTCACCTGATCTTCGATCAGCCACAATTCACTCAAGACGTCGCGGCGTGAAACGCGCGAAGCGAGCGTCATTGCGCGCGCTTCCGCGGACGGATTGTTCTGCACGCCCATCGCATAGCCGAAAATGCGAAGCGCCTGCGTGTTGAGCGCGCCCTTGCGCAGCGTCGCGCGTGACCAATCGACCAGGCGCGGATTGCGCACTTCCGCCGGATCGCTCACCAGCAATGAATCGATCGCAGCCGGACCCGTGACGGCCGCACCGTTTCGAGCGACCAATGGAACGGGCGAGGCTTCGATCCCCGCGATCGCGCGACGGGCATCCACCCCGGCAAAAAAAGCCACCGCGCCACCGGCAACCGTCAGCCCGAGAAGCTTGGCAAGCCGCCATTTCGACGGAACCACTGATGTGCCTGTGCCCATGGCGCCCGGGCTCAATTCGACGAGTCAGCCGTGTCGCCATAGCCATAGCCATAGCCATAGCCGTAACCGTAGCCGGCCTGGCGATGCTTGAGCTTGGTCAGCACGGCACCGAAGACATGCGCCTGCACCAGGCGGAGGCGATCGAGCGAAGCCCTGATGCCGCGGATTGCGACGCCCTCCGCTTCGATGACGAAGACACAACCCTCGACCGCGCGCGACAGCAGTGGCGCGTCAGCAAGGCCGAGGATCGGAGGCGCGTCCACCACGATATGATCGAAATGCTCGAGCAGCTGCGAAACCAAAAGCGCCATCCTGTCGCTGCTGAGCAATTCGGAGGCGCTCGGCGGCTGCGGGCCTGCGGACATCAGGCTGAGGCCCTTGGCCGTGACCGGCTGGACGAGCTGCTGCCAGTCGTTCTCGCCGGCAAGGAAATTGCTGAGGCCTGCCTTGTTGCCCGCGTCGAGGAAGGAATGCATCGACGGGGAGCGCATGTCGGCATCCACCAGCAGCACTTTCTTTCCGGTGCGGCCGAGCACCATCGCTATGGCGACGCTCGTCGTACTCTTGCCCTCCGCGGGCCTGGTGCTGGTCACCATGAAAGCGCGAGGGACGCCATGGTCGGTGGAGAAAGCCAGGTTCGACCGGATACTGAGATAGGCTTCGGATAGCGCCGACTTGGCGTCGCCGAGTGCGATCAAGGCATCTTCGTTGCCGAGATCCGGAACGCTGCCGAGAAGCGGGATCTGCAGGACGCGCGCGACCTGGCCAGGATCCCGCAGGCCTTCGTCGATCTGCTCGAGCGCGAACGTGGCCAGTGCCGCGAGACCCAGGCCTGCGAACAGCGCCAGCGCCAGGTTCGTACGCAGTTTCGGCGCCGAAGGTGCCGTGGGAACCTCCGCGGAATCAACGACGGCGATGTTGTTCGTGCCGACACCGGCGACGCCGATCTCCTTGTAGCGCTGCAGGAGGCCGTCATAGAGTTCGCGGTTGGTATCCGCTTCGCGCTGATAGATGTTGTACTGAATGCTGTCGCGCTGCTGGCCGTTCATCTGGCCCTTCAGTACTTCCACGCGCTGCCGGAGATCGGCTTCCCGGCGAACCGCTTCGCCATATTCGGTCGTAATGCTGCTGCGGACGCGCGCTTCCTCGCGCGCGATGCTGACGTCGAGCGCGCGGATCTGCTCGGCCAGCGCACGCGCGGGCGGATAATCCGGTTCGAACTGCACCATTATCCGCGCATATTCGGCCGCGACTTCGCCGCGGCGCTGCCGCAGCGCGGTGATCGTGGGGTTATTGAGCGTTTCGGTGACCGGAGCGGCGGAGCGCGAGCCCGAACGGCTTTCCGCTGCCACGCGATCCGCCGTCGCCTTCGCCAGCGCGTCGTTCAATGCCTCCAGGTCGCTCGATACGAGCGTGCGCTCGATATAGGTCTGGCCGTCGGAGGTCTTGCCCTTGCCCAGGGCTACGATGCCCTTCTGCGATGCGTAGTTGACCAGGTCACGTTCCGAAGCCTCGACCTTGTTGCGCAGGTCGCCGAGCCGCTGTTCCAGGAACTGGCGGGCATCGGCGGTGGAGGCGAAGCGGCGATCCATGCTCGATTGGACGAACTGCTGGGCCCAGGCGTTGGCAATCTGCGCCGCCAGCGTGGGAGAAGCGCTGGTAAATTTGATGTCGACCAGCGCGGAGCCGCGAACCGGCGCGATCGAAATGTTGTTCAGCAGGATGCCGATCGCGGCATTCTCGCGCTGCTGCCGCTGTTCCGCGGTCATCATCTTCGTCGGACCATTGCCCGCCAAAGCAGCGTCCTTGACCCCGCTCGCTGCGAAAAACGCATCGTTCGTCGCCAGCTGCAAGGAGCGAACGACGCGCTCGGCAAGCGACTTGGCGCCCAGGAGCGAATATTGCGTCTGATAGAATTCGAGGTCGCGCCCGGCCTGATCGGACTCGAGGCCTTCGACGTTGGTGACCTTCTTCTGCTCGCGGCTGATCTCGATACGGGTGGTCGCGGTATAGGTCGGGGTGACCATCAACGTGACCACCAGCCCCAGCGCAACCGCCAGGGCGACGATCCCCATTATCACCCATTTCCAGCGGAACGCGATCTGCCAATATTGCAGCAGCAATGGCGGTGCCAGGGTCTGTCCGGTGCCGGCCGCGGGCGCGGCGAGCACGTCCGACGGAATGATCTCCTTGGGCGGCAGTGAAGACTGAAGCATCGTCGTCTTTCGCAAAATATCAGGTCAGTTTCGCAGCAGCAGAATCAGCGGCGTCGTCAGGATCGGCACCACTTGCAGTGCGTCCTTGAAGAGCCTGCGTCCCGGGGATTCGCCCACCATGACGATGTCGTTCGCGAATACCTCGGGATCATCATAATATCCCCGCCGGATGGCCTTCAGATTGTAGAGCGCGGCCATCTTCTGCCCGCCAACGGTACGAAACACGACAACATCGGTTTGTTTCGCGAATTCGTTCAGTCCCTTGGCGGTTGCAATCGCACGCATCAGCGTCATCCGGCCGATCACCGGATAGAGCCCCGGCTGCGTGACCTGACCGTCGACGGTGATCACCTGGCTGACGGTCTCCTTGAGATTGACCGTCACCTGGGGGTCACGAATATAGCGCCCCCGCAGGCGTTGCTCGATAAGGTCCTCGAGTTCCCCGGGCGTCTTGCCGGCAGCATCGACGATCCCGGCGAGCGGGAAGGAAATGCGCCCTCCGGCGTCGGTCTGGAACTCCTTGTTGCTCAGTTCCGGAACGCCGAAAACGTCGATCGAAAGCCGGTCGAAAGGGCCGATGAGATAGGGCCGATTCTGGGCGAACAGATCGGTGCCCTCCGGCGGAGGCAGCACCCCGCTTTGCGGTACGAGCAAGCCCGAATCCCCTGTGCGGGTCTGCAGGGGAGGCTCGCCGGCGCATGCCGCGAGCATGGCGCTTACGCCAACGATGAGTAGTCGGTAGCTCATATTTTACTCTTTGGGATTTGGCTGTCCGCTAGCGGAGAGTTCGGTAAACTTCCATCGATTTCCGAAATGCCGCGCCGCGCCCGGCCCGCGCCGCCATGCAGCCAGACGCCGGCGAGGACGGCAACGCACATCATCGAAGGCGCGCGCAGGGGATAATCCGTTGCGCTGCCCAGTGCGAGGATCACGAGGATTACCGAGGCCATGCGCGCAAAGGCGGTCTCGGGTCTGGAAGCGTCGGCGCTACGCCACACGGTGATCGATCGATGTACGACCGCGACCAATATCACCGCGACGATCAGAAGTCCCGGAATACCGGCGGTCAGGGCATTCTCCAGCCAATCATTATGCGCGTGGTTGAGATAGGTCGGCTTCAGCAGGCCGGCAGGCTCGTCGACCTGGAACACCTCGACAAATGAACCGATCCCGGAACCGATGGGCGCATATTTCCACGCCATCGTGGCGATGGGCCCCCAGACCTGGAAGCGCAGGTCATCGGCCTGGCCGGACGCCAGCAGGCGATCGATGGCCTGGGCGCGGGAGAAAAGCGCCAGCAAAAGCCCCAGGGAGGCGATGGCGAAGCCGCCGATGATAACGTGGCGGGTCGTCTGGGTGCCACCCCGGCGCCTGCCCGGGTGCTCTATCGCGGGCCGGCGGTAGAGCAGCGCCGTCGAGGCGATGCCGACAAGTGCTGCGATGGCGCCCGCGCGGGATCCCGTGACGAGCAGGAGCGGAACCAGAACGATGGCGATCGCGACGGAAATCCAGGTGCGGAACCGACGCTGCTCGGAGGAGCGGGTGCCGGTAGAGGCGAATATGGCCAGCATCGGGAAGAGGCAGGCGAGGAAAACGGCTGCGTGGTTGCGATTGGCGAAAATGCCGACGGCCGCGCCCCGATTGGTGATCTGATAGAAATAGAGCGGGCTATCGGCCGGTCCGACGACCTGCAGCAGGCCGATCAGGCCTGAGGCTACGCCCAGCAGGATCAGAAGCGTGAGCAATCGCGCGCTGTCGCTCCGTTGGAGCTGGACCGCCAGGATCAGCACGGCGAGCGGAACGAACAGCGAATAAAGCGCATTCCAGGTCGCTGCCGGAACCAGGCTGATCGGCCTCCAGGTGGATGCCAGGCCGGTCGCCTGATCGATCTGATCGACCATCTCGCGACCGGGCAAGCTGCTCCAGACCGAATGCGGGAGCGGCACCAGGTGCAGCAGCACCAGGCTGAATATCATCGCCGCCAGAATGAACAGGAAGCGATAACGCCTGACTTGTTCGCCAGTCAGCGTCCAGAGGCCGATACCGCAGACCAGCACGGATGCCGGACGCAGGATAAGGAGCGACTGAACATCGGCGCGGGCGCCCCCTCCCAACAGGAAGACGAAGACCAGAAATGCCGAGAGGACGACAAGCTGTGAGGAAACACGATCTGGACCGTGCAGGAAACGCGGCTGATGCAATCCCACGACTAAATGCGAACCTCAAAATTGCCCATATGACGGGCGGGAACAGAGGATGGGGCAGGCCAAGCGCTTGGCTGCCAAGGGGAATGAACGCTTAACGCACGCGCCGCGGCGCGCCAAGAATTAACTGTCGGTTCCGGACGCGGAGGTCTGGAGAATCCAGCGTTCGGCTCCTTCGAAGCCCATCGCCGTCAGCTTCCCGCTCGCATAGGCCCCAGTATCGAGGCCGATCCGATGCGGCAGGATCTCCACGTCTTCGGCGATCGTGTGGCCATGAACGATGATTTTCTCGAACTCGCCCCGATGCTCCAGGAACTCCGCGCGAATCCAGCGCAAGTCGGAAGTGCGCTGATTGGAGAGCGACTGGTTGGGGCGGACGCCGGCGTGCACAAACGCATAGTCGCCGGCCACGATCAGATCCTCGAAGCGCTCGAGGAATGCGATGTGCTCGGCGGGCACCCGATCGAGAAGAAGCGCGAGCAGCTCGGGATAGTCGCTATCGCGATATTCGGCCTCGGATATGCCGTAGCTCAAGATGGTTTCTCGACCGCCGATGCGGGTGAAGAAGGCGAGCGCCTTCAGATCGCCGGACAATGCCTTGAGGAACACTTCCTCGTGGTTGCCGAGAAGGAAGCGCCAGCTTGGCTGCCGCCGCTCGCATTGGAGTGCAAATTCCACGACCTGAGCGGAAAATGGACCGCGATCTATGAGGTCGCCCAGGAATATCACCTGGGCATCGAGTGCGCCGCGCACACTATTGTCGGCGTCCACTGCGGAGAGCAGTTCCTCCAACAAATCCAGACGGCCGTGGATATCACCAATGGCGTAGAAGCGCTGCCCGTCGGGTACGGACCCGATCGGCGATGGGGCCGCTTTACGCCTGGAGAAGAATTTTGCGATCATCGATTTGTTACGACAAGGCCTTTACGCGTCGAACGGTTCATAGTCGCCGTAGCGGCATATCGAAAGCGCGCCGTGCCTCAAGCCGGTTCCTCCGGCGATCTTGCCCGCCAAAAATGAAAGTGGCGGCCGTTAGGCCGCCACTCGAATTTCTACCGAAGCAGAAAGCGCTTACGGGCTGTCGGGCGAATCGTCGTTGTCGGCGAGGGCAACCGCACCGCCGATGATCGCGGCAGTTGCGAGAACGCCGATGATGACGGCCGGAGCGAGATCGCTCTTCTTCTTCGCGACGGTCGCAGCGCGAACGCCCGAGAGCGACAGCTTCGACGCCGAATTGGCAGGGGCCGCCAGAACAGGCGCAGTCGCCATCGAAGCGACGGCAGCGGCCGTGAGAAGCTTAGTTAACATTCTTGTACTCCCTCTTTGAGCTCCGGTGCTCTCGTCTCAGTGTCCCTATGGCATAGGAGCAAAGCGACGGCAACACCTCAAAATCAGGCAACGACCAGAACCAGATTAGTCGTTGCTTCAATGCAACAGGGTTCAGTTGGTTCCGAACTTCTCGTCCCACGACAGTCGACCCACGTCGCGGCTCCTGGGTCATAACGTTGCGGTGCGATATCGCCAAGGGGTTAACAAAGCATCATATCATTGCGTGCGTGCTGCACATCCAAACAGGGCGGTCGTTCAGGAACCTGGTTACGCCGCGTTGCAGCGCGTACGCGGCACCGCAGCGTTTGACTTTTGGCCGGGCTCCCGGCCTTGCTCGCGGCGCGCGGGAATTCTCGCGCTCGGGCGACAGGTCAGGATCGTATGAGGAAGCGTCAGGATACCATCTTCGAAGTCGGCAGGGCCATTCTCCGCTGTCTCGCAGGCTGTGCGCTCCTGGGCGGGAGCGTGGGTGCCGCCGAACCCGTGTCCGACGATTCGGCCGTGTTCGAGCAACTTCGCGCAAGCGATCTCGAAATGGCGACGATCGGCTGGCGGCTCGCTTCCTCGAATGCTCCTCTGTGCGACATGCTCGAGCCGGGCCTGGGACTTCAGCTCCACACGCTCGATCAATTCGCGCCCCAGCTCCGTGACAGTGCGCGAAGCCATTTCAAATTCGCCACCGCCGTGGCGGTCGAAGGCGTGATCGCGGGCGGGCCCGCGGCGCAAGCCGGATTGCGTCCCGACGATTCGCTGGTCCGGATCGGCCCGGTCGATATTGCCGCCAGCGCCGGCAAGCCCGGAACGACGCAGCGCCTCGTCGCCGTCCAGCTCGCCATCGCGAAGCTGCCGCCCGCCGATCCGGTCGAAATCCAGGCGATTCGGGACGGCGCGGCTCTCACCGTGACAGTGCAGCCGGTTCCCGCGTGCCGCTCGCGATTCGAGCTGGAGCTCGCGGACGATTTCAGCGCGTCGGCGGATGGCAGCATGGTTCAGGTCAGCTCGAAGCTGCTCGACACCTATCGCGGCGACCGCGCCGTCGCGGCGATCGCGCACGAATTCTCGCACAACATCCTGCACCACCGCGCCAGGCTGGAGGCGAGGGGAGTCACGTTCGGGATGCTCTCCGGCTTTGGCGGCAACGTGAAGTACTTCCGCCAGACCGAGATCCAGGCCGATATCCTGTCGGTCTACCTGCTCGCCAATGCAGGGTATGACCCCAAGGCGGCGCCGGATTTCTGGCGCGATTTCGGGCCCAAGCGTGCCGGCAGCATATTCAACAGCCGCTCCCATCCGCATTGGCGCGACCGCATCGCCACGCTGGAAGCGGAGATCGCGAAGGTCCAGGCGGGTCCGGCGCGACCGCACGTCTCGAAGCTGATCGCCGAACGCGATCAGCCGCTCAACGGCGACTGGCAGTCGCTGCTCGTCCGTCATCGCTGACGGACGAAGCGGTCAGCTCGCGAGGCGAAGCGCCTCGCCGGAGACGGGACGCGGCTGATCGGGCCAGACGCCGCGCGTGTCATAGACCAGCTTGTCGGCGCGCTCGTCGAGCGGGACCGACTTGAAGACGTCGTGATCGACCAGCACCACGAAGATCGGACAAGTCTCGATCGCGGTGTCGATGTCGATCAGCTGCGCGCCGGTGCCGTTGAAATCGGCGGGCAGGCGATCCGCATAGGGCTCGACGATGCGGATCCGCTCGCCATGCACCTGTGCCAGATGCGCGGCGATCTTGAGCGCCGGGCTCTCGCGGAAATCGTCGATATTCGCCTTGAAGGCGAGGCCCAGGCACGCGACCGGCGCGTTCGGCAGCTGCGCGATCAGCGCCTCGGCACGGGCGATGCTATAGTCGGTCTTGCCGTCGTTCACTTCGCGCGCGGTGCGGATCAGCGGGGTGTTCTCGCGGTCCGCCGCGACCAGGAACCAGGGATCGACCGCGATGCAGTGGCCGCCTACGCCGGGGCCCGGCGACAGGATGTTGACGCGCGGATGGCGGTTGGCGAGGCGGATCACTTCCCACACGTCGATGCCCATATTCTCGGCGACGATCGACAGCTCGTTGGCGAAGGCGATGTTGACGTCGCGGAAGGCGTTCTCGGTGAGCTTGGTCATCTCGGCCGCCTTGGCCGAGGTGGTGACGCAGGCGCCGCGGACGAAGCGGCGATAGAATAGCAGTGCCTTGCGCGCGCAGCGCGGGGTGATTCCGCCGATCACGCGGTCATTGTCGATCAGCTCGACCAGGATGCGGCCGGGCAGCACGCGCTCCGGGCAATAGGCGACCGCGACATCGGGCACGCCGGCGCTGTGGCCGGGGATCTTGAGGTCGGGGCGCAGGCGCGCGAGCAACTCTGCGACCTTCTCGGTCGTACCGACCGGGGAGGTCGATTCGAGCACGACGACGTCGCCCATCTTGAGCACCACCGCTATGCTGGTCGCGGCCTTGAGCACATAGCCGATATCGGGCGCGTGGTTTTCGCCGAAGGGGGTGGGGACCGCGATGACGAACACCTCCGCGGGCTCGATCTCGAGCGAGGCGCGCAGGTTGCCGCGCGCCACCACGCCGGAGACCAGGCCGTCGAGATCGATCTCCTCGATATGGACCTTGCCCGAATTGACCGTGTCGACGACCTGCTTGTGCACGTCGATGCCGAGCACCTTGGCGCCCGTGCGTGCGATCACCGCCGCAGTGGGAAGGCCGATATAGCCCAGGCCGAGAACGACGACCTTGAGCTCAGAATCCGAAACCATGCGCGACAATCCCCGCAATCCGTGCCGAGGCCTGGCCGTCGCCGAACGGATTGTGGGCGCGCGCCATGGCCGAATAGGCGGCATCATCGTCGAGGAGCGTTGAGATTTCGGAAACGATGCGGTCCGGGTCGGTTCCGACCAGCTTGGCGGTGCCGGCGGTGACGCCTTCGGGGCGTTCGGTGGTCTCGCGCATCACCAGCACGGGCTTGCCCAGCGCCGGCGCTTCCTCCTGCACGCCGCCCGAATCGGTGAGCACCAGCTCGGCCATGCCGAGCGCGCGGATGAAGTGCGGATAATCGAGCGGCTCGATCCGAGCGACATTGGGCCGATCACCCAGCACCGCGTCCATCACCGAGACGACATTGGGGTTGGGGTGAACCGGGAAGAGCAGCGCGACATCGTCGCGCGACGCGATCCGGGCGATCGCATCGGCGATCCCCTTCATGCCGTCGCCGAAATTCTCGCGGCGGTGCGTGGTGACGAGGACCAGGCGCTTGCCAGCGAAGCGATCGGCGATCCCGTCCAGTCCGGCCGCCAGGCGCGGATCGGCATCGATCCGGGCGCGCGTCGCGTGCAGCGCGTCGATCACGGTGTTGCCGGTGACATGGATGGTGGCGGGATCGATATTCTCGCGGCGCAGCGCACCGGCCGCGGTATCGGTCGGCGCGAAATGCTGGTCGGCGATCGGCGCGACGATCCGGCGGTTCACCTCCTCCGGCCAGGGCTGGTAGATATCGCCCGAGCGCAGCCCGGCCTCGACATGGCTGACTGGGATCTTGCGGTAATAGGCCGTGAGCGCGCCGACCATCGCGGTGGCGGTGTCGCCCTGGACGATCACGCGATCCGGCTGCTCCGCATCCATTGCCGCGCCCAGCCCGTTGAGCAGGCGCGCGGTCAGGGCATCGAGCGACTGGCCGGGTGTCATCAGATCGAGGTCGATGTCGGGCGTGATCCCCGCGATCGACAGGACCTGGTCGAGCATCCCGCGATGTTGCGCGGTGACGCAGGTCCGCACGTCGAGATCGCCGCGCGCCTGGAGGGCGTGGACGACTGGGAAGAGCTTGATCGCTTCCGGACGGGTGCCGAAGACGACGAGGATGCGCTTGCGCGAATGGGTCATGGCCCGCCCTTTAATCCAAGTGCCTCACCATCTGGTTACGGTGAACCGATCGAGCGAAGCGTTTGCGCCTTTTCAATCGCGCAGCTATTGGCCCGGTCACAACTGAAACGAGGACCTATGTCGATCAAGCCGCTGCGCAAGGCCGTTTTCCCTGTTGGTGGTCTGGGCACGCGGTTCCTCCCGGCGACCAAGGCGCTGCCCAAGGAGATGCTTCCTATCGTCGATCGGCCGCTGATCCAGTATGCGGTGGACGAGGCGCTCGAGGCGGGGATCGAGCAGATGATCTTCGTCACCGGTCGCGGCAAATCCGCGATCGAGGACCATTTCGACATCGCCTATGAGCTCGAGACGACGATGTCCGCACGCGGCAAGTCGCTCGACATCCTCGATGCGACGCGGCTCAAGCCCGGCGCGGTCGCCTATGTCCGCCAGCAGGAGCCGATGGGGCTCGGCCACGCCGTCTGGTGCGCGCGCGACATCGTCGGCGACGAGCCCTTCGCGGTGCTGCTTGCCGACGATTTCATGGTCGGGCAGCCCGGCTGCCTCCGGCAGATGGTCGAGGCCTACAACAAGACCGGCGGCAACCTGATCTGCGCGCAGGAAGTTCCTGACGACCAGACCGACAAATACGGCATCATCACGCCGGGCAACCGCGACGGCGCACTGACCCAGGTGAAGGGCCTGGTCGAGAAGCCCAAGCCGGGCACGGCACCGTCCAACCTGTCGGTGATCGGCCGGTACATCCTCCAGCCCGAAGTGATGCGCGTCCTCGAAAGCCAGGAAAAGGGCGCCGGCGGCGAGATCCAGCTCACCGACGCGATGGCGCGGATGATCGGCGACCAGCCGTTCCACGGGGTCACCTTCAACGGTACCCGCTACGATTGCGGCGACAAGGCCGGCTTCATCCAGGCCAATATCGCGGTCGCGCTGGCCCGCGAAGACATCGCGCCGGCGATCCGGGACTTTATGGGGCGCGTCTGCGGCTGAGGATGATCGGCGCGGCCGCGAAGGATTGTGCGGCAGGGCGACGAGCGGCGAGAGGATCGGCTTCACGGAGGTTCGCGGCCCCTGCGAGGTGCAGGCGGACCCCGACGTGCGGGTCGTCGCATCGACGCGCGCACCCGTCTTTCGCCAGCCGTCGGATTCCGGGCGAATCGCGCGCAATATAGAGCGGCCCACTCCGAGAAAGATCAATACCCGTGCGATGAGCGACCATGACGGCGTTGTCCGGCATACGATATCGCGGAGATGGAAGATATTCGCTGCCATAACGGATAGAATTGCAGGTAGGTTGTAGCGCCTCCTCGCAAAGACATGTAATTTGCATGTTGGCAGTAAAGCTCATGCGTGCTGGCGTAAATATCCACGCAATGGACCTCAATGGAGGAAACCATGAACGATATCATCGATACGCCCTACAATGTCGGGGATTTTGCGGATCGGCTTTACCAATCCGGCGTGCGGTCGGTCATTCGCTATTACAACCACAAGAATTCTTCGGTTTTCCCTTCGAAATGTCTGACGCCAACAGAGTATGAGAAGCTGATTGCTTCCAGATTGAATGTTGCAGCCGTCTTTCAGCAGCGCGGCGGTGCCGGCGGGTTTCTGGACGATTTTGCCACGGGCAAGGGAGTGCGTGACGCAACCCGCGCGTTGGCACTTGCCGCGTCGATCGGCCAACCGCAGGGATCGGGCATCTATTTCGGCGTCGACCATGACTTTTTCAGGCCCGCCGAGCTCAGTCAGCTCGAACGCTATTTCACAGAGGTGCGCGATACCCTCGGAGCGCGCTTCCGCGTCGGTGTCTATGGATCGGGCGCGGTCTGTTCCCGGCTGAAGGCCTCCGACCTTGCCCAGCTTTTCTGGCTTCCGGCATCCATGGGCTGGTCCGGATCGCGCGCGTTCCTGGCCTCGCAGCAATGGACCCTGTTCCAGAAGTTTCAGGACATCCAGTCGGATTTCGGGGGCTTCGATTATGACGGCAACCTGTTCAATCCGACCTTCGCCGATTTCGGGCAATTCGGTGGAGCGGTGGCGGCCGATGCCGCCAACGTCGGGGTCGCGAACGAGAAGGTGGCGGTATTCGAGGTGACCGCGCGGAGCGGCCTGCGCGTGCGCGGCGGCCCGGGCCAGGATTACGACGCGTTGCAGACCCTGCCGTTCGGGACGCTGGTGCATGGAATAGGGTTGGACCGGGGCTGGGTTAAGGTCGATGTAAACGGCGACGGGCGCGCCGATGGATTCATGTCGCGCGAGTTCCTGAAGCCCGTCTCGGGCGGACTGCCCCTGCCCATGGCGGCGCCGGCGACTACGCCCTATTCCGTCGCGCAAGCCGAGCTGGCGCTGGGCGTGCAGGAAATTGCTGGTCAGCAGGACAACCCGCGCATCGTTCTCTATCACAGCTCCACCTCCGGCGGCGCCGCGCCGGACGAGACTGCCTGGTGCTCGTCCTTCGTGAACTATTGTGTCGAGCAGGCAGGGCTAAGGGGCACCGACAGCAAATGGGCGCGTAGCTGGCATGACTCTGGTTGGGGCCAGGACGTAACCGACGATCCTCGTCCCGGCGACATCGTCGTGTGGCGACGCCGGACCAGTCAAGAGGATGGCGGCCATGTCGCCTTCTTCGTGGAGACCGTGGGTGACGGTTTCATCCGTGTACTGGGCGGCAACCAGGGCAACGCGGTCCGGATTTCGACCTACCCCGTCAGAGGGGAGGTGAACGGGACAGCCTACAGCCTATTGTCGATCCGGCGATAGCGCGATCCCGGGCCAGGCTCGTTTTCTGCAGTGTGATGAGGGCGTGTCGGCTGAACTGGCTCGGGCTGCGTGAGGCGCCCGGCGGCGCCCCATCAGTTCCGATAATGGTCGAGATACCATTCGACGAACTTGGGCACGCCTTCGCTCGGCGCGGTGTGCGGCTTGTAGCCGGTGAGGCGCTCGAGCAGTTCGGCTGAAGCGGCGGTGGCGGGCACGTCACCCTGCTGCATCGGCAGGAAGTTCTTGATCGCCTGCTTGCCCAGCGCTTTCTCCGCCGCGCCGATATAGTCCATCAGCGGAGTCGGCGTGCCGGCGCCGATATTGACGACGCGGAAAGGCGCCACGGGCGAGAGGCTGTCGCCTTCGACCGGGGTCTCGCCGGGCACCGCCTTGGTCAGCCGCACGATCGATTCCGCGAGATCGTCGATATAGGTGAAGTCGCGGACCATGTTGCCGTTGTTGTAGACGTCGATCGGCTCGCCGGCGAGGATCGCCTTGGTGAACTTGAACAGCGCCATGTCGGGCCGGCCATAAGGGCCATAGACGGTGAAGAACCGGAAAAAGGTCATCGGCGTCTTGAACAGGTGGCTGTAGCTGTGCGCCATCAGCTCGGTCGCGCCCTTGGTCGCGGCATAGAGGCTGAGCGGCGTCGCAGTACGCTGCATCTCGCCGAACGGCATGTCGGTGTTGGCGCCATAGACCGAACTGGTCGAGGCGGCGAGCAGATGGCGGACGGGGTTGTGGCGCGCCAGCTCGAGCACGTTGAAGGTGCCGATCAGATTGGTGCCGACATAGCTTTCGGGCGCATCGATGCTGTAGCGCACGCCCGCCTGGGCCGCGAGGTGGATGACGATGTCGGGTTTGAACGTGCGCCAGGCCTCACCGAACGCGTCGGCATCCTCGATCGAGACCCGCGCGACCGAAAAGCCGGCATGGTTCGAGAGAATGTCGTTGCGCGCTTCCTTGAGCGCGACGTCGTAATAATTCGAGAAATTATCGACGCCCAGCACGGTAGCGCCCTGCTGGAGCAGCTTGCTCGAGGTGTGGAAGCCGATGAACCCGGCCGAGCCGGTGACGAGGACGCGAGGGCTGTTGTCAGTCATGCGCGCCCTACTGAAAGAAGGCGGGCGCCAAGTCCAGTCAGTTGCAAGCCGGGCAGCCGGAGTCCTTTGGCAGCGCGAGCGTGCGGAAGCGCAGCGCCAGCGCGTCGACCAGCAGCAGCTTGCCGGCGCTGTCCTCGCCGAAAGGCGCGCAGGCGCGGATTGCCTCCAGCGCGGCAAGGCTGCCCATCACGCCGGTGAGCGCCCCTAGTACGCCCTGTTCGGCACAGCTCACTTCCGCGCGCTCGGGATCCTGGCCGACGAAGCAGCGGTAGCAAGGCTTGTCCGCTTCCCAGCCGCGGAACACGCCGAGCTGGCCTTCGAACTCCGCCACGGCGGCCGAGACGAGGGGAATGTGCAGGCGGTGCGCCGCGTCCGCAACGGCAAGGCGCGTGGCGAAATTGTCGGATCCGTCGAGCACCACGTCGGGACGCGCCGCCCCGAGCAGGACCTCGGCATTCGCCGCGCCGATCCGTTCCCGGATACCGGTGAAGCGGACGCCCGGATTGAGCCGCGCCACGGCCTCGGCCGCCGCCGCCACCTTGGCCGCGCCTACCTCGCCGCTGCCGTACAGCGTCTGGCGCTGGAGATTGGAGAGCGCGACCTCGTCATCGTCGATCGCGGTGATCTGGCCCAGGCCTGCCGCCGCGAGATACTGGATCGCGGGCGAGCCGATGCCGCCCGCGCCGATCAGCAGGACGTGGCTGGCCAGCAGCCGTGCCTGCCCGCCGCCGCCGATCTCGCGCAGCACGATGTGGCGGGCATAGCGGTCCAACTCCGCGTCGGTGAGCGTCATTTCCAGGTGAAGGTCAGGCTGGTGCGGTACCATTGCTCGCTCCCCGCGGTGCGAGGCAGGAGATTGTTGCGCGCGAAGCCCGCGACAAGTGCCGCGGCATATTGTTCGACGGTCGGACACTGGATCGCACGCGGGACCGTCACGCGGATGCCGTCATTCGCATCGACCAGCACCGCCACGTCCACCGTCACCGATTGCGGCGTTGCCGGCGAGACCGGGCATTTGTGTGTCGCCACCTCGCGCTGGACGAACGCCTGCATCTCCGCGGTCACGATAGGCGGCGCGCGGAAAGGAAAGGGCGCCAGGCCGTCCCAGTCGATCGGCGCGGCCTGTGCCGCCCATAGGAGTGTCAGCGCCGCGATCATGCGCGCATCGGCCCGACAAGTCGCGCCATCCGATGCATCCGTAGTTTGGCCAGAATCGGTTTCATTTCTGTTCCGTATACATGGAAAGAACGGCTTCGCACTTTCAAGTGCCACAACGGCGAGATCAGCGAGATCCGATTCGGATAATCTCAGTGCGGACCGGAGCGCAACCGGCGAAGGTGGAGAATGAACCGGCGCACCTTGCTCTGCGATGAGCGGGGATTGACACCGCACACCAAGGCGGACACGGGAGGCGCGCTGAAGGTAAGTCGAGAAGCATGAAAACAGTTATACTCGCCGGTGGACTCGGCACGAGACTAGGTGAAGAGACATCGGTTCGGCCAAAGCCGATGGTGGAAGTGGGTGGCATGCCCATCCTTTGGCATATCATGAAGATATATGCCGCTTCCGGGCTGACCGATTTCTATGTCTGCCTCGGGTACAAGGGCTATGTGATCAAGGAGTATTTTGCGAACTACTTCTTGCACACCTCCGATGTGACTTTCGATCTCAACAAGAATGAGATGACTGTTCATCGTTCGCGAAGCGAGCCTTGGAAGATCACCTTGGTCGATACCGGTGCCGACACCATGACGGGGGGGCGGCTCAAGGCAGTCCGCCACTTCCTGACCGACGGCGAGCCGTTCTGCTTCACCTATGGGGACGGCGTCGCGGATCTCTCGGTGCGCGATCTCGTCGCCTATCACCGCGCCCATGGGAAGCGCGCGACGATCACCGCGGTCGCGCCGCCCGGGCGGTTCGGCGCCTTGCGGTTCGAGGGCGACAATGTGACCAGCTTCCAGGAAAAGCCCGCCGGGGACGGGGGGCTGATCAACGGGGGCTTCTTCGTTGCCGATCCCAGCGTGCTGGATCTGGTCGAGGGTCCCGAAACGGTGTGGGAGGCGGGTCCTCTCGAGACGCTGGCCAGCGCCGGGGAACTGGTGGGCTATCGGCACAAGGGCTTCTGGCAGCCGATGGATACGCTGCGCGACAAGCTGCATCTGGAAGATCTCTGGGCGTCCGGGAAGGCGCCTTGGAAATGCTGGTGATCGACGGTTCGAAGTGGCGGGGCCGTCGGGTTCTCGTCACGGGGCATACCGGCTTCAAGGGCAGCTGGCTCGCGCTCTGGCTCCATCACCTCGGCGCCGAAGTGACCGGGTTCGCGCTGCCGCCGCCCACCGAACCGAGCCTGTTCGAACTCGCCCGGCTCGCGGAACTGATCGATCACCGCGAAGGCGATATTCGCGATCTCGCGGCGCTGACGGATGTCGTCAAAGCGGTCCGGCCGGAGGTCATCTTCCACCTGGCGGCGCAGCCCTTGGTCCGCCTGTCCTATGATCAGCCGGTCGAGACCTATGCGACCAACGTCATGGGCACCGTGCATGTGCTCGAGGCCGCGCGCCAGGCCGGCGGTGTTGCCGCGTTCGTGTGCATCACGACCGACAAATGCTACGAGAACCGGGAATGGGTCTGGCCGTATCGCGAGTCCGATCCGATGGGCGGCTACGATCCCTATAGCAGTTCGAAGGGTTGTGCCGAACTCGTCGTTTCGGCGTATCGCCGTTCGTTCTTCCCGGTTGATGCGATCCCGGGCGGCGGGCTGGCACTGGCATCGGTTCGTGCCGGCAATGTGATCGGCGGCGGCGACTATGCGCTCGATCGCCTGGTTCCGGACCTGGTCCGGGCTTTCGAAAGGGGCGAGGCGCCCGCGATCCGCTCTCCTGCGGCGGTGCGGCCGTGGCAGCATGTACTGGAGGCGCTGGGCGGATATCTGATGATTGCCGAGCGCCTTCTGACGGGCGCGCCGGCGTTCGCGGACGCATGGAACTTCGGGCCGTCGGAGGACGATGCGAGGCCGGTTTCCTGGATTGTCAGCCAGATGCAGGCTGCCTGGGGCGGCGCCAGCGATCCCGTTGCGTGGCACGGCTCGGTTCCCCATGAGGCCGGGCTGCTGCGGCTCGACATTTCCAAGGCGCGCGCGCTGCTGGGTTGGCGGCCTGCGCTGCCCTTGGCCGACGCGCTGAACTGGATCGTCGACTGGCACAAGCAGGTGGCCGGCGGTGCGGACGCACGTGCGGTGACCGCCGCGCAGATCCACGCCTATGCGGCGCGCATGTCACCGGCTGGATAGTGCGCACCATCGGCTCTCGGGCTAGCGTGGACCGGCGCCATCGGCCTGACGCAGTCGGACTATGCGCACGACCGGCCCGCCGGATTGACCGGCGACCGGCGTGAAAGTGGCAACGATCCTGCCGCCATCGACCAAGCGCTCATAATTTGCGAGCTCGGCACCGAAACGCCCGGATTCCGCGCGATACCGGTCCCAGTTGACGGTAATGGCCCAGTCGCCCCGACAGCTCTCCAGCCGGGACGGCTCGGCGGATCCCAGATCGACCACGGGCCTGGCGCGGCGCCATTTTGCGACCGCCGAATAGGGTATCTGCCCCTTGAGCATCGCCCTGGCATCGACGCAGCCGAGATCACCGAGCGGATAGAGCAGGTGCCAGGGCCGGTCGAGGACATCGAACGCCAGATGTTCGATCGTCACGGTGCTGCCGGCGGGGATGTGGGATCTTGCCCAGGCAGTCGCGAGACGCCGGGTGTCGGTGGCGCGCTCCCTTGCCTGCGCCGCACCGGTAAGAGCGATCGGGACCAGGGTTGCGCCGATCGCGGCGAGCTGGGCGGTGCCTCCGAGAACGGGGCCGAGCCTGGACCGCATCGTGCGCAGCAGCGCATCGAGCGCGACCGCGGCCGCGATCGACATCAGCGGCAGCAGGGGCACGACCCAGCGCTCCCAGACCAGCGCCTGCGCGCTGATCAGCACGAGAAATGCCAGCGCGACCGGAATGACGATGACCCCGAACGCGCTTGAGCGGCGCGCGCCGAGCCAATAGCCGATGCCGGCCAGTACCAGCCCCACCGCGCCGAGTGCGGCGAAGAACGGGCCGCGGGAATACCACCACAGATTGCCGAGAAAGCCGTATCCCGTGGCGCCGAGGTGGAACGGACGTTCCTCGCCGTGGAGATTGTCCAGCACCGTCGGATAATCGAGCAGCAGATAGGGCGAGGCGACGAAGAGCGCGAGGATCGACGCGCCGCCGTAGAGGATCAGGTTGACCGCGATCGCGCGGCGCTCGGCCGGATGATGATAGGCGCGCCAAAGGGCGGCGCTCGCCACCGCCGCGGCGCAGGCGGCCGCGGGCCATTTGGTCGCGCAGGCGAAACCGAGGCACAGGGCGGCGAGCAGATAGTCGCGCCGCCTGCCGCTGCGGGCGATCGCGATGGCCGCCAATATCTCCAGCAGGATGAAGACGGTCGAGTGCATGTCGGTGCGGATGATCTGCGAGTAGCGGATGTGGAGCGGATCGACGGCGAGCAACATTGCGGTCAACAGCGCGACCCGCTCTCCGAACAGCCGACGGGCGATGAGATAGGCGAGGAGGATCGTCGCGATCCCGCACGCGAGGATGAATATCCGTGCCGGCATGAAGATCAGCGACGGATCGGCATAGACCGCCTGCGCGAACGCCTGTGGGTCGGCGAAGCGCCCGGTCAGGTGCCAGAAGCCATAGGTCGCGGCTTCGATCACGGCCAGGGCATAGATCGTCGTGGTGCCCGGATGACCGAACCAGCCCGGATTCAAGGTGTGTTCGCGCAGCAGCCTGAGCGAAGTCAGCACGAATATGGGCTCGTCCGGGTCGAGCAGGGCGGGCAGGCCGAAGCCGAGCCCATCGAGACGCAGGACGAGCGCCGCCACGAGGATCAGCGCAAGCGCGGCCCAACTGCCGGGCGCGATAGTCCGCGCGGCGACATTCAGGCCGGCTCCGGTCAAGCGTCGCGCTCCGGCTTCATCCTCAGCGGCGCGCCAGGGTGATCATGTTGCCCAGCCGGAGTCCGATCGCCGCGCGGGGCAGCGGCAGCTTCTCGAGGTTCAGGCCGACGGTATAGGCCGCCTGGCGCACCATGAACGCGATGGGGAAATAGTTTTTCGATCTTTCGACATCGACCGCACTGTACTCCGCGCGGCGGAGAATCTGCTCCATCGATGCCGGGTTATACAGCTCGGGATGCTGCAGGCAGAAGGGCGGCCAGCGCGTCGACATCAGCTTCCGCAGGACTGACCTTTCATTGTGGGTGACGATCATCAGCACGCCGCCGGGCTTCAGCTTGGCGCGAACGCGCTGCAGCGAGGCCATCGGATCGAGCACGTGATCGAGCACATGGACCATTACCGCGAGCCCGACGGACTCGTCCGGCACGATCGATAGATCGTCCATCTCGACCGAGATCTCGTACGGCCTACCCTCGGTGGCGTCGGCCAGCTGCGCGTGCACCGCCTTGTTAGGCTCGAAGAGCCAGAAACGATCGAAATTTCCGTCGCGCACGGCGTGCCGGACGATGTACCCGACATCCGGGCCGATCTCGAGATATCCGCCGTTCAGCGGGCCGACCTTCCTTGCGGTATCCCAATAGCTCCGCTGCGTCGCTTCGATCGCGGCCGTCGGCACGACCTCCATGTTGGGCGCCATGTCGTTGTACAGCTCGCCGAGCTGCTCGGGCGTGAAATAGGCGGGCGCGAACAACAGGCCGCATTGCCCGCAGCGATCATAGGAGAAGAAGACCTTCTCCTTGAACAGACCGCTCCAATAGGGCCGCAGGGCGTCGATCGACAGCGTTTCGGCGGGAGGGTCCGAACGCACTTCATCCTTGGGCGCGGATGCGCCGCAAGCCGGGCAAGCACGTTGAAGAAAAGCGTTCTGATTCATGACCTTCCCGTACCTGAGCGAAATGTGATGCGGCTATGCCAAAAATAGCTGCCGACCATCAACACGATGGAGAATGCGAACTGGGCGATGATCGGATCGACGCCCGCTCCCTTGACCAGTACCGGCAGCGCGAACCAGTTCACGGCGTAATTTGCGAGATAGAAGGGCAGGAACCGGCTGAATTCGCCGATCGCGCCGTTCCTCGTGCGGAACACGGTGAGCTTGTACACGGTAAAGGCAAAGCACAGCGACAGAGCCTGGGCGATCACCAGCCCGAGCATGTAGCGACGATGCAGGTCGTCGAAACTCCACAACAGCACGGGGAAGATCGCCAGCCCGAAAAGCGTGTTGATCGCGCCCGCGAGAGCGAAGCGAAGCGGCCGATCCTTGCCGACCAGCCGCAGGCGCGCGGCCGCGATGAGGCCGCGGAGCATGGTCACCTCATTCCTCGATCAGGTCGATAAGCATGTTCTCGCGCAGCACCTCGCGCGGGAGGAACGGCGACAGATCCTCGAGCGCCGGGCTCGTGATCCGGCCGTCGGGATGCTGCCTGGCACCCAGCTTCGGCGCGAACGCGACATTCTCGTCGATCATCAGCTCGCAAAATGCCGGCCCGTCGGCATCGAGCGTATCGCGAATGCCCTTGGCCAGCTCGTCGTGGCGGGTGACCCGCACATAGGGAAAGCCGAATGCGGTGGCGAGCTTGCTGAAATCAGGGAAGGTGACGTTGCTCTTCGGGCCGCCGCCCACTTCGACACCGTTGAAGAAGTTGCGATGCGTCTGGAAGATCGAGACGTAACCATTGTTGTTGAGCAGGAAAATCTTCACCGGCAGGCCGTAGCCGGCGATCGTCTGCATCTCCTGCAGGTTCATCATGATGCTGCCGTCGCCCGCAAGGCAGATGACGCGCTGCTTGCCCTTGGTCGCCGCGCAGATGCCGATCGCGGCGGGCAGGTCGTAGCCCATCGTCGCGCAGCCCGAGTTCGTCCACAGCCGCTGGCCCTTCTTCAGGTCAGCGACCTGGAAGCTGACGACGCAGGCGCTGCCGTTGCCGGTGACGACGATCTCGTCTTCCTCCAGCGCCTCGAACAGCGATTCCATCACGACATAGGGATTGCAGACCTGATTGTTCCGATATTCGGGAAGCACGACCGGGAAGTTCGGACCGCGCTGCCGCGCCCAGACGAGCCATTGCTGGTGCTGCTCGGTCGGGCCGTCATAGGGCGCGGCGACCAGCTTTGGGAGCAGATCCTTGAGATCGGCGACCACAGGCATGTCCGGCGTCACCGTAGGCTTGCGCAGCTCGACGGGATCGATGTCTACCCAGATCTTGTAAGCCTCGCGTGCGAAACTGGTCCAATTGTAGCTCACCTGGCGGATGTTCAGGCGGCTGCCAAGGATCAACAGCAGGTCGGCGCTCTGGTTGACCATGTTGCCGCCGCGGTCGCCGATCGTGCCGGGCCGGCCGCAATAGAGCGGATGATCGTTCCAGATGACGTCATGGGCGTTCCAGCCGGTGACGACCGGGATGCCCAGCTTTTCGACCAGCTTGAGAAAATCGGCATGCGCGCCCGACAGGCGCACGCCGCCGCCGGCAAAGACGACCGGCCGTTCCGCCTGCTTCAGGCGTTCCAGGATCGCGTTCGCGGTCTCGTCGAGATCGGCGGCCTTCCAGGGTTCGTCGAGCTCCGCCGGATCGAACCCCGGCAGCAGATCGTCGGGATCGATCTTCGCCGCCTGGACGTCGAGCGGGATGTCGAGCCAGCACGGCCCGGGCCGGCCGGAAGTCGCCAGATAGAGCGCCTTTTCGAGGTGATAGCGGATCGAGCGCGGGTCGGTGACCATCGTCGCATATTTGGTGATCGGGCGAACCAGTTCCTCGATGTCGAGTTCCTGGTCGCCATATTGGCGCAGCGGGAGACCCGTGTGCCGGACCGTGGTCTCGATCTTCACCTGGCCGGAAATGACGAGCATGCCGACGGAATCGACAAAGGCGCCGTACACGCCGGTGATCGCGTTCGTTCCGCCGGGACCGGAGGTGACGTTGACCACGGCCAGCCGGTTGGTGAGCCGGGTATAGGCTTCGGCCGCCATGCTGAGTGCCTGCTCATGATGACAGAAGGTGGTCGTCAGATCGGGATGGGTGCCGATCGAATGGTTGAGGTGCATCGCACCGCCGCCGGTAATCATGAACACGTCGCTGATGCCGTGCGCGGCAAGCTGGTCTGCGACCCAGTTCGACAGCTTGATCTTCGTCATTGCTTCCATCCGTTCCAGACGGCCGTACGTCGGATGGCCTCATCGAGGCCCGTATCTGCGACTACTGCCAATTCACTCCGAATCCGTGCGGTGGACGGGACGTAACGGCCCGGATTCCAGCCCGCATCGGGCTTGCCGAGGATTTCGGCTCCCGGCGCCCCTAGCACCGAAGCGACGCGGATCGCCAGATCGGCGATCGAAACTGCCTCTTCGGAACCGACATTGTAGACGCTGCCCGCCGGCCCCCGCAGCAGGATGGCCCAGAGCCATACGGTAAGGTCCGCGGCATAGAGATAGGAGCGGACCGCGGTGCCGGCGCCGTCGACCTGCACCGTCCGCCCGGCCATCGCGTCGCGAATGAAATTGCCGGCCGCGAAATGGATGTCGAGCGACAGCAGCGGCCCGAGCAGGGCGAATATTCGGGCATTGACGATATCGAGCCCGAACTGTTTGGCGTGGATCGCGCAGAGCATCTCGGCCGCGCGCTTGCCTTCGGCATAGGCCGCGCGCGGATTGCGCGGATCGGGGCCGCCGAGCCAGGTCTCGTCGACATGGGTGAGTTCCCATGGCTGCGCGCCATAGACCGCGCCCGACGACAGGAAGAAGAAGCGCTCGGCACCCGCTTTCGTCGCGAATTCCAGTGCGTTGCGGGTGCCGGAGACAACCGTGTCGAACATCCGCAACGGGTCATGCTCGTTGAGATATGCGCTGGCGTCGGTCGCCGCGTGGATGACATGGGTGTAGCGTTCGCCGCTCGCGGGGAGGGTCAGCACGTCGCCCGCCACGAACCGGAATGCAGGATGCGCGGTCAGATGCGGGGCCTTGGCGGCAAAGGCCGCCGGATCGCGCGACAATATGGTCACGCGGATGTCCAGCCCGAGCCGGAGATCGGCCTCGCGCAAGGCTTCGAGCATCCAGCGGCCGATAAAGCCGGTGCCGCCCGTCATGAAGATGCGGGCGCCCTTCAGATTGGGCCAGGAGTCCGCCAGCCGGGCAAAGACCGCCGCCATGTCGTCGGCAAGGATGGGTATCATGCTTTGAGAGGCTCCTGCGCCGCCGGATCCTGTTCGGGAGCCGGCGGAAGGGCGCCAAGGCCCAAAATAGGTCGTCCGGCCCGGATCGCGCGGTGAATGTCGATCAGCGTGTCGATGGCCAGGGCCCATAGCATGATCACCAGCAGGCCCGGGCGGACAAGCGCGCCCACGCCCAGCCCATAGGCGGAATCGACCAGGCGACCGCTCAGCCAGGATGCGCGCTCATAATGATAGAATACCGAGATCGTATAGTCGGTCGGTATCAGCAGCAGATAGCAGGCGACGAGCGCAATGCCGATGCGTGCGTTCTTCCAATCCTCGAGGAACACCAGGAAAACGACGAACGAGATCGCATATCCACCCGGATTCTGGTTCATGAACGATTGCATGAGGATGAAGAACGCGATCCGCCCGGTCGAAACCGCCTTCGGATAGAACCACGCCGCGGCGATGCACAGAATGGCGATCGCGCGCGAAGCGAACACCTCGACCTCGATCACCACCTTGGCGATGTCCACCGCTTGCGGATCGACGAAATCGCGCACGGGATATTGTCGCGCGTCGAACAGAAGATAGGGCTTGTAGGTGGTCGAGTAGAGCACCTCGTCCCAGATCGTGCCCGCCCGCAGGTTGAACCAGACCTCGAGATTATGCGCCAGATCGAACGGCGTGCCGCTGCCGATGATGATCAGCGTGACGAGATAGATCAGGACCGTGGCGAATCCCGCGAGTTCGAGGGTTCGCCATTCGCGTCGAACGGCGAGTCCGAGCACCGGGAACAGCAGATAGGATTTCAGGTTGATCATCAGCGCGCCGACGATCGCCTGCCCGATGCGCGAGCGCACCAGCCCGCCATAGAAAAGAACGAAGCACAGATAGGCGTGCATGATCAGATTGCCGCGCTCCAGCGCGAACAGCATGGGGCCGCCCACGGCGATGCCGATGGTCCGAAACAGGGCCGTGGAGCGGTCGCGCCGATAGAAGGCGAAGGCCGTGGCGACGACGCATGCGACGTAGATCGCGAGGATGTGGACGACACCCAGCCAGTCGCAGTCACGCGCGTCCTTGGGCGCGCTCATGTAACAGGTCGGATCGCCGGAAAACTTTGTTATGACGAAGGACAGCGGCGCATAGACCGAGTTCCAGACGTCATAGGCGCCGGGATTGTGCGACCAGTATGCGACGTTGAACCAGTCCATGAACGTGTCGCTGACGTCGAACACGAAAGGCGCGGGCAGATAGCCGATGGTTATGAAGGTGCGCACGAGATCGACGAGTCCCGCCAGCACCGCGACGAAAAGAGTGAACTCGATCAAACGTGGCGGAAGCAGCGGCCGATAGGGTCGGCTCACGCCCGGCCCTCCATATGGGCCCGGTTGACGGTACGTGCCGCCGGCAGCGTGCGCCCGGCCGGGAAGTTCAGCCGCTCCGCCTCGATGACGAGGGGCAGGTTTCTCGAACGCTCGACCAGAAGCCGCAACTGATCACCGATCAGCCCTATGAACAGCAGCAGCACGGAGAACATCGCGGCGATCACGGTGATGCCGATCATCAGCGGGGAATAGCCGATGAAGATCAGGCGCAGGATCGTGACCAGCGTCAGGCCCAGGGTGAACAGGCCGAGAAAGATCGAGAGCACCAGCGGAAGGCGCAGCAGCGACTTGGCCGATCCGGCCAGGCCCGAAAGCGCGAAGTTGAGCAGCGTCCAGAAATTGTTGCTGGTCTTGCCGCCCGCGCGCTCGGGCCGGTCGAAGGGGAGGACCGCGAGCCGGTAGCCGCTCTCGACCGCCATCCCGCGCACGAAGGGCTCGGGCTCGTTCCACGATGCGAACATGTCGACGACCTCGCGATCGTACAGTCCGAAGCCGGTGGCGCCGGGGATCACTGCATGGTCGGCGAACTTGCGCAGGAAGGCATAGCCACCCATGCGGGCAAGGCCGAGGAACGGGGACGCCTTTTCGGACTTGCGCTGCCCCAGCACGATCTGCGCGCCGGCGCGCCATTGCCGCACCATCTCGCCGATCAGCGCGGGCGGGTCCTGGAAGTCGCAGCACATCGCGATCACGGCGGCGCCTTCGGCCTGGTAAAGCGCATAGGTCGGGGAGCGCATCTGGCCGTAGTTTCGATTGTTGAAGATCGCGCGGACGTTCGGGTCGCGGTCGCAAATCTCCCGCAGCAGCGTGCGCGTCGCGTCGGTCGACATATTGTCGATGAAGATGATTTCGTACGAGGCGACGTGCAGCTCGGCCTCGGCCTTCACCGCCTCGTACATGGCGACGACGTTGGCTTCCTCGTTGTAGCAGGGGATCGCGAACGAGAGTTCGATGCCGTTATGCGCGGCTTCGGCCGAGGCGGACACGATCGGATCCTCTGTCATGCCGGTTCATGGGTGGCATGCGGGGAACGCAGGCCACGCCGGCTGAACAGGCCCGTGGCGGGCCCGTACCATTCGGTGAAGACGGCGAGCAGCAGCACGGCGCACAGCGCGGCGATCGCCCAGACGTTGAAATGGCGCTCGGCATCGAGATGCGCCCGGTCGATGACCTGGATGTACGAAGCGCTTTCTGCAGCCAGTTCCTCGACTTCGACCTGCTCGGCCGACTTCTGGTACACGTCGTAGATCTGCTGCTGGAACCGGACGTTGCGGTAGAGCGTGTAGTATTTGGTGGCGATGGCGCTCAGGCCGGCGAGGTTCGGCCCCGCGGCGTCGACCGCGGGAGTCACGGTTTCGGCGATCTGGCGCCGCAGCGCTGCGATCTCGCTCTCCAGCGCCTGGATCTCGGGATTCTCGGGGCCCCGAGACTGCCGCAGCGTCTCGAGTTCGACCAGCTTCGCCTGCACCTCGGCCTGCTGGGTGGCGCGCTGGGTGAGCGCGGAACCGAGCTGCTCTTCGGGGTCGGGAAGGTTGTTCGTCCGCCGGAACGTGTCGAGTTCGGCTTCCGCCCGCGCGACGCGCTCCACGGCGTCGCGATAGCGGTTCTTCACGATCCGCTGCTTGTTGATGATCAGCTGTCGCCCGAATTGGGCGAGCTGCCAGCTGATCGCCTTTTCATAGGCCTGAGTCAGGCGGACCGCCTCGTCGGGGTCATAGACCTTGGTCTCGACCTCGAGGACGCCGCCCAGCAGGAGCCGCACATCGACCTTCTTGGCCAGCGCCAGCTTGGCCTTGCGCATCGACGGATAGCGGCCGTTCGGGCCCACGAGCTTGAGCGAATTGATCACCTGTTCGGTGACCGTGTCGCTGCGTCCCAGGATCAGGTAGAGATCGTTCGACGGACGGCCGCCGGTCAACAGGCTGCCGATGCTCTGCGCGCCGGCGCCGAGCGCGCCGAGCAGATTGGTCGTGCTCGCGGCGCTCGAGCTCGTATCCTGTGGAACGATCTTGGCACGCGCTACCCAGGGCTGCGGGTACAGCACGAGGATGCCGAACACGAGCGACAGCGCCGCATAGATGCCCCAGCGCAGTCGCGGCTGCTCGGCAAAGCGGGTGGCGAAGCGCCCGATCGGGCCGGCAGCGCTCATTGACTGATCGCCGAGACGGCCGCCGCCGCAATCGCGCCCTGGAACAATATCGCCGAAAGATCCCGGATTCGCGCCCAGAACTCGCCGCGCGAGGGGTTGATCGGTACGAAGATCAGGTCGCCCGGCAGCGCCGGGTCGTTGAGGATGCTGCCATGGAAGGCACCGCGCTTCGGCGCGAGAAGCGTGCCGTTGGCGCGCACCACGAAGATCTCGCTCTTCGCGCCGATCTTCTGAACCCCGCCTGCCTGCTTGATATAGTCGCCGACCTTCGCATTGGCTCGGTAGCGGAAGCTCGCCGGGCTGGGCACCGAACCGAAGACGCCCACCGTCACCGGCCGGGCCGGCACGTAGAGCGTGTCGTTATTTTCGAGCACAATGTCGCCGGGCACGGTCGGCGCATCCGGCTGGACGTCCAGCACCAGACGGCCGTCGGGCTTGCGCTCCTTCATCTGGTCGATCAGCGTGCGCAGCGCCTGCACTCGCGCGAGCTGGTTCTGGTCGGCCTGGGCGGCCGATGTCAGCGGCTGCGCGGTCAGCAGGAATTCCGCGTCGGCGAGCGCGCGCTTGTAGCTGGTCTGCTGCTGCTGGCGGACCGAATCGCGCGTCAGCACCGCGCCAAAGGCATAGGCCTCCGGCGTGAGACCTCCCGCTTGTGTGATCGCCGCGGCGAGCGAGGTGCCGGGTTGGACATAATAGCGGCCCGGCTTGGCGACTTCGCCGTTCACGGTGACGAGCACCGGCTGCTGGGCCAGCGGCCGCGCAATGCCGATGCCGGAGAGGACACGCAGCACCTGGGCACGGCGGATCGTCTGCCCGCGCGCCTGCTCCGGCGTGATCTGCTGCCAGCCGCCGGTAACGTCGAGCGGATCGAGGACCATCAGCCGCGTATCGTCGGCGACGGTGCTCGCGCCGCCGGCATAGATCAGCACATCGGTCAGCGTATCGCCGGGCCGCCCTTCATAGATCGCCTCGTTGTTCACGCTGCCGATCACGGCGACCTGCGCGCCCGCAGGGGCGACATAGATGACGTCGCCATTCTGGAGCACCGCGTCCGCGGTCTTGTCGCCCTTCAGCAGCAGATCGTAGAGGTCGAAGTCCGAAACCAGCTGCCCGTTGCGGCGAAGCTGGATGGAGCGGAAGCTGCCACCCGCCGAGGGACCGCCTGCGGCCAGGACGGCATTCACCAGGGTCGAGAGGCTGCTCACCGTGTAGGAACCGGGCGTCTGCGCAAAGCCGGTCACATAGACCGTGATGCCGTGCAGCCGCCCTACTGAGACCGCGACGTGGAAGTTGCGGTACTGGCGCGAGACCTGCCTCGCGATGACGGACTGCAGGTCGCTATAGCGCGAGCCCGCGACGGTGATGGCGCCGACGCGCGGCACGAAAACGCGGCCATTGCTGTCGACGGTCAGCCGCAGACCGTCCGCCTGCACTGAACCGGTCAGCCCGAGGATCAACTCGTCGCCCGGATTGATGCGATAGTCCGACGGAACCGTGGTGGTGGCCGGCGTGGTGAAATCGCGCGATTCCGGGACCAGCAGATTCGCGCCAAACCGACGCAGCGGCTTATCCACGATCGTCGATACGAAGGTTTCATACTCGCTGGGCGGCGCGATCCGCTTGGGACGCACGGTGCGCTGATCGCGCTCGTCGTCGTTGCGCCGGCGCGTGTTGCTTTCCTCGTCGTCGGAAGAAGAGCGCTTGTCGTCCCGCGCCTGGCTCGAGGACTGGATCTCGTCCGCCTTGTACCGGTCGGAGTCATTGGTCTGGATCTGGTTGGTAGACGCGTCGCGTCCCGAATTCCCGGTCGACCTGTCGGTGCGGGTGTCCGAACCGTCGCGATCGCGCGTGCCGTCATTGGTCGTGTCCTGCCCGGAGGACGGATAGGCCTGGGCGAATGCGGGCGTCGCCGACGCCAGGGCCGAGGCTGCGAATAGCGCAGCCAAGAGGCGTCGGCCCGCCTTGCGTCGAGAAAAAGCAGAGATAATCATTTTGTGTACGCCCTTACGACCGAAGCCGCCTCTCATGGAATGCGGTCCTTATCGATGCCATTCGCTCTGCACCAGAGGGGCATCGGCAATTCCGTCGTCGGATTGGCTCGGCTGCGCGGGAGACCAGTCGCGCAACATCCTGCGAAACGCCTCTTCCAGCAATGCGACTGAAGCCGGGTCGCGGGGCAGGGCGCGCCGCTCCACGCTGCCGTCGTCTGCCACCATGATGACGACGAAATGCGACCGGCTGTGTTTCTTGTCCGAACTGAAGGCGTCCATCAGCGCCGGAACGCTGAGTTCGCGGAGTGCCTCGGAAAGTCCGTCGACCGACCCGATCAGTTCCGCGACATGGGATCGGAAAGCCGCGATGTGCGGGAAGCCCGAATAGTCGCGTCCCATCGCCTGGCCGAGATGCAGCGCCGCGAGCATGCCCAATCCGACGGCGATGCCGTGACTGACCCGGAAAGCGCTCGCCGCTTCGAGCGCATGCCCGAAGGTGTGCCCGAAATTGAGCAGAAGCCGTTCCGCGCGATCGAACTCGTCGATCTCGATGAACCATTTCTTGGTCTGCAGGCTCAGCGCGACGATCTCGCTCATCGTAGCGGCGTCGGCGGAAATACTCGGCGCCAGCGCCAGGTATCGGTCAAGCGTGTCGGGGCCGTGGCAGAGGCAAATCTTCACCGCCTCGCACAGTCCCGCGGCCTTCTGCTCGGCGGAGAGAGTTCCAGTCAGCTTAGGGTCGATCACCACCTGTTCGGGCGGGTGAAAGGTCCCGACGATGTTCTTGTACTTGCCGACATTGATCGAGGATTTTCCGCCGATGCAACTGTCGGTCATGCTGAGCAGCGTCGTGGGCACGTAGATCCAGGATATGCCGCGCATGAAGATCGAAGCGGCAAAGGCTGCGGCGTCCTGGATCACGCCGCCGCCGATCGCCACCAGCGTTGTCCCGCGCGTCGTGCCCCTGTCGCGCATCGCCACGATCAGATCGGTCATCTGGTCGAGCGATTTGGCCTGCTCGCTTGCGGCGATGACGATCGGATCGAGACCGGCCTCGATGAGCGGGCCGGCCAGGAACTCGTCGACGATGAACACCCGATCTCCCGGGCCCGCGAGCGTCGCTTCCAACAGCCCGGGCTCGATGGCGACAGCATAGCTGCCCGTCGAGGCGACGATATCAAAGCAGGCAGGCATTGCTCATTCCAAGATCCACCGCGAGGGATTGCCCGCTGATCGCGGCATTTTCGGCCGAACACAGGAACAGGATCGTCTCGGACAATGTTTCGAGATCGGGCAGACGGTCAAGCGTCGTCCGTCCGGCGACCTCGGCTATCTGTTCCGCCGACAGGTTCTCACGCGTCATCGGCGTATCGAGCACGCCGGGGAGCACGCCGTTGATCAGATGTCCCTCGCGACCAAGGTCGACGCTTGCAGAGCGAACGAGCCCACCAATCGCCGCCTTGGTGACGGTATAGGACAGCTTGTCGCCCCGCGCGCGCTCCTGCCAGATCGAGCTTACGACGGTTAGGCGCGCACCTTCGGGCCGCAAAAGGCGTGACGAAACCAGCCCTGCGGCCGACTTCAAAACGGTCAGGACGTTCGCGCTGTAGAGTTCCAGATGGCGGTCCGCATCGAACGCGAACAGCGAGTCCGTCATGTTCGCGCCCTGCGCCCAGCAAACGCCGTCGAAGGGCAACTCACCGGCCATCGCTTCCGAAGCATCCTGAAGCAGGGGGTCCCAGCGCCGCCAGGTGACACCCTCCTGCTCGATCGGTGCCTCATTCCGCGTGACGCCAACGACGGACCAGCCCCGCGATCGGGCGCGCCGGATCACGGCGCGACCGATCGCGCCCGTTCCTCCAAAAACGAGCAGGCGCCAATTCTCGGCCATTAACTCTATCTTTTCAGGCTGCGGCTTCCACCGGCGGCATCGGTGCCGCGCGCTTTTCCATCATCGCGATTCGCGCAAGGTCTTCCTTCGCGATCCGGTCATAATAATCGCGCTTGTTCTTGAGCCACATCAGCTCGAAATCGACAGCGTTGGCAATGCCGTCCGCGATCGAGCGGCTCGTCGCCGCGCTGCCGTCGAAAATGACCTTGCGCGTTTCGAAGCGATCCAGCCGGATCTGGCGCATCTCGCGGAGCGCATCGATCGCGTCGATCGAAACCGACCCGCCGACGACCAGCTCAAGATCGGCGTCGGCGCAGACGCGCGCCACCTGCAATACGGCGTCCGTGATCGACCGGTCGTTCACCGCAGTGCGCGGCAGGCCGCGCGACAAGGTGAAGTCGACGCGTCCGAAGACGATACCGTCAACGGAGCCGCGCGCGAGCGGCAACATCGCGTCGAGATTGTCGAGCGTCGTCTGTGTTTCCAGGTTGAACAGGAACTCAGTCCGCTGCTCATCCGGTCCATGAGTCTTGTTCTTGGCGTCGATGAACTTGGAAAGCGCGTAGGGCGTCTCGACCATCGGCGCGATGACATAGTCGATGCCGTATATCTTCGTGGAGAAGAGATCCGAAACTGCCTCGCAGCCGCCGATCTTCAGCGCGACTTTCAGATCGGCGCGCTGACCCAGCTCCAGCAGGCGGAGGAACTCGTCCGGACGCGTACCTTCGGCCTCGAATTCGGCCTTGATCGCCACCACGCCATACATGTCGCGGCCCTTCTTCAAGGCATCCAGCATTTTCTGTTCGGTCAAGTTCACGTAACGCACCTACTCTTGAAATGGCTCAAGTTGGCGGCCCTGTTGGCGGCATGCCCATTGCGCGTCAAGGCTTGTCGGGGCCTTCCGATAACTGGGTGAGATTAGCAGCATAAGGAATAAGGTTAAGTGAACACGGGGACACCATCGCGACGCCAAATCCTTGCGATCGCGCCCGTATCGCTGTTGACGGCGGCGGCTGCTCCGAATGTGCAAACTGGCGGCGCCGACGGCGATATCAGCTTCGCCGCGGGTGTCCACCGGATTGAAGCCGATATGTCGGTGAGCGGCCAACTGACGCTGGCACCTGGCGCGCAGTTGTGGATCGGTGCCGGCGTCACACTGCGCCTGCGCGGCGACCTATCGGCCCCTGCTGCCCATATATTCCTGGGCCCGGGACGCGTGGACATGCTGCACGGCCGGGTCCTCGCCGCCCGCCCCGAATGGTGGGGAGCCGCCGCCGATGATCCAGCCGTAGATTGCCGAGCCGCCTTTGCGGCATGCCTGGAAGCACATCTCGTCATGGTACTGGGAACAGGGGATTATTACCTGGCGCAAACCTGGGTGATCGATCGCTCCAATCGGCGCATCTGGGGCATAGGCCGTGCCAAGGATGCCCGCGGCACGCGTCTGTTGTTGCGGGGCGGTTCGGGCACGGTCGTTCAGGTGGGAAGTGAAACGGCGCCGGCGTCAATCAACAACTATATCACCGGCGTCGATCTGCGCTGGGTCGAACTGGGAAGAACTGCGGCGCCCGGGATATCGGGCGCCGCGCCGGCGACCGGGCTCGCCATCCGGCACGTCCTGGACTGCCAGTTCGAGGGATTGCGCGCGAACGAGCATGCGATCTGCTACTCGATCCAAGGCGCCGTGCGCACCTATCTGCGCGATTGCCGCGCCTTCCGATCGCTCGCGCACGACCCCGCGGGGCAGGATATATTTATTGGGTTCGATATGGACGGATTCAGGCCGTCGATTCCGACCGGGGCGAATGCATCGGTCTACCTCGTCGATTGCAATGCGACCTTGGGCGCCGCGCCCCGACTCAAGACCTCGATCGGCGCAAGGTTGCTGGGGGCGATGTCGGACAGCTTTCTGACGCGGTTCGAGACGTCGGCGGTCGGAACCGGAATCCTGGTCGATGGCGGATCGGAAGCCCCCGACAAGATCGATCGCCGATTCTCCCAGGTCGATGTCCACATCGATACGCCAGTGCTCGATCAATGCGGATCCTCCGGGATCGAGATTTCGCGCCTGGCGGCAAATGCGATGCTCGAGATCCGCTCCCCCTATGTCGCGATCGCGCAAGCCGGCACGGTGGCGCTGCGCTGCGCGCAGCTGGGCGGGAGCGTGTCTGTCTCGGGCGGGCAATTGATCGGATCCTTCGCTCCGAACATGATCGGCGTCGAACTGGAGCAGGTCACCGGCGTCGCCATTTCGGGTACGACGCTGCTCGGATGCGCGCGGCCGATCGAGGTCCGCGGCGGGACCGCCCTCGATCTGGTATTCGCGGTGATTGGCGACGCGACCGGCCACGGTCCGGCGATAACCGTGGAGCGATCCCGCCAAATCTATATGCGTCCGCGCCTCTCCGGCATTTCGGGGGCGTATGGCTCGGGTATCGCGATAGACGCGGCGTCGCGGGCGATCACGATCGAGACGGTCGGAATCGACGGATCGAAACTCGCTGCGAACGGCGCGACGCTCACGATCGCTGGCCGCAGCCCGCGATCCGATGGCTCGACGACATTGTTTACAATAGCTTCCGCCCCGTGAGCCCGCTCGCTATAGGCGTGGCCGATGTTGCGGCCGTTCCTGCTCTCTTCGTCCGTCCTTCTGTCGCTGGTATCGGTTGATGCGCGCGCTCTGCAGACCGATCCCCGGCAGGCGCCGGATGCAAGTACGACGCTCCCGAGCGGAGATGGCGCGCAATTTCGCGCGAAGATGCTGGACTGGAACCGTGTGGCGCCCATCGGGACGCTGCCCGCCGAGGCGTCTGACGACCTGGCAATGGCACGACCCGTGGCGACGGGTCGGCTTTCCTCCACATTTGGCCTTCGCTCCGATCCGATCGAGGGTGGAGTCCGCGTCCATGCCGGCATCGATATCGCGGGACCCATGGGCACGCCGGTTCGCGCTTCGGCCGACGGCGTGGTCAGCTTCGCTGGCAGGGCAGGCGGCTATGGTAGTCTCGTGCGCGTCGATCACGGCGGAGGCCTGCAAAGCCGCTATGGCCATCTTTCCCGCATATTCGCGAGCCCCGGAGAGCCGGTCCGCCGGGGAGATGTGATAGGGTTGATGGGGTCGACCGGCCGTTCGACCGGAAGCCATCTCCATTTCGAAGTGCGCCTCGACGGCAGGCCCGTCGATCCGCAGCGATCGCTTGCCGAGGGCGCCAGCCTGGATATCCCGCACGCAATGCCTGACGCGGCACCGGGCGCGCCGGTCACGGTCCACTGGCGAGGTTTGCAGCAAGCCGAGGGGCGCTTGCCTTCCGCCTATTGACCAGGCTGGCTAGCGCTTTGCCGCGATGCCGGTTGATCCGAAGCCGCCGCTTCCGCGTGCCGTTTCATCGAGCGACCCGACCTCTTCGAGCGCGGCGCGCTGGACCGGCGCGGGCACGAGCTGGGCGATGCGGTCCCCACGCGTCACGGTGAAGGGCGCGTTGCCGAGATTGGCCAGGATCACCTTCACTTCGCCGCGATAGTCGCTGTCGATCGTGCCGGGCGTGTTGAGGCAAGTAATGCCATGCTTGAGCGCGAGGCCCGAGCGCGGCCGCACCTGGACTTCGAAGCCGTGCGGGATCGCCATGGCGAAGCCGGTGGCGACCGCATGCCGGGCGCCGGGCGCGAGCACCAGATCCTCGGCCGCGACCACGTCCATCCCGGCGGCACCGTCGGTGGCATAGGCGGGGAGCGGCAGATCCGCGCCGTGCGGCAGGCGCCGAAGCGCGATACGAATGGGTGGGAACATCTCAGCTTTTCTTTGCGAGTTCGGCCGCGAGCCGGGTGGTCGCGGCGAGCACTTCGGGATCGTCGAGCAGCGCGTGGCCCTTGCCGGGCACGATGCGGTAGTCGGTTGCGATGCCGCGCAGCGTCAGCGCTTCGGCATAGGCACGCGAGAAGGGGATCGGCGTCACCGCGTCATCGGCGCCGACCAACACTGCGGCGCGGATCGTGGGGAGGACGCCGCCCGAGGTCTTGAGCGGATCGAGGCTGGTGACGGCGCTGCCCCAGGCCGGATCCCGCTTCTGCATCCGCGCACGCCATTCGGGGAGGGTGCAGGGGCAGGAGACCAGCACGATGCCGTCAAGCAGATTGGGCCGCGTTCCGGCAAGGTTCGCTGCGATCGCCGCGCCGCCGGCATCGCCGACCAGGATCGTGCGGGCATTGGGATAGCGCGCGTGCAGGGTTGCGATCACATCGCCCACCGCGGTGATCCGGTCGGCGGTGTAATTGTCGCCATTGCCGGTGCCTCGGTCGCCCGGCGAACTGTGACCGGTCTGATCGGCATAGCCGGGACGGAGCACCGCGACGGCGGCGCTCTCGGGGACCGCCTTGGCCACCGCCGCCGCAAAGGCATAGTGGCTCGCCTGGTCGTCGGCATGCACGACGACGATCAAAGTCTTTACCGCAGGGCCCGAGGCGGGACCGAAGGTCTCGGTGTAGAGGCCGGTCGGCACCGGTGCGAGCGCGGGACTCGGCACGGTCGCGGTGGTGGCGCACCCGGCCAGCAGCAGCGGCAGCAGGACGAGGCTAGAGCGCATCGGCGATCCGATCCGCCAGGCGGCGCGCGACTTCACCCTTGGGCAGGCGCTCCCAATGCTCGACCCCCTCGGCGGTGACCAGATGGACGGTATTGGCATCACCTCCCATTACATCGCCCGAAACATCGTTGGCGACAATCCAGTCGGCGCCCTTGCGGGTACGCTTTGCGGTGGCATGTTCGACTACCTGCTCGGTTTCGGCGGCGAAGCCGATCACCAGCCTCGGGCGATGCGGGCTTTTGGCGAGCAAGGCGAGGATGTCGGGATTCTCGGAGAGCTGGAGGCTGGGCGGCGCTTCGCCCTTCTTGATCTTTTGCGGCGCGGCATCGGCACGCCAGTCGCCGACCGCGGCGACCATGACCGCGGCATCGGCAGGGAGTGCCCCGGCAACGGCGTTCGCCATCTCCTGCGCAGTCTCGACATCGATGCGGGTAACGCCCGCGGGAGTGGCGAGCGCGACGGGCCCGCTCACCAGCGTGACCTTGGCGCCCAGCCGGGCGAGTGCCTCGGCAATGGCATAGCCCTGGCGGCCCGACGAACGGTTGGCGATGTAGCGAACCGGGTCGATCGGCTCGTGGGTGGGGCCGGCGGTGACGAGCACATGCTTGCCGGACAGGATGGCGTAAGGTTGCGAAAGTAGCGCCAAAATCGAATCGAGGATGGCCTGGGGCTCGGGCAGGCGGCCTGGGCCATATTCGCCGCAGGCCATGGGGCCTTCGTCCGGCTCGAGGATCCGGACACCGTCTTCGCGAAGTTGTGCAACGTTACGCACTGTAGCCCGATGTTGCCACATGCGCACGTTCATCGCCGGCGCGGCGAGGACGGGCTTGTCGGTGGCGAGCAGCAGCGTGGTCGCGAGATCGTCGGCGATGCCGGCGGCCATCTTCGCCATCAGATCGGCGGTGGCGGGCGCGACCACGACCAGATCGGCTTCGCGGCTGAGCTGGATATGACCCATCTCGGTCTCGTCCTTCAGGTCCCACAAGGTGGTGTAGACCTGGCTCTCGGAGAGCGCGGCAAGCGTCATCGGCGTCACGAAATGCTGGCCGCTCTCGGTCAGCACACATTTCACGCCGATGCCGGCCTTGCGGCACAGGCGGACCAGTTCGCAGGCCTTGTAGGCGGCGATGCCGCCGCCGACGATGAGCAGGATGCGTTTCATCGCGTCACCCTTGTAACCGTGATGCGCGGCCTGTCGAGGTCGAGCGCGCGGACGAACAGGTCGCGCAGCGCATCGGGCACGAAGATCAAGCCGACCAGCGATACGGGTGCTACCATCAGCGCCCAATAGAAAGTGTCGAGCCGTGCGAACACGCCGATGGCCACGGCATAGGCGGCCAGCAGCGCGAACATGCGCAGGCCGAGCGGGTCGTCCCAGCTCGCCCAGCCGAACAGTAGCAGGCCGACGAGCAGCGCCGCGATCCACAGCGGCAGGATCTGGAGCGCGGTCGCGGTCACCAGAGAGCTGACGAAGAAGCCGAGGCCGTTGAGGCCGAGCCAGCCCGGCGACCGGGCGTCGAGCGGTCCAGTGACGCCGGCGACGGCATAGGCGTGCATCCCGAGCACCGCAGCGAAGACCAGGATCGCCACACCCCAGCCCAGGGCCTCGCGCCGCTGGCCCTCGAACCAGGCGAACAGCGCCATCACCACGGCGTAGAGCAGGGCCGTCTCGCGGATCAGCATCGCGGCGAGGCCGATCGCCACCGCCTCGATCCAGCGTCCCGGTCGGCGGAGGGCGAGCGAAAGTGCGACGAGCAGCCCGGCCCATATCTCGTGGAATGCAGAAAGCTCAGGCTGGAGAAAGGCGATCAGCGAGCCGAGCATCAGCAGCAGCACTGCGATGCGCGGCAGCAGGCGGGGCAGCGCCATGCCGAGCCGCGCACCCCAGGCGATCGCCGTGGCGAGCACCAGCGCGAACAGCATCGCCAGCGTCGCCCACAAAGGGAGCACGGCTTGCAGCACCGAGAGCGCCGGCAGGCGGAAGGTTAGGAAAGGCCGCAGCGGATAATGGCCGGCGCGCAGCGCGGTGGCCGCCGAGACATAATAATTGTCGCCGCCCTTCACCCCGGCCGAAATGCGTTCGTACAGCGAAAGGTCGGTCATCTCCTGCGCCGTGCCACTGGCGGAGGCGCCGGTAGGGCTCTGCGGCACGCCGAGCGCGGTAAGGCAAGCGGCGAGGATCAGGATCAACGCGAGCAGCGCGAAGCGGGCCTTGTTGCGGCCAAGGGCGGCGAAGCGGCTCGGCGCGCCGGTCCAGAAGATGCGGCGCGGCGTCATGTCAGCAGCAGCGTCGCCCCCACGCCCACCACCGCCGCGAGGATCGCCACCGCTACATAACGCCAGCCGCCGCCGACGCGGACCACCTGGATCTCCCGGAGCGGCGGCGAGGGCGGGGCGCCGCCCGGGGCGGGGTAGCGCAGCTCGATGTTGCGGATCAGCTCGGGCAGCCGCATCAGCGTGCGGAAATCGGTGACCAGCCGATCGGCGACCGCAGCCTCCGGTCCCAGCTCGGTGCGGATCCATTCACGCACGAAGGGCGCCGAGGTCTCCCACAGATTGATGTCGGGATCGAGCGTGCGCGCCACGCCCTCGACCATCACCATCGTCTTCTGCAGCAGCAGCAAATGCGGCTGGGTCTGCATGTCGAAGTCGCGGGTGATGTTGAACAGCCCGTCGAGCATCGCGCCGACTGACATGTCCTTGACCGGGAGCCCGCGCATCGGCTCGCCGACGGCGCGCAGGGCAGTGGCGAACTCGGCGACATTATGATGTGCGGGGACGTAACCCGCCTCGAAATGGATCTCGGCGACGCGCTTATAATTGCCGGTGATCAGTCCGTAGAGAATCTCGGCCAGCCAGACCCGGGCGCGCCGGTCGATCCGCCCCATGATGCCGAAGTCGATCGCGGCGATGCGACCGTCGGGGAGCGCGAACAGATTCCCCTGATGCATGTCGGCATGGAAAAAGCCCTCGGCGATCGCCTGGCGCAGGAACGCGCGGATCAGCTTGCCGGCCAGCGCGGTGGTATCGTGCCCGGCGGCGACCAGTGCGTCGACGTCCGAAAGCTTGATGCCGTCGACCCATTCGAGCGTCAGGACCTTGCCGGTGGTACGCTGCCAGTCGATCGACGGCACGACGAAATCCGGCTCCGCCGTCATCCCTTCGGCAAGCTCGGACGCCGACGCGGCCTCGCGCCGCAGATCGAGCTCGCGCGCGGTCCAGCGCTTGAAGGTCTCGATGATCAGCCGGGGGCGCAGCCGCGATGCTTCGCCGCCCATGCCCTCGACCTGGGCTGCCGCCCATTCATAGGTCTCGATCGCCTTGGCGAATTCGGCCTCGATTCCCGGTCGCAGCACCTTCACCGCGACGCGCTTGCCTTCGGTCGTCACCGCGCGGTGGACCTGTGCGATCGAGGCGGCACCGATCGGCTTTTCCTCGACTTCGGCGAACATCGCCTCGAGCGGCTTGCCATGGCTCGTCTCGATCCGCTCGCGGATCACTGCGAAGGGGACGGGCGGGAGCGCGTCCTGCAGGCGGAGCAGATCCTGCGCTGCCACTTCGCCGACGAGATCGGGGCGCGTGGCGAGCGTCTGGCCGAGCTTGATCGCGGCGGGGCCGATCGCCTGGAACGCGTCGGCATAGCGCGGCACCGCCGGCACGCGCGCGCCGAAGCGGGCGATGCGCGCCAGCCGGCGCACCGGCTTCGGCGTGTTGGGATCGCGCTCGATGCCCGTGAGGGCGCCGTGGCGCGCGAGGATGCGGCCCCATTTGAGCAGGCGGTAAAGATGGACGGGAGGAGCGGTCACCGGCGGCTCAGATCTTCCAGCCGCTGTGAATCGCCACCAGCCCGCCGAGCAGCGGCTCGACCCTGGTCTGCACGAAGCCGGCCTCGCCGATCATTCGCTCGAAGGTCGGCATGTCAGGGAAGCGGCGGATCGATTCGATCAGATAGCGATAGCTCTCGGCGTCGTGCGCGAGGAGTTGGCCGAGCTTGGGCACCAGATGGTGCGAATAGGCGTCGTACACCTCGGCGAAGCCCGGCCATTGCGTGGTCGAGAATTCGAGCACGAAGAACCGGCCGCCGCGCTTCAGCACGCGGTGCGCTTCGCGGAGTGCCTTGGGGATGTCGGTGACGTTCCGGATGCCGAACGCGATCGTATAGGCATCGAAGAATTTCTCGGGGAATTGCAGCGTCTCGGCGTTGGCCTCGGTCCAGACCATCGAATCGATACCGCGCTGGGCAGCGCGCTCGACGCCGACCGCCAGCATCTCGGGATTGATGTCGGCCACCGTGATCGTCGCGCCAGAGGGCTCCATGCGGAAGGCGATGTCGCCGGTGCCGCCGGCCATGTCGAGGATATGCTCGCCGGCGCGCGGCTTCACCTTGCGGACGAAATGATCCTTCCACAGCCGGTGCAGGCCGCCGGACATCGCGTCGTTCATCAGATCATATTTGGAGGCGACGCTGGAAAAGACCTCGCCGACGCGGCGGGTCTTTTCCTCGGGGGCTACGTCCTCATAGCCGAAGGAGACGGTGTCGGGCATGACCGCGCTCTAGCGGGGAGCCCGTCGCAAACCAATAGCCCTCTCCGGCTTGCGGGAGAGGGTTGGGTGAGGGGGCGACGTGGATTATCCGCGCTGCCGTGCCCATAAGCACTACAGACCCTCACCCCGACCCTCTTCCGCGGGCGGGAGAGGGAGAATGAAGAGACCATGCCAGAACTTCCTGAAGTCGAGACAACCGTGCGCGGCCTGGAGCCGGTGTTGCTGAATGCGGTGATCGAGCGGGTGACGCTCCGGCGCGGGGATCTGCGCCGGCCGTTCCCGCAGGATCTCGGCCAGCGGCTGACGGGCGCGCGGGTGACCAGCATGGGTCGCCGCGCCAAATACGGCCTGATCGACACCGATCGCGACGACACGCTCGTCTTCCATCTCGGCATGTCCGGCCGCTGGCGAATCGATCCCGAGGAATTGGGCAAGCACGACCATTTCGTGATCGAGACGGCGAAGCACCGCCTCGCGCTCAACGATCCCCGGCGATTCGGCTCGCTCGATCTGGTGCCGACCGATTCGCTTGAGCAATGGCCCGCCTTCGCCGCGCTGGGGCCCGAGCCGCTCGGGCCCGACTTCACCGCCGCGCATCTGAAGGCGGTGTTCGAAGGCCGAATCGCGCCGGTGAAGGCGTTGCTGCTCGATCAGCGAGTCGTGGCGGGGCTGGGCAATATCTATGTCTGCGAGGCGCTCTATCTCGCCGGGATCGCGCCCACCCGGGCAGCAGGGACGATCACCGCGCCGCGACTCGAGAAGCTGGTCACGGCGGTTCGCGAGGTGCTGGCGGCGGCGATCGAGGCGGGTGGATCGACGCTCAAGGACTATGCCCGCCCCTCGGGCGAGCTCGGCTATTTCGCCAAGCAATGGCGTGTCTATGGCCGCGAAGGTGAACCCTGCGCATGCGGCGGCTCGGTGGAACGCCGGGTGGACAGCGGCCGATCGACCTTCTGGTGCCCGAAGTGCCAGCGCTGAAGGTTGACCCGACTCGCATCAGGGGGTAAGGGGCCCGTCTTTCCGGGCGTGGGCGGTGGTCCCGCGCCCTTCTACATTAGAGCTAGGAACGAGACGTAATGGCGAATACGCCGCAAGCGAAGAAGCGCATCCGTCGCAACGACCGCCGTGCCGAGATCAACGGTGCGCGCGTCAGCCGCATCCGCACCTTCGTGAAGAAGGCCGAGTCGGCGCTCGAAGCCGGCGACAAGGTTGCGGCGACCGCCGCGCTGGCCGCGATGCAGCCCGAAATGGCGCGCGGCGTAGCCAAGGGCGTGCTCCACAAGAACACCGCTTCGCGCAAGTTTTCGCGCCTTACGAAGCGTCTCGCAACTCTCGCATAATCGTCACTTTTCCGTAACGATTGCCCCGTCGGTACGCTCCGGCGGGGTTTTTCGCGTGCGCGAAACGTTCTCTTTTGGGGACACCTTCGCGAATCGTGCAACGCGCGGAAACTCAACGAGTCGCATCGATTTCATCCGCTTTGGATAGCTAAGCTGTTGAATTATAAGGTCTGAAATCCGCAAATGGCGGAATTCCGGGGGTTGCGGCCTGTCAACTAAACTATTTCAGAATCTTTACATGCCGAGGACTTGATCGACTCGGATTTCGGTTCCTAAAACAACTCCCCCGGCCACGTTCGTTTGCCGGGTTTAGCGAAGCCCGATCGCCAGCCCGGGGGCAATGTCCGGCTGCATGGGGCCTCAGGTCGTAACGAATGAACGCGCGGGAAGAATGCGCTTCCCGTGAGGGAGGGGTGCATCGTTGTGACTCAAGCAAAAGCGTTGGAGCGGGATGACATGGAGGCAGTCACAAAGGCATGGACGCATGTGCGGGGCAATCTGCGCCGCTCTGCCGGCCAGCGCCTGTTCGATCAGTGGCTGAAGCCTGTCGTCCTCATCGACGAAAGCGATTCTAGCGCCGTCCGTCTGGGCCTGCCCTCCGCGTTCATGACGCAGTGGGTGAAGAATCATTATGCCGAGCGCCTGCTGCTCGAGTTCCGCGCCGTCCTGCCGGCCGTCCGCACCGTTTCGATCGAGACGCTGACCGAGGCGCCTGCCGTGCTCAAGGCGGAGCCGCGCCCGGTCGCGAATCCGGTTGCGCCTGCCGAGCGTCCCAGCTTCGATCCACGCTTCACCTTCGATCGATTCGTCGTCGATGCGAGCAATCGGGTCGCGTTCAACGCGGCGATGACGGTTGCCGAGCCGGGCAGCCCGCGCTTCAGCCCACTCTATCTCCATGCGGGCACTGGCCAGGGCAAGACGCACCTGATGCACGCGATCGGCCACGCATTCCTCGAGGCGAATCCCGAAGCCACCGCAATCTATTCGACCGGCGAGCGCTTCATGTTCGAGTTCGTCCAGGCGCTGCGCAACAAGGATACCCACGCGTTCAAGACGCGGCTGCGCTCGGTCGATCTGCTGATGATCGACGATCTCCAGTTCATCGGCGGCAAGGACGCGACCCAGGAGGAATTCTTCCACACGGTCAACGAGTTCATGGGCGCGGGCAAGCGCCTGGTGATCGCCGCTGATCGGGCGCCCCAGGCACTTGAGGGCTTTGAGACCCGTCTGGCCGGTCGATTGGCTTCGGGCCTGGTGGCGGACATCAAGCCGGCCGAGCTCGAGCTTCGCCGCGCGATCGTGACGCGCAAGCTCGAGGACCTGCCCGCGGTTGCGATGCCCGACGAGGTCGCCGACCTGCTCGCGGCGCGGATCACTTCGAACGTCCGCGAGCTCGAAGGCGCGCTCAACCGGCTGCTCGCCTATGCCAATCTCTCGAACGAGACGATCACGATCGATTTCGCGACCACGGTGCTGGGCGAGGTGCTGCGCAACAGCCAGCGCCGCATCACGATCGACGAGATCCAGCGCGCGGTCTCGACCCATTTCGAGGTCAAGCAGATCGATTTGATCTCGGAGCGCCGTGCGGTGGCGATCGCCCGGCCGCGCCAGATCGCGATGTACCTCGCCAAGCGCCTGACGACGCGCTCGCTGCCCGAGATCGGCCGCAAGTTCGGCAATCGCGACCATTCGACCGTGATCCATGCGGTCAAGCGGATCGAGGATCTGCGCGGCAAGGACAGCGAGATCGACGGCGCAGTGCGCACGCTGATGCGGACGCTGGAAGGCTGACAGGAGATTCCTCACCCTATGAGGTGAGGGGCGGGGTGGAGGAGACGAGAGCGGGGGCAACGCTTTCAGGTCACGCCTCCACCCCGACCGCACGACAAACGATCAGCCGCAGCCGCGGCCTTCTTTGCGCGCCGCCCAGGCGATGGCGCCGTCGATCAGCTTCAGGTGCTGCGGGTCGCTCCAGGACTGGGGCGTGTGGCCCAGCGCCGAGTAGAAGATGCGCGCGCGGCCCTCGCAGCGCCACCAGATCAGCGCGTGCTTGTCCCCCATCGTGTGACGCGGCTCGAGCCGCATGCCGGTCTCGTCGAGCCGCGCCAGGACGTGCGTGTCGGCGCGGAGCGGTTCGGAGTAGGCGTAATATTCTTCTGTCCAACGCCAGCGCGGCGGGAGCTTGCGCGTGGCGGGGTGGGTCCGGTCGAGCACGATCAGGTCGCTGGTCTGGAACTGGTCGGCACCGCCCGGGTGGCCGGTATAGCCGCCATAGCCGAGCAGATGCTGGTACCAGTCGGGATGGCTGCCGTCGCCCGCGCCGTGCAGCCCGACAAAGCCCCGGCCGCGGGCAATATAGCCCTGAAAGGCGTCGCGCTGCGCCGGCGTGAACGGATCCCCGGTCGCGCTGGCGAAGACGATCAGATCGAAGCGGGCGAGCTGCCCGGGGTTGAACACCGCGGCATTCTCGGTCGCGAAGACGCTCCAGCCGCGCTTGCGCGCCAGAGTCGAGACCGCCTTCACCACATCGGGAATACTGTCGTGTCGATAGCTGTTGGTCTTGCTGAAGATCAGCACGGCCGGATGGCGCAGCTTGGGCAGCGTCGGCGCGACGCTGTCGAAGCTCGGCTGGGGGCGGCGTGGATCCGGCGCGTCTTGCGCGATTGCCGTGGTGGCGAGCGCGACCAGCGCCGCACCGAACTTCCATCCGATCATGCTTTCCTCCGACTGTCAGGCCGCGAGGCTAGCCGGTCCCCCAGCCGGCGTCACTTCAGACTTGCAGCCCCACCGCCTGCTGCGCCGCCTTGAGCGTCGGCGCGGCAAGCGCATTGGCGCGGTCTGCGCCCCTGGCGAGCTGGGTTCCGACCTCGGCGCGATCGTCGAGCAGCCGCACCAGCCGGTCGCGGATCGGCGCGAGCACCGAGATGGCGAGATCGGCGAGCGCGGGCTTGAAGGCGCCGAAGCCCTGACCCGCGAACTGCGCGACCACCGCCTGGGGCTCCAGATCGGCGAGCGCGGCATAGATCGTCACCAGGTTCTTCGCCTCGGGCCGTTCGGCCAGCGCGTCGAACGTATCGGGCAGCGGCTCCGGATCGGTCTTGGCCTTGCGGAACTTGGCGGCGATCGTGTCGTCGTCGTCGATCAGGTTGATCCGCGACAGGTCCGACGGATCGGACTTGGACATCTTCGCGCTGCCGTCGCGCAGGCTCATGATCCGCGGCGCGGCCTTCGAGATGAAAGGCTCGGGCAGCGGGAACAGTTCCACGCCGTAATCGGTGTTGAACTTCGCCGCGATGTCGCGGGCCAGTTCGAGATGCTGCTTTTGATCCTCGCCCACCGGCACGTGCGTCGCCTTGTAGACGAGCACGTCCGCGGCCTGGAGCACCGGATAGGTGAACAGGCCGACGCTGGCGCCCTCGCGGTTCTTGCCCGCCTTGTCCTTCCACTGGGTCATGCGGTTGAGCCAGCCCATCCGCGCCGTGCCGTTGAGGATCCAGCACAGCTCGGCGTGCGCGGGGATGCGCGCCTGGTTGAACAGGATCGCGCGATCGTCGATGCCCGACGCCAGCAGCGTCGCGGCCATCTCGATCGTGGAGTTGGCGAGCTCCTGCGGGCTGACATTGCCCGTCAGCGCATGGAGATCGGCGAGGAAGAACAGGCATTCGCTCTGGTCCTGCATCGTCACCCATTGCTTGATCGCACCCAGATAGTTGCCGAGGTGCAGATTGCCGGTGGTCTGGATGCCTGAGACGACACGCATGATGATACTCCGCGCGCCCGGGTTACCGTTCGGCCGTTGGACGGGCCGCGGGTCCGAGACGGCGGGGGCACAGCCGCGCGATGGAATGTCCGGGACGGCGCTCCCTAGCGCGCCGAGCGGCGGCGAACCAGTGCCTTGATGTCCGAGATCAGGAAGGCGCGGGTGACGAAGCAGGCGATCGCATAGATCGCGCAGCCGGCGCCGACGAGGACGATCAAGGCGCTGTAGCGGGCGACCGCATGGCCGTTGAGCCAGGGATCGAGCAGCCGGTCGAACCCGTACAAAGCCGCGCCCATCAGCAGTGCGGCAAGCGCGAGCCGCGGCAGGCGGCGGCGGAGCTGCGCGTCGGCGGCGAAATGCCCGCGCTTCACCAGCGTGCGATAGAGCATCCAGACATTGACGGTGGACGACAACGCGGTGGCGAGCGGCGGGCCGACATGGCCGATCAGCGGGATCAGCGCGAGGTTGGCGACGATGTTCACTGCGACCGAGATCATCGCGTAGCGTACCGGCGTCCGGGTGTCCTGCCGCGCATAATAGCCGGGGGTCAGCACCTTCACCAGGACATAGGAGGGCAGGCCGATCGAGAAGCCGGCGAGCGCCCAGGCGCACTTCACCGTGTCGGTCGCGGTGAAGTGGCCGTACTGGAACAGGCCGCGCACGATCGGTTCGGCGGCGATGATCAGTGCGACCATTGCCGGCAGCGTCAGGAAGAGCGCCAGCTCCATCCCGCGATTCTGCGTCTCCATCGCCGCGGCCTCCTCGCCCTTGCCGAGCAGGCGCGAGATGGTGGGGAGCAGGATGGTGCCGAGGCCGATGCCGATCATCCCGAGCGGAAGCTGGTTCAGCCGGTCGGCATAATAGATGTACGAGATCGAGCCCTCGCCGAGCAGATAGCCCGAGAGCGCGGTGGAGATGACCAGGTTGAGCTGGACCGCGCCGGCGCCGAGCGCGGCGGGGAGGATCAGCTTCATCAGGCGCCGTACCTCGGGATCGAGCCGCGGCAGCCGCGGCCGCAGCGAAATCCCCGACGCGCGGCACGCCAGCGCGAGCCAGGCCAGCTGGAGCAGCCCGCCCAGCGGCACCGCGATCGCCTGTGCGCGCGCGGTCTCGAAAGGGGTGCCGTGGAAGAAGAACAGCGCCGAGACCATTGCGATGTTGAGCAGGATCGGCGCGGCGGCGTTGATCCAGAATTTGTCGAGCGAGTTGAGGATGCCGCCGAGCAGCGAGGCCAGGCAGATCAGCATGAGATAGGGGATGGTGATCCGCGACAGCTCGACCGCGAAGGCGAACTCCTCGTGCGTGGGGTGCTGCTTGTGAAAGCCGCCCGACAGCAGCGCGGTGAGCGGCCAGGCGGCGGCGAGCATCACCACGGTCATCACGGCGAGGAAGGCGAACAGCACCGCCAGCGTGCGTTCGGCGAAGTCGAGGGCCGGGCCGCGCTCGCCCGTCTCGGCGAGCTTGCGGTTGAACATCGGGATGAAGGCCGATGCGAACGCGCCCTCGGCGAAGAAGGCGCGGAACATGTTGGGCAGGCGGAAGGCGACCAGGAAGGCGTCCGACGCGAAATTGGCGCCGACATAGCGCGCCTGGAGCGAATCGCGGACGAGCGCGAGGATGCGGCTCGCGAGCGTAAGCCCGCCGACCGAACCCAGAGCCCGGGCGAGTTTCATCGCGACCTCAGTGCTTCAGAAGGGCGGGGAGCAGCACGGTGCACATCTGCTCCCCCATTCCGATCCGTTCAGGCCTGACCGGCTTCCTGACCGGCCTCGAGCGCCTGCTGCGCGCGCTGCTGCATGTAGATGCCGCCGAAATCGATCGGTTCGAGCATCAGCGGCGGGAAGCCGCCGTCGCGGACCGCATCGGCCAGCACGCGGCGAGCGAAGGGGAACAGGATGCGCGGCGCTTCGCCGAGCAGGAACGGATCGATCTGCTCCGCTGGGATGTTGCGCAGCCCGAACAGGCCCGCATAGGAAAGGTCGACCAGGAACGCGACCTGGCTCTCGGCCTGGGCGCGCACTTCAATCTTGAGTACCACTTCATAGACATCGTCGGCGACCTTGCCCGAGCCGATGTTGAACTGGACGTCGATCGCGGGCGGAGTCTGCGACTGATAGATGGCGGGGGCGTTGGGATTCTCGAACGAGAAGTCCTTCACATATTGCGACAGCACGCCCACCTGCGGCGCGGTGTCTTCGCCGTTCGCCAGGGGCTCGCCGAATTCGGCGGTGTCGTTCTCGGCCATTCGAAGTTTCCTCTTTTTTCCGGAAAGTTTCGCGCTCTCGGCGCGTTACGCAGCCGCGCGCCTAGCAGGCAGGCGCGAGCCGTGCAATCGGTGGGTATTAGTCCATGATTTGAATCCCGAGGCGGGACGGCTTATGTAGGCCTATGCAGGCTCTTGGAGGCGCGGTGTTTTACGTTATTCTTTTCGCGATGGTGGCAGGCTTCCTGGCGCTTCGGCTCTATTCGGTGCTCGGCAAGCGCACCGGCCATGAGCAGGCGCTGCCCAAGCCGGCGGAGGAGCGCGTCATTGCGGCGCCGCTCCCGCGCACCATCGATGCCGTGCCCGAGGTCCGTGAATCCGGCAACCGCACGATCGAGGCCGGTGCCGAGACCGGGTTGCGCGCCGTGGTCAGCGCCGATTCGAGCTTCGATGTCACCCAGTTCATCGAAGGCGCCAAGTCCGCGTACAAGATGATCCTCGAAGCCTATTGGAAGGGCGACGAGGACACGCTGAGCTGGCTCGTCGAAGAGGATGTCCGCGCCGGCTTCACCCAGGCGATCTCCGATCGCAAGGCGGCGGGGCATGTCCTTGAGAACCGGCTGATCGCGATCGAGCGCGCGGTCATCGCCGAGGCTTCGGTCGAGGGCCGGGTGGCCCGGATCGCGGTGCGCTTCGATGCCGATATCGCCGCGGTGACGCGCGATCAGGACGGCAACCTCGTCGCCGGCTCGCTGACCGACGCCGTCGAGACGCACGACGTGTGGACCTTTGCGCGCAACCTGCGCAGCGACGATCCCAACTGGAAGCTCGTCGAAACCGACGAAGCCTGAGAGGCATGATGCGGATCTGGGGGGGATTGGCGCTCGCGGCGCTGCTGGGCGCGTGTTCGGGCGGTATCGTTCCTCCTTCGGCCGGGCAGCGGCCCGCGCCAGCGGCGCGGCCGTCCGTTCCTCGCGAAGCCGCACCGCCGCCGAGGGAAACCAGGCCCGCGGCGCTGCCCGAAACCCCGGCAAATCTCCCGGCGCGCCAGCCGACCCCGGCGATCCCGCTGCCGCCCGCGCCGGCATCCGCACTGCCTGCCGGTGTGACTACGGCTGCGGCTGCCGGGCTGCTGCCTGGGCCTGCGGTCGAGACGCTGCCGATCACCCAGGCGGGTGCCGAGCGCGCGCTGGCGGCCTTCCGCATCTCCTGCCCGACGCTCCAGCGCCGCACCGACGCGACCGGGCTGACGCGCGGCGCCGACTGGGCCGATGCCTGTACCTCGGCGGCGAGCTGGCCCGGGCGTGACGCGCCTGCCTTCTTCGCGCGCTGGTTCGAGACGGTGCAGATCTCCGATGGCAAGGCGTTCGCCACAGGCTATTACGAGCCCGAGATCGCCGGTTCGCGCGATCGGCGGCGCGGCTATGAGGTGCCGATCTATGGCGTTCCGGACGACCTGATCGACGTCGATCTCGGCCTTTTCTCCGACGAGCTGAAGAGCAAGCACATCCGGGGCCGGGTGAAGGGCAAGAATTTCGTGCCGTATTATGACCGCGGCGAGATCGAGGCCGGCGCGCTGCAGGGGCACGCCCCGGTGATCGCCTATGCCGCCGACCCGGTCGAGATCTTCTTCCTCCAGGTCCAGGGCTCGGGCCGGCTCCATCTGCCCGACGGCGGCGTGATGCGGATCGGCTATGCCGGGCAGAACGGCCGCGATTATACCGGCATCGGCAAGCTGATGCGGGACCGCGGGCTGCTCGGCCCCGGCCAGGCGTCGATGCAGGGCATCATGACCTATCTACGCGCCCATCCCGAAGAGGGCGCCGCGATCATGCGCGAGAACAAGAGCTTCGTGTTCTTCAAGGAACTGACCGGCGCCGGCCCGCTCGGCGCGATGGGGCATCCGGTGACCGGCTGGGTCAGCGCCGCCGCCGATCCCAAGTTCGTGCCGCTGGGCGCCCCGGTCTTCCTCTCGATGGACCGCACCGACGCGACCGGGCTGTGGGTCGCCCAGGACACCGGCGGCGCGATCAAGGGCCCCAACAGGATCGACACCTTCTGGGGCGCGGGCGAGGATGCGCGCGCGATCGCGGGCGGCATGTCCGCGCGGGGCACCGCCTGGCTGCTGCTGCCCAAGGGCACGCTGGCGCGGCTGGCACCGGTGCCTCCGGCTCCGGCGAACCCGTGACCGGGCGCGGGCGCAAATTGGCGCCCGAGGAAGCGGCGCTGTGGCAACGCGTGATCGCGACGGTGACGCCGCTGGTGCGCGCCAAGGCGGTTCCGCCTGAGAAACCCGTTGTGAAGGTCGCCGAGGCCGAGAAGCCGATGCCCGTCGCATCGCCGGCCAAGCCGGCACCACGCCCAAGGCCCGCCGCGCCCCGAATCCAGCCCGCCGCCCTGCGCAAGGAAGCAAGCGAGAACACGCTCGACGGCTCGTGGGACCGCCGCCTGTCGCGCGGGCTCGTCTCGCCCGAGAGCTCGATTGACCTGCACGGCCATAATCTCTCCTCGGCCTATGACCGGCTCGATTTCGGCCTCGCCCAGGCGATCGCGCGTGGCGATCGCGTGCTGCTGCTGATCACCGGCAAGCCGCCCCGGCCCGAATCGGAGCGGCCGCATGCGCGCGGCGCGATCCGGGCGGCGGTGGGCGATTGGCTCGCGTCCTCGCGGCACGCCGATCGGATCGCGGCGGTCCGCGCGGCGCATCCGCGCCATGGCGGAACGGGCGCGCTCTACATCGTGCTGCGGCGTGCAAAACCTGCGGCACAGCGAAATTCTTAACCTCTCTCTGCGACCATCCTTCTTTCTGATTCCGGGCGGGACCCCGGCACGGTGTGGGGACAGAGTCGGCAGGTGGAAGGCTTTTCGCTCAAGAGTCGCGCAATCGCGTTCGCGATATGCGCCGGGGCGGTTGCGTTCATTCTCGCGCTGGCGGCTGCGTCCGAACCTGCCCAAATCACCGTCGAGTCCGCCGGGCGAGCGCTGATCGCGTCGATCGTCTGCGGCGTCATGTGCTGGGCCTCGGCCGAACGCACGATCGCTTCCACCGCGGGCGCGATCGACGCCGCGATCACCCGGCTGGCGACGGCGGCCAATGGCGATCTCCAGAGCGAAGTCCCCGAGGAGGTGCGCCAGTGTGTGCCGCCGCTCGCCCATGCGATGGACGGGCTGTTCCACCAGCTCCACGCCAATATGGAGAGCGTCCAGCGCCTCGCCATGTTCGATCCGGTCACCGGGCTCGCCAATCGCACCAATTTCCGCCGCACCGCCGAGCGGCTGCTCGCCGAGCTCCCGCAGGGCGTGGTCGCGGTGCTCTATTTCATCGATCTCGACCGGTTCAAGGCGGTCAACGACACGCTGGGCCATGCCACGGGCGACGTGCTGCTCGGCATGGTCGCCAATCGGCTGCGCGCGGTCGCTGATCGCTTCGCCGCGGAAGGGGACACTCGCCCGCCGCTGATCGGGCGCCTGGCCGGCGACGAGTTCACGATGTTCTTCCCCGATCTGCGCGATCCGCGCGAGGCCGACCGGATCGGGCGCGGCATATTGTTCGCGCTCTCCGAGAGCTTCGATCTGGCGGATCAGGAAGTCTCGATCGGCGCATCGGTGGGCATCGCCAAGCGGCCCGAGCATGGCACGACGCTGCACGATCTGATGCGCGCCGCCGATGCCGCGATGTACCATGCCAAGGCGCAGGGCCGCGGCCGGGTGGAGCATTTCACCGAGGTGCTCGCCGCCGAGATGGCCGATCGCGCGCAGCTCGAGAGCGATCTGCGCGTCGGCCTGGAAAGGGATCAGTTCGCCCTGGTCTTCCAGCCGCAGGTATCGGCGAGCGACGGACGGATCATCGCCGCGGAGGCGCTGCTGCGTTGGCGCCACCCGGATGGCCTGAAGCTGCCCGCCGCGTTCATGCAGCGCGCCGAGGAGACCGGGCTGATCGTCGAGATCGGCGAATGGGTCGTGACGAACGTCGCCGAGACGATCTCGCGCTGGGGCCGGCTCGGCATCGAGCAGCGGCTGGCGGTCAACATCAGCCCGCGCGAGATCGACCACGCCACCTTCTTCCGCCGCCTGCGCGAAGCGATGGTCGCGGCCAGGGCGCCGGCCAATCTGCTCGAGCTGGAGATCAGCGAGACGCTGGCGATGCACTGTTCCGAGGAAGTGCTCGATGCGATCGCCACCTTGCGGGCGGACGGCGCGAGCGTCGCGATCGATGATTTCGGCACCGGCTATTCGAACCTGGCGCGGCTGCGCGACCTGCCGGTCGACCGGGTCAAGCTCGATCGCAGCGTGATCGAGAATGTCGCGGTCAATCCCGAGGCGCGGACGATCGCTCAGGCGGTGATCGGGCTGATCCATGGCCTGGGCTGCGAAGCGGTGGCCGAGGGCATCGAGAGCGATGCGCAGGCCGCAGTGCTCCGCGTCATCGGCTGCGACGTGCTCCAGGGCTATGCGATCGCGCAGCCGATGGGCGAGGAGGATTTCCTCGCCTGGGCACGCACCGTCGAGCCTAGGCGCGCGGCATCCTGACAGCGCGTTTCAGTATTTCGGTGTAAACCTCTGTAAGAGCATGAAGGTCCGCGAGCGCGACGGCTTCGTCGAGCTTGTGCATCGTCGCATTGACCAGCCCGAACTCGACCACCGGGCAGATCCGCGAGAGGAAGCGCGCGTCGGAGGTGCCGCCGCTGGTGGAAAGCTCGGGCGTGATGCCGAGCACCGTCTCGACCGCTTCGGACACCAGGGTCGAGAGCGCACCCGGCTCGGTCAGGAAGGCCTCGCCATAGACGCGGCCCTTCACCTGCGCGCGCGGCGCGTGGCGCAGCACGATCTCCTCGACCCGCGCGACGAGATCGGTGCCGCGCTGCATGTCGTTGAAGCGGATGCTGATTCGCGCCCCGGCGCGCGCGGGGATGACATTGGTCGCCGGATTGCCGACCGACATGTCGATCACCTCGATGTTCGACGGCTGGAACCAGGCATTGCCGGCATCGAGCACGATCGCGTCAATCTCGGCGAGCGCGCGGACCAGGCGCGGCACCGGGTTATCGGCGAGGTGGGGATAGGCGACATGGCCCTGCTGACCCGGCACCTCGATATCGATCACCGTGGAGCCCCGGCGGCCGATCTTGATCGTGTCGCCCAGGCGGTGCGCCGAACTCGGCTCGCCGACCACGCACAGATCGGGCTGCACGCCGCGCTCGGCCATCCGCTCGATCAGGCGCGGCGTGCCATAGGTGGCCGGACCTTCCTCGTCGCCGGTGATGAGCAGGCTGATCGTGCCGCCGCTTTCGACTCCTGCCACCGCAGCGACGAAGGCCGCGATCGATCCCTTCATGTCGACCGCGCCGCGGCCGTAGAGCAATTCGCCGCGGATCTCGGGCGCGAAGGCGTCGCTCGCCCAGCCCGCGCCGGGCGGCACGACGTCGAGATGCCCGGCAAAGGCGAAATGCGTGCCGCCGTCCCCGCGCGCCGCGAGCAGATTCTCGACCGGCCCCTCGGGCGCTTCGCCCTCGATGAAGCGTTCGACCCGGAAGCCCAGCGGCACCAGCGCGGCCTCCAGCACGTCGAACACGGCGCCCCGTGCGGGAGTTACGCTCTCGGCGGCGATCAGCGCCTTGGTGAGTTCGACGACGTCGGGCACACTATCTCCATCAACTTATGGAGGGGGCATTGCCCAAGCTCGATCTCGATACAATCCCGCAGACCAATGCGACGGGCTATCCGCCCCAATATGCCGGGGAAGTGCAGGGCCGCTGGTATCGTCGGCTGGCGCCCGCGAGCGGCATCACCGATTTCGGCTACAGCCATGTGACGCTCGAGCCCGGCGCCTGGTCCGCGCAGCGGCACTGGCACGAGGGCGAGGACGAGTTCGTCGTGATGCTCGCCGGCGAGGCGGTGCTGGTCGACGATTCGGGCGAGACGATGATGCGCGCGGGCGACATCGCGGCCTTTCCCAAGAATGACGGCAACGGCCATGTCCTGCAGAACCGCAGCGACGCGGACTGTGTCTATGTCGCGGTGGGGCGGATGGCGGACACGGCGTGCCACTACCCCGATATCGATATGCACCTGTTTGCCGGCCAGGGCTTCAGGCGGAAAGACGGAGGCGCCTTTTGACCCGATGCGCCAGCTGCACGATGCGCATATTCTCGAAGCTGGTGTTGATTCGCTGCCAGTAGCGCAGGTCCAGCGCGAACTCGGGCGCAAGGAACTCGACGAGCCTGGCGGGATCGTCCCGGTCGATCCGGAAATGGAGGAAACGCCCGTCCATGGCGAAATGGTCGAGGACCGCAGCGATATGCGCCTCGCGCATCGCCTTCCAGCGCGCGGGCAGGTCGCGCGTCCTGCAGTTGTGGAACGCCGCCGCACGCTGGGCGAACGAGCCGTCGCGGTGCCGGAGTCGCGACTTGACCCAGGCGTCCGGATCGCGATCGTTGAGGATGAACCAGGCATCGGGGAAGAGTGCGTGGAAGCGCCGGAAATGGCGGTTCGCCTCGATTACACGCGTTTCCGAGCAATAGGTAAGATCCGAGCAGGCGGTCCATTGCGACAGGAAGGCCCGCATTGCTTCGGGATCGCTGGCGCGCGCCTCGATCTCGACCGCGAGATTGGCATCGCCGCGCTGCCAGTGGATCGAATTTATCCCCTGGTTGCGCAGGAAATAGTCGATCGCGGCGGTGCCGCATTTGTTGAAGCCGATGCAGAAGATCCTCATCGTCCGTCAGTGCCGGGACGCGGCCTTCCGGTTCACTTCATCGGCTGTTCGAACTGCTCGATCACCCAATCCTCTTCCTGCGCGGCGGCGATCCAGTCCTGCATGAAGGGATGCTGGATCACCGCGAGCATATAGGCCTGGGCGAAGCGCGGGACGGGGAGCGAATAGGTGATGATCCGCGTCACCACCGGCGCGAACATGATGTCCACCGCGCCGAATTCGCAGAACAGGAATTCGCCTTCGCCGCCGAAGCGGGCGCGGGCCTGGGCCCAGAGCTCCATGATCCGCGAGAGATCGGCCAGCACGTCGTCGTCCGGCTTCTGCGCCGGATAGACCTGGCGGATGTTCATGCTGTGCTTGCGGCGCAGCGCGGCGAAGCTCGAATGCATCTCGGCCGCCATCGATCGCGCCATCGCGCGCGCGGTCTCGTCCTTGGGCCAGAACCTGGTGTTGCCGGTCTTGTCGTTCAGATATTCGACGATCGCCAGGCTGTCCCACACGACCGCCTCGCCGTCCCAGAGAATCGGCACCTTGCCCGAGGAGGGCGCGAACTCGTCGCCCTCGCGGCGCTTTTCCCATTCCTGGTCGTAGAGCGGCACCACGACTTCCTCGAAGGGAATGCCGGACTGCTTGCAGGCGAGCCAGCCGCGCAGGGACCAGGACGAATAGGCCTTGTTGCCGATGATCAGTTTCATGGCAGGCGGGATAGCGGCGGGGCAGGGCCCCGGCAACCGCTCAGGCCGCTTCCAGGCTCGCGACGAAGCTGCGCATTTCGCGCATCAGGTCCTGCGTCCGGCTCACCAGATCGTCGGTCACGGCGCCCAGCTCGGCGGTGACTTCGGCGGCGGCCTCGCTCGAATTCTCGGCGCTGCCCGCGCTGGCGTGGAGATCTGCGGTCAGCGCGGCGGCGGTGCCGGCATAATGCTGGATCGATCGGATCACGTCGCCCTGCCGCACCATGGCCTGCTCCACCGCGGCGGCGACCGAGTTGATCCGGTCGAAACTGCCGCGCATGTCGCCGACGATCGATGCGGTCGAGGTCACCGCCTCGGTGATCTGCTCGAGCTGCGCGCGGATGTCCTTGGTCGCGTCGGAGGTCTGGGCGGCCAGCGCCTTCACCTCGGAGGCGACGATCGCGAAGCCGCGGCCTGCCTCGCCCGCGCGCGCCGCCTCGATCGAGGCGTTGAGCGCCAGCAAATTGGTGCGCGCCGCCACTTCGGCGATCAGATCGGTGATCGTTCCGGCGCTGCTTGCATAGCCGACAAGGCGGGTGAAGCGCTCTTCGGCATCACGGGAGAGCGTGTGCAGCCAGGCGGTGGTCTGCTGCTGCTCGGCCAGGCGCGATTCGACCGCGGCGAGCGACTGGCCGAGATTCTCCGATTCGCCCAGCATCGTCGCGGCGCCGGTGTCTGCCCTGTGCACCGCGCTCACCACGCCGCGGACCTGGTCCTGCGTGCCGCGGGTGCCGAGCAGCAGCATCTCGGCGGACTGGCGCGTCTGGTTCGCCGCGGCGGCGAGCTCGGTGATGTTGCGGACAAAGGCATTCTCGAACTGACTCGCGATGCGCTGCACCTCGCCGCGCCGCGTATTCTCGCTTTCGGCCTGCAGACGGATGCGCTGCTCGGCCGATGCGGCCTGGCGCTGCCATTCCTCGCGCTGGGCCTTGGTGCGCAGCAGGTCGCGCTCCGCCGCGGCACGCGCGAGTTCCTGGCCCGATTCGAACTGGTCGGTCACCAGCCGGGCCTGCTGGAGCACGGTGCGCGCCAGCAGAGCCACGAACACCGCGAGGAAGACGAACACGCCGAGCGGGATCGACGAGACCACCGCATAGACGAAGCACACCAGCACCGCGGTGCCGAGAAAGGCGAGGCTGGCCGGCGGCGACGCGGCATAGCGCAGCGCGCCGATGGCGATCACCCCGGCCATGATCGTCGTGGTGAAGATCAGTTCCCGGTCCGCCGCGCCCAGCCCGGCCGCACCGAGAAAGCCGAGCCAGCCTAGCGCATTGAGCGCGCCCTGCAGCGTGACGGTGTTGATCGCCTCGCGCGAATCGGTGACTGCCCAGTCCCTGTCGCGCTGCTGCTTCCAGCGCCACAGCATCACCGTCCCGATGGTGAGATGCAGCGCGAGCATGACGATCCGCCAGGGCCGATAGACGGTGTCGGTGATCATGAACATCAGCGCGATGCTCACGAACACGGTGATGGCGTAAATCGTTGGGTACGTGCCAGAGATCGACAGTATCTGTGCGCGCGTGAGCTCGACAGGCAGGCTGACCCACCGGCCATATAGTGCGTGGACAAGGCCTGAAGGCCGTAGAAGGGCAGCGCGCGTCATGAAGATCCCCAGCCGCTGCTTAACGCGAACAGGGTTTACAAGCCGTTTACCAAACTGGCGGCGTTGACGGGCGCCTGATGATGCATATACATCATGTATATGCATCACACCATAACAGGCCCCTGCGCGTGCACCGCGCTTCGCAAGGCTGCCCGCGCCGTCGGGCGGGTCTATGACGACGCCTTGGCGGGCGCGGGGATGACCACTGCCCAGTTCGCCGTGCTGCGCAACGTCGCGCGCGGCGAGCCGCTGCCACTCAGCCGGCTGGCGGAGCAACTGGTGATGGACCGCACGTCGCTCTATCGCGCGATCGCGCCGATCGAGGCGAAGGGCTGGGTGCGGATCGTCGCCGGCCCGGGCAAGGCCAAGCTCGCGTCGCTCACCCCGGCCGGCCGTGCGGCGATGACGGACGCCGAAGCCGATTGGGAAGCGGTGCAGACGCGCATCGTCAGCGCAATGGGCGAGCAGCGCTGGGCGGAGCTCGAGGCCGCGCTGGCGACCCTCACCGGACTGGTCCAGCAGGAGATTCATTGAAATGACGGCAATATTGTCGCGCCTGCCGATCCGGGCCGGCGGCTATGCCGCGATCGTCGTGGGCATAACCTTCCTCGCCCTGCTCGTCTCGGCCGGCCTGCGATCGGCGCCGGGCGTGATGATGCTGCCGCTCGAGCAGCATTTCGGCTGGGACCGTGCGACGATCTCCGCTGCGGCGGCGATCGGCATCTTCCTTTACGGGCTCGTCGGCCCCTTTGCGGCGGCGCTGATGCTGACGATCGGCATCAAGCGGACGATGCTGGCGGGGCTCGCGCTGATGTCGGCATCGACCTTCGCCAGCCTGTGGATGGCCGAGCCCTGGCAATATGTGCTGAGCTGGGGCGTCTTTTCGGGCGTGGGCAGCGGCGCGGTGGCGTCGGTCCTCGGCGCTGCGGTGGTCAATCGCTGGTTCGCGACGCGGCAGGGACTGGTGATGGGCATGCTCACCGCCAGCACCGCGACGGGTGCGCTCGTCTTCCTGCCGGTGCTGGCCTGGCTGGCCGAGGGCGGGGCATGGCGGCCGGTGGCGCTGGCGGTGTCGATCACGACTGCGGCGGTGATCCCGCTGGTGCTGCTCTTCGTCCCCGAGCGGCCGCAGGACATGGGCGTGCGCCGCTTCGGCGAGACCGACGAGAGCGCGCCGCCGCCGGCGCTCAAGCAGGCGGCGACGCCCGCGCTCGCCTTCACCGCGCTGTTCCGCGCGAGCAGGTCGCCGATGTTCTGGCTGCTGTTCGGCACCTTTTTCGTCTGCGGCCTGACCACCAACGGGCTGGTCGGCACGCATATGATCCCGTTCTGCGGCGATCATGGCATCGCACCGGTTCAGGCAGCCGGCCTGCTCTCGCTGATGGGGCTGTTCGACCTGATCGGCACCACCGCCTCGGGCTGGCTGACCGACCGTTACGATCCCCGCAAGCTGCTGTTCGTCTATTACGGCATCCGCGGCCTCTCGCTGCTGGCGCTGCCGTTCCTCGATTTCGGCGCGAGCAGCCTGCTGCTCTTCGCGATCTTCTATGGACTCGACTGGATCGCGACGGTGCCGCCGACGGTGAAGCTGGCCAACATCACCTTTGGCGAGCGCGACGCGCCGATCGTGTTCGGCTGGGTGATGGTCGGGCACCAGATCGGCGCCGCGACCGCCGCGTTCGGGGCAGGGGCGATCCGCCAGTTCACGGGAAGCTATACGCCGGCGTTTCTGATCGCCGGCGCCTTCGGGCTCGTGGCGGCGGTGGCGGTGCTGGCGGCGCGCACGCAGCGCCCTGCTCAGGCCTTCACATAGACCCAGGCGTGTTTGCCTGAGGCGAGCGGTGCTTCGATCCGCCGGTAATTCTCGCTCTCATAGATGTCGGCGGCGGCGAGTTCTTCCGCGGTCAGGCGGAATATCTTGCCGGTGATCGGCGGACCGTCACCGGGGACGAGCGCGAGATGCGTCTCGATGCCGCTGGCGTCGAGTACCGCGGGGTCGCGGATCTGGATCTCGATCACCTCGAAGCCGTGCAGGACATCGTCCTCGCCGGCGAGCAGCCGCCCGAATGAGGAGAGCTGGACGCTCTCGAGCTGGAGCGTGCCATAGGAGAAGAGCAGCTGGTCGGTCGTCATAGCCGCAGGTGAATGCCGCGGCGGTGCAGCGGAAGCAAGGCGGTGATAATGATTAGCAATATGATCACCGCGTAGAGGAACGAGGCGAGATAGGGGTCGGATATCACCTTCAGGAGATGCGCGAAGCACCAGCCCTGCAGCGTGTCCTTGCCGACGAAAAGCTTGAACCCGGCGATGCCGAGCAGCAGCGACAGGATATAACCGAGGATCGCGTTCATCCCCAGCATATGGAGCGGGAACAGCGCCTTGCGGACCGCCGGGCTCGCCGTGGCGACCATCGCCAGCGCGAGCAGCATCGCCGAGAGCCCCGAGGTGAACAGCGCGAAGCTGCTGGTCCACAGCTTCTTGTTGAGCGGGAAGACCTGGCTGAGGGCGAGGCCGATCAGGACCAGCGCGATGCCCGCCAGCGCGATGCGCGCCACCGAACGCTCGGGCGCGGCCTTCCACAGCATCGCGGCGAGCATCCCGAACAGTACGTTGGCGAGGGCGGGCAGCGTCGAGAGCAGGCCCTCGGGGTCATAGACAATGTTCCCCGCCGCGTCGGTGCCGCCGCGCCACATATGCGCGGTGGTGACCAGCGCGCGGTCGACATAGCCGGCCAGATTGCCCTCGGGGCTGAGCTGCCCGGCGCCGAAGCCGGGCACGGGCACCAGCATCATCAGCGCCCAGTAGAGCAGCAGCGCGGCGATCGCGGCCCCCAGGATCGCGGGTGCGCTGAGATGCGAACGATTAGCAGTATCCCGCGTGGCAGTCGCGATCGCCAGGGTCGACGCCAGCGCATAGCAGAGCCCGATCCGCTCGAGCACGCCGAACACCCGGAAATTGGCGATGTCGGGATGCACCAGGAACTGGAACGCCCAGCCGATCGCGATCAGCGCCAGCGTCCGCCGCGCGATCCGCAGCCAGATCGCGGGGTCGATCCGCTTGGGGAAGGAGAGGCCGAGCGCCACGCCGACCGCGAACAGGAAGGCGGGGAACACCAGGTCGGTCGGCGTGAAGCCGTGCCATTCGGCATGGTCGAGCGGCCACCACACATAGTCCCAGCTGCCCGGCGTGTTGACGATGATCATCCCCGCGACCGCGAGCCCGCGGAAGATGTCGAGCCCGGTGAGGCGCGGCCGGTTGCCGATATGCTCTTCTATATTTTCCATGCCCTCTCCCGCGCGGGCGAACATGGCGCGAAGCCCGGGGCAGGGCAACTCAACCCTTGAGCGCGGCCTGTGCCGCGGCGCGAATTTCGGCGACCAATGCGGTCAGGCGAGCATTGGCCCCGAACTCGTCCAGCACGGTGATCGGATCGCCATTGGCACGACACAGGTAGCGATCCCGGAGGGATCCGATGCTGCCGGTGCTTTCCGAAAGGGCCGATCGCATGGCTGTGACATCGCCCCGGCGAGGCGCCGTTCGATATCGGCGAGCCTGGCGGAAACATGGTTGTCACCATAGCGCAGCAGCCATTCGCGGGCGGCGCGCAAGGCGGCGGCGAGACGCTCGATCGACGCGTCGTCGCTCAGCCGATCGCTTCCAGCACGGCGGCGCGCAGCTCGGGGATGCCCATGCCCTTCTCGCTCGACGTGACGAGGATGTCGGGGTGCGCCGCAGGGCGCTTGCGGGCTTCCTCGGCGGTCTGCAGCGTGATCTCGGCGAGCACGCTCGCTTTGATCTTGTCTGCCTTGGTCAGGACGATGCGATAGCTCACCGCCGCCGCATCGAGCATGTCGAGGATCTCGCGGTCGACGTCCTTGATGCCGTGGCGGGCATCGATCAGCACCAGCGCGCGCTTCAGTGCCTGACGCCCGCGCAGAAAGTCGTTCACCAGATAGCGCCACTTGCGGACCATGTCCTTGGGCGCCTTGGCAAAGCCGTATCCGGGCATGTCGACCAGCCGGAACCGCAGCGGCTCGCCCACGTCGAAGAAGTTGAGCTCCTGCGTGCGGCCGGGCGTCACCGACGTGCGCGCCAGGCTGTTGCGCCCGGTCAGCGCGTTGAGCAGCGACGACTTGCCGACGTTCGAGCGCCCGGCGAACGTCACCTCGGGCACGTCCGGATCGGGCAGATACTCGAGCGACGGCGCCGATTTCAGGAAGGCGACCGGCCCCGCGAAGATCTTTCGCGCGGCCTCGATCGCTTCGGGATCGAAGCCGGTCACTTCGCCGCCGCTTCTTTCTTCTTCACCGGCTCCTTGAGCGCAGGATGCTTCGAATAGAGCCATTGCTGCTGCAGGATGGTGATGCAGTTGGAGGTGATCCAGTAGACCTGCAGGCCCACCGCGAACGGCGCCATCAGGAACATCAGCATCCACGGCATGATCGCGAAGATCTGCTTCTGCATCTCGTCCATCGGCGCCGGGTTGAGCTTCATCTGGAAGTACATCGAGATGCCGAGCAGCACCGGCACCACGCCGATCGCCAGGAAGGCGGGCGGGGTGAAGTGGAGATAGCCGAACAGGTTGATGATCGTCGCCGGATCGGGCGCCGACAGGTCGTGGATCCACAGCACGAACGGCTGGTGCCGCATTTCGATCGTGAGCAGCAGCACCTTGTAGAGCGCGAACATGATCGGGATCTGGAGCAGGAGCGGCAGGCAGCCCGCGAGCGGGTTCACCTTTTCCTCCTTGTAGAGCTTCATAATCTCCTGCTGCTGGCGCTGCTTGTCGTCCTTGTGGCGTTCCTGCAGCGCCTTCATCTTGGGCTGGATCGCGCGCATGTTGGCCATCGAGGCGAACTGCTTCTGCGCGATCGGGAACAGCAGGCCGCGGATCGTGATCGTCAGCAGGATGATCGCCACGCCGAAGTTTCCGACCATGCGGAACAGCCAGTCGAGATAGTAGAAGATCGGTTGTTCGATCATGCCGAACCAGCCCCAGTCGATCGCGCGATCGAACTGCGCGATGCCCAGCTTGTCCTCGTAATTGTCGAGCAGCTTCACTTCCTTCGCGCCGGCGAAGAAGCGGCTCGAATAGGTGATCTTCTTGCCCGGTGCGAGATTGAGCGGCTCGGCGAGCTGATAGTCGGCCTGATATGCCTGGGCCGCGGTGCCGCGCTGCTGGAGCTGCACGGGCACGCGCTGATCGGGGACGAGCGCGGTCAGCCAGTAATGATCGGTATAGCCGACCCAGCCGCCGGTGGTGCCGAACTGCTGCGGCGCAGCCTCGGTCTCGGCCCAGTTGACATATTTGGCGGCGCCGCCGGCGACCGCGATCGGGCCGACATGCGCGGCCCATTGGTCGACATCGAGCGAGCGGCTCGAACGTGAAACCAGCGCATAGGGCGTCACCGACACCGGAGCCGAGCCGGCGTTCGCCACCGTCTGCCGGATGCTGAACATATAGTTCTGGTCGACCGACAGCTCGATGCGGAAAATCTGACCGGTCGCGTTGGTCGCGGTGAGCGTCACCGGGGTGGTGGGGGTCAGCTTGGGCGCGCTCGCCTGCCAGACGGTGTTCTGGTCTGGCACCTGGACGCCCGAGGCCTGCCAGCCGAACTCCGCATAATAGGAGCCCTTCGCGCCACTGGGCGAGAGCAGGCGGATCGGCGGCGAATTCTTGGAGACGGTCTCGTCATATTTGACGAGCACGAGATCGTCGAAGCGCACGCCCTTCAGATTGATCGAACCCCTGAGCGCGGGCGTGTCGATCTGGACGCGCGGCGTTTCGGCCAGCACGACCTGGCGATCGCGCAGCGCCTTGGACGAATCGCCCACCGGACCGGCGGTCGGATTGGGCATCGGCTTCTGCTTGCCGTCGACCATCTTGGTGGGCGCCGGCTGCTGCTGGGGGAAGATGAAGTGCATGATCGACGGCCAGCCGAACAGGATCAGCGCGGCCAGCACTGCGAAGAGCACAAAATTCTTTTGGTCGTCTTTCACCGATTATTCCCCGGAAGGTCCGTCATGGCACGGGATCGTAGCCGTGCCCGCCCCATGGATGGCAGCGGGCGATTCGCTTGGTCGCGAGCCAGCCGCCCTTGAGCGCGCCATAGCGGCGAAGCGCCTCGATTGCATAGGCCGAACAGCTTGGATTGTAACGGCAGCTGGGCGGCAGGATGAGCGACGGCCCTAGCTGCCAGCCGCGCGCGAGCAGGATGAGGAGCTTTGCGATCACCGCTTCACCTTGGCTAGCGCCCTGGCGAGCTCGGCCTTCAGATCGGAATAGTCGCGCTCGATCCCGCTGTTCCGCCCGATCAGCACATGGTCCGCGCCGGGCAGACCGGCTTCGGGCAGCACTTCGCGCGCCAGCGCACGGAAGCGGCGCTTCATGCGGTTGCGGATGACGGCGTTGCCGACTTTCTTGGAAACCGTGATGCCGATTCGCATGGTCGCGTCGGCATCCTCGCGGTCGCGAACGATCAGGACGAAACCGGGCATGGGTGCCCGTTTCCCCGCGTTCGCGGCGAGATAGTGCTTGCGCTCGGTAAGCCGAACGAGGCTGACGGGCTTTAGGCCGACAGCTTGTTGCGGCCGCGGGCGCGGCGGGCGCGGATCACCTTGCGGCCGCCCGGCGTCGCCATCCGCGTGCGGAAGCCGTGCCGGCGCGCACGCACCAGGTTGCTCGGCTGAAAGGTCCGCTTCATCGCTCATCCTCGAGTATCTAGAACGTAAAATGGCCACCACTAGGGCGGCCGTGTGTGGGGTGCCCTTACGGACCTCGGCCGCCAAAGTCAACGCTCGTCCTGCCTGAAACCGAGTGTCGCGGCCTCCGCGTTCGCTAGCGCGAGCTCCTTGGCACGCTGCTGGCGTCGGCGAAAGCTGCGCCGGCGCAGCGCCATGTCGGCATAATGGCCGAATCGGGGGAAGCGCCGCTTCAACCGCACGAACTGGCCGCGCGCCCAGACCGAGTTCTGCAGCACGAGGACGAGTCCGGCGGCGAACACGAAGACTCCGCCCGGTCCCGGGATCACGCCGACCAGCGGCGATGCTGCCATCACCGCCAGTCCGGTCACGAACAGGATCGTGCGTACGAGCGGGCTGCGGGTGCGGGCGCGCGACATGTGCAGGATGTGGGGTGCGTGTGTTGCTCGTACAAGACAGGTCGATGGGGTCCGTCGAATGCCTCCATTACGGAGCCGTTCCGTTCCGCAGGGGAGAAATGCGGCTATGGTCCCGGCTCTAGGGGGAGGCGGACTTGGTCGCGAGCGTATCGACGGTTGCGTATCTTGGGCTCGAGGCGCGCGCGGTGGAGGTGCAGTGCAACCTTGTCGCCGGGCTTCCCAAATTCGTCATCGTCGGCCTGCCCGACAAGGCCGTGGGCGAGAGCCGCGAGCGTGTCCGCGCCGCGATGGCGGCGATCGGACTGGCGCTCCCGCCCAAGCATATCGTGCTCAACCTGTCGCCGGCGGATCTTCCCAAGGAAGGCTCGCATTTCGACCTGCCGATCGCGCTGGCGCTGCTTGGGGCGATGGGCGTGGTCGATGCCGAGACGCTGGCCGGCTATGTCGTGGTGGGGGAACTGGCCCTGGACGGCCGGATCGCGCCTTCGCCGGGCGTGCTGCTCGCGGCGCTGCATGCGGGCGAGATCGGCAAGGGACTGGTCTGTCCCGTGGCGCAGGGACCCGAGGCGGCCTGGGCGGGGCAGGCCGAAGTGATCGCCGCGCCGGACCTGATCGCGCTGCTCAACCATTTCAAGGGCAACCAGCTGCTCGCGGCGCCGCCACCCGGCGAGGCCGATCCGGCGGAAAGCGTTTCCGATCTCGCCCAGGTTAAGGGCCAGGAGACCGCCAAGCGCGCGCTCGAGATCGCCGCTGCGGGCGGGCACAACATGTTGATGGTCGGGCCGCCGGGCGCGGGCAAGTCGCTGCTCGCTTCCTGCCTGCCCGGCATATTGCCGCCGCTCGACGCGGCCGAGGCGCTCGAAGTGTCGATGGTCGCCTCGGTCGCCGGCACGCTGATGGGCGGGCGGCTGACCCGGACGCGGCCGTTCCGCTCGCCGCACCATTCCGCCTCGATGGCGGCGCTCACCGGGGGCGGACTCAAGGTGAAGCCGGGCGAGGTCAGCCTCGCCCATCTCGGCGTGCTGTTTCTCGACGAGCTTCCCGAATTCCAGCGCGCGGTGCTCGATTCGCTGCGCCAGCCGTTGGAGGCGGGGGTGGTCAGCGTCGCGCGTGCCAACGCGCATGTCACCTTCCCGGCGCGCGTCCAACTCGTCGCGGCGATGAACCCGTGCCGTTGCGGGCATCTCGGCGATCCGGCGCTGGCCTGCGCGCGAGCTCCCCGTTGCGCGGCGGACTATCAGGCCAAGGTCTCGGGGCCGCTGCTCGACCGGATCGACCTGCATGTCGAGGTCCAGCCGGTGACGGCCGCCGATCTCGTGCTGCCGCCGCCTGCCGAGGGGTCATCGCAGGTCGGGGCACGCGTGGCCGAGGCGCGCGCGGTGCAGACGGCGCGCTATCGCGAGGCCCCCGCGCGCACCAATGCCGAGGCGGACGGCGACCTCCTCACCGCCCATTCCACGCCCGACGAGCCCGGCCGCAAGCTGCTGGCGCAAGCCGCCGAGGCGATGCGGCTGTCCGCTCGCGGCTATACCCGCGTGCTCCGGGTCGCGCGCACCATCGCCGATCTTTCGGGCGCGGAAGGGGTGGGTCGCATCCATGTCGCCGAGGCGCTGAGCTATCGGCGCCAGGCGCCGCGGAGCTGAGCGAAACGAGTCGCTGGCAATGTAGGATTTCGGCTGCAACCCTCGCACTTGATCTTTCTCATTGTCGAGGCCTCGAAAGCCGATTTTCCGGGGAGGAAGCTTTTTCGACATAGCAGGTGTCAACTGTGTCAACCGATCGGTCCGCCGGCCACCGGTGCATCCCCGGCTTGCCCCCGCCGCCGCCATCGTCTAGCCACGCCCTCCGCTGCCCCTGTGGCGAAATTGGTAGACGCGACCGACTCAAAATCGGTTGCCGCAAGGCATGCTGGTTCGAGTCCGGCCAGGGGCACCAAATTCCCGCTCAAAATCGGGTTTCCGCCCCTTTTTGGGGACGAATTGATGCCGGATGAGGCATGTTCGAGTGACGTGCCATTCTCTATCCGAATTTTTCCGTGATCACGCTCGGCGGTCTCGTGCGGACTGTCGGGAAGGATCGGGGCCTGGGGGATCGTCGAATGCGCGCTGAAGTGGATGTCCTGATCGTCGGCGCCGGCCATGCCGGTGCGGCCTGCGCGATCGCCTTGCGCCAGGGCAAGTTCGAAGGGAGCATCCTCGTCGTCGGCGCGGAACCCGAGCTGCCCTATGAGCGGCCGCCGCTCTCCAAGGAATATCTGGCCGGCGACAAGCCGTTCGAGCGGCTGCTGATCCGGCCCGAAAGCTTCTGGGCCGAGCGCGAGGTGGCGTTCCGGCTGGGCACGACGATCGTCTCGGTCGATCCCGCCGGGCATGGCGTGACCACCGATTCGGGCGACACGATCCAGTATCGTCACCTCGTCTGGGCGACCGGCGGCGCGCCGCGGCTGCTCGACTGTGGCGGGCATCACCTGGACGGCGTGCACACCGTCCGCACCCGCGCCGATGCCGATCGGATGATGGCCGAACTGTCCGAAGTCGAGCATGTGGTAGTGATCGGCGGCGGCTATATCGGGCTCGAGGCGGCTGCGGTTCTCGCCAAGTTCGGCAAGAAGGTGGTGCTGCTCGAGGCGCTCGACCGCGTCCTCGCCCGGGTCGCCGGCGAGCCGCTGTCGCGCTTCTTCGAGGCGGAGCACCGCGCGCATGGCGTCGATGTGCGGCTCGGCGTGGCGGTCGAGTCCATCTTGGGCGAGGATAAAGTGACCGGCGTCCGACTGGCCGATGGCGAACTGCTCAAGGCCGAGATGGCGATCGTCGGCATCGGCATCATCCCCGCGGTCGAGCCGCTGCTCGCGGCAGGTGCCGAGGGCGGAAACGGCGTGGCGGTGGACGGCCGCTGCCGGACCACGCTGCCCGATATCTTCGCGGTCGGCGACTGCGCGCTCCACGCCAATCGTTTCGCAGGCGGCGCGCGGATCCGGGTGGAATCGGTGCAGAACGCCAGCGATCAGGCGGCGGTCATCGCCAAGGCGATCCTCGGACAGCCGGTGGAATATGAAGCGGTGCCGTGGTTCTGGTCGAACCAGTACGACATCAAGCTGCAGACCGTTGGGCTCGCCATGGGTTTCGACCAGGCCGTGCTGCGCGGCGATCCGGCGTCCCGCAGCTTCAGCATCGCCTATCTGAAGCAGGGGCGGGTGATCGCGCTCGACTGCGTCAACGCGGTCAAGGACTATGTCCAGGGCCGCAAGCTGGTGGTCGAGGGCTTGGCGGTGGACGTGGCGCGCCTCGCCGATCCCGCGGTACCGCTCAAGGAACTGGCTGCCTAGCCGCCGTGAGCCGCAGCGGGGCGCTGCGCGGGGCCTTGCCAGGTGACGGCCTTTTGTGCGCCCGCGCCTGATAGATCGTGTAGCCGCACAGGAAGCCGTAAAGGCCCAGTCCCTCCACCTGCCAGAAGGGCATCGTCGCCATGTTGAGCAGGAAGAATGCGAAATGCGCCGCGATCAGCTTGAAGCGCTCGGTCCGGCTGGAAAGCGCGGCGGAGAACATCACCGCCCAGAGCAGCAGCATCGCCGCCACGCCGAAGACGCCCAGCTCGTAGAGCGTCGCGACGAGCGTGTTGTGCGGATAGACCTTGAACAGCCCCTCCCAGCTTTCCGGCCCGAAGCCGAACAGATGCCGAATCGGGCTGCCGTCGACCCAGGCGTAGAGATAGCTGCTCCAGATCAGCGGGCGGGCCGACATGACCTGGCGATCGGCATAGTTGAATTCGCGCGGCGGCTTGATGAGCGAGCTGGGATCCGAGAGGAAGGTGGCGAGGTCACTGAACTTGTCGCTGTAGAATACGGCGGCGGTCGCGACGATGATCAGGCCGCCAACCACTGCGGCGGTCGCCATCAGCGCGCGCTGGTCGCGCCGCACGCTCACCGTCAGCCCGATCAGGAAGGTCGCCAGAGCGAGCGGCGTCAGCGCGAGGATCGAGGTGCGATAGCCCGCCAGCTGGATGCCGATCAGCGTCGCCAGCAGGAATAGGACGCGCACCGCGGTGGGCGCCGTGCGCGCGAAGCAGCCGACGGTGAATCCGGCGACGAGCGCGACCGAGAAGGCGCCTTCATGGTTGTAGCCGCCGATCCAGACGATGCCGCCGCCATCCTCGGAACCCTTGGGCAGGTTGAGCGCCAGCGACAGCACCTGGAAGACCAGCAGCGGCAGGAAGGCGACCATCGCCCAGCCGATCCAGCGCCCGTCGGAATCGCAGCGCATCGCCTGGAATACCGAGATCGTGATCACCAGCAGATAGGCATATTTGACCGCGACGTTGATCCCGCCGGCAATGTCGCCGTTCAGCCCGGCGCTCAACAGGACGAGCGCGGCCACCAGGTAGATGGGCAGCACCCATTTGATGCCGAAATTGGCCGGCCGCACGACAAGGACGAGCCCGAACAAGGTAAGGCCGATCGAGAGCAGGGCATTGCCCGAAAAGCCCGCGGCCAAGGGCTTGAACATGTAGATGTGATACGCGCCGGCGATGTAGCGCAGCCAGAGCGCGACGATAACGAAGGCCGCCGCCAGGCTCCCGGCCCGGCGTGCGGCGACAACCAGCGGCACCAACAGCAGCAGCGTCACCGGCACCAGCACGCCCAGCCCGAAGGAGGGGCCGTAAGGAAGGGCGGCTTCGTTCATCGCCGCGGCTCAGCCTGCATGGTAGCTCTTATACTCGCGCAGATGGTAACCCGCTTCGCCGGAACGCTGCTGTTCGCGGACATCCACGAGGGTCAGCACGGCACCGATCACGTTCGCATGGACATCGTAGAGCTGGCGAAGCGCGACCTCCGCGGCCTTGACCGCGGTCTTGCGCCAGCGGACCAGCAGCACGACGCCGTCGGCGACGCTTGCGAGCACGCGCGCCTCGTCCACCGCCAGCAGCGGCGGAGTATCGAGGAGCACCAGGTCGTAATGGCCGCGCACGGCTTCGATCAGCTCGGCGAGTTTCGCGCTGTCGGCAAGGCCGATATCCGTTGCATCGAGCCGCTGCGGCAGCAGGGCGGCCGATGAAAGGCCGTCCGCCAGCAGAGCCCTCTCGAACGGGGCCTTGCCCGAGAGCACCTCGTCGAGGCCGATCTGGACCCGATCGGCGAATTCACGCGTCAACGCCCGGCGGCGCGCGTCGCAATCGATCAGCAGCACCCGTGCGCCGGACATCGCCGCGGCACGCGCAAGACCGAGGACGATCGTGGTCTTGCCCTCACCGGGAACCGCAGAGGTGATCGCCACCACCCGCACCGAGCCGCCGCCCGCATATTGGATCGAGGTGCGAAGCGAGCGGAACGCTTCGGCAAACGCCGATTGCGGCCGCTTGAGCGGCAGTTCGGCCGGAGGGGCGGGCAGGCCGGACTTGCGGTAGCCGGACAGGGTCCGTGCATCGGGGATCGCGGCGAGCATGGGCAGTGCCAGCGAACGCTCGATCGCATCGCTGCTCTCGATGCCGCGTTCGAGCAGCTGGAGGAGCAGTACCAGCATCGCTGCCACGCCCAGGCCGCCCACGATCGCGAGAGCGCCGAACACCAATGGGTTGGGCGAGCTGGGCGCACCAGGCACGCGCGCGCGGCTCACGACATAGGAATCGCTGCGCTCGAGACCGGCCTGCGCCACCGTCTGACGGTAGCGATCGAGAAAGGCCTGATAGAGCGTCCGCGCCGATTCGGCGTTGCGCTCAAGCTCGTTCAGCCGGACCGAGGCCTGGGTGTCGCTCGACAGGCGGCCACGCGCCTGCGCGATCGAGCCCGCGAGCGAGGCCGCCCGCTGGCTGGCGATGTTCGCCTGATTCGAAACATTGGCGACGACGCGCTGCACTTCGGCGGCGATCTGCGTGTCCGTGGATTTCAGTGCGTTCTGCGCACGGACGAGATCGGGATAGCGCGGTCCATAGCGCTTTTCGAGCGACGCAACTTCGCGCGCGGCCTCGGCCCGCTGGCCGCGCAGCGCGCTGACCACGGGGGAATCGAGCGATTCACCGAGTTCCTCGCCGCTGCGGCCGCGCGCCAGTTGCGCGCGCGCGGTGGTGAGGCGGGCCTGCGCCGCGGCACTCTCCGCCTGTGCCTGAGCGAATTGGGTCGAAAGGTTCGACAGCTCCTCCTGGGAGACAGTGCTCGAATTGGAGACCGCGAACAGGCCATGCTGCGCCCGATAGTCGGCGGTCGCCTTTTCCGCGTCGAGCACCTGACCGCGGAGCTGCTGCAGTCGCTGATCGAGGAACACGCGCGCGCGCTGCGTCGCGTCGGACTTCGTGCCGGTCTGGCCGGAGACATATTGGTCGATGATCATGTTGGCGATCTGCGCCGCCTTCGGCGCCGCCCCCGCCACGAAGTTGACGCTGATCGCGTAGGAGAGCCCGTCACGCTTGACCGTCAGATCGCCGAGCACCGTGCCGATCGCGCGCTGACGGCCGACCGGATCGACCTTTGCATTCGCCGGGCCGGGAACCGCCGCCTTGTTGAATTCGGGATCGAGATCGAGCCGCAGCTTGTCGACCACCCGACCGATCAGTTCGGGCGACTGGAGAATCTCGACCTCGGTATCCACCGCAGCCGAATCGGGATCGACCGTGGGGGTAACCTGGTCGACGTTGATCACCTTCTCCGCGGTGCGCTCGAGCGCGACCTGCGCCGTCGCCGTATAGCGCGGCGGGACGGCGAAATAGGCCACCGCCGCGACCAGGATCGCTGTCGCCAACGCGACGCAGATGATCAACCATCTGCGCCGGATGACGGCGGCAATCCGACGTAAATCGATCAGCGCGCCGCGATCGACTTGCGGGTCGGACGGATCGGGCTTGGCGAAGGATCGCTGAGCGAGGGCATCCATAAAATCAGGCCGTTGCCATGAACGCGCGAACTGCGGGGGCAAGTTCGGGCCGTTCGAGTGCGAGTGCGAGCGTCGCCGTGACGAAGCCGCTCTTGTCGCCGCAGTCATAGCGCCTGCCGGCGAAGGTGATGCCGTGGAAGGGTTGCTGGCCGATCATGCGCGCCATTGCGTCGGTGAGCTGGATCTCGCCGCCGGCGCCTTCTTCCTGGCTGCCGAGAATGTCCATCACCTCGGGCTGCAGGATGTAGCGACCGATAATGCCGAGATTGGACGGCGCGACCTCGGGCGCCGGCTTCTCGACCAGGCCGAGCACCTCGGTCACCCGGCCCGTGTTCTGGCCCGGGGTGATGATGCCGTACTTGTTCGTATTCTCGGGGGCGACTTCCTCGGCGCAGATCAGATTGCCGCCAAGTTCCGCATAGGTGTCGACCATCTGCTTGAGGCAGCCCGGCCGGCCCACCATCAGATCGTCCGGAAGCAGCACTGCAAAGGGCTCGTCACCCACGATGCGGCGCGCGCACCATACGGCATGGCCCAGGCCGAGCGGTTCCTGCTGGCGGACGATGGTGATGTCGCCCGGCGAGCTGCGCGTACTGTCGAGGATCGAGAGCGACTTGCCGCGGCGGGCCATCGTCTCCTCGAGCTCGAAGGCGTGATCGAAATGATCGTCGATCAGGCTCTTGCCGCGGCTCGTGACGAAGATGAACTGCTCGATTCCGGCTTCGCGCGCTTCCTCGACCGCATATTGGATGAGCGGCCGATCGACTACCGTAAGCATTTCCTTCGGCATCGACTTGGTCGCTGGGAGGAAACGGGTCCCTAGTCCCCCGATTGGGAAAACCGCCTTGCGTATCTTTCGCATGTTCCGCCCTTTCTTTGGTGAGCCCCAGGGAAGGGGCCACCGGCCAAAGCCAGGCAGGAAATCCGCACCACCGCACCGCCACTGACGCGCACACACTACGCTTTGAACTGGTCAGTCGCGGCACTGCAACAAACGCGATTCCCTTGCCTGACGCTGGGACTGGTGCGCCATCGCGCTGCGTCGCAGCAACGTCATGGCGTCAAGACGTGTGCAAACTGCGCCCGGCAGCCAGATCAGAGCCGCGGCGGCGCCGTACCGAATTGAATTCCGCCCGGAATCGAGCCGCCGCTGCGCGGTCGGACGAGCGGCGTGCCGGCGGGCACCTGGATGTCGTGCGAGTCGATGATGAGTCGCACCTGCCCGTCATGGACGTCGAAGAGAGGCCATTGCCGGCTGCTGCGGACGACCAGATGCTCGATATGGATCACCAGCGGCTCGGCATCGGGCGCTTTCGGGCCCATCAGCGCGAAATGGACGGTATCGCCGATCCCGCCGATCTTCTGCGGATCCACGCTCGTGAGCCGCGTGGCGCGGATGTTCGACCAGAGCCGGAAATTGCGGGCGTTGCGCCCGCTGGTGCAGTCGTCGAGCAGCGTTTCGGTGGATTTGAGGTCGAAGCCGCCGTCGCTGTTTTCCCATGCGGCGCATTGGCGGAACGTGATGCGTGCATTCCCCCGCTCGGTGGAGAAGCCGTCGCCGTTCCAATATTGCCTGGGTTCGCGCTGCCAGCGGAAACCGCGCATCGTGCAGCGCTCCAGGCGGAAGTCATGGGCTTGGTCCTTGAGCGCTATGCCGACGGGCAAGTCGTGCGCGCCGGTCGTCAGCGTGCCGCTCGCAGTCACGTCCTGGATCAGCCCGTCATGGCTCTCATAGCCGAACCGGCCGAAGCTGCGGCGGAGCTCGCTCGCCCGCGCGCCGCGCAGGCGGAGGCCTATGCAGCTTGCGGTCCGGCCCGGCACGTCGGCCTTGTTCTCGATCACGCGATAGCCGCGCGTCACCTCGATATCGTCGAGCTGCAGGCCGGCAATGTCGTTGCGAATGATGAACAGCCCGTTGCCGACATCATGCGCATGCACACCGCGATAGGCGGCACCGGAACGGACGACATAGACCGGCTCGCCATCTGCAGCGATGCGGGAAGCGGGAGCGAACAGGCGCGGAGCGAAGCCGGACACCCGGGGGACGCTAGGCGCCCCTGTGCGCATCGCGCCAGAGCACTGCGCCGGACCGTTAACCATGCGCGGCGAGTGCTGGGATCGTCGGCTAGCGATAGACGCGGCGAGCACGGCTGAAGCCGCGGAATCCCGTATCGTCATGCGCGGCGTCGAGATTCGGCCCGGCGTCCTCCCGCGGGGCGTCGGCCTGGGTGATCGCGAGCGAGCGGCCGTCGAGCGTGATCACCGAGGAAATGGTCCGCGCGAGGATATGGCGGCGCTCGGCATCGTCACGGCCGAAATGATAGATGGCCGCCGGCGTCTTGTGTCGATGGATCACGCCGATCGCCTCGTCGATATGGCCATAGCCGAGCAGTGGCAGGATCGGCCCGCAAATCTCCTCCTGCATGACGAGCATGTCTTCGGTGGCATGCCGCACGATATGGAGGGGCATGTGCTGCACGCCGGTCCGACCGCCGCGATCGGGAGGTTCGGCGATCAACATCTCGGCTCCACGCGCGCGCGCGTCTTCTATAAGGTGGGTGAAACGCGCGATTTTGGCGTCCGACAGCGGCAGATCGATTTCGGTATGGCCCGCCATGCGCGGATGGAGATGCATCGCCGCGCGCCAGAGCCAGGAAGCCATGGCTTCCTCCTGCTCGGCGGGCACAAGCAGATAGTCGGGAGTCAGGGATAGGTGACCCGACTTCACGAGCTTGCTTGCGATCACCTGCTCGGCGGCTTTCGCCAGATCGGCCGAACGGCCGATGATCACCGGCGATTTGCCGGACCGCGGGATCGTCGCGCCGGAAAGCCCGATGTTCCGGGTCGCTCCGTTGGCCCGATCGGTGTCGGCAGGGCGTGCGCCCGCCACGAACAGGTCGAATGGCAGCCTGGCAAAGGCTTCGGCATCCTCGGCCTGGTCATCGAGACTATGGAGTTCGAGCGAACTGAAATAGCGCGGAGACAGTTGCGCAAACAATCGAGCCAGATGCGGCGTAGCCGAACCGAACCGAACGATGACGCGGTTACCCGCGGCCAGTGCGTTGGCGAGCAGACTCATCGTCTCGCGGAGCGCATGGGTTGCCGGTGCCGCAATCCCGACAACGCCCACCGGCTGATACTCGGTTCGGCTGCCGCCGCCTACCAACCTGGCCCAGAGCCCGAGCCCATATGCAGGGCGCATCCCGGCCGCCGCGTTTCGAAGCGCATTGCGCAGATCCGCGAGCGCCGGCGTGACCTCGATTCGCATCGCGGCTTCCTGGTCCCGCTGCGCCTTATCCCGGCAGAGCGCCGCACACAGGGCGCCGCTATTCTCCTCGATCATCGCCACGGCCCGACGAAGCCGATCCTGGCGAATCGCCAGCGGTACCGGTAGTTCCGAAAAAAAAGCCGCGCGTTGCTGCTCGAGTATCTCAAGCATCCAGATCTCCTGGGTACGGCTATCTATCGAAACGGCAATGCGTGGCAACCTTGCGATGAGCCGTTTTTGGGACACTTGCGGGTGCTATATCGGCGCGGCGGAAACGCGAAAATCGCTGGAATGCATGCATACTCCATGATGTTTGAATTTGTTCGCTGGTGCGGAACGCAACCTGCGAACAATGCTTAAAATTTCGTTTCGCCGTCGATTTCCCTCACCTCGAAGCTCCCGCGTTGACGCTCCGCCGACGGCGAGAGAATGTTCGCATGCGCAACACGAAATTGACGGCCGCGAGTTAGTAAAAAAGGGAGTACGCGTATGCGGATCGTAATGATCGGATCGGGCTATGTCGGCCTGGTCTCCGGGGCTTGTTTCGCGGATTTCGGTCATGACGTGATCTGCGTCGACAAGGACGCGGACAAGATTGCCAAGCTGAAGGCGGGGGGCATCCCCATCTACGAGCCGGGGCTCGACGAGTTGGTCGCGAAGAACGCGACCGCGGGGCGGCTCTCCTTCACGACCGACCTTGTCGGTCCGGTTTCCCAGGCCGATGTCGTCTTCATCGGTGTCGGCACACCCAGCCGCCGCGGCGACGGCCATGCCGATCTTTCTTATGTCTATGGCGCCGCGCGCGAGATCGCGGCTTCGCTCGAAGGCTTCACCGTGATCGTCACCAAGTCGACGGTGCCGGTTGGCACGGGCGACGAGGTCGAGCGGATCATCCGCGAAACCAATCCCGCCGCCGAATTCGCGGTCGCGTCGAATCCCGAATTCCTGCGCGAGGGGGCCGCGATCGAGGACTTCAAGCACCCTGATCGTATCGTGATCGGCATCGAGGACGAGCGCGCACGCGCCCCGATGGAGGAGGTGTACCGGCCGCTCTATCTGAACAAGGCCCCGCTGCTCTTCACGCGGCGGCGCACCAGCGAGCTGATCAAATATGCCGCGAACGCCTTCCTCGCGATGAAGATCACCTTCATCAACGAGATCGCCGACCTGTGCGAAAAGGTCGGCGCGGACGTTCAGGAAGTGTCGCGCGGCATCGGTCTGGACAATCGGATCGGTGCCAAGTTCCTCCATGCCGGCCCCGGCTATGGCGGCTCGTGCTTCCCCAAGGACACGCTCGCGCTGATGAAGACGGCGCAGGACCATGACTCGCCGATCCGGCTGATCGAAGCGACCGTGGCGGTGAACGACCAGCGCAAGCGCGCGATGGCACGCAAGGTGTTCGCCGCGGTGGGTGGATCGATGCGTGGCCGCACGGTCGCCGTGCTGGGCCTGACCTTCAAGCCTAATACCGACGACATGCGCGACGCGCCGTCGCTCTCGATCATCCAGGCGCTTCAGGACGCGGGTGCCACGATCCGCGCCTATGACCCCGAAGGCATGGAGGCCGCGCGCCCCCTTCTGAAGGACGTGCATTATGCCGAATCCGCTTATGACGCCGCAGAAGGCGCGCACGCCGCAGTGATTGTCACCGAATGGGATGCATTCCGAGCCCTTGATCTGCCGCGGCTGAAGGACGTGATGGCGCAGCCCGTGCTGGTCGACCTGCGCAACGTCTATCCGCCGAAGAAGGTCGAGGCGGAGGGTTTCCGCTATGTGAGCGTCGGACGGCCGAGCGATGACGACTTCGCTCGGGACATAGCTGCCTCCGCGGCAAGGCAGGCGGCATGAGCGGAGGCCCGATCCTGGTAACCGGCGCTGCTGGCTTTGTCGGCCATGCGGTGTCCGAAAGGTTGCTCGCGCGGGGCGAGCAGGTCTTCGGGCTCGACAATTTCAATGCCTATTACGACGTGCGGCTGAAGGAGGCGCGCGTCGCTAGGCTTGTCGGCACGCCTGGCTTCACGCTCGTGCGCGGCGACGTTTCGGAACCCGAGCGGGTGGTCCGCCTGGTTGCCGACCATGGCGTCCGCCGGATCGTCCATCTCGCCGCGCAGGCCGGGGTACGCTATAGCCTGGAAGACCCCTTCGCCTATGAGCGGAGCAATCTGAAAGGCCATCTGGCGGTGCTCGAAGCCGCGCGCCACGCGCCGGGTATCGAGCATCTCGTCTATGCCTCGTCGAGTTCGGTCTACGGCGACCGGCCGATCGGTGGCGAGGGGTTCCGCGAGGAAGAACCGTGTACGACACCGGTGTCGCTCTATGCGGCGACCAAGCGCTCGTGCGAGCTGATGAGCCAGTCCTATGCGAAGCTCTACGGTTTCCCGCAGAGCGGGCTGCGCTTCTTTACCGTCTATGGCCCCCGCGGGCGGCCCGACATGGCGTATTTCGATTTCACCCGGAAGATCCTGGCCGGCGAGGCCATCGAGGTGTTCGGCGAAGGGAAGATGGCGCGCGACTTCACCTATATCGACGACATCGTCGACGGGGTGGTGGGCGTGCTCGACCGCCCTCCTGCGCGGGGCGAGCACCGGCTGCTGAACATCGGTGATTGCAATCCCGTGGGGCTGATGGAGATGATCGCGACGATCGAGGGCGCGCTCGGCCGCACGGCGGTCAAGCAAATGCGCCCGATGCAGCCCGGCGACGTCACCGCGACCTATGCCGACATTTCGGCGATCGCGGCGCTGACCGGTTACCGCCCCAAGGTCGATTTGACCGAGGGGATCGGGCGTTTCGTCGAGTGGTACCTGAATGAATACGAAGAATCCGGGAGAGAGCCTGTGGCAGCGGTGGCCTGACTGAATCGGGGAACGGTCCTGTCGGGGGGACTGGAGATAAAAAATGCTGCAACGGACGAGTGGGCGTATGAACGATCCGGGTGAAGCGACTACGATTTGCGTGACGGGCCTACGCGGCTTCCCGAACGTGATGGGTGGCATCGAAAGCCATTGCGAGGAGCTCCTGCCGCGGATCAAGGCGATCTGGCCTGAGCACCGTTCGGTGGTGCTGGGCAGGGCGCCGTATCTGCCCGAGCGCGAGAGCGAATATAAGGGCGTCGAGATCGTCGGCGTACCGTGCCCGCGTTCGAAGCACCTCGAGGCAATCGTCTCGACCTTCATGGCGGTGCTCGCCGCCTGGTGGCGTGGCGCGGCGATGATCCATATTCATGCGATCGGGCCTGGCCTGCTGGCGCCGTTGGCGTATCTGCTCGGCATGCGGGTCGTGGTGACTCATCACGGCACCGACTATAACCGCGCCAAATGGGGCCGCGTCGCGCGTGCCGCGCTGCGCAGCGGCGAATGGCTGGCGCTCACCTTTGCCCATCGCATCATTGCAGTGTCGCCGTCGCTCGCGGCGCAGCTCCGCGAGACGTTTCCCAAGCGTGCCAAGGACATCAGCTATATTCCCAATGGCGCGCCCCTGCTTCCTGCCGGGGCCGATCCCGAGCTGGTGCTCGAACGCATCGGGATTACAGAGCCCTTCCTGCTCGCCGTGGGCAGGCTCGTGCCCGAAAAGGGGCTGCACGACCTGATCGCCGCGTTCGAACGCACCGATTATGAGGCGCAGCTCGTCATCGTCGGCGGTGCCGACCATCAGAGCGAATATGCGCGCGAACTGATGGCGCGCGCGGGCGATCGCGTGATTTTCGCCGGCGTCCAATCGCGCGCCACGCTCAAATGCCTGTACGAACGGTGCGAACTGTTCGTAATGCCGTCGCATCACGAAGGGTTGCCGATCGCGGCGCTCGAGGCGGGGAGTTGTGGTGCGCGGATGCTGCTCAGCGACATCCCGGCGAATCGCGACATCGGCCTCGATCCGCACAACTATTTCCCCGTCGGTAATGTCGATGCGCTCGCACGCCGTCTCAACGAGGATTACGAGGATCTGACGGTCAATGCCGAGCATATCCGCAGCCGCTTCTCCTGGGACCAGTCGGCCGTGGACACAATCAAGGTCTATCACGCCGCGTTGAACACCTGCCCGCCCGTGGGTGCGACTTCGCAGCCTGCCGAGGCACTCGACTAAGCGGATCGCTGCGCCTCGAGCCACGCGGCAAGAGCGGGGCGATCCGCCGCAGCGATGCGGCCTTCGAGGCGAAAACGGCCGTCCGTCCGCATCAGGCGGCCGATGCTTGGGCGCCAAGCACCATCGCGCCATTCCCAACTGCGGACCCGCCAATGATCGAGCCCATCGGGCGTGACAGCGAAAGAAGGGCGCTCGCCGCTGTCGGTGGCGGTGCCCGCCGCGGCTGGCGGTAGGCTAAGCGCAGCGGAGCCCAACGTGCTGCCGAGGAAAGCCCGACGATCCATCGAATGTCTCCCAATCCGTCGGCCCGCGGCGCTTTTTCGCCGGAGGTCAACTAAGTTGTTTCGCCTATGTATCAGTAACTACTTGGAAATATCACATTCCCTAGAGAGGCCGCATGCGCGATCGAGGTGAGGCCGCGCATCTGTATGAGGACTTTTCGCTATGGGTAGCTTCGTCATCTCTCCGACGGGATCAGGCGACAAAAGCGGCAGGGACATCAACAACGCAGCGTCGATCGGTTCGCTGAACACGCTGATCGGAAAGGCCGGCGCCGGCGGGGAAGTGCTGCTGCTCGCCGACCGGGGCGACTATAACGTTTCCGGTATCCTCGGTATCACACGCGGCGGCGCGGAAGGCGCTCCGGTGACGATCCGCGGGGTCGATTCCTTCGGCAATACCATGGACGCGCACATCGTCGGAACGCGGCCGGCCGACTGGAAGGCTGGCGATGCGGCGGGCAACGAGCTGTTCAAGCTCGGCACCGGCGCCGACCACCTGGCGTTCGAGAATCTACAGATCGACAATGTCCAGTCGGCATTCCGTGCCACCGCGGACATCAGCGACCTCACGATCGCGCATGTCGACGCGAACAATGTCCGGCGTTTCTTCGAGGATCTCGCCAGCGCTACCGGCGCAACGGCGGCCGTAAAGGGGCTTCGGATCAGCGACGTCGCGGTCCAGGGCTTCTCACGCAGCGCGATCAGGCTGCAGTACGACAGCCGCAACGTGGTGATCGAAGATCTCCATGCCGATATGGGCGGGCAGGTAGGCGACGATCTTCCGATCGGCGTACATCTCGATGGCACGGTGCACGACGTCACCATCCAGCGCGCGACGGTGGAAAATGTGCAGAGCGATTCGGGCACCTATCTCAACGGCGACGGGTTCGCGACCGAACGCGGCGTGTACAACGTCTCCTTCATCGACACGGTCGCCCGCGGCAACAGCGATGGCGGCTATGACCTGAAGTCCGAGAACACCACGCTGCTGCGGACGCTCAGCGAGGAAAACGGACGCAATTACCGGCTCTGGGGTTCGTCGACGCTGATGGAAGCGGTCGGGCGCAACCCGGTCTATCGCGGGGGCTCGTCCGAGCAGAACCAGCTCTGGCTCGACAGTGCCGCCAACGTTACCGTGATCGACAGCGTCTTCGAGGATGCAGGCACGCGGACCAAGGTGATCTCGTCGTCCGGGACGCTGGTGCTGGACGGCGTCCAGGTCACGCATGCCGACCAGGCGCTGCTCTATACGTCGAGTTCGCTGCCCGGTCTTTCCGGTCTCGATACGCTGAGCGAGACGATCGTCGTCGGCGAGGGGGCTTCCTCGCCGGGTGCGGAAACCTATCTGCCTGTGGCCGCGGCGCCCGATGCGGCGACTCTCGTACTGACGGCGGCCAGAGGCAGTGACGTCTTGCCCGTCGGTCATGCCGACCAGAAGGTCGCCGCGGCGAACACCGCCTCGGCCTTGTCGTTGTTCGAACCAGGCTCTGCTTTCGGCCCGATCACTGGCTTCGCACCCGCTTCGAGCGCGAAGCTCTATCTTGGCGCGGGCCAGCTGTTCCTCGACCGGGTCGAGGACGGCCTCAAGCTGCCGATGGGTGCCGACTCCCTCTATGTTCGAAATGTGCAGCGGCTCGCCAACTATGATCTGGCGTTGGGTTAAACGGAAAGTCGGTGCGGTAGCACCCTTCAGGGGGCAGCCAGTTCCTCGGCAACGACCTGTCGTGCCCGCTGCCGGCTATGGGTGGCGCGCCTGAGCAATGCCTTGCCCAGCGCCTGGCCGGGCAGTTCGACCAGCTTGTAGGTCACGAACGCGATGCCATAGGTGATCGGCGCGACGATGAGGACGACGAGCGCGAAGCGAACGGGAGCGCCGATTCCGCGCCCGAATTCCGCAATAGCCCATGCCGCTACCGGCTGCAGGATCAGCAGGTGGATCAGATAGGTGCCGTAGGAAAGCTCGCCCAGCCAGTGGAACGGCTTGCTGCCGAGCAGACGGGAAGCCATTCCCACCACGCCGCGGTCGCCCAGATGGACGAGCCCGAAGAACGTGACGACGAGCAGTTCGCGCACCGCCAGATGCAGTAGGTCACGCGCTCCGCCGAACGGCAGACTCGCCAGCAGCATCGCCACGGCGAGGTGCAGCAACAGCTGCGATCGCCGCCCGCGATGGTCGGCAGCGATCAGCATGCCGCACAGGAACAGATGGAGCTTCAGCGGCAGGAAGGCGGGCATCGGATAGACGAGCCCGGCGCGGTTCGCCGCCAGCGCGGTCAGCGCTCCCGCGGCGCCGATGGCAATCGCTCCCCAGACCCAGCCGACCCTGCGGGTGAACAAGACGAGGAAGGGGAAGACCGCGTAGAATTGCATCTCGAGCCCCAGGCTCCAGTCGGGCAGGGCGGTGCGATAGGCATAGCTGGGCAGCAACCCGAAGACGAAGCTGAGATGTGCCACGATATTGGCGGGACCATGATCGAGATAGCGTTCCGGCGGCTGCAGCGATTGCCCCAGAAAAGTGTCGATCGCGACGCGATCGGCGTAGATCGCCGGCCCGGCGATGAGCGCCGCGGCGAGGAGCACATAGAATAAGGGCGCGATGCGGAAGAAGCGGCGCACCCAGAAGGCTCCCCAGATCGAGGGCCGCTGCCAATCCTCGAACGCGCTGCGCAGCCGGTATTGAAATACCATCAGGAAGCCCGAGAGCAGGATGAACAGGTCCACCCCCAGATCGGGCTGGCTGACCAGGGGCAGGCGAAAGCCCGTCAGGATCATCGCATGGCCGAGCAGCACCCAGAGCGCCGCAAGGCCGCGCAGGCCGTCCAGGCATTCGACTCGCTTCATGGGAGGCCCCTTTTCCTGCCTTGCTGACGGCACCGTGTATCTGCACCGCAGCAATTCGCTAAGCGCACCGGCCCGCCTAAGCGGTCAATCGTGCCCTTCGCGCGGCGTGGAACCTCCAGCTATCCGGCGATCCGGGCACCATAACGATGAACTGCCCTTCCCGGGCGGCGGGGCGGGTTCGATGTGGTGCGTCGCAGCAATAACCCGTGGTAGGCAGGGGTCAGGGAGCAGTTCCGATAGTGGCGTAAGCGAGGGACGATGCCGAAGAAGAAGAAAGTCCTCTTCGCGATCAATTCGCTAGCGGGGGGCGGTGCCGAGCGCGTGCTCACCACCTTGCTGGCGGCGTCGGCGCCGTGGCGCGAGCGCTATGCGATTCACCTTGCGCTGCTCGACCAGGAGCCGCGCGTCTATGCCGTGCCCGACTGGATCCAGGTCCATCAGCTCGATGCGCGACACAAGCCCTTCTCCGGCCTGCTCCAGCTCCGCAGGCTCGTCGGCAAGCTCGCACCCGACGTGACGCTCAGCTTCCTCACGCGCGCCAATGTCGCCAACGCGGTGGCGATGGCGGGGCGCAACAAGCCCTGGCTGATCAGCGAGCGCGTCAACACCTCCGCGCATCTCGGCTCGGGCATGGGCGCGAAATTTGCCAAGGCGATGGTGCGGGCCAGCTATCCGCGCGCAAGCCATGTGATCGCCGTGTCCGAAGGCGTGGTGGAGGATCTGGTCGCCAATTTCGGCGTGCGCCGGGATCGGGTGTCTGCGATCGCCAATCCGGTCGACCATCGGCGCATCGCCGAACTGGCGCGCGAAACGCCGGCGTTCCAGCCGCAAGGCGCCTATGTGATCGCCGCAGGGCGGCTGGTGCCCAACAAGAACTTCGCCATGCTGCTCGATGCCTATGCCAAGGTTCAGCTGCCCGCGCGGCTGGTCATCCTGGGCGAGGGCCCGGAGCGCAGTGCGCTCGAAAGCCGCGTGGGCGCGCTCGGCATCGCCGACCGGGTCGACATGCCCGGCTTCATCGAAAACCCCTATGCGCTGCTCGCGCGCGCCGAACTGTTTGCCATGCCGTCCAATGCCGAGGGTTTCCCCAACGGCCTGGTCGAGGCGATGGCCTGCGGACTGCCTGTCGTGGCGACCAATTGCGCCTCGGGTCCGTCGGAGATCCTGGCCGACATGGCGCGTGAAGCGGTCGCCGGCCCGATGGATGTCGATGCCGGTGCGCTGGTGCCGACCGACGATCCCGAGCGTTTCGCGGAGGCCCTTCGCGCCGTGCATGCCGAACCTCGGCGCACCGCTGCGGGAGCCGCGGCGCGGCAGCGTTCGCTCGCTTATGGCGTCGAACAGGCGGCGGAAAATTACTGGGCAAGGATCGAACGGGCGCTCGAGCATCGCTCGCGGGCGACCGGAGACCTCCGAAAGGGAGAAATCGTGTTGAGTTCTGGAGTATCGCAATGAAGTGGCGAATGCAGATCGCATCGGTAGCGGCGCTGGCGCTGCTCACCGCATGTTCGGGTCAGAGCCCGGTGGCCGGCGCAGGCTCGACGCCGCCGCCTGCCGCCGCGTTCAAACTGTCGCCGGGCGACAAGGTGAAAGTCACCACCTTTGGCGAGGCTTCGCTGACCGGCGACTTCGAGATCACTCCGGCCGGCGTGATTTCCTTCCCGCTGATCGGCGACATACAGGCGGCGGGGCTTCAGCCCGACGAAGTCTCCCGTGCGATCGAGGCGAAGCTGAAGGAAGGCTATCTGCTCGAGCCCAAGGTCTCGATCCAGGTGGCCAATTTCCGCCCGATCTACATCCTGGGCGAAGTCAACAAGCCGGGCGAATATCCCTATGTCCAGGGGCTGACGATCCGGGGGGCGGTGGCCAAGGCTGACGGGTTCACCTATCGCGCCAACGAGAAGCGCGTCTTTGTGAAGCGGGCGGGCGAGGCCGGCGAGACCGAATATCCGCTGACGGCCGACTTCGCGGTGCTGCCGGGCGACACCATCCGCTTCGCCGAGCGATATTTCTGATGGACGCGGTGGTCGGAACGCTGGGGCACGAACCGTCCGCGTCGGATCAGGACAGCAACGAGACCGGCAAGCCGCATCGGCGCGGCTGCCCGGTGAGCTTCGCCAAGCTGAAGGCGCTGCTGGCGGCCGATCTCTATCGCTATGCCGGGCGGGTGAGCTTCGGCGCTTTCGTTCGCCACTATGCCTTCACGCCTGGCTACAAATACACCGTGCTGATGCGCACCTGCGGCTGGCTGAAGCTCAAGCCGCTGAAGGGCTTCGGGCTGTTTCCGATCGTCAAGCTGATGCTGCTGCGTGCACGCTACAAATATGGCTTCGCGATTCCTGAATATACCGAGATCGGGCCCGGCCTGTTCCTCAACCGCTTCGGCGGCTTCTATTTCCATGGCGACACGGTGATCGGCGCCAATGTGAACGTCACGCATGGCGTCGTGCTCGGCTTCATGAATCGCGGTGCGCGGCGCGGCGCGCCGGTGATCGGCGACCGCACCTTCCTGGGGTCCGGCGCCAAGGTGATCGGCGGGATCGACATCGGCGCGGACTCGGCGGTCGGCGCCAACGCAGTGGTCACCAGGGATGTGCCGCCGCGCGGCGTGGTCGGCGGCATCCCCGCCAAGCTGCTCTCGGACCAGGGTTCGGAGGGCTATATCAACCGCATGGTGCCGCCCGAGATGCTCGCCGCCTGCGAGGGCGCGCTGCATGGCTGGATCGAACGGCGGGGCCGGGACCTGCACCCATAAGATCGGTCGGTGCCGCCGCCCTCACAGGCTGATGAAGTTGACACGAAACGCGGTTTGAAAACTTCCGCCTCTGAGAGCGGATGCGGCGCAGCGACGGCAAGGCGACATCAAGGTCACGGCAAAGCGACAGTCACGCATCAGCGACGCGACAGCCCCGCGTCGCCGATGCGACAGGAGTGCGCCTGCGACGCGCCCGGCGCGCGCCACCGACGCGACAGTGACGCGCCGTTCAGGCGCCAAGGAAAATCCTTCGCAAATCTACGGTTCAAAGAGCGCGGGGTGGTCACCGCAGCCGAGCAGACGAAATCCTACATTGCAAGCCTATGGGGGATGCGAGAGCATAGACCGCTATCGACCCAATTGCGGACGCGAGCGCTATACCGACATGATTCCGTCGATCACGGCACTACGCCATTCTCGCTTGAGGAATAGCTGCAACTCGGCAGCACCCGGTTCTTGCCCTTTGGCCTTTACGACCCGAACGCGAAATCGATCATGCCCGGCCAGCGTGCTAAGTGGTGGCAGTTCAAGCCGACAAGGATAACCTTCGGCATGTTCGGCCCCAGAACATGATAATCCTAGCGCGATGACCTTTCCCGAACGCGCGGACACAAGCTCCGCGGAAAGCGGTCGCCCTTCGGGCACTCCGGCGCAACTATCCACGAAGACAAATATATCGAGAGGGTAGGCAACCCGCGAAGCCCCAACTTCTTCGCGCCACCCGCCATTGCTGGTCGTGGAGATCGCGCAACCCGTTCCGTTTGCTGAGACAATGCTCTCCACAGTTTCCAATCGATAGGGCATGAGCAGCAAGACGAGCAATGCAAAGCCAATTGCAGCACTGGCGGCCATGCATCCTAGTTTGACAGACAAAGTGAGCCCTTCGCTATTGGTGCCGGCACTAGCCGCTTGAGCGGGAGAACCCGATCCATAGCTGCAAGAGCAGCCTCCCACCAATATCTCAGACGTTCGCTGCCCTTTACCCGGAGGGCGCCTCCAACGGCGCAAGTGGCGGATTTCAGACCGGAGGCTTTTGGGAGCCGCAGGCGTGATAGCTGCCCCGGAAAGTGCCATGCAGCAGCGCAGGCCGAACGGCAGCTAACCATCACTTCCGGCCGTCCGCAATTTATGCGTTCCCGACCTAGAGCCCCGAGAAGGTGACGCCGACCGAGATCCGGTTGTCGACGAATTCGCGGCCGGGGAGCGCGCCTGCGCTCGACTGGCTGCGGCGCTGGAAGTCGCCGCGCAGTGCGACGCGCTTGCTCATCAGATAGCTGGCACTCGTGCGCAGGGTCCAGCGATCGTCCTTGCGATCGAGATTCTGGAAGTCGCGCTTCTCCAGCTCGGCGCTCGCGCCCAGGATCAGGTTGCGCAGCAGCTCGTAATCGGCGCGCAGCGTCGCGGTGGTCTTGAGATAGCCGGTCGCGCCGATGACGCCGGTCTCGCTCACGCTCCGGTCGATCGTGCCGGTAACGGTGACCAGCGGCGTCACGAAATAGGCGACCTCGCCCCTGACCAGGAAGCCCGACACGTCGCGGAACATCGGGTCGCGATAATTCTGCTTGAGATAGCCCATGCGCAGCGAGCCGCGCATCATCCGGCCCAGCTCGAAGCTCGATCCCGCGGCGAGCTCGAAACCGGTGGAATCGCGCGCCGGCACCGGCCCGATCCGGGTGCGGTAGTCGCGCTGGTTGTAGGCACCGGCCAGGAACAGCGCCATGCTGGGATTGAGCGCATATTCGCTGATCCCGGTGGCGGTCACGGTCGTGTGGTCGCGGAAATCCTGATCCACCACGGTGTCGCTGGGGGTGCGCCCGTCGCGATAGTCGCGATTCTCGACATCAAGCACGCCGCGCAGGCGGAGCCGATTGAACGTGTGCGACAGAGTCGCGCTGCCGTCGCTGATCGTGAACCGGGTCGGGCGGATCGAATTGGTGGGCGAATCGGGTGAGACGCGTTCCTGGCTGTAGCGGCCATGCGAGGCGGCCAGCGACAGCGTGGTGTCGCGGCTGATCGTATAGAGCGCGTGCCCGTCGAAATTATACTGGGTGGCGTTCTCGCTCGCGCGATCGGCATAGCGCAGCAGATCGAACTCGCCGTTGAGCGTCAGGCGCAGATTGGGCGAGGGGCGGGTGATCGAGATGCGCGGGCGGATGCGGACATAGCCGTCGCCGATCCGGTCGGTCCGCTGCGCGTAGAGATTGTCGTCATAACCCGCCCCGATGGCGATCCGCGGCATGACCTCGATCGAGCCGAACTCAAGAGGTTCGGGTGTGTAATCGGGGCGCGGGCGTTCGAGCACGCTGACGTTGCGGTCGCGGCCGAAGCTGTTCTCCGAAGAGACCGAGCCGAGCGCATCGGTCGCGTCCGATTGCTGCGCCAGGGCGGGAAAGGCGAGCGCGACGCTCGCCATGCAGGCGGAGGCCAATAGCGGTTTCATCGGCGCCCCAAAGTTATGAGCAAGGGATAATGATCGGATCCGGTGGACGACAGGCGCCGCGCCTCGATCAGCCCCCAGCCGGGTCCGGCGTAGAGGTGATCGATCGGCAGCAGCGGAACCGACCGCCGCCAGCTCGGCAGTGCGCGCGTCATCCTCGTCAGCGGAGACAGCGCCTTGTCCTGTTCGCGCATCGCGGAGGCCCAGGGAGTGAGATTCATGTCGCCTGCAACGATGAGACTAGCAGGATCGATCCGACGGACCGCGGCGGCGAGCTCCGAGCGCATGCGCGCCTGCGGGCCGGGCGGCGAGGGGTGGCCATAATGGAGCGTCGCCACGGTGAAGGGCGCCATGCCGGGCGGCGTGATCCGCGCCCAGGCGAGCGGCGGACCGAAGCTGTGCCCCTCGGCGTCGCGGAAATGATAGTCGCGCGCGCCGATCGGCCAGCGCGAGAAGATCACCAGATCGCAGCGTGCCGGGCAATCGGTGGAATAGGCGAAATGCCGGCGAAGCGCCGCCAGCATCGGCCGGAAATTGCCGCTGGCCTCCTGGAGCAGGACGATATCGGCATGCGCGCCGAGGATGGTCCGCACCGTTCCGGCCGGATCGGCATTCTGCTTCCAGACATTGTGGGTGACGATGCGGACCTGCGGCGCTCCAGCGGGCGCGCTCGGGATCGTCCGCAGCAGTTCCGGCCCGACGCTGCCGGCGATCGGGAGCAAGGCGAGCGCTGCCGCGATCAGCGGCCAGGGCCGGTTGGACCAGGCGAGCAGCGCGCCGAGCAGGATCGGCGCGGCATAGAGCGGCATGAACGAGGCATAGGCATCCAGGCTCGGCACAAAAATGCCGAGCAACGCCGCCCAGGCAGCAATCATGCCGGCCGCGATGAGCAGGCATCCGAAGATCGAAAGGGGCTTCACGCGCGGGCAATCAGCCGGTTCCGCAATGCATAGCCGCCCTGCCGCAGGCTTCCCGGGATGACGCGCGCCGCGAGCACCAGCGCGGCCGTGCCGAACCCTTCGGGCAGGCAGATGTCACGCATGCGGATCGCCGTGCGTCCCGCGTGCTTCATCGAATAGCGCGCATAATGCGCGATCTCCTGGTTCACGAGCCGCCGCAGCAATGCGACCTCCTCGGGACCGGCGGCCTGCATCAGCCGATGGGCAGTCTCGACGAGGCAGGGCACGCCGAGCGTGGTGGTCGATTTGCTGACCTTGTTTTCCGAATCGCGGTGGAAGTCCGCGCTGACCTGCGGGACATAGCGGAGCGGGCCGTGCGCCAGGACACGGAGCCACAGATCCTTGTCGCCCCCGCGCACGGCGCGATCCTCGGGGAACAGCCCCGCATCGATCAGCGTATCCCGGCGGATCGCGATCGCGCCGGTCCACATCGGGCATTCGCGAACCGCGAGCCAGGCGCGCAGGAAACCGGCGAGATCGAGCGTGACCGGCTGCTCCAGCGCCGGCGCGATCCGCTGGGGCTTGCGGTGATGCTCGAAGACATGGTCGAACCGGGTCGCCACCGCGTGCACCTCCGGATCGGCGGCGATCGCCTCGGCCAGGAGCGCGAGATGATCGGGAGCCCAGAGATCGTCGGCGTCGAGAAAGGCGATCCACTCGCCCTCCGCCGCGCGGACCCCGAGATTGCGGCCGGCATAGCCGCCGGGGCCGGGCTTGAGCAGCTCGAGCAGCCGGATGCGCTGATCCTCGATTCCCGCGACGATCGCGCGACTGCCGTCGGTCGAGCGGTTGTCGACCACGATGATCTCGTGCGCGGCGAGGCTCTGGGCGCGCACGCTCTCGATGGCGGCGCGGACATGCGAGGCCTTGTTGAACAAGGGCATCACCACCGAGAAACGGGGGGAGAAACGGGGTTCGGTCATCAGTCGCGCGCCGCCTTGCGGCCGACGGCCAGGTGCAGAAATTCGGCGATGGCGACGCCGGCGAGCTCGAGCGTGAGCCCCATTACCGCGAGTTTCCGCCCGAGCGACAGCCCCGGGGAAATCGCCGCGCGCCGCAGCCGCCGCACGGTATCTACCGCGGTGACCGCGAGGACGCGCGCAAGCCGCAGGCTGCGCCGGGTCCGATCCCAGCGCCCGCCGCTCAGCCGCTGGCGCTTGCGGACCAGTTCGGCCCGACTGGCGCGCACCGGATGGCGCACGACCATCGCCGGCACATAGACCAGCGGTCGTCCCGCCTGCTTGATCCGGAGCGCCATCTGGCGGTCGCCGCCCGACTTGAGGCTGGCATCGAAGCCGCCGAGGCTGTGCAGCAATTCGGTCTCGCTCGCCCAGTTCGCGGTAGCGCAATTGCCGCGCGCGGCATGGTTCTGGGGAAAGCTGAACAGGCGCTCATAGTCGCCGAACACGATTCCTTCCTGCTCGCCTTCGTCGAACAGGTCGATCTTGCCGGCGAGCACGCCGAAGCCGGGATTCGCGGCCGCAGCTTCGAGGACGCGTTCGAGCCAGTCAGGATCGGGAACGCAATCCGCATCGGTGAACGCCGTGATCGGCGCCTCGACATGCGGAAGCGCGCGGTTGCGTGCAGCATAGGAGCCCGGCGCGGGTTCCTCGAGAACCAGGACGCCCGGGAAGGCGCGCGCGATTTCCGGCGTGCCGTCCGTCGACGCATTGTCGACGACGATGATCTGAAAGGCCTCGCGCGGGAGAGTCTGCCGCTCGATTGACTCCAGGCATCGTCGCAGGATCGACCGGCCATTCCATACAGGCACGACGACAGCGATTTGGTACATTCGAACGCCTCTACTCGCTTGTTGTCGGTGCTAGCATCGGCTGCTGGGCGGCAAGGTCAACATCATGCTGCGCTTGCGAAGGCGAGCCGCCCTGTTGGGGCGACGATCCGAGCCGGAGACGGGTTCGCGCGGGCCGCGGGGCCCGCTACCAAAGGCCTTGGCCACCTCGGATGTGTTGCACTGCGAAATGCAGCACAGGACCGTGAGCAGGAGGCGTGTAACTTGGTACGAGATTTGCCGGAATTGGGCGAACCCGCCGAAATATGGGTGGTGTCGCTCGCGACAGCCGAGGCGCGGCGCCGTGCCTTTGCCGAACGGGCCGGCAATGCCACGCTTCCCTGGCGATTCTTCGATGCCTGTACCGGGCTTGCCGAGGGCATGGCGCTCGATGAGCTCGCCATAAGCCGGAACAAGGGGCGCGCGCTCACCCGGGGCGAGATCGGCTGCTATGCCAGCCACTATTCGATCTGGCGCGACATGGTCGCGCGCGGGGTGCGCCAGGCGATCATTCTCGAGGACGATACGCTGGTCGACTGGGCGTATCTCGATCGGCTGGCGCGTGCCGATCTTCATGCGACCGGCATCGATTATCTGCGTCTATATGCGAAGCGCCCCACCTATCAGCGCGTGGTCCGCAGCGATTTTCTGCAGCATTCGCGCACCGTGGTCGAACTGATCGGGCTCGCCTACGGCACCCAGGGCTATGCGATCACGCTGGAGGGTGCGCAGCGCTTCGTCGCGCATTGCCGGATGGTCCAGCGGCCGATCGACGACGAGATGGACCGGTCCTGGGCGCATGGCATGCGCAACCTCGCCTTGTTTCCGGCGCCGATCCTGGAGGCGACGGTGGCGTCCGACATCGGCGCGGCGCGCTTCGCGCCGAAAGCCGATCCCGCCTTTCACAGCCTTCGCCAGAAGGCCTGGCGGCGGCTGGAGCGCACGCGGATGCGCCTGCTGAAAGCGAGGCGGCTCCTTGAACGCTGAATCGCCCGGAAGCTTCGACGCGAATCTGCGCAAGCGGAGCCGCAGTTCGATCGGCTGGACCGTGACCCGGTTCCTGTCCGACCAGGTATTCTCCTTCATCGTCTTCGTCGCGCTGGCGCGGCTGCTGACCCGCGCCGATATCGGCGCCTTTTCGGTGATGGCGTTCACTGCCGAGGCGTTCCGCATCGTCGCGACCGCGGGGCTGGTCCAGACGATCGCGCGGCGGCGGGAGATCACCCCGGCCTTTCTCGACACGATCTACCGATCGCAACAGGCATTTTCCTTTGTCTCCGCGTTCACGATCATGCTGCTTGCCCGGCCGATCGCGGATTCGATGCACGCGCCGAACATCGCGCTGCCCCTGGCGGTGATGAGCCTGGTGCTGCCGATCTCCTCGTTCGGCGGGACGCACATGGCGCTCCGGCTGCGCGAGTTCGGCCACCGTACCACCGCGCTGCGCTCGGTGGTCGGCGGGCTGATCGGCGGCACCTGCGCGATCGTCGCCGCGTTTTGCGGGCTGGGCCTGTGGAGCATGGTGATCCAGCGGATCGTCACCGAGGTGGCGGGCGTCATCCTGTCGCGCGGCTCCTATGACTGGAAGCCGGGCTGGGCATTCGAATGGGCGATCCTGCGCGGCAACCTGGCGCTCAACGGCAGCCTGATCTACGTCCAGCTCGTCTTCCTCGCCACGGTGCGCGTGCAGGAGATCGCGATCGGCGCCGGGATCGGGCTGGCCGCGGTCGGCGTGTACCGCACCGCCTGGCGCGTCGTCGAGCTGATCGGCCGCGGTGCGATCCAGCCTTTCACCCAGGTGGCGGTGCAGACCCTGGCGCGGGTCAAGGACGAGCTGCCCGAGCTTCGCCGCGCCTATCAGTGGATGATCTCGCAATCCTCGGCGATCTCCTTCCCGGCGCTGGTCGGGTTCGGTGCGCTGGCACCGGTCCTGGTGCCCGGGCTGTTCGGGGAAAAGTGGCACGATGCGGGGAATCTGGCGCAGATCTTCGCGTTCATGGCGCTGCCCTTCACGCTCAACTTCTTCGCCTCGCCTTCGCTGAGCGTGCTCGGCGCATCGCGCAGCCTGATGATCCTGTCGACGACGCAGTTCGTGCTCGGCTTCATCCTCACGCTCGCGGCCTTGCCCTTCGGCATATTCGCCGTGGCGATCTCCTATGTCGTGCGCGCCTATGTGACGGTGCCGATGCAGATCGTCCTGCTCCAGCGCGCGTCGGGCATCCGTCCGTCGGATACGTTCAAGGCGATCGCGGCGCCCCTGTTCGCCTCCACGGCGATGGGGATATTCCTGGCGCTGGCGATGCGCCTGCTTTCGCCCGAGCTTGGCGGCTGGTGGACGATCCTCGTCCTCACCGTGCTGGGCGCGCTCTTCTACGCTGCCGTGCTGCTCGCGATCTCGCGCGAATGGCGCGGTCGCGGCAAATCCATCCTCAAACGACTTCGAAAGGGCCGATCATGACCAGCGACGGCAAAACCGCCGATCAGATCGTCGGCGAACTCGCACAGCGTTTTGCGCAGGTGCTCGATTCGGTGCTGCCACCCGGCAAGCTCGCGCTGGTCGATTTCCCCGACCACAGCAATGTCGGCGATTCGGCGATCTGGCTCGGCGAGATGGCCTATCTGCGCGAGCGTTCGCGCCTGCCGGCCTATTACTCGGCGATCGCCGATTTCGAGGACCAGGCCTGCGGGAACGCGATCGGCGACGGGCCGATCCTGATCCATGGCGGCGGCAATCTGGGCACGCTCTGGCCGAAGCACGAGGCGTTCCGCCTGCACCTGCTGCGACGGCACCGCGGCCGGCCGATCATCCAGATGCCGCAATCGATCCATTATGCGAATCCGGAAGCGGCTGCGGAGATGGCCGCGGCGATCAAGCGCCATGGCAAGTTCACGCTGCTCGTCCGCGATGCCCGCTCGCTGGCCTTTGCCCGCGAGCATTTCGATTGCCGGATCGAGCTGTGCCCGGATGCCGCGCTCATGCTCGGCCGCCAGGTGCGCGGAATTGCCCGACACCCGATCTTCGCGCTGCTGCGCACCGATCACGAACGCGCGGACCGGGACGAGGAGCCGCTGCCGCCCGGCGCGGTCGCGGACGACTGGCTGGAGGAGGATCCGGCGCAGAAACGCTATCTGCGCCTGTCGCTGAAGCTCCATCGGCTGTTCCTGCGCGATCCGATGGCGATGCGCGCGCTGCGCCAGCGCCGGCTGGCGGAATGGCGGTTTCGCAGGGGGCTGACGATGCTGAGCCAGGGCGAGGTCGTGGTGACCGACCGGCTGCACGCCCATATCCTGTCGCTGCTGCTCGATATCCCCCACGTGCTGCTCGACAACAGCTACGGCAAGGTATCGGGGTTCGCCGATCAATGGACCGGCGAGTATCAGGGGCTCCTGCGCGCGACCGGCCGGGCCCAGGCGTTCGATCTGGCGTTTACCCGCCAGCGCGCGGGGAAGCTGCGGCAGGCCGCCAACGCCTAGCGCGACGCAGCGCTGCGCCGGCGAAGCCGATGCCGGCGATCATCATCGACCAGATCGCGGGCTCGGGAACCGGAGCAAGCCGAGCCGGTCCCGAGGTGCGCGATGCGGCGGGATTGGCAGCGGCATACTGCGCGGTCACCTGATCGAATATCTCGGCGGTGCCGCGGGTATGGGATGCGGGCGCCTTCGCGGGCGCGGCGCCTGCGAGGACGGGAGTGATGGCGAGCAGCAGCAAGGCTGGCAGGTATCGCATTGGTTTGATCCCTGTTCCGTGGTCGCGGTGCGGTTAGCGCCTGGTCCGTCCGCAGCATCCCGCATGCGACAGATCGGCGGCCCGGCGACGGGGATGCGACGAGCGCGCATCGACGCTTGACCTGGCATCCTGCCCCGGACAGTCTCGTGGGAACCGGTGTCAAAAAAGACCGAGTCCTGGAGAGCTGCCGCATGCTGATCACCCCGTCGCGCCGCGACCTGTTGCGCTATGCCGGAGCCGGCGCCGCCTGCTCGATGCTGCCGGGTTTCGCCTCTGCCAGGTCTATCGATCCCTGGGCGCGCGCGGCGGATATCGCCCGCAGCGTCAAGCCGCCGGTGTTTCCGGCGCGCGATTTCGACGTGACGCAGTTCGGCGCCAGGGGCGACGGGACGACGCTCAACACCGACGCCATCGCCAAGGCGATCACGGCCTGCAATGCGGCGGGCGGGGGCAGGGTGGTGGTGCCCGCGGGCCGCTTCCTCACCGGCGCGGTGCATCTGAAATCGAACGTCAATCTGCACCTGAAGGCCGGCGCGACGCTGCTCTTCTCGACCGACCCCGCGCACTATCCGATCGTCTTCACGCGCTGGGAGGGGATGGAGTGCATGAACTATTCCCCGCTCGTCTATGCACGTCGCCAGAAGAACATCGCGGTCACCGGCGAGGGGACGCTGGATGGCCAGGGCAGCGCCGAGCATTGGTGGGCGTGGAAGGGTCCCTGGGGCGGGACGATCGACCATGGCTGGCGCGAAGGCCTGCCCGACCAGCGCCCGGCGCGCGCGCGCCTGTTCGAGATGGCCGAGGCCGGCGTACCGGTGGAGAAGCGCGTGTTCGGCGACGGATCCTATCTGCGGCCGGCCTTCATCCAGCCCTATGACTGCGAGAATGTCCTGATCGAAGGCGTCAAGCTGCGCGGCGCCCCCTTCTGGCAGATCCATCCGGTGCTGTGCCGCAACCTGACCGTGCGCGGCGTCGACATCCTGGGGCACGGCCCCAACAATGACGGTTGCGATCCGGAATCGGTCGACGGCGCGCTGATCGAACATTGCCTGTTCGACACTGGCGACGATTGCATCGCGATCAATTCGGGGCGCAATGCCGACGGACGGCGGCTGGCGACGCCTTCGCAGAATATCCTGATCCGCGACTGCCGGATGAAGGAAGGGCATGGCGGCGTGGTGGTGGGGTCGCAGATCTCGGGCGGCGCACGCTGGATATTCGCCGAGCGCTGCGTGATGGACAGCCCCGACCTCTGGTATGCGATCCGCTTCAAGAACAACGCGCTGCGCGGCGGGCTGCTCGAGAATTTCTATTATCGCGATATCGATGTCGGCCAGGTCGGCCGCGCCGCGGTGACGTGCGATTTCAACTATGAGGAGGGCGCGAACGGACCCTTCGTGCCCAAGCTGCGCAATGTCGTGATCGAGCGGCTGCGGGCCAGGAACGCGGTGCGGGTGATCGACAGCCAGGGGCTGCCGGGGGCGCCGGTCACCGACATTACCCTGCGCGATTGCAGCTTCGAGGGGGTGCGCGAGCCCAGCGTGATCCGCCACACTGAAGGACTGCGGCTCGAAAATGTGCGCGTGAACGGCAAGGTCGTCGACAAGCTGCAATAAAAAAAAGGCCGCCGCGTCCGATCGGATGCGGCGGCCTGAGTTTGCCTTGGAAGGCTTAGAGCTTCAGCCGCGCGCCGAACAGGATCGTGCGGCCGAAATGATTGTATTCATAGTTCCGGTTGGCATCGAGATCGGTGTAGCGATCGCGATAGGCGTCGGTGAGGTTCACGCCTTCGACCGACAGCTCTACCCAGTCGGTGAGCTTGTAGCGCACCGATGCGTCGACGTTCACCGCCTCGTTATAGCCTTCGAACACATTGCCGGTGCCGGAGTTCTGATCGACATAGGGCCCGCGATAGCTGACCGAGGCGCGGGCGCTGAACTTCGAGTCCTCATAGTAGAGCGTGCCGTTGAGCGCTGTCTTGGAGAGGCCGAACAGCGTCGAGGTGCGTGACGCGCCGACATTGGGCCCGAAGGTACAGGCCGCCGCGGGGTTCGCGGGCGGAACGCAGGTCGCGACCGTCGGGCCTGCAACGGTGTAGTTGGCCGAGGAATCGACGAAGGTCGCGTTCAGGATCCCGCCGAAGTGGCTCAGGAAGCCCGGCAGGAAGGTGAAGGGCGCCTGGAGCGACAGTTCGATGCCCTTCAGCTTTGCGCCCTTGCCGTTGACGTTGCCCGTGATCGACCAGATCTGGCCTTCGGGATTGATGAAGGCCGGTGAACTAGGCGGAAGCACCGACAGCGGCAGGCCGGTCGACGCGAAGGTGCCGCTGGTGACTGCGGTTACCGGGAAGCTCTCGATATCCTTCTTGAACACCGCGATCGAGGCGATCGATTGCGGCGCGAAATACCATTCGAGTGCGAAGTCATAGGCGGTCGCGCGGAACGGATCGAGGAAAGGATTGCCGAAGGTGACCCGGTAGTTGAACCCGTCGACCGAACCGCCTGGGGTCAGATTGCCCAGCGTCGGCCGGGTCAGGACCTTGGCGACCGCCGCGCGGACGATGATGTCCTTGGTCGGGTAGAGCGCGAGGTTCATCGAGGGCAGCCAATCGTCATAGCTGCGATCGACCGTGACCAGCACACCGCTGTTGAGGCCGCTCGAGGTCTGATCGGTATGGGCGTAACGCATGCCGCCGTTGAACGCGACATCGAAGCCCAGCGCGTCGGTCTTGATGTCGAACTGGAAATAGCCGCCGGTGACCTTTTCGCCGACGCTGCGGGTGTTGCCCGCGTCCACCGCCGGTGTGCGATTGTAGAGGCCGGTAAAGGCAGCCGACTTGGCGATGTCGGGGACGATCCAGCTGTTGGTGTTGCCGTTCGGCTGCCCGGCATCGCCGAGGTTGAAGGACTCGCTGAGGCCCGTGGCGGCAAAGCCGTAGACCGCGGTCGGCCCGAAGGCGGACGAGGGCGAGCAGGTGATCTGCTTGAGCACAACGTCGAGTCCGCCATTGCCGCACACCACCGCGTCGCGGGTGAAGGCGACGGAGTCGAAGGTGAACTTGCGGTAGACGCCGCCCGCCTTGACGGTGAGGAACTCGTTTGCGTCCCATTCGAAGCGCGCCTGCGCGGTCTGGAACTTGTTGGTGACGTTCGAGGGACGGTCGCGGATCTCGGCGAGCTGGAAGTTCGCCGGATCGGTCACGCTGGTTCCGAAGGTGAGCTTCGGAAAATGCATGTCTGTATAGTCGAAGCTATAGCCCTGCGCGTCGCGATCGTCGAATACGAAGGTCGTCTCGACCGGGATGTCCGCGCTCGATTTCGACAAGCCCCCGAGCACGGTGAAGCGGAAATCCTCACCGAGATCCTGGTCCCAGCTGCCGCCGAACTGATAGAATTCGGTATTCGACTTGCGCAGATAATGTTCGGTGCGGACCCACGCATCGTTCAGCGTGCCGGTCACCATCGTGTTGTTCGAATCGACGGTGAAATTGGTCAGGTCGATCGAACGCTCGTTGGAGCGTAGCAGGACTTCACCCCATTTCTCCTCGCGCGTCTCCTTGAACCGTGAATAGAGGCCGTCGATCGAGATCTTGGTGGCCTCGGTCGGCGCGAATTGAACGCTGCCGGTGATCCCCAGGCGCTCACGATCGTGCCGGACCTCGCCATAGCGCGGGATGCGCGGGTGGAACGCCAGAGCGGCCTGGTCGCAGATCGCGCTCGGGCGATAGAAGCCGCCGCTGTTCGGCGCCGCGGTGTTGCCCGCCTGGGTGGTGTAGAAGCAGGGCGTGCCATTGACCGAATCGAAGCGTGCCTGCGCCCAGCGGACGCTGTTGTTGCCCAGCTCGAGATTGTTGGTCTTCTGATAGGCGGCGGACACCGACACGCCGAAGCTGCCATCGGCGTTGCGCCACGAGAGCAGGCCGGCCAGACGCGGGCCGACCTTCTTGCTGAGGTCGTTATAGCTGCCCTGGATGTTGGCGACCGCGGTCAGCCCCGATTTGCCGCCCAGCGGATTGCCCGTGTTGAGGTCGACGACCGCCCCCAGCGATCCTTCGTCAAGCGAAGGTTCGGCGGTCTTGTGGACGACCAGGCTGCTGAACAGCTCCGAGGCGAAGACGTTGAAATCGAAGGCGCGGTCGCGGTTGGCGCTGGCACCGTCGGTCGAGGTGGCGACGGTCTCGAGGCCGTTCAGGCGCACCCGCGTGAACTGGGCGCCGAGGCCGCGGACGGTGATCGAACGGCCTTCGCCCGCGTCGCGCTGGATCGAGACGCCGGGGATGCGCTGGAGCGATTCAGCCAGGTTCTGATCGGGAAACTTGGCGATGTCCTCCGCGACGATCGCGTCGACCGAAGAGACGGACTGGCGCTTCACCGCGATCGCCGCGCCGAGCGACTGGCGGAAGCCGGTGACGACGATCTCGTCGCCCGGCTGATCCTGCGCAGCTTCGGGGGCGGGCGGCACGTCCTGCGGCGCGGCGGCCGCGCTCTCGGCCTTTGCCGCCTCGACCTTGTCGTCGGGATCGACACCGGCAAAGGCCGTCGCCGGCAGCAGCAGCCCGAGCGCAACGGCGCCCAGCGACGCGCCGCTCAGCGCCTTCAATCCCCATTGGTGCGATTTCGAAACCTGAATCTTCATCCTACGCCTCCCAGGGCGCCGCATTTCCGCGACGCCGATCATGATGCGATCCACGCCGGAAGCCGGCGCGCGATCGACTCGAATCGAGAGGAGGGTGTGGCCCTTTTCAGCTGTGACTATCGCCATCCTCTCGCAAAGCGGCCATTCTTCGATGGTCTCGCTCACCGATTACGGGTAACCGGTGTCAGGACGCTATAGCCGCTGGATTTCGCTGTCAACCGGAGACGAGGCGCGTTGACGTAAATGCGTGACACCGGTAGCATTGCTTCGTGCCGCATAGCTCGCATCAGACGGGGTTGGGGCAAGGGGAGATGGAGACCGCTCGGCAAATCGGCACATGGCAGAGGGCGTCCGCGCCGCCGCATCATGGGAGGGCAGCCTGGAGGCGGGCGCATCCCGTCTCGCGCAGCGCAGGGGGTCGGGCACCCGCATATCCGCGGATGTGGCGAGAGATCTCATTTGGAAGCGTGGATAGAGGGAAATCGAATTGAACGAAGGACGTGAACCGGCTGACGCCATTGCGCACGCGTTCGTGGAAGCGCGCCAGGCCGGCAATGCGCTTCCCGACTATCCGGGCGAACTGCCCGAGACGCTGGACCAGGCCTATGGCATCCAGGAGCGCGCGATCGGGCTGTTCGGCGGGCGCATCGCCGGATGGAAGGTCGGCCGGATCCCCGATCCCCTGATCGGCCGGTTCGGCACCAATCGGCTGACCGGCCCGATTTTCGCGGACAGCGTGATCGATTCCCCGGACGGCGTGCCGGTCATGCCGATCTTCGCGGACGGCTTCGGCGCCGCGGAGGCCGAGTTCCTGCTGCGCATCGGCAGCCTGCCGGCAAGCTTCGATCGCGACTGGACCAACGAGGAGGCGGCCGGTTTCGTCGATGCGATCCATGTCGGCATCGAAGTCGCCAGTTCGCCCTTTCCGGGAATCAACGATCACGGCCCGGCAATCACCGTGTCCGATTTCGGCAACAACAACGGGCTAGTGATCGGCGCTGCGGTACCGCCGAATATGGATTTCCTTGCGTGGCCGGTAGCGCTAACAATTGACGGGGAAGTGGCCGGCACGGGCACCGCGGGCGAGATGCTCGACGGTCCGTTCGGATCGGTCCGCTTCCTGTTCGAACTTGCCGCCAGCCGGCGTCTGCCGCTGGCTCCCGGTCAGTGGATCTCGACAGGCGCCGTCACCGGCGTCCATCAGGTACGTCCGGGTGCCGCTATCGAGGCTCGGTTCGGGCAGGATATGCGGGTACGGTGCACGATCGGCGGCAATCGCCAGGGTTGAGCCGGACAAAAAGGATAGGGAGAGGTTGATGGCGGCATCTGGTGAGGCGATTATCGCCAAGGCGACGGAGCGCGTGGGGCGGTATCGCTGGATGATCGTGGCGCTGCTGTTTGCGGCGACGGCGATCAACTATATCGACCGCCAGATGATCGGGCTGCTCAAGCCCACCATGATGGACGATCCTTCGCTCCACATGGACGAGCGCACCTATGCCGACATCGTCGTCTGGTTCCAGGTCGCCTATGCGATCGGCTATCTCGGTTTCGGCAAGGTCGTCGACGCGATCGGTGCCCGGCTCGGCTATGCCGTCGCCGTCATCATCTGGACGATCGCCCATGTTGCGCATGGCGGCGCGTACAGCGTCACCCAGTTCGCGCTTGCACGCTTCGGCCTGGGTATCGGCGAATCGGGTAACTTCCCCGCGGGCGTGAAGTCCGTCGCCACCTGGTTCCCGCAGAAGGAGCGCGCCTTCGCGGTCGGCCTGTTCAATGCGGGCTCCAATGTCGGTGCGATCGCCGCACCGCTGCTCTGCTTCCTGATGGTGCCGCTGGTCGGCTGGCGCATGACCTTCATCCTCACCGGCATCTTCGGCGTGATGTGGCTGGTCGCCTGGCTGGCGGTCTATCGCGACAACCCCGCGACCCACCCGCGCGTCACCGCGGCCGAACTCGCGCATATCGAGCAGGATCCCGCCGATCCGGACGTGAAGACGCCCGGCCTGTGGCTTCGCCTGCTCGCCACGCGCGAAACCTGGGCCTTTGCGCTCGGCAAGTTCTTCATCGACCCGATCTGGTGGTTCTATCTGTTCTGGCTGCCGGGCTATCTGGGGGCGCAATACGGCCTCGACCTCAAGACCTGGTCGACGCCCACCGCCGCGCTCGCGCTTGGCGCGATCTACCTGATCTCGGACGTCGGCAGCGTCGCGGGCGGCTGGCTGTCGGGGCGCCTGATGAAATCGGGCATGAGCGTCAACAAGGCGCGCAAGCTGACCATGCTGGTCTGCGCGTTCTTCGTGCTTCCGGTGGTGTTTGCGACCTCGGTGCCCAATCTGTGGGCCAGCGTGCTGATCATCGGTATCGCAGCCGCGGCGCATCAGGGTTTCTCCGCCAATCTCTACACCTTGCCGTCGGACACCTTCCCGCGCTTCGCGGTGGGCGCGGTGATCGGCATCGGCGGGACGGTGGGAGCGATCGGCGGCGCGCTGATGTCCAAATATGCCGGCGACGTGCTCGACCGGCTGGGCACCTATACGCCGTTGTTCGTCCTTGCGGGCGCGGCCTATTTCCTGGCGCTGCTGTCGGTCCAGCTTCTGTCGCCGCGGCTGGCGCGGGTCGAGAGCTTCCGGAGCTCGACTCCCTGGGCGGTGATCGTTTCCTCGGCTGCCGGCCTGATCGGCGTGGTGATCTTCCTCGCTTCGGGCAAGAAAGCGGCTGAGGGCTGCGTTCCGGTATGGATGGGGCCGGCCAGCCCTTGTTTCGAGCCCGCCAGCTATTATGGCATCCTCCTGACCTGCGCAGGCGTGGCGATCGCCGCCATCCTCGTGAACATCTTCACTCGCGAAAAGGCATAAGAGGTTAAGACATGCCACGGCCCTTGAAGCTCGATCCCGACCGTCTGTTTCCGGCCGAGGAGCGCTCGCGCTCCATCGCGCGCGAGCTTTACGGCCAGGTGGCCGGACTGCCGATCATCAGCCCGCACGGCCATACCGATCCGACCTGGTTCTCGACCAATGCGAATTGGTCGAACGCCACCGAGCTTCTGCTGGCGCCCGATCACTATCTCTACCGCATGCTCTATTCGCAGGGCGTGGCGCTCGACGATCTCTGCGTGCCGAGCAAGGCCGGTGTGCCGGGGACCGATCCGCGCGCGGCGTGGCGGACCTTCGCCGAGCATGTCTATCTGTTCCGCGGCACCCCCTCGAGCATGTGGCTGGGCCATGTGTTCGGCGAGGTGTTCGGGATCGACGTGGCGCTCGATGCGTCGACCGCCGACCTCTATTACGACACGATCAACGAGAAGCTGGCGACCGAGGCATTCAAGCCGCGGGCACTGTTCGACCGCTTCGGGATCGAGTTCCTCGCCACCACCGAGGGGCCGCAGGACGATCTGACGCCGCACCACGAGATCCATGCCTCGGGCTGGAAGGGCCGGGTGGTCACCACCTATCGCCCCGACGCGGTGATCGACGTCGAGCATGAGCAGTTCGCCGGCGCGATGAAGATCTTCGCGGAGAAGACCGGTGAGGACGTCTGGTCGTGGGACGGCTATCTCGCCGCCCATCGCAAGCGCCGGGCGGATTTCCGCGCTGCGGGCGCCACCGCGACCGATCACGGTCATCCGACCGCGGCCACCGCGAACCTTTCCTATGACGAGGCCGAGCGGCTGTTCCGCACGATCCTGTCGGATAGCTGGACCCCGCAGGACGCCGAGCTGTTCCGCGCGCAGATGCTGACCGAGATGGCGGCGATGTCCGCGGACGACGGCATGGTGATGCAGATCCACCCCGGCAGCTTCCGCAACCACAATGGCGGCCTGTTCGCGAGCCATGGCCGGGACAAGGGTGCCGACATTCCGACGCGTACCGACTATGTCCATGCGCTGAAGCCGCTGCTCGACCGGTTCGGTACGAATACAGACCTGTCGATCATCCTCTTCACGCTCGACGAGACGGTCTATGCGCGTGAGCTGGCGCCGCTCGCCGGCCATTATCCGTGCCTGAAGCTGGGCCCAAGCTGGTGGTTCCATGACTCGCCGGAGGGCATGCGCCGCTTCCGCGAGATGACCACCGAGACCGCGGGCTTCTACAACACCGTCGGCTTCAACGACGATACGCGCGCCTTCCTCTCGATCCCGGCGCGGCACGACGTTGCCCGGCGCATCGATTGCGGCTTCCTCGCGCAGCTGGTCGCCGAAGGGCGGCTGCTCGATTGGGAAGCGGCCGAGCTCGCTTACGAACTGACCAACGGCCTTGTGCGGCGCGCCTACAAGCTCGACGCGAAAGCGCCCGCGCCCGTCGCCGCGGCGGCCTGAAAAAACACATTCAATCAACGGAGCATGTAATGTTCGATCGCACTTACTACGCCACGCACCCCGACATGATGGAGTGCGTATCGAACGACGAGCTGCGCGACCGCTATCTGATCTCGGACCTGTTCCGGGACGGCGAGTGCGTGCTCAACTACACCCATGCCGATCGTTTCGTGATCGGCGGGGTTGCGGTGACTTCGGCACCGGTCAAGCTTCCCGACCAGACCGAGCCGGCTTCGGCAGCGGGGCACCCGTTCCTCGAGCGGCGTGAGCTGGCGGTGGTCAATGTCGGCAAGACCGAGGGCATTGTCACCGTTGATGGCGAGAGCTTCACGCTGGGCAACAAGGATTGCCTGTATGTGACGATGGGCGCCAAGGACGTGCAGTTCTCGGGCGCCGGCGCGCGTTTCTATCTGGCCTCGTGCCCGGCGCACAAGGGCTTCCAGACGCGCAAGCTCTCGATCGCCGATGCCAATGCGCTCGAGCGCGGCAGCCTGGCGGAATCGAACGAGCGGACAATCTTCCAGCTCGTCATTCCGGGTGTGTGCGACAGCGCGCAGCTCGTCATGGGCCTGACCGTGCTCAAGCCCGGCAGCGTATGGAACACGATGCCGCCGCACATCCATGAGCGCCGCAGCGAGATCTATTTCTACTTCGAGCTCGACGACACCGACAAGGATCGCGTCTTCCATTATATGGGCGAGGGCGAGGCCACCCGCCACATCGTGATGCAGAACGAGGAAGCGGTGATCTCGCCGCCCTGGTCGATCCACATGGGCGCCGGCACCAAGGCCTATGCCTTTATCTGGGCGATGGCGGGCGAGAACCAGGACTATACCGACATGAACGTGCTCGACATCTGCCAGCTGGCGTAGTTCTTCTCCCTTCCCTGAAAGGGAGGGGCTGGGGGTGGGTGCCGAGCCGCAAGGCTCGGCCTGCCTCCACTAGCGTAGTGGCGCGCCGCTTCGCGTCGCGCACCCACCCCCGACCCCTCCCTTGCAGGGAGGGGAGGAGTTGCGAATGACCAATCCGTTCGACCTTACCGGCCGCGTGGCCGTCGTCACCGGTGCCAATACCGGCATCGGCCAGGGTATCGCGCTGGCGCTCGCCGCCGCGGGCGCCGACATCGCCGCGGTGGGCCGCACGCCCGCCGAGGAGACCGTCGAGAAGGCGCGCGCGCTGGGTCGCAGGGCCGAGATCATCTCCGCCGATCTCTCGACCATCGAGCCTGTGAACAGGGTTGTGGACGAAGCTGTGGATAAGCTGGGCGGGCTCGACATTCTGGTCAACAATGCCGGCATCATCCGCCGTGCAGACAGCCTCGATTTCACCGAGGAGGATTGGGACGCGGTGGTCGACACCAACCTCAAGTCGGTGTTCTTCCTCTGCCAGGCGGCGGCCCGGCACATGGTGGGGCAGGGCCGCGGCAAGATCATCAACATCGCCTCGATGCTGACCTTCCAGGGCGGCATCCGCGTGCCGAGCTACACCGCGTCCAAATCGGGCATCGGCGGGCTCACCAAGCTGCTGGCGAACGAATGGGCGGCGAAGGGCATCAACGTCAACGCGATCGCGCCCGGCTATATCGCGACCAACAACACCGCAGCGCTCCAGGCCGACGAGAACCGCAACCGTTCTATCATGGAGCGTATTCCCGCAGGGCGCTGGGGCTCGCCGGACGACATGGGCGGCGCGGCGGTGTTTCTCGCATCCTCGGCCTCGGACTATGTCCAGGGCCATATCCTGGCGGTCGATGGCGGGTGGCTGGCACGATGACGATCGCTTTCTTCGGCGAATTGATGCTGCGGCTCTCGCCGCCGGGGCGCGAGCTGCTGCTGCAGACCCCGAAGTTCGAGGTCAATGTCGGCGGCGCCGAGGCCAATGTCGCGACCGGGCTCGCCTGCCTGGGGCACAGCGTCCGGATGGTGAGCGCCGTGGCGGACAATCCGCTGGGTGCGGCAACGATCGGCGAGCTCCGGCGGCGTGGGGTCGATACCTCGACGATCGCCTCCGAGCCGGGCCGGCTGGGGCTGTATTTCCTGACCCCCGGCGCAGGTCTGCGCGCCTCCGAAGTCGTCTATGACCGCACGCATTCGGTATTCGCGGATCGCGCGGCGGATGCCTGGGACTGGAACAAGGCGCTTGACGGCGCGACGCGGCTGCATCTGTCGGGCATCACGCCCGCGCTCGGGCACAACACCGCCACCGCTGCCATCGCCGCGGCAGAGGCGGCGGCGGCGCGGGGCATTCCGGTCTCGTTCGACGGCAACTATCGGGCGAAGCTGTGGGAAGCGTGGGACAGCAACCCGCGCGAGGTCCTCACCAAGCTGATCGGCCAGGCCGACATCCTGTTCGGCAATCACCGCGACATCTCGCTGCTGCTCGGCCGCGAATTTTCCGGCGATGGGTCGGATCGGCGCCGCGAGGCGGCCGAAGCGGCGTTCGAGGCCTTTCCGAAGCTCGAGCTGATCGCATCGACGGCACGGCATGTCGTCGACGCCGACAGCCACCGCGTCGCGGCACGGATCGACACGCGCGCGGGCGGCCACCAGACCGAGGAGGTGGTGATCGCCGGCATCGTCGATCGGATCGGCGCGGGCGACGCCTTTGCGGCGGGCGTGCTGCATGGCCTCATCCGGGGCGGCGACCCCGTGGACATGGCGGAAGCCGGACTGGCCCTGACCGCGCTCAAGCATTCGCTGCCCGGTGACGCCAGCCTCTTCGGCCAGGCCGATATCGACGCGTTCCTCGAAGGAGAACTGGATGTCCGCCGATGACGGGATTTCGCGCAGGGCGTTGATCGGCGCGGGCGCCGCGCTGGCGCTGATGCCCCGGGTCGCGGGAGCTGCATCCGCTGGCCTGACCGTGGATTGTCCCGCGGGACGCTTCCTTTCCGGCGAAGGGCAAAGCGGGATATTCGCCTTCAAGGGCATCCGGTACGGCCGGGCGGACCGCTTCCGCGCGCCGCAGCCGGAGCGCCGTGCGGCGGAGATGGTCCGGGCCGACGTGTTCGGCCCGGTCGCGCCGCAGGGGCGGGGCGAGGGGGCCAAGTCCGAGGACTGCCTGTTCCTCAATGTCTGGACCAGCGGGAGTCCGAACGCGCGGCGCCCGGTGATGGTCTATTTCCACGGCGGGGCCTATTCGAACGGCAGCGTCACCGACCCCCAGAATGACGGCGCGACGCTGGCCGCGACCGAGGATGTCGTGGTCGTCACGGTCAACCACCGGCTCAATGCGTTCGGCTATCTCTATCTGGCGCGGCTCGATCCGCGCTTTGCCGACAGCGGCAATGCGGGCCAGCTCGACCTGATCCTGGCGCTGCAATGGATCAAGGCGAACATCGCGGCATTCGGCGGCGATCCGGGCCGGGTCTTCGTGTTCGGCCAGTCGGGCGGCGGGGCCAAGATCGCCACGCTGATGGGGATGCCGGCGGCCAAGGGCCTGTTCCATTCGGCTGCGACGATGAGCGGGCAGCAGGTCACCGCTTCCGGCCCGCTCAACGCCACCAGGCGCGCCCAGGCCTATCTCGCCAGGCTGGGCGTCCAGGAAGGCAATCTCCAGCCGCTGCTCGACATGCCGATGGAGAAGCTGATCGAGGCGACCGAGGCGGCCGATCCGATCCTGGGCGGCGGGCTCTATTTCGGGCCGGTGCTCGACATGAAATGGCTCGTGCGCCATCCGTTTTGGCCCGACGCCAATCCGCAGTCGAACGCGATCCCGATGATCCTGGGCAACACCCATGACGAGACGCGGGCGTTCATCTCGCCCGATTCGGACAAGGTGAAGGGGCTGAGCTGGGACAATCTCGCCCAGCGCATGGCCCCCGAGCTCCGGATGGACATCCTGCCCGAATGGGTAGTGGCCGAATATCGCGGCCATTTCCCGGGGGATACGCCCGAGCAGATCTTCTACCGGGCAACGACCGCCGGGCGGAGCTGGCCGGGACAGGTGATCGAGGCGGATGCCCGTGCCGCGGCGGGGGCCCGGGCGACCTGGGTCTATCAGGTCGACTTCCAGTCGCCGGTGAAGCCCAATCGCGGCGCACCGCATACGATGGACATTGCGCTGGCGTTCGGCACGCTGGGGGCCGAGGGCGCGTTCGCCGGCACCGGTCCGGCGGCGCAGAAGCTCAGCCGGCAGGTGATGGGCGCCTTCGCTGCGCTTGCCCGTACCGGACGGCCGGTGGCGAAGGGACTGCCCAGCTGGGCGCCCTATACACTGCCCGGACGCGCCACGATGGTCTTCGACACGACCAGCAGGGTGGTGAACGACCCGCGCAAATGGGAGCGCGAGCTGTTTGCCCGGGTGCCCTATATCCAGCCGGGGAGCTGAGCGCGGTTGTCCACCGGTTACCGTGGATTGTCCGCGGGACAGTATCGCCAATACCTGCAAGCAGGTATAGCCTGTCCCCATGCAGAGTACGGGCAAGCCAACCATCAATGACGTCGCGCGGCTCGCCGGCGTCTCGAAAAAGACCGTCAGCCGGGTGATCAACCGGTCTCCGCTGCTCAACAGCGAGACGCGTGCGAAGGTGGAGGCGGTGATCGCGGACCTGGGCTATGTCCCCAATGTCCAGGCGCGCGCGCTGGCGCTTCGGCGCAACTTCCTGCTCGGGCTGATCCACGACAATCCCAACGCCCAGATGGTGATGAACGTCCAGGCGGGCATCCTCGAGGCGATCCGCGACACCGAGTTCGAGCTGATCGTCCGCCCGATCGACCGCGGTTCCTCGACGATGCTGGCCGATGTGCGCAATTTCCTCGAGCGGCAACGACTCTATGGCGTGCTGATCCTGCCGCCGGTTTCCGAGAACGAGATGCTCGCCGATCTCTGCCGCGAGCTCGACATCCGCTATGTCCGCATGGGCTCGACCGCGCTCGACACGCCCGAGCACACCGTCGCCTCGAACGATTGCGACGTCGTGACCGAGGCGGTCAACCACCTGATTTCACTGGGGCATCGCCGCATCGGCCTGATCGCAGGGCCGCACGGCTTCCGCTCGGCGCGCGAACGCCGCAAGGGTTTTGAGAACGCATTGTCGGCGGCGGGCATCAAGCTGCCGCGCAGCCTGATCGCCGACGGCAACTATACCTTCGAGAGCGGCCAGGCGGCAGCGGACCGGCTGCTCGACCTGTCGCCGCGGCCGACGGCGATCTTCGCCTCGAACGACGAGATGGCGGCGGCGGCGATGCATGCGGCGCGGCGGCGGGGGATGGAAATCCCCAAGGATCTCTCGATCATCGGCTTCGACGATACCGCGATCGCCTCGCATATCTGGCCGCCGATGACGACGGTGCACTGGCCGATCATCTCGATGGGGCGCTCGGCGGCGCTCAAGCTGCTCACCGATTTCTTCGGCGACGAGCTGGCGGTGGAGGAGCCGTCGCTGTTCCCGTCGACGCTGATCCACCGCGCTTCGGTGGCGCCGCCGCGCGACGATTAGTCGAAAAGAAAAATCCGCGTAAATCCAGGATTTATGCCGATTTCGGGCGCGGCAAGTTGACGCGGTTGACTCCGCCTATGCGGAAAAACCTTCCTTCCCGAAAAATGCGCGTTCCGGGATCCCGACGATGAGAAAGAGCCGGTCCCTCGATCGGCTTTGAAATCCTGCATTGCAGGACTGCCGATCCTGCGCGGTCGGCGCGACCGCGGCGACATGTCCGCTCGGCCAAGTCTCCGCGCTGTTGCAGCTTTGTCTCAACATCTGACGAATTTGCGCATTGTGGTTATGACACCGGTTGACATGGCCCGCGCGAGTGGAACAGAAAGGCTGCGAACAAGCGTGACGACAACGCTTGCGCCAAAGACGGACGCAAAGATCCGTGCGGGGCGTGGGGGAGGCGAGTCGCGACAGGAACAGTAATGACCGGACGTGCGGAAGCGCGCGATTCCGGACGACCTGTCACGTCCCAATCCAGCTCAGCGGTGCAAAGCGGGAAGACGCTTGCGGGACTTGGGCTGGGGGAGGATCAAATGCCTGATACTATCGATACGCGTATTGCGCGCCGCAACATTGCCTTGGCGCTGCGCGGCGCTTCTTGGGGTGCGCTGGGTATCGCGATGCTGATGGCGGCGCCTGCGTTCGCCCAGAGCGACACCGGCGCGCAGAGCGCTACGGGGGACAAGGGCGGCAACGGCGTCGTCCAGCCGGCGGCTGCACCTCAGGACGAGGCCGCGGGTGCGGACGCCCAGAGCGGCGAGATCGTTGTTACCGGTTTCCGCGCCTCGCTGCAGAACTCGCTCAACATCAAGCGCAACTCGAACCAGATCGTCGATGCGATCACCGCGGAGGACATCGCCGACTTTCCCGACGCGAATCTGGCGGAGTCGATCCAGCGCCTGCCGGGCGTGTCGATCGACCGCGACAATGGCGAGGGCCGCACGATCACGGTGCGCGGCCTGGGCGGCGACTTCCAGATGGTGCGGCTGAACGGCGCCGATGCGCAGAACGTGGCGGGCGGCAACCAGTCCGACGCCGGCGCCAACCGCTCGCGGGGCTTCGACTTCAACACCTTCGCCTCCGAACTGTTCGGCGGAATCAAGGTGACCAAATCGACCGCGGCAGAGAATGACGAGGGCTCGCTGGGCGCGATCATCGACCTGACCACGGGCCGGCCGCTCGCGTACAAGGGCAATCGCTTCGCGCTGGGCGGCGAGGCCGAATATCGCGAGAACGGCAAGAGCTTCAATCCGCGTTTCACCGGTCTCGCCTCGGTCAAGGTCACCGACAATTTCGGCATCCTGGTCTCGGGCGCCTATCAGAAGCAGGATCAGCAGATCGACGCGTATCGCCGCAACATCGGCGTGTTCGAATATGCCTATCGCAACTCGCAGATCGCCGGCGTCACGCCGAACGTCTTCGGCTTCGCGCGTCCGAGCACGGCAGGCACCGGCGCGACCTTCGGTTCGGACCCGGCCGCCTATGCCGCGGTGACCCCGACCACGATCATCCCGGGCCTGCCCTCGGTCGGCCGCCAGTATCTCGATTATGAGCGGATCGGCGCCACCGCGACGATGCAATGGAAGCCGAGCGCCGGCACGGAGATCACGCTCGACGGTGTCTGGTCGCGCTACGACCAGAACAGCAACAATACCGGCATCACCCCGATCGGCCTCAACCGCAACGGCACCAATGCCCGCGTGGTAGGGACCGGCAGCGCCGGCCTGCGCGCGATCGGCACTGCCAACGGCTATGCCGACCGCGTCGCGCTCTATGCGAACTGCGTGCCCAGCGCGATCATCGACTGCAATGGCGAGCAGGCGGGCAACGGCGTCGGCCAGACGCCGCTCGCCGGCTATTTCAACAGCCTCAATCCGAACAATCTCAACCCGTTCGACTATTACAACAACCCCGCCTCGCCGGGCTATGTCGCGACGCCGAACCAGATCGGCTATTACAACGAACTGCTCGGCCGCCCGAACACCAAGATCCGCGAGGCGCATGTCAACGGCGCCGGCCAGGCCGATTACATGGTGCTTGACGATGTCGACTGGCGCAGCTTCGCCGACACCCAGTTCGGCCGGACCGACTTCAAGCAGGTGACGCTGAACGTCCACCAGGAATTCGCGCCGGGCTTCTATGCCGATGCGACCGGCGGCTGGTCCAAGTCCGAATTCAACGCCTATGGCCTGCTCGCCGAATTCAACGCGATCGACAAGGACGGCTATGTCTTCGACGATCGCGGCGGCGCCAAGATGCCGGTGTTCAACCCGGGCTTCGATGTGGCGAACCCGACCAACTGGACGCTGGTGAAGGGCCTGTCGACGATCCGCTACTTCACCAATTCGGTGGAAAACGAGTTCAAGGTAGCGCGGGTCAACTTCACCTATGACGCGCTGCCCGAGATGTCGATCAAGTTCGGCGCGACGGCCAAGGAGTTCGCCTATGAGGGCGACCAGGGGCGGCGCAACCAGTCGATCGAGGCGATCAACCCGACGCTGGCGGAATCGCATCTCAACATCACGGATCTCGGCCAGACCATCGGCTTCGGCCAGGGCCTGACCGTATCGCAGGGCACGCCGACCAGCTATTATGCGCCCGATATCAACAAGTTCATCAATCAGTTCGGCATCAACTGCAACTGCGTGAACAAATGGGGCGATTTCCGCGCCGTGGTCGATGGGCGCCAGCGCTCGGGTGTGACCGAGCGTGACGTGTCAGGCTATTTCCAGGTCGATTACAACTTCGACCTGCTTGGCCGCCCGCTGCGCGGCAATGTCGGCATGCGCGTCGCCAATACCCGGGTCTCGGGTTCGGGCAATGTCGGCGGTGCCGACGGCGTCGCCGGCCTCGCGGTCACCGCCCAGAACGAATATTGGGACTGGCTGCCCGCGATGAACGCGAACTGGGAGGTATTCGACGACTTCCTGATCCGCTTCGCCGCCTCGAAGGTGATGTCGCGGCCGCAGCTCGCCAGCCTGACGCCCGGCACCACCGCCTTCACCACCAGCCTGAACGCGAACGGCACGGCGCCGACGCTGACGGTGGGCAACCCCTATCTCAACCCGTTCCGCGCGACCAATCTCGACCTGAGCTTCGAGAAATATTTCGCGCATAACGGCCTGATCGCGGTCAATCTGTTCAAGAAGAACATCGACACCTTCCCGCAGCAGATCGCGCTCGAGGCGCCGCTTTCCGCAGTGTTCGAGCCGGAGGTGTACCAGCAGGTGCTCGGCTTCATCACCAACGCCGCGCTGCTCAACTATACCCGGGCGGGCGGCACCTGGGCGGTCCGCCAGTTCAAGGACGCGCCGGGCGGCGACATCAAGGGCATCGAAATCAATCTGCAGACCGACTTCTTCTTCCTGCCCGGCTTCCTGAAGCATTTCGGCGTGACCGCGAACTACACGCACATCGACTCGAGCCTGAGCTACCTGACCGGCACGGTGCTCAACACCAGCCAGACGATCTCGGGCACCGCCGCGAACACCTATGCCGAGGGGCCGTTCCTCAACACCTCGCCCGACGCGTTCAACGCGACGCTCTATTACGAGGACAGCAAGTTCTCGGCGCGCGTCTCGGGGGCCTATCGCACCCGCTATGTGAACCGCTTCCCACTGGCGACCGGCACCTGCTCGGTGGGCACCACGACGGTGGGCGGCGGCCCCTGCAACTCGCCGGTGTTCGCGGACTTCGGCTACAACGAGGACCAGCTGAACATCGACTTCGCGATCTCCTATGCGGTGACCGACTTCGCCAGGCTGTCGCTCGAGGGCCGCAACATGACCAACGAGCCGCAATACCGCACCATGTATGCGGCGAACCCGGTGAGCCAGACCTATGCGAGCACCGGACGTATCGTCACCGCGGGGCTGAGGCTCAGCTTCTAGGGGGCGGGGAGTGCGGCGGTGCTCCCTGGTGCCGCCGCACTTCTTGCGCATCTGCGCGAGGAACGAGGATGACGAAGTTTCATTGCCTTGCAGCCGGGCTGCTGCTGTGCGGCGCGTGCGGGGCGCAGGGAGGCGAGCCGGCACCAGCGTCGGTGGTGGCCGTTAGCGGCGCCGGAGGGGGGGGGGGGGTGGGGCGCGGGGGGGGGGGCGGGCGGGGGGGGGTTGTAACACAAAAAAAGGATTAAGGGG
>CBIHNZ010000007.1:0-169202 GCA_966211615.1 uncultured Sphingomonas sp.
AATATCGCGGAGTCCAGGCCGCCTGAGATTTCGAGCGTCAACCGTCCGGGGCGCGCGCCCCGCGCGCGAATGGAGCCCGAGACCGTCCTGGGTAGACGATCGGCCGCCTGGGGATCGTGCCGAGCCGGCTCGGCAACGATGTCTGCGAACGGCCAAAGCATGCTGGGGCCGGAGAGCACGAAACCATCCCAATCGAAAGCCCCGCCCGCTGGAAGATGATGCACGCCGGAAAGCAGCCCTCGATGCGTCAGCAGCAAGGGATCGGCCAGAGCCGAGGCCAATGCATGCCTGTCGATCCGAGGCTTGATGCCGGCCAGGTCGCGCAGCCAGCGCGGCAGGTTCGGCGCGATGATGAGGAAATCACCCGCCTCGACCAAGAGGACCGGCAGACTTCCGCTCGCGTCTCGGATCAGCCGTAAGGCCGGCGCGGTCCGGGAGGATCGTATCGCAATAAAGCTGCCCCAGACCCGTCGCAGCAAGGCATCATCGTCCAGGCCGATCACCTGATCCGCACGGATCGGCTCGGCCCCCTCCTCGTTCAGGCTCTCCCGGTCGAACGCAGTCCCAATCAGCGTCAGCCTGGACTGGGGATCGGTCGACACTTCCCAACGGGGCTCGCCGCCCCGACCGAAGACCATGATCCCCGGTTTCGTCACGCACAGTTCCAGCCCTGGCGCGTGCCGGGACAGTTCAGCGGGCAATCTCTCCATCCACCGGGGCGGTGCTTCAGCGCCGCGCCAGCACAAGGCGAGATAGCCCAGACTGATGCCGGGATCAGATGGCGACGATGGGGGTGAAGCTGCGGACATGTTCCAGGCTGTCATTGAGAACCACATCGCCGTGCTCGACCCAGCAATGCGCTTCGAAGGGATAGGTCTTCACCCCGAACACCCATCGGGCGGCGAAGCCCTGGGCGTGCAGGAAATGAAGGAGGAAGAGCGAGCTCGTCAGGCAGCGCGCAGTGCCGGGAAAGAATGGCTGGGCGTCCCAGGCAAGGCGCGCCAGCGCATGCAGCTGCGCGGGGTCATTACCGGCGCAACGGGTGTTTCGTCCGGCAATCCTGCGGAACCAGCGCTGCGGCTTCGCGAGCCAGATATCGGCATAGGCGGTGCCGGCAGCAGCAATAAGTCGCAACAGTCTCGCCGGCGTCGGCCGAGCCCTTGCGCCCCGAAGCTGGAACAGGTCGGTTCCCGCAAGCATTGTCGGCGCCTCCGGCCTGGAAGGCGCTTCGGTCATCGAGAAAAGGCCGGCGGCCTCGAGTTCATCGAGCATGGCGACGCTGGGCCGGAACCGATTGCCGCCCGTGAGCGCGGTCTTCAGCCCCGCGGCATGAATTCGCGGCAGGCAGAAATAGGCGTTGCGGCGCGCGTCCAGCAGCACGAGGTCACCATCGACGTCGGCCAGGTAGACGCCTGGCGGTATTCCGTAGAACATTCGGGATCCTCGGAGGGGAGATTCCAGAAATTCAACCCGCTGGTTCTCAGGGGGTGGGCCAGCCGAGGAAAAGGCTCCCCGGCTCGAATGGCGGCGTGGGTAAAACGGCCTGAGTGCGCCTGGTGACCCGTCCGGTGCAGACGAGCCGCGCGGATGATCCGGTCTTCATCGTCAATCTCCCGTCGCAGATGAGAGGCTCCAGACATGGGGGGCAACCCAGGAGTTGTCCCCCATGCGTCCTTCAGGGCGTCGGAATGCCCAGGACCAGGCTTCCGCCTTCGTTGGGCGGGAAGAGCACGATCGCCTTGGTGAGCGTGCTGACCCGTCCGATGCAGACGAGGCGCGGATTGGATGAAGTCTTCATTGTCGACCTCCAGTCGTACCAGCCGCGGAATGCGGCAAACGCAGGAGGCGCGCCCCGCTCTCTATTCTCAAACCATATCCGGTCTATTTTTTGCGCGGTGACGGGCTGCCAGGGCATAGGCCACGGGCTCCGCTCGGTGACGGCGAAGGCGGAACTCCAAACGCACCGCGGACAACAGGGGCTTTGCGTCGGCATCGGCAAGCAAATCTAGCCTGGCAACCACGAGATCCGGCCCGGGAAAGATCTCCGCCTCCATGCGGCGGGCCGCCGCGAGGGCATCCACGACCAAGCAGCCTGTCGCTGTCAGCTTCGCGTTGGGCGCGCGGGACAGGATTGCGTAATGCAGCCGGGCAAAGGGATCGTCGGGCAATGTGGAGAGCACAGCCGGGTTGGCCGAGTCTTCGGCGTCAGCTTTTGCCCTCCCAGCGCTTTGCTGCCGGCGCTCGACGCTGCGAAGCGCCGATACCAGATACATCTCGCAAAGCTCGTAGAGCTCCAGGAGGTCGAACCAGGACGGCAGAGGCACGAAATATCCGTGATGCCGCCGGTCGTCGACCAGACGCTCACCGACAAGCCGCGCGAGAGCCTCCCGAACCGGCGTGGGGCTGATCGCGAGAAGTCGTGCCGCCTGAGTAACGATAATCTGATCGCCGGGTTGTCGTGTCCCGCTGACCAAGTCGTGTCGCAAGCATTGATAGGCGCGCAGATAGGGATCCCGTCGTTCGGGTGGGGCCAGCGACACTTCACTCACGCGAGAAGCATTACAGTTCGCGATGAATAATCCAGAATGGTGCGGTCTTTCTGGCAGTGAGGCCGCAAATTTGGAATGGATTGCCTGAATCTCCTTGGAGATCGGCAGAATCGGCGCAAACCTACTAGAATGATGCGAGATTCACGCCGGAAATCGTGCGACTATCGGCAAGGCGCGCGCAGTGACTCGAAGGGTTGGCCCTGCCGGCAACTGAAATGCCGGCGGCCGAGCAAGGGGTCACGTGCATGAGCTTGGGATTTCGGCCTCTCGGTCTTAGGCTCGCGAGGGGGAGCGTAGGTACGGCATGAAGAGCAAAGAGGAGAGAGCCGATATCGATCTCCTTTCGGCCGCGCTAAAAGGGATCCGGAGGGATCGACGCATGCGGTCGAGCGAGGTTGCACGCGCGATGGGCATGCCGCTCAGGTCCTATGAACATTTCGAGTCTGGCCGCGGCCGCTTCACGTTCGACCGGCTCGTACGGTTCGCCGAAGTCACGAACAGCGATGCCCTCGCCATCATCGCGGTGCTTGCGCTCAAGTCGCCAGAATTCGCGCTGCGCTGCGCGGACAACAAGCTCATGACTATTTTCATGATAGCGATGAGCGAATTGAACGAAGAGCTCGGCGACGACATCACCTTTCTGGAGCCTGGCATCCTGATCGGTGCCTTTACACGCGTGGCCAAGGACCTGAGCGAACATATCGCGAAGCGGGATCTATTTGCAGAGACATGGCTCAAGGAACGCAGCTCCAAGATTCAGGGCGCCCGCCCGCTGGAAGACGGGCGACTGCGCCGCCGCCCTGCGGACTGAGGCGGGGTCGAACGCAGCAGCACGTGGCGCACGGCAGCAACCAGGCCCATCGGGAATTGCCAGCGAGGTCCTCGCGCCGAGCGTGCCGCATGCGCGCTCGTTAGCCTTGGCTGATGAGTCGCCTTGTCGAACCGAGGCGAACGGGCTGGCGCTTGGTCTTGGCAAGCTGGCCGACATCCTGGGCTTTCCACCTGGAGATCACAGGTGCTACTCTGAACTACTGCCGAAACCCCGCACCAAATTCACCTCGTCACGCGCTCATAGTCAGGCGAATGTCCGATCGCCACTTATTCCCGACATTCGCAGGCGATCATCAGTATGGCCGCCCCTGAACGGCGCGAAGTGGTGGAAAGCGGTCATTCTGGTCCGGTGGTGGGCTCGGCATCGCTCGGAAGGTCAACGCCAAGGAAGTGGTGGTTTGCCAGCAGCCAAATGACGTTCCAGCCCCACCAAGCCTCAAGCACTTTCAAGTCGCTTGCCCGGTAGGCCCGACAATAATCGTAGCCCAAACCTCGCCTGTCTGCCAGAGACCGGCCAATGAGCGATTGAGGCAGCGACGGCCCCTTTGCCGCGCTGTCACGCAATAGTCGTTCACCCGACGCAGGGGCCAGGCGTTGCGCTCTATGCAACCGTCACGGGCCCGCCACATATTTGATCACCGCCGCTTAGCGGGATGATCAGTTGGAGGATCCTTCAAGGACGATCTTGCCGCGTGCCTTACCGCTTTCGAGCCGGGCATGGGCGCGGCGCAGATTGGTGGCGTTGATCGCTCCGAAATGCTCGCCGACCGTCGCACGCAGCGTGTCCGCGTCGATCAGCCGTGCAACCTCGTCCAGCAGCTTGCCCTGTTCACCCATGTCCGCGGTCTGGAGGTTCGAACGGGTGAACATCATTTCCCAATGAAGGGAGGCCGACTTGCCCTTGAGCGGCATGACATCGAGAGTCTCCGGATCGTCGATCATTGCGACCCGGCCCTGTGGTGCGACCAACTCCGCGGCGATCGGCAAATAATGGGCGGCGTGGGTCGCAAGGAACACGAAGCCGGGCGCGCCGACCCCGAGTGCATCAACCTGTCCGGGGAGGTTCTGGCTGTGATCCACCACATGATGCGCACCGAGGCTGCGCGCCATGCGACGCTCTCACTAGGTTCGACGCGACGGCCAGGGACAGTGCGCGGATCTGACGACGTTGGCCGCTCCCTGGCGCAAGATGTCCGCGAGCATGCCAAGTCCAAAGTGCCCAAGGGCCAGCGCGACCGCGGCGATCATCTGATCGGTTCGGCGGCTCGATTGCGCGGCAGGCCTGAGCCGCGGAGCATCTGCGGCCGCGCGTTCGAGCCTTCAGCATGCCTATCGGCCGCACTCATCCTCGAACACCCAGGCAACCTCAATCGGGTAGCTGCGCTTGGCGAGCGAGGAGGCTTCGAAATCGAGAAAGGCGCGCATGCGTCGATAACGACACGTTCAGGCAAAGGCTTCAACATGCAAAGGGCCGCTCCTCTTGGGACGGCCCCTCCATTGTCATCCGAACGCGGACAGCTCAGGCGAGCCGGACCCCCGCGGTGGAGGTCATGCTCAGAGATTCTGCCGCGTGCGGTATGCGACCGATCCGGGAACTTGCGACGCTCGGCACCGCGCTAGTGCACCGGCCAGCTCCACAAGATCAGCGGCGTGCCGACCGCCAGCACCAGCAGCGAGAGCGGCGCACCCAGCCGGGCATAGTCGCCAAACCTGTAGCCGCCCGGCCCCATCACCAGCGTGTTGCACTGGTGGCCGATCGGCGTGAGGAAATCGCACCCCGCCCCTACCGCGGTCGCCATCAGGAACGCTTCGGGACGGTAACCGAGCTGCCCCGCGAAGGTCGCGGCGATCGGCGCCATCACCAGCACGGTGGCGGCATTGTTGAGGAAGGGCGTGACCGCCATCGCCGCCGCGAGGATCAGCGCCACCGCGCCCCAGGGCGGCAAGGTCGCTGCGACATGGCCGAGCCAGTCGCCGATCAGCGTGGTCACGCCGGTGGTACGCAGCGAATCGCTGACCGGGATCAGCGCACCGAGCATGACCAGGATCGGCCATTCGACGTGATTATAGACCTCACGCACCGGCAGCGCCCCAAGCAGCACGGTAAGCCCCGCCGCCGCGAAGAAGGCGATCGCCACCGGGACATAACCGGTCGCGGTTGCGACCATGGCCGCCGCGAGGATCGCGAGCGGCAGCAGGCCCTTGCGGGCGCTGCCCAGCCGCAAAGTGCGCTCGGCCAGCGGCAGGCAGCCGAGCTCGCTCAACCGCTCGAAGAGCAATTCTAGCGGCCCCTGCAGCACGATCACGTCGCCTGGCTTGAGCACGATCTCGCCCAGCCGGCGCGCGAGCCGCTCGCCTTGGCGCGACACTGCGATCAGGTTGACGCCGAAGCGCTCGTGCAGCCCCAGTCGCCCGGCGGTGCGACCGCTCAGCGGGGAATCGGTGCCGATCACCGCCTCGAGTACGCCGACCTCGCCGGTCGCGCCCTCGGGCTTGTCGCGGTCCTGCCCTTCAAGCGCGAGGCCATCGGCGGCGATCACCCGCTCGAGCGCATCGGGCGCGCCCGCCAGGATGAGCAGATCCTCGGGCTTCAGGGTGGTATCGGGAAACGGGGTCGAGCGGATGCCGGCGCGCAGGATGGCGGTTACCGTCACTTCCCCTTCATGGCGCTCGCGGAACGCCGCGACGGTCTCGTCGACGGCCGGCGAGCCTGCCGGGATCTCGGCTTCGGTGACATAGTCCTGGATGTCCAATGCCTCGCCCAGGGTCGGCACGGCGCGGCGGTCGCGCGGCAGCAGGCGGTAGCCGAACCGCAGAAAGACCAGCCCCACCAGGGTCAACCCTAGGCCGACCGGCGCATAGTCGAACATGCCGAACGGGTGCCCGGTCATTTCCTCGCGCACCCGGCTGACGATGATATTGGGCGAGGTGCCGATCAGGGTGATCAGCCCGCCCAGCAAGGAGGCGAACGCCATCGGCATCAGGAACACGGCCGGCGCCGTGTTCGACCGCTTCGACATCTGGAATGCGACTGGCATCATCATCGCCAGCGCGCCGATATTCTTGACCAGCGCTGAGGCAAAGCCGACGCTCGCGCACAGCAACAGCAATTGCGAGCGGATCCGCGTCACCCGTTTCTGCAGCGCCAGCATCGCGCGCTCGATCACGCCCGAGCGCTGCACCGCGCCCGACAAGACCAGCGCCGAGCCGACGATGATGACGATATCGTCGGAAAAGCCGCTAAAGGCTTCCTTCGGCTTCACCACGCCGACCGCCAGCGCCGCGAGCAGCGCCATCACTGCCACCAGATCGTATCGCAACTTTCCCCAGATGAAGAGCAGCATCATGCCGGCGAGCACGCCGACCGAAAGTATTTGGGGGGTGGTCATCCGGCCTCGGCGTGGTTGCTAATGCCCTAACTCGCAAGGATGGTTTCGGCTCCGCCCCAAGGACCGAAGCATCTCGAGCGCTGTCACCCAGGCGCCCTCGCGGCCTGTGCAAGCGGATCGCGGCAGGCACAGGACGGCGCACCGTCCTGCCCCCACGCCGCTATCCTCCTCCGCCCGGGCCAGGATAGCGGATCGTCACGCGCAGACCCTGCATTTCGCTATGCGCGAAAATCACCTCCGCCTGGTCCCGGCCGGCAAGGGCACGCACGATTGCAAGTCCCAGGCCCGCGCCACCCGTCTCCCGGCTGCGCGAGGGATCGAAGCGCTGGAACGGGATGCCAAGCTGCGTGAGCGCCTCCGGCGGTACACCCGGTCCATCGTCCTCGACGACGATGTCCACCATGTCCCCGCTCGCATGCGCGGAGATCGCCACGCGATCCCCATGGCGGAGCCCGTTCGCGATGAGATTATCGAGGATACGCCGCAGCGCGAGCGGCGATGCGGCAATCGCCAGATCACCGGGCACCGGCGCCAGCGTGACGGCTTCGCCGAGCTCGCGGTGCGGTTCGACGATCGCGGCGAGTGCGTGCGCGACTTCGATACGCTCGGCCCGGCCGGGTGGCGCGGAGTCGCGATCGGCCAGCAGCAGCGTGTCGTTGATGAGTGCCGTCATCTCGTCAAGGTCGCGCACGGCGCGGGACCGGTGGTCCGGATCATCGATAAACTCCGCGCGCAACCTCAGGCGCGTCAGATAGGTCCGGAGATCGTGCGCGATCGCCGCCAGCACGCGGGTCCGCTCGCCGATCAACGCGCGGATCTGCGCCTTCATGTCATTGAAGGCAGCGGCGAGTTCGCGGACCTCGCGCGGGCCGGCGACGGGCAAATCGGGCGTGTCGAGATTGCCGGCGAAGCGGCGGACGCCGCCGGAAAGCCGGCTGAGCGGTCGCGTGGTCTGGCGCACGGCCAGCATAAGGGCAATCAGCAGCGCGAGCCCGCCCAGGGCACCGATTACCGCGCGGCGCCGCAAATAGGCGCGCGCCGCGTCCGAGGGCTGGCTGGTGATGAGCAGCGCGCCGCCGCCGTTGAGGCTGATCGCCACGCGGATGGGCGCGAAAAAGCGTGCCGGTCGCGCGGCCGGGCCGATCAGGCGCCCGAACCGCGGACGCCGCCCGGTTACATCGACCTGACGGCCAGGCATCGCCGCATCGTAGCTCGCCTCGAGATCCTGGAGATCGTCCGGGCGCCGCCCGGCTGTGGGCCGAACCGGTGCGAGCGCGATCGAGTAGAGCCCGCCGTCGAGCGCATCCACGAGGCCGGCGCGCTCGCGGACAGGTGCGCGGTCGAGTGCGTTGGCGATCGCAGCGGCCTCATCGGGACGCGGGAGGTTATAGGGCCTGCGCGCATCGTCTGACGAGGGTAGCGCCACCAGGGCGACCAGGAGCTGGAGCGCGATGAACCCGACCAGAAGGATGGCGGCCAGGCGCAGCGAGAGGTTCGATCCGATCGTCATGCCCGCTCGACCTGCAGTGTGAACTGATAGCCGCCGCCGCGGACGGTCTTGATGATCGTCTCGCCGCCGGGCGCGACCGCGAGCTTGCGGCGCAGACGGCTGAGCTGGACGTCGACGGCCCGGTCGAACGGCCCGACGCTGCGCCCGCGCGTCCAGTCGAGCAACTGGTCGCGGTTGAGCACGCGCTGCGGATGGGTGACGAAGCACAGCAGCAGGTCGAACTCGCCGGCGGTCAAGTCGACCTCGTTCGCGTCCGGGTCGGTGACGGCGCGGGCGCCGACATCGAGCGACCACCCTGCGAAGCGATAACGCTCGTTGGCGACCTGCGGGACGGCGCGATGCTGGTCGCGGGTCCGCCGCAGTATGGCGCGGACCCGCGCCACCAGCTCGCGCGGGTTGAACGGCTTGGGGAGATAATCATCGGCGCCGACCTCGAGGCCGACGATGCGGTCGATATCGTCGCCCTTGGCGGTGACCATCAGCACCGGCATGTCGCCGGTGGCGCGCAGCCGCCGGCAGAGCGAGAGGCCGTCCTCGCCCGGCAGCATGATGTCGAGGATCGCGAGATCGACCCGCCGCCGCGCGCTCAGCTGGTCGAACTCGGCGGTCGTGCGACAGCCGACCGCCTCGAAGCCTTCCCGCGTGAGCAGGTCAACGACGAGCCCGCGGATTTCCCGGTCGTCCTCGACCACGGCGATGCAACTGGTTTCCATGACACTGAAATAGCGCGTGCGTCCGGTCCGGCGAAGGGGTGCCGGCGCGCCGGTTACACTCTGTTACGCTTCGTCACCGCCGCGACGCAGTAGGATTACGCCGTGCCCGCATAAGTCCGGCGCGGCGGCTGGACCGTCGCCAGTGCAAGGAGCGAGACATGTACAAAGTGATTTTGAGCCTCGCCGCGCTCACCGCCGGGCTGGCGGCGACCGCGGCTCCCGCCGATGCGCAGGTGCGCCGCGGCCATGTCGTCAGCGTGCAGGGCGCGCGCGGCCATGGCTTCACCCAGTGGCGCTCGGCGTCGCGCCAGCGCGGCTCCGCGACGGTCAGCCGCGGGGTGCAGACCAACAATGGCCGCGGCTATCAAGCCTCGCGCAGCCGCAATTACGGCCCGGGCCATTATTCGAGCGACCGCAGCGTCCAGGCGAACAACGGCCGCGGCGTCACCAATTCGCGCGATGCGACCTGGGGCAACGGCGCTTATAATGGTAGCCACACGATCGCCGCCAATGACGGCCGGACCCGCAACCGCGCCACTTCCGCCGTCAACAATGGCGACGGCACGGCGAGCTACAACAGCACGCTGACCCGCGCCGATGGCAGCTCGCGGTCCGTGTCGGGCACGGTGCCGCGTCCCTGACGTTCCCCGCGGCCGCGCCCCAGCCCCCTCTCGTCCACGGGGCGCGGCCGCACCCAAGATCAAAGGAAGCGTGATGAAGATCCTGATCCTCGCCGCCGCATTGCTCGCCGCGCCGGCTGCCTTCGCCCAGTCGCAGGGCGAGGGCATGAAGCTGCTGGCGAACGCCGACGCCAATGGCGACGGCGTCGTCACTCGCGACGAATATGCCCGCGCGCGTTCGGCCAATTTCACGCGGCTCGACCGCAACAAGGACGGCGCGGTGAGCAAGGCCGATTTCAAGCGGCTCGCCCGTTTCAAGCCCGACGCCGCCAGCCGGCTGGACGCGCTGATCGCCGCGATGGATGCCAACAAGGACGGCAAAGCGACCCGCGCGGAATTCGAGGCGGCGCCGATGCCCATGTTCGACCGTGCCGACGCCAATGGCGACGGGCGGATCGATGCCAACGAGATGGCCGCCGCCAAGGCGCGCATCGATGCGATGAAGCAGAAGCGCTGACATGGACGCCGAGCGCTCTCCCGTCTGGCTCGCGACGATGCTTGCGCTGGTGCTGGCCGAAGCCGGCTGGCGGCTTGCCGCGCGCCGGGGCTATGACGGGCGAGCGGCGCTGACCACCTTGGGGCTGGTGCTCGGCAATCTGCCGTTCGCCGCGCTCAACGCGCTGGTGCTGAGCGCGGTGTTCGGCCTCGCCTGGAAGCTGGCACCGGTGCATTTCGAGATCGGCGACTGGCGGACCTGGCTCGGCGGCTTCGTCGCGGTGGAATTCGCTTATTACTGGTTCCATCGCGCCAGCCACCGCGTGCGCTGGCTCTGGGCGTCGCATTCGGTGCATCATTCGGCCGAGCAGATGACCCTGCTCGCGTCGCTGCGGCTGGGCTGGACCAATCTCTTCTCGGCCGCCTGGGCCTTCTATGTCCCGCTGGTGCTGCTCGGCTTCCCGCCCTTCATGGTCGTGGCGCTGCTCGCATTCGACCTGCGCTACCAGTTCTTCCTACATACCGAAGCGGTGGGTCGGCTGGGGCCGATCGAATGGGTGTTCAACACGCCCGCGCATCACCGGCTGCACCATGCCTCGAACCCGGCCTATATCGATCGGAATTACGGGGGCGTGCTGATCGTATTCGACCGGCTGTTCGGCACCTTGGCCGAGGAGCGCCCCGGCGAGCCGATCCGCTACGGCCTCGCGCACCGGCCGGCGACCGGGAATCCGCTGCGGCTGGCCTTCCGCGAATGGGGAATGATGCTCGGCGACGCCTGGCGCGTGAAGGGATTGCGCGCAAAAACGCGGACATTGTTCGCACCACCTGGAACACCGGAGTCGATCGGATGAAAGCCCTGTTTCTCGGCCTTGCGCTGTTCGTGCCGACAGCCGTCCAAGCGGCGCCCGGCGCCGGCGTCACGATCTGCGATGCCGCCTGGCACGACGCCGCGCGCGACCGCGACGTGCCGGTGCGCATCCGCATGCCGGAAGGCAGCGGCAAGGCGCCGGTGATCCTGTTCAGCCATGGGCTGGGCGGCTCGCTCGACGGCGGGACCAACTGGGCCGATGCCTGGGCGAAGGCGGGATTCATTGTCGTCAATCTCCAGCATCCCGGCAGCGATCGCTCGATCCTAGGATCGGGCCGGATCGCCGCAGCGATGGCGCCCGCGCAGCTCGGCGCGCGCGTCGACGACGTGCATTTCGTGCTCGACGAACTCGGCCGGCGTCCGCGCGAGGGCGCGTGCGATCTGCGGCGGGTCGATCTCGCGCATATCGGCATGTCCGGCCACAGCTTCGGCGCGCACACCACCCAGGCGGTGGCCGGCCAGCGTTTTCCCGTGGCGGGAATTGCCCGCGATCCGCGCGTGAAGGCAGCGATCGCCTTCAGTCCGTCACCGCCGATGCGGGGATCGGACGCCACTGCGTTCGGCGGGATCGCCATTCCCTTCTTCTCGATCACCGGCACGGAAGACGCCGCGCCGATCACGCCGAATATCACTGCGAAGGATCGCGAACGCCCTTTCCGCGCGATGCCGCCGGGCGACAAATATCTGCTGGTGCTCAAGGGCGCCAACCACATGATGTTCAACGCCCAGGATGGGCTGCGCGGTCCCGCTTCCACTGCCCCGCCGCATATCCGCGACACGGTGATCGCCGCGACCATCCTCTTCTGGCGTGCGGAGCTGCTCCGTGACGCTGCCGCGCGCGCGCAACTGGCTCAGCTCGGCACAAGCCTGCCGCCCGGCGACCGATGGGAGCAACGCTAGCGGCCTCGCCGGCAGCGCTCAGCGCTCTCCGAAGAGCTCTTGCTGCGCCTTTTCGAGTTCCTCGGCATAGCGCCGCCGCACAAAGGATTCCGAGAGGATGCCGAGCACGCGCCGCTCGGAATCGAGGACCGCGAGTTCATCCGCGCCCGAGGCATCGAACCGGGTCATCACCGCTGCGATATCCAGCTCCGGCGTCAGCGCCGCTTCGCGGTTGATCGCAAGGCCGCCGACCGGCTTGGCGAGATCGACTCCCTCGGCATAGGCGCTCGGCGTCTGGACGATGCCGGCGTAATGGCCCGCCTCGTCGACGAGCACCACGCGACTGGTCGCACCGAGCGGGAAACGCCGTCGAAATTCCTCGATCGAGATCGATGCGGGGGTTGCCTTGGTGTCGCGTCGCATCATGCGCCCTGCCGTCAGCGTCTTGACCCATCCCACGTCCCGGGCACTTTTGATCGTTTCTCCGCGCAGATGGAGGCGCCAGGTTGAGAAGCTGTAGCCGAACGTCTCGCGCACGACTGTCGAGGCAACAAGGGCCGCCGCCAGTACGGCCCCGGTCAGCGAAAAATCATGGGTCGCCTCGAGCACGAGCAGCGCCATCGTCATCGGTCCACCGACCACGGCGACCGCAAGCGCGGCCATCCCCACCAGCGCGGCATTGCGGGGATCGAGGACGTCGTGGCCGGCCACGCCGGCGACCCCAGCGGCGAAGAGATGGCCGATCAGCGTCCCGAGGAACAACGAGGCAAAGAAAAGGCCTCCGCGAAAGCCGAAACCGAGCGAGACGATCGATGCCAGCGCCTTGGCGAGGAGGATCGACGCGATGAACAGCAGCGGCGCTCCCAGCGCCAGGTCCGCATGGAGTGCACCGTGGCCGGCGGAAAGCACCTGCGGCGAGAAGAGCGCGATCGGCATCAGCAGCGCACCGCCGATGATCGGGCGCGACCAGGTCGGGGCCGGCAAGCGACGCGACAGGTTTTCCACGACCGCCACAGCCCGCATCAGGGCGATACCCGCCACCGCGCAGAGCAGCGCCAGTCCCGCATAGAGCAGATAATGCTCCGACTGTACGTTACCGCTCGAGGCGGCATCGATCACATAGGGATGGGCGCCAAACAGCTTCGAGACCGATACCGCGGCGAGTGCTGCCGCCGCCACTGGCGCGATCGCGGACGGCGTATAGGCCCCGATAACGATCTCGAAAGCGTAGAATGCTCCGGCCAGCGGCGCGCCGAACGTCGCCGCAATCGCAGCGCCGGCGCCAGCGCCGACGAGGCTGCGCAGGTCAGCGCGACGCAGGCGGAATGCCGTCCCGACGCTCGAGGCGATCGCGCCGCCCATCTGGGCATAGGCCGCCTCGAGCCCGACCGACGCGCCGAACCCGTTGGAGATGACGGTCTGCCCGGAGATGACGAGACTGTCCGGCACGGACATGCGTCCGCCATGCAACGCGTTCGCTTCGACGGCGTCGACGAGCGGCCGCTTCCTCGCGCCGGTCACCCGCGTGAAGACCGCGAGCACGGCGCCGCCGAGCGGCAGGACGAGCAGGCTCGACCAAAGGAGCGACGGCGCCGCACTGAGCCGCGTTGCCGGCGGCAGCAGGAACAGCCAATGTTGCGCCGTCCGCGCCGCGGCGCCGAGAATGACGCTGCCCAGCCCCGCCGCCGCGCCGACGAGAACGGCCAGGAGAATGAACGCAGCCTCGCTCGACCGCACCCGCCGGCGCGTCCAGGCGAAATAACTTGCGATGCGGCGCGTGGAGACCATCCGGACCTGTCAGTAAGCTGGGCTGGGATCGATAGCTGTCGCTCGGCGATAGCGCCAGCGCTCGGAGGAAGCATCGTGGGCAGATGTCCGGATGACGTTGCCATCCTCAAGCGCTAGTACAGCGTGCCAATTGCTGGAGCGGCTAATTGTCTCAAATGAAACTCGTTGTCGCACTCCTCCTGGTGACCGGAGGTTTGCTCGCGTCGGTGACGCTGGTAGCGGACGCGCCCAACTGGCCGGTGGTGGTCGTCGCCGTGATTGCGTCGATCGGCCTGCTCTGCGTATTGGGATGGCTGATCGCGCGCAATTGAGGTCGTCGTCCTTGCCGGGGCCAGTGGCTGCGTACCGATCGGCGAAGTGACCGGGGTTTTCCCCGGAGGCGACACTTAGGGCGGGACGTCTCGCCGCAAGGCGGCAGAAGCTGGCAATTTCGACGCTGATCCGGACGGAGCGGCCAAGACCTCGAATGCGTTTGCAATTGCGGAAGACGAGGCTCTCCCTGCATAGCGGATAGATGCGAGGAGAGAATTCAGTGCTCGAACGCGTACGCGCGCTCATCTCGCGGCTCGCGCCGGAGCCGGCGTGCGACGAATGTGTTGCGGAGAAGCTCGACCTCCCTTGGCCCAGCCAAGCCAATCAGGCCGCCCGCGAGCTCGCGGGGTCGGACGGCTTTGCACGCAGCACCGGAATCTGTGCGCTTTGCGGCGCACCGCGTATCGTCACCGGGCGAAAGAGTTAGAATAGGGCCATTGCCACCGGCAATCTATGTCGCCCTCGGTCGGCGCACCAGAGGCTCCGCAGCGACTGTCCCCGTCGAAGGACATCTCGCCGATCTGTACGTGCCTAGCGCATTTCAGCGCGGAGCATCCTCGGCGCAGAAGACCCCAGGCAACGTCGCGAGCCCGCGCGCCGCCCCCTGATGGGCGATCGAATACTAGAGCGCCTGCCCGGCGCGGCGCGCCGCGACGATCCCATCCTTGCGCAGCAGGGCCAATTGCTGCGACACGGCGGTGTCGCGCGCGCCGGTGAGGCGCACGAGCTCGCCCACCGACTTCTCGCCTTCCCAGAGATGGCAGAGGATCTGCAACCGACTACGCCCCGAGAGCGACTTCAGGAATTCCGACGCGCGGTCGAGCGCGGCAAGCATATCTTGTTTCACAGGTCTACAGCTATGCAGACACGCGCCCGGTTGCAAGACGGCCATCATCGCGCAGCACCACATAAATTGCCGGAATTACGAGCACGGTCAGGAGGGTGGACGAGGCGAGCCCGAACAGCAGCGAGATCGCGAGGCCCTGGAAGATGGGATCGGTGAGGATCACGGCCGCACCGATCATCGCGGCGAGTGCGGTCAGCAGGATCGGCTTGAAGCGGATCGAGCCCGCCTCGATCAGCACGTCTCGCAGCGATTTGTCCTCCGCCTGTGAATGGCGAATGAAATCGACGAGCAGAATCGAATTGCGCACGATGATGCCGGCAAGCGCGATGAAGCCGATCATCGACGTCGCAGTGAATGGCGCGCCGAACAGCATGTGGCCGATGACGATGCCTACCAGGGTGAGCGGGATCGGCGTCAGGATCACCAGCGGCAGCGTGAAGCTGCGGAATTGCGCTACAACCAGGAAATAGATGCCGAGCAATGCCGCGCCGAATGCTGCCCCCATGTCTCGGAAAGTTACCCAGGTGATCTCCCACTCACCGTCCCACAGCAATGTCGGCTTGCTCTCGTCATCGGGCTGGCCGTGGAGGCTGATCAGCGGCTTCACGAGGCCCTTTGCCGCCCAGTCGTTGGCGTCGATCGCGCGCTGGACAGCAATCATGCCGTAGATCGGCGCTTCGAATTCACCGGCCAGCTCGGCCGTGACCATGTCGGCGGCGCGGCCATTGCGGCGGAAGATGGTATAGCTGCCGGGCTCCTGCGATGCGTCGACCACCTCGCCGAGCTCGACCAGCCGCCCCGCCCCTGCCCCGCGCGCCACCGCGACCGGCGTCGAGGCGAGCGACGCATCCCAGCGGCGCTGCGATTGCGGGAGCTCGATGGTGATCGGCAGCGGCGTACGGCCCTCGCCGCGCGGGGCATAGCCGACGGTGCGCGCCCCCATCAACAGGCCGATCGAGTCATACATTTCGCGCTCGGACAGGCCGTAATAGTCGAGCTTCGAGCGGTCCGGCACGAGCCGCAGGCGCGGGCGCGGCTGTCCGTAGCTGGTGTCGACATCGACGATGTACGGCACCGACTTGAACAGCCGCTCCAGTTCCGCCGCGGTCTTGCGGCGCACTTCGGCACTGGGGCCGTAGATTTCGGCGAGCAGCGTCGCGAGCACCGGCGGCCCGGGCGGGGTCTCGACCACCTTGATCGATCCGCCGGCGGGAAGCGCGATGCCCTTGAGCTTGTCGCGCAGGACCAGCGCTATCGCGTGGCTCGAGCGGCTGCGGTCGCCCTTGGGTAGCAGCGTCACCATCACGTCGCCCTGTTCGGGCTTGTCGCGCAGGAAATAGTGGCGGACGAGGCCGTTAAAATTGAACGGTGCCGAGGTTCCGGCGTACGATTCCATCGCCGTCACTTCGGGCAGCGTGCGCGCGACGGTTGCGATCTGTTCGGCGAGGCGGGCGGTATCCTCGAGCGCGGCGCCTTCGGGCAGGTCGATCACCACCTGCACTTCGGACTTGTTGTCGAACGGCAGCAGCTTCACCGTTACCGCCTCGAAGTAGAACGTCGAGCAGGCGAGCAGGGTCGCGACGCCGACGCCGCCAAGGAAGATCCAGGCGCTGCGCTTCGTGGCGATCACCCGCGATGCTATCCGGGCATAGAGCCGGCCGAGCCGGCCTCCGCCCGCCGCCGCATGGCCATGCGCCAGCGACCGCCTCGCGAAGCGAACCATCAGCCATGGCGCGATCACCACCGCCACGAAGAAGGAGAAGATCATCGCCGCCGAGGCGTTGACCGGGATCGGCGCCATATACGGTCCCATCAACCCGGAGACGAACAGCATCGGCAGCAGCGCCGCGACCACGGTGAGCGTCGCGATCACGGTCGGGTTGCCGACTTCGGCCACCGCATCGACCGCCGCATCGATACGGCTGCGGCCGCCCTCCACTCCGACATCGTCCATGGCCCAGTGGCGCGCGATGTTCTCGATCATCACGATCGCGTCGTCGACCAGGATGCCGATCGAAAAGATCAGCGCGAAGAGGCTGACGCGGTTGATCGTGTAGCCCATCAGGTTGGAGGCGAAGAGCGTGAGCAGGATCGTCGTCGGGATCACGATCGCCGTCACGCCCGCCTCGCGCCAGCCGATCGCGAAGCCGATCAGGATGACGATCGAAAAGGTCGCCAGTCCCAGGTGGAAGAGCAGCTCGTTGGCCTTCTCGTTGGCGGTCTCGCCATAGTTGCGCGTCACCGCCATATCGAGGCCCGCGGGGATCAGGCTTCCTTTCAGACTCTCGGCCCTGGCGAGCACCGCTTGCGAGACGGTCACCGCATTGGCACCCGCGCGCTTGGCGACGGCGACGCTCACCGCCGGCGCGGCGCTCCAGCCGCCATCCGCCTTCGCCCAGCGCGCAACCTTTTGCTGCGCCTCCTGCGGCTGCTGGGTGACGGTCGCGACGTCGCGGACATAGACCGGCGCGCCGCTCGCGGAGGCCAAGGTGAGCATGCCGATGTCGTTCGCGCTCGCCAGCGTCCGCCCGGCGGTGACCGCCAGTTCCTTGCCCTGCTCACGCGCAGTGCCGATCGGAAAGGCGCGGTTGGCCTGGCCGACCGCGTCCGCCAGCGCTCCGAGTGGAACGCCGTGCAGCGCGAGGCGCGCGGGATCGGGCGCGACGCGGATCTCCTCGGGCGCACCGCCGGTAATGAAGGTCAGGCCGACATCGTCGGCCTTGGCGATCTCGCTGCGCAGTCGCTCCGCCATCTCGCGCAGCGTCGCCGCGTTCCAGCGCCCTGCTTCCCCTTCCTTGGGCGAGAGCGTGAACACCATGATCGGCACGTCGTTGATCCCGCGCACCGTGACCAGCGGCTCGGGCACGCCGACGGGAATGCGATCCCAGTTGGCGTGCAGCTTCTCGTTGACGCGGGTCGCCGCCGCATCGGGATCGGTGCCGACCAGGAAGCGCGCCGTCACCAGCACGCCATCGTCCTCGGCCTGGGTATAGCTGTGCTCGACACCATCGACCGAACGGACGATCGTCTCGAGCGGCTTGCCGACCAGCTCGATCGCGTCGGTCGCCGACAGCCCGGGTGCCGAAACGCGAATGTCGACCATCGGCACGCTGATCTGGGGCTCCTCCTCGCGGGGGATCGACATCACCGCCAGCAGCCCGAGCGCGATCGCGGCGAGCAGGAACAAGGGGGTTAGCGGCGACAGGATGGTGGCGCGGGTGAGCGCGCCCGAAAGGCCCAGCTTCATTGCGCTGCCTTCACAGCGACCAGCACGTCGCCGGCGGATGCACCGGACAGGATCTCGAGCCTGTCCGGATCGCTCGTCGGCGCGGTCTGCACCGGCACCGCCGCGGCGGTGCCGTCCTTCGCAACCAGATCGACATAATCGATGCCGAAGCGCGGGGAGACGAAGCGCTTCGGAATAATGATCGCGGGGTGCGTTCTAACATCAACCATCACGCTCAGGCGGCGGCCGACCAGATCGGTCGAGAGCCCGGCCACTTCCACATCGGCGCGAACGCGACCGCCGGACACCGCCGGATAAAGCTGCACGACCGTACCGCGCCGGCCGCCCAGTTCGCCGTCGTCCTGGATCGTGACGCCCGCGCCCTTGCGCAACTGGCGTGCGAGCGATTCGGGCACGTCGAGCCGCAGCAGCGCAGGGCCTGCAGTGATCGTGGCAACCGACATCCCCGGCGCCACCACCGAGCCCGCGGGGATATCGGCGCGCAACACCCGGCCGGTCGCCGGCGCGAGGATGGCGCCCTGGCCCGCGACGGCTGCACTTGCCGAACGCTGCGAGCGCGCGGCGCGCACCTGTGCCTCGGCGGAACGGGCGGCTGCCTGGGCCTGGTCGAGCCGCGCCTTGGCATAGACGCCCTGCTTGTAGAGATATTGGATGCGCGCGAGTTCGGCACGCGCGGCTTCGGCCTGCGCCACGGCCGCCGCCGCCTGCCCTTCATAAGCATTTGTCTCATAGCCCCGCCGCGAGTCGACGACCCGTCCGATCAGCTGGCCCTTGATAACCTGGTCGCCTTCGCGAACCGTGAGCTGGGCCAAGGTGCCAGGGATACGCGCCAGCGCCTCGGCCTGGTCACGCGTGGTGATCTCGGCGGCGAGCGGCTTGCGCTGCGGCACCTGGCTCTCCCGGATCGTCAACCGTTCGCCCTGGGCCGGGCGCGGCGCGGGCGGTTGCGGCTCGCCGCCGCCGCAAGCGGTGAGCAGGAGCGCACCAGCCAGCGATGCCCATATCCGCGCCATTCCGGCTCTCTCCCGCTGCGAGCGTTGCACCCCGGCCGGCGCGTTTCGGGCGGCCACGATGTACCGGGCATGCCTACCAGCCGGCCAGACAGGGCCGAATTGGGACAATCCCTTATGGGAGGACAGCCGGGTTTCCACGAACATCTCCATCATCGCTCGAGCGCGCATTGCGAATCTTGTTAGTTGCGTATATATAGCAACTACGCATATACACAAGCCGACCGAAACAGGAGAATGCCGTGGCCAAGCCGAAGATCGTCGTTCTGGGAGCCGGGCTGGGCGGCACGCTGACCGCCTTTGCGCTGCGCGAACGCCTCAAGAATCACGCGGATATCTTCGCGCTGTCGGACAGCGACACCTATACCTTCGTGCCATCCAATCCGTGGGTCGCGGTGCGCTGGCGCAAGGTGAAGGATATCCAGGTCGACCTTCCCCCCGTGTTCGCGAAGCAGGGGATCGGCTTCTCGAGTGCCGGCGCCAAGCGCCTCGTTCCCGCCGAGAACCGTATCGAACTGGGCGACGGCACGAGCATGGCCTATGACTATCTCGTCATTGCCACCGGCCCGAGCCTTGCGTTCGACGAAGTCGAGGGCCTGGGTCCCGATGGCTTCACCCAGTCGGTCTGTACCGGCCGTCATGCCGAAGCCGCGGCCGAAGCGTTCGACAGGTTCGTCGAGAATCCCGGCCCGGTGATCATCGGCGCGGCGCAGGGCGCGTCCTGCTACGGCCCGGCCTATGAATTCGCGATGATAGTGGACACCGAGCTGCGCCGGCGGAAAATCCGCGACCGCGTGCCGATGACCTTCGTCACCGCCGAGCCCTATATCGGCCATCTCGGCCTCGACGGCGTCGGCGACACCAAGTCGCTGCTGGAGAGCCGGATGCGCGACCGGGACATCAAATGGATCACCAGCGCACGCATCGCCAAGGTCGCGGACGGCATAATGCATATCGAGGAGATCGCCGCCGACGGCGCGATCGCAAACGCGCACGATCTGCCATTCAAATTCTCGATGATCCTGCCCGCGTTCAAGGGCGTGCCGGCGGTATTCGGAATCGAAGGCCTCACCAATCCGCGCGGCTTCATCCTCGCCGACAAGCACCAGCGCAACCCCACTTTCACGAACGTCTATTCGCTAGGCGTCTGCGTCGCGATCCCGCCGACGGGACCGACGCCTGTGCCTGTGGGCGTCCCCAAGACCGGCTTCATGATTGAAAGCATGATGGCCGCGATCGTCGAGAACATCGCGGACGAGCTCGACGGCAAGGCACCGGAGAACGAAGCGAGCTGGAACGCGATCTGCCTCGCCGATTTCGGCGACGGGGGCGTGGCGTTCGTCGCCCAGCCGCAGATCCCGCCGCGCAACGTCAACTGGGCGGCGCAGGGCAAATGGGTGCACCGCGCCAAGGTGCTGTTCGAGCAGTATTTCCTGTACAAGGTGAAGCACGGCCAGGCCGAGCCCTTCTACGAGAAGCTGGCGCTCAGGATCATGGGCGTGGGCAAGCTCAAGATCCGCCCCACCCGCACCAAATCCACCGAAACCATTGGAGCCTGAGCCATGAACGTCGATCGTGCCGTATTCGTCTTCGCCGGGTTCGTCGTGCTCGTCGGCATCCTGCTGTCGCTGACCGTCCATCCCTGGTGGATCGCGCTTTCCGCCTTTGCCGGTCTCAACATGATCCAGGCCGCGTTCACCGGCTGGTGCCCGGCGGCAATGCTATTCAAGGCGCTCGGCCTGCGACCCGGCAACGCCTTCCGCTGATCGCCATGATCGCGCCGATGATCCTCGCGCTGGCGGTAGCCGCGGCGCCGCAGGCCGCCTCGCAGCCGCTCGCGCTCGAACAGGCGATCGCGGAGGCTGAGGCGCATGCCCCCGCGATCGACCTCGCCGACGCCGACCGCGACGCAGCCGCCGCGCGCACCACCCAGGCGCGCGCCGCCGGCCGGGCCAGCGCGACGCTGACAGGGACCATCGGAACCGGTCGGCTCGATCCCGGCGGCTTTTTCGGTTTGCCGGCGGCGGACGTAACGCCGCGCGCGGCCCAGGCAACGCTCGAACAGCCTTTGTTCACCGGCGGGCGGGTCAGCGCGGCAGTGGACCGCGCACGCGCAGGCGAACGAATGGCGCGCGCGGCCGGCAACGGCGCGCGCGCCAACCTCGCGGTCCAGGTGACGGAATCCTATGGCGCAGTCCTCATCGCGGAAGAGCAGCAGCGGCTCTATGAGGCGCTGGTCACAACGACGACCGAACTCGTCCGCCATGCGCAGAACCGCTTTGAAGTCGGCGATGCGCCAAGAACCGATCTGAGCCAGGCGAATGCGCGCCTTGCCGAAGCGCGTGCGCAGCTCGCAGCGGCGCACGGGGCAAAGCGCGTCACGCGCGCGAGGCTCGCCAATCTGATCGGTCGCGATCCCGGCACGCTCGCCCCCTTGCCCGCGCCGCCCGCCATACCCGCCGATCTTGAGGCAACGATCCTCGCGGCCGAGGAGAGCAGCCCGGCAGTCGCCCAGGCAAAGGCCGGGCTCGATGCGGCGCTTGCCGGCGAGCGTGGCGCCAAGGCGGAGCGGCTACCCACCGTCGGCGCCTTTGCCGAGGCTTCGAGCGTCCGCGACCAGTTCTTTCCCGGCTATCGCGCCGACGCCGCGACTGTCGGCCTGCGGGCGCGCTGGCAATTCTTCGACGGCGGGCGCGTGCGGGGCCAGGTCGCCGAAGCGAGCGCCGGCGTCCGTGGCGCGCGCGCCCAGCTCGCGGCGGCGCGCGACCAGGTCCAGGAGGCCGTCACCGCCGCCCATGCGGCGGTCGAGAGCAGCGCGCTGATCGAGCACGCGGCGACCGAGCAGCGCGCCGCCGCTGAGGAAGCTGCGCGCGATGTCCGCGACGAGGTGAAGGTCGGGCAGAAGCCGCAGCTCGACCTGCTCGACGCCGAGCGCGAGGCGACCGCCGCGGGCGTGTTTGCCCTGAGGGCGAAGGCCGACCGCGTGACCGCCGCCTATCGGCTCAACGCGCTGCTCGGCCGCTATTGATCACCAAGGACCGCCGATGATCAGCCAGACCGCCTGCCCCATCAAAGACCGCGCACTCGACCAGGCGGGCGCGATCGTCGCCACGGCGCTCGACGACCCAGCGGCGCGGCCGCAGGTGCGCGCGTTCTTCGACGAGGCGACCTTCACTGCCAGCTATGTCGTCCACGATCCCGCGACCCGGCACGCGGCCATCATCGACTCGGTGCTCGACTATGACCCCGCCGCGGGACGGACCTCGCACGGCTCGGCGGACGCGATCATTGCCTATGTCGAGCGCGAAGGCCTGACCGTTGAATGGCTGCTCGAGACTCATGCCCATGCCGATCATCTTTCGGCGGCACCGTATCTCCAGCGGCGGCTGGGCGGCCGCATCGCGATCGGCCGCGCCATCATCGCCGTGCAGCAAGTGTTCGGGAAGCTGTTCAATACCGGCACCGAGTTCACGCGCGACGGCTCGCAGTTCGACCGCCTGTTCGACGATGGCGATAGTTTCGAACTCGGCAATCTCTCCGCTGTCGTGCTTCACGTGCCCGGTCATACGCCCGCCGACATGGCCTATGTCATCGGCGACGTCGTGTTCGTCGGCGATACGATCTTCATGCCCGACTATGGCACGGCGCGCGCGGATTTCCCGGGCGGCGATGCCGCCCAGCTTTATCGCTCGATCCGGCGGCTGCTGGAGTTGCCGCGCCAGGCCCGGCTGTTCCTTTGCCACGATTACAAGGCGCCGGGCCGCGACGCCTTTGCCTGGGAAACCACGATCGGCGCCGAGCGCGACGCCAACATCCACGTCCATGACGGCGTCGGCGAGGCCGAGTTCGTCGCGATGCGCATCGCGCGCGACCGAACGCTCGGCATGCCGCGGCTGATCCTGCCGTCGGTCCAGGTCAACATGCGTGGCGGCGATCTGCCCGAACCCGAGGCAAATGGCGTCCGCTATCTCAAGATTCCGCTCGACGCGATCTGATCCACACTCCTCCAGCGAAGGAACCCCCATGGCCCATAAGCCTCTCGACGCCGACATCAGCGTCACTACCCAGCTTCTGCCCGACGCCGTGTCCGGATCCCGGGCGGCAGGTTTCGGGTCGATCATCAACTGCCGGCCCGATGATGAGGAATCCGGACAGCCGCGGAGCGCGGATCTCGAAGCGCTCGCCCGGGCGCAGGGGATCGAATACCACCATATCCCCGTCGTTCCCGGGCAGTTCCGCGAGGCCGACATTGATGCATTCTGCTTTGCCATGGGGAGCTGCGACAAGCCCGTACTCGCCTTCTGCAAGTCGGGAATGCGCGCTGCGTCGCTATGGGCGCTGTCACAGGCGGGCAAGCGCACGACGGACGAGATCCTCCGGCAGGCGGCAAGCTGCGGCTACGACCTGACGCCGCTTGCCCGGCGCATCGAGGCACGCGCGAAAATTGTCCACGCCTGAGATGCTCGAGCCGCTCCAGTATCTGCTGGGCGCAGGCTCGGGCGCGCTAGTCGGCTTCACGCTCGGTCTGGTCGGTGGCGGCGGATCCATCCTGGCGGTGCCGCTGATGGTCTATCTTGTCGGCGTGCCGAGCGCGCATGTTGCGATCGGCACCAGCGCACTCGCCGTCGCCGCAAACGCTGCGACTGGGCTGGTCAGCCATGCCCGGGCACGGACCGTCAAATGGCGCTGCGGCGGCATGTACGCCGCGGCTGGCGTGATCGGCGCCCTCGCCGGCTCAACGCTCGGCAAGGCGATCGACGGGCGGAAGCTACTGGCGCTGTTCGCGCTCCTGATGGTGGCGGTAGGCGTGCTGATGCTGCGCAAGCGGACCGGCGAGGATCGACCCGACGTGCAGTGCAATCGCACCGACGCGCCCAAGGTGCTTGGTTTCGGCCTCGGCACGGGCGCATTTTCCGGTTTCTTCGGCATTGGCGGGGGCTTCCTCATCGTGCCGGGGCTGATCGCGTCGACGGGCATGCCGATGCTCAATGCGGTCGGCACCTCGCTGGTCGCAGTCGCGGCATTCGGGCTGACCACGGCGATCAACTATGCCGCTTCGGGCCTGATCGACTGGCCGCTTGCCGCGCTCTTCGTCAGCGGCGGTGTGCTGGGCGGCGTTGCCGGCACGCGCGCCGCACGGCATCTTGCCGGCTCGGGCAGGCTGACGCGGCTTTTCGCGATCCTCATCTTCGCGGTCGCCGTCTATATGCTCTGGCGGAGCGCCCCCGCGCTGCTGGCCTGAACGGAAAGGACTTCGATGACCTACGCGATAGATCCCCTCGACGACTGGGAGGGCGACCGCGGGGCGCGCTGGCTGCTCGACCTGGACGCCAACGAGACCATGCTCGCCCCCTTGGGTGCGGCGATCCTCGCCCATGCGGCCTTCGCGCCCGGCGAGCGGGTGCTCGATATCGGCTGCGGCGGGGGCGCCACCTCGCGCGCGATCGCGCGAGCCGTCGGGAACCAGGGTGCCGTGCTCGGAGTCGACATCGCGCCCGGCCTGGTCGCCGAGGCCGAGCGGCGCACTCGTGACGGTGACGAACATCTCCGCCATTTGCGCTTCGCGACGGGCGACGCCGCATCGTACGCCTTTTCCGATCGCTTCGACCGGCTGTTCTCGCGGCTTGGCGTAATGTTCTTCACCGCTCCCGCGGCTGCCTTTCGGCATCTGGGAGAGGCGCTGGTCCCTGGCGGCAGGGGCGATTTCGCGGTCTGGGCCCCGCCCGAACAAAATCCCTGGATGAGCGGCGCGCGCGCAATCCTCGCCCGGCATATCGAGGTGCCGCCGCCGATCCCCGGCGCTCCCGGGCCTTTCGCGCTCGCGGACCGCGAGGCGTTCGCAGCGTTGCTGGCGGATAATGGGTGGCGGAACGTCCGCCACAGCCTATGGGAAGGCCCGGTGCGTGTTGCCGGTGGCGTCGGCGCCGACGCCGCCGCCGCGTTCGTACTCCGGAGCTTCTCGTTCGCGCTGCCCCTTGCGTCCGCACCGATGGACGTGCGGAACCGTGCCACGGCCGAACTGGTCGACTTTTATGGCCGCTGGACCGGCGATGGCGAAGTCCGCGCGCCGGGTGCCGCCTGGCTGGTGACCGCCCGGAGAGACTGACATGGCGCAATCCGAGATCCTGGTCTGCGCGCATTGCGCAACCGCCAACCGCATCCCTGCCGAGCGGCTCGATCAGCAGCCGCTGTGCGGCAAATGCCGCAAGCCGTTGTTCGCCGGCAAGCCGGTCGTGGTCGACACCGCCGGGTTCGACCGGCTGATGCGGCTCGGGACTCTACCGGTGCTGGCGGATTTCTGGGCCGAATGGTGTGGCCCCTGCCGGATGATGGCGCCGCAGTTCGAAGCCGCAGCCGCCGCGCTCGAGCCGCGCTTCCGCCTCGTCAAGGTCGATATCGACGCCGAACCGGCGCTGGCGGCGCGCTACGGCATCCGTTCGGTGCCGACGGTCGCATTGTTCACGGGAGGACAGGAGATGGCGCGGCAATCGGGACTGATGGACCGCGCTGCCTTGGTGCGCTGGGCGCAGGGCGCGTCGGCCCCGCGCTAGGCGCGCGGGACTATTCGGTCGTCCGCCCGTCGAAATGCTCTTCCCTGCTCTCGGCGTCCGCCTTGGTCGCGCGGACGATGCCGTCCACATGCTCGGGCGGTCCGTAGATCGTGTAGAGCTGCAGCGCCTCGTCCCCGGTCGATTTGACATTGTGACGGGCGCCTTGCGGGACGATGACGCCGTCCTCGGCCCCAACCTTGTTGCAGACGCCGTCGATCCAGATCTCGCCTTCGCCCGCTTCGATGCGAAAGAACTGGTCGCGGTCGGAATGCACCTCCTCGCCGATCTCCTCGCCCGGTGCGATCGACATCAGGACGAGCTGGAGATTGTGCCCCGTATAGAGAACACGACGAAAATCTTCATTCTCCTCGGTCAACCGCTCGATATTCCCTACGAAACCATTCATCGAAATCTCTCCCGTCAGTCTCGTGCGAAGGCGCGCGCACCAAGTTCAGCTTCTAGATCCTGCAGGCGACCGGGTTCTCCCCGAGGGGCCGACGTGATGGATCCGCTACCGAAGATCGAAGCGAACGATACAGTCTTTTTTGTAGCGCGGGAATAAACGGGAGCAGAAGGTGTCTTACCTCCCATTCGCAATCGAATGAGGCCGTGGTGAACCGATCCAGATTCCTGTTGCCCGCAGCCTTGCTGTTGGCCTCCGCTGCCCAGGCAACGCGGCTGCCCTCCGATTTCGCCAAGGCGATGGACGCCGCGATGGACCGGATGATGACCGATATGCACGTCCCCGCCACCGGAAATGTCGACCGTGATTTCGTCAACATGATGATCCCGCACCATCAGGGTGCGATCGACATGGCGGTCGCGGAGCTGCGCTACGGCACCGACCCCAATCTCAAGCGTATCGCCCAGGAGATCATCGTCGACCAGCAACAGGAGATCGCGGCAATGCGCCTCGCGATGGGCGACCCCCTCCCCCCGTCAGCACCCGCTCCGACCCAGCAGCCCGGCCACGAACCCCTCGTGAAGGGAAACTGACATGAAGACCACCGCCCTATTCCTGGCACTTGCCACTTCAGCCTCTCCCGCGCTCGCCCAGGACGCCGCGCAAGCGCCGTGGAACCGCAGTGTTCCGGCGAGCCATCGCGACCGCGTCTACGCCGCCGAGCAATTCTCCAACACGGTCTCGGTCACCGATCCGGTCGACGGCAAGCTGCTTGGCGTGATCCGCCTGGGCGACCCGCAGCCCGCCAATTTCAGCCCGCTCTACAAAGGTCAGGTGCTGGTCCATGGCCTGGGCTTCTCGCCGGACGGCAAGACGCTGGCGGTGGTGTCGATCGGCTCCAACTCAGTGACTTTCATCGATACCGCCACCAACAGTGTCAAGCACACCAGCTATGTCGGCCGTAGCCCGCACGAGGCCTTCTTCACGCCGGATGGCAAGGAGGTCTGGGTGACGGTGCGCGGCGAGGACTATATCTCGGTCCTCGACCCGGCGACCTTCCAGGAGACGGCGCGGCTCAAGACGCCGGGCGGACCGGGCATGACGATCTTCTCGCCCGATGGAAAATACGGCTATGTCTGCTCGTCATTCAATCCCGAGCTGGTGGTGTTCGACTTAGCATCCCACACCATTGTCGGCCGCGTCGCCCAGCCGAGCCCCTTCTGCCCCAACATCGCGGCGACGCCGGACGGCAAGCAGGTCTGGTACACGCTCAAGGATATCGGCAAGACCGTCGTCATCGATGCCAGGCCGCCCTTCTCGACCCTCAAGGTGATCGACACCGGCCCAATCACCAATCACGTCAACTTCGCGCGAAACGCCAAGGGCCTCTTCGCCTATGTGACCGTCGGGGGGCTTGGCGCGGTCCAGGTGTTCCGGACGGATGGCTTCGAGAAAGTCGCGACGATCCCGGTTGGCCGTCTCCCCCACGGCGTCTGGCCGTCGGGCGATGGCCGGCGCATCTTTGTCGGCCTCGAAAATGACGACGGTCTGGCGATGATCGACACCGTGACCAACAAGCTGGTCGCCACCGTGCCGATCGGCCAAGCACCCCAGGCGATCGGCTATGTCGCGAACGCCGTGCCGGAGGGTGACGGGCTCGAGAATCTTCAGCCGCTGGGCGTTGCCGGGCAGACGACCAAGCTGGCGCTCGGCATGGGCGGCAAGGCCGTAACCAGCGTCACGCTGTTCGACCAGGGTCTCATCCAGATCCTTCAGGCTTCGGCGACCGGCCTCATGCCGAAGCACCCTTATCAGCTCGTGCTTGCGGCCAATGCCGACGGCACCGGCGACGTCCAGCCGCTGGCCAATTTCATGACCAATCCGGCGGGCTCGGCGATCGTCAACGCGACCGGTCCGATCCGGCAGGTGGTCCAGGCGGACGCACCGTCCGGGCGACGCTGGCTCGCGATCCGCGAAGGCACCGCCGATGCTCCGGGCATGATCGTCCAGGTGCAACAGCCCTGAGCGCCATGCGGGACATGATGCTCCTGATCGAACCGCTGATTCCGAGGCTGCGGCGCTATGCGCGCGTGCTGCTGCGCGACAGCATCGCGGCGGATGATCTCGTGCAGGATTGCCTTGAACGCGCGATCAGTCGCTGGCACCAGCGGCGCGCCGATGGCGATGCCCGGACCTGGCTGTTCACCATCTTGCACAATCTGGCGGTGAACCGCATCCGCCAGACGGCGCGACGGGGCGGGCACATCCCCGTCGAGGACGCTAGTCCCGCCGCCGTCGCCCGCGCTCCCGATCAGGAATCGGGGATTCACCACCGCGACGTCTTGCAGGCGCTCGATCGCCTGCCCGACGACCAGCGCGCGGTGCTGCTGCTCGTGACCATCGAGGAACTGAGCTATGCCGATGCGGCCAAGACGCTCGGCGTGCCCATGGGGACGGTGATGTCGCGGCTGTCACGCGCCAGGGCGCGCCTGCGCGAGGAGATCGCGGGCCGCGACCAGCCTGCCGTCTCCCATCTAAGGAGAGTGAAATGAACGGCGGTTTCCCGATCACCGAGGACGATCTCCAGGCATTTGTCGACGACGCGCTCGACAGTCGCCGACGCACGGAGGTCCAGGCCTATCTCTCGGACCATTCCGAGGTCGCCGCCCGCGTCGCAAAGGATCTGGAGTTGCGCCGTGACCTGCGTGCGGCGCTGCTGCCGATCGCGGACGAGCCGGTTCCCGCGGACCTTAGCCTGGCGCGATTGATCGAACGTCGCGGCCGGCCCCGGCCGGACTGGACACGCGGTGCCTGGCAGGTCGCTGCCGCGCTGCTGCTGATGGCTGCGGGCGGCGCGGGCGGCTGGGGCTTGCGCTCGGCACAGGAAGCGCCGCGCGCCGGCATCGCCGCGCTCGCCCAGGAGGCCACCGACAGCTACGCCGTCTACGCGCCCGATCTGGGCCGGCCAGTCGAGATCAAGGCTGCCGATGCCCCCCAGTTCGTCAAATGGGCCTCGCGCCGGCTGGAACGGCCAATAGCGATTCCCGATCTCTCGGCGGCAGGATACAGCTTCATCGGCGGACGTGTGGTCCCCACGCCGCACGGTCCCGCGATACTCTACATGTTCGACAATGGCGGCGGCATCAGGCTGACGTTGCTGTCGCGCAACATGGCGGTCGATCGAGACGCACCGATGTCGTTCGGCGGCACCGGACCGGTCACGTCGGTGAGCTGGGCGCGCGGCGGCCTGGGCTTCAGCCTGGTCGGCCCGCTCGACAAGGCTGTGCTCCATCCGATCGCGGATTCGGCCCGGACCCAGCTGGATCGGACGATCTAGTCCGGGACAGCGGGAATAAACGCGCCGGACGGCTGTCCAACCAGGACGCTCCACCGAGCGTATTGAACCGGCCGGCGCCCCTCAGGTGGTCGGCACCAAAGGAGACTCCAGATGCGCCTTCTCGTCCTTTGCTGCCTGTCGCTCGCCGTCGCCGGCCCGGCCCAGGCCCATAACCCGCCTTCGATCCATGTCGCCGCAACCGCCAAGGGCCCGACCCTGGTCGATGCGGCGGGGATGACCCTGTACCTATTCGACAAGGATCCCGCCGGGCACTCCGCATGCAACGCGGCCTGCGCCGCGAACTGGCCGTCCGCTGCCGCCGATGCCGGCTTTCCGGAGCATGGCGGCTGGTCGATCGTGACCCGCGACGACGGCAGCCGGCAATGGGCGTATCGCGGCCACCCCCTTTATCGCTGGATCAAGGACATGAAGCCCGGCGACACGACAGGCGACGGCCTTTTGAACGGCATGTGGCACGTGGCCCTGGCACAATAGGCGCCGCGGCGTCCGGCCAGAAGCGGACGCGAAAAACTCACTCGCCCGGAATAATCCGGCCGAGCATTTGACGAGCACCGTGGCCGCCAAGGGGCGGCCCGGCCGCCACAGATCCAAAGCGAGTTTCCACCATGTTTCCGTGTGGGCCCCGGCAGTGCCATGGCGATATCGTCCGGATCGTGACCAAGACGAGGTTCTCAGCTTCGGTCTCACGTCATCCGGGACGAGTCTGAGCCAGGCCTTGTCTATCAAGGCCGAGCGCAGGACGATCCTGGGGGTCGAATCCCCTCCACAGGTCTTCGAGGCCAGCACCGTGAATGATCTCGGCCGCGACGGCCGCAGTCGCGGCGCTGATTGGGCCCTGGTGCGCCATCAGGGCATCGACCAGCTCTTTGCCGGCCTCGTCTGCCTGACGCGTTGCGACGATCGGCGCGCTCGTTTCCGACCAGTCCTAGCCCGGCAATAACCAGAACATACCCGCGGCCAAGGCGATGCTGCCGACGATGATCGCCAGGTTGGTACTCTTGTCCCGGTAGCGTCCGAACAACGACGTCATGGCCAGGCCTGCCAGGACGCCGCCGCCCAACAAGGCCGTCCAGATCCGAGTCTGGGTGAACGCGACATGGTTCAGAGCGACCATGTTCAAATGGATAAACACTGCCATCAATAGCGCCGAACCTGCGACTACCCCTCCAAACCTTGCGTAGATCATCTCAGTCCCCATTGGTCTTCGGCCTGCAAAGCCGCACGCGTCCCGCGGACGGTCCTAGGCGGATCTCCAACTCCCTTGTGCAAGCAAGAGGCAGTTTGCGTCTGGCCATCTTCGCTCATCGCAGGCGTTCGTGTCGCGATGATTGCCGGGAACTCCATATCGTGGAAAGCGAGCGGTTCAGGCCGCGACAATCCCTGATTGCGCGGATGGTATTGGCAGTACTTTTTTCGGAGGAGCCGCCGCTCGGCCCGTTGTCTCGGTTCGACAGGATCAGCCTTATCCTGGAAAGGCGAAAGGCTCTTTCGCTCCATCAGGAAGGCGGTAGATCGGTGCGCGGCAGGAATGCCTTGGACAGTCCATGATAAAGGCGTTCGCGACACACCATTGCGCTGACCGCGTCAGCGATCAGTGCCGTGGCGAACAAGGGGAGGATCATGCCTCGGCTCGCCGTCGTTTCGGTGATGATGATTACCGCCGTCAGCGGTGCGCGTACCACGCCCACGAAATATGCGGTCATTCCAAGCACGACGATCGCGCCTGCCGGTGCATCGCCGAACCAGGGCGCGAGCAGGTTGCCGATGCCTGCCCCGACCGAAAGCGAGGGGGCGAAGATCCCCCCCGGCGTCCCGCTGAGCGTTGTCGCAAGCGTCGATACGAACTTTGCCGGCCCAAACCACAGCGAGCCACCCTGCGCCTCGACCAAGGCGCGAGTAGCGCCATAGCCCGTGCCCCAGGTGGTGCCCGTCGCGACGCCGACAAGGGCGACGACCACGCCCCCTGCGAAGGCCAAAGCCACCGGCCGCATGCGCAGAGCCTGGAGAAGACGAAGATCGGAACGCCCGAAGCCCAGCACGCACCTTGAGAATAGGCCGCCCGCCAGCCCGCCGACAATCGCGACGACCGGAACGATCAGCATGACCGCGCCGAGCGCGAGCGTCTGCCGCATCACGCCGAAATAGACATAGTCGCCGGCAATGCCGAGACTGACGAACCCGGCGATCATCACCGCCGCCATGACGAGCACTGCAACACGCTGCTCATAGGCGGCGGCCAGTTCCTCGATCGCGAAGGCAACACCCGCGAGCGGGGTGTTGAACGCCGCGGATACGCCGGCCGCTCCGCCCGCAATATAGACGCCGGCACTGAGCGGCACCCGGAACCAGCGATGCACCGCCACCATGACCGCGGCGCTGATCTGCACGGTGGGCCCCTCGCGCCCCACCGATCCACCGGCGAACAGCATCGCAAGTGTCAAACCGAATTTGGCGGCCGCCGTGCGCAGGGAAATAAGCGGGCCGGCGCACGACGTTTCCGGATCGCGCGTGGCGGCGATAACCTGCGGAATGCCCGAGCCGCGCGCCGGGGCGAACCATCGGCTCGTGGCGAACGCGACCACTACAAAGACGAGCGGCGTAAGGCCCAGCGGCGCATAGGGCCATCGTCGCACGATGGCAGCGAAGGCGGCCTGGGCTTGGTCCCCGAGCATCGCGAACGCCAGGGCGACAAGACCGAGCGCTACCGCGCCCAGACCCGTGGCCAGCCGGCGCCGGGCAACCGGCAACACCTCGCCGGTCGCGGCGGGAAGCACCCTGTCGATAAGGGCCTGGAGGCTCGGGCGCTTCACCGCCCGGCGACTGGTTCGGATGCCGGCATCGCGCGCTTCTGGGCCATTTTGCGGTTCGACTCTACCCGGATGATCGAGGAAAATGCCATATCCGTTGGCCGACAAGGGGTTAGGGCGCTATCGCAAGTCCCCCCGGCAATTATCGGCGAGTTGCGAATGCCCCCGACGACATCTGATGCGGCCGCATCGCGCTGGAGGCGCAATCCTTTCTATCGCTGGTGGCACTTCGCGCTTGTCGGCAGCGTCGATCATGAGAAGGTGATGGAGCGCATCGTCGCGGAGAGCGGTTGGTCGCCCCGTTACGCCTTCATGACGATGATGTCGGCCGGGATCGCGGTCCTCGGCCTGCTTCTTTCGTCACCGGCGGTGGTGATCGGCGCCATGCTCATTTCCCCGCTCATGGGGCCGATCCTTGGGTTCGGCTTCAGTCTCGCCTTGTTCGATTTCGCCGAGATGCGTCGCGCGCTCTTCGCGCTCGTCGTCGGCTCGTTCGTGGCCGTAGGCTTCACCGCGTTGATCGTGCTGGCGTCCCCGCTCCAGGCCGCGACCGCGGAGATCATTGCCCGGACCCGCCCTAACCTGTTCGACCTCGGCGTGGCACTCTTCGCCGCGCTGGCCGGGACCTTCGCCATCATCCGTGGCCGCGGCGAGACGATCGTCGGGGTCGCCATCGCGACCGCGCTGATGCCGCCGCTGGCGGTCGTGGGCTATGGCCTCGCCACCTGGAACATGGCGGTGCTCGGAGGCTCGCTCGCACTCTTCGCCACCAACTTCGTCACGATCGCGCTCGCCGCGACCGCGATGGCGCGCTTCTACGGATTTGGCCATTTCCTCTCCAGCCAGCAGAGCTGGACGCAGACGATCATCCTGTTGCTCGTCTTCGTCGCGATGGCGATCCCACTCGGCCTTTCCTTGCGCCAGATCGCCGGCGAGGCCGTCGCGGTGACGCAGACGCGTTCGCTTCTGTCGGACCGTTTCGGCGCGGAGGCGCGCGTCACCCAGCTGAACATCGACTTCGATGCCCATCCGATCCTCGTGCGCGCGGTGGTGATCACGCCGCGCGCGCGCATGCAAAAGGCGCCATCGCTGCAGACCGACCTGGAGAAGCGCCTGGGTCGACGCGTCATGCTGAGGGTCGACCAGGTTCTGCTCGAGCCAGGTGCTGGCGCGCTCGATGCCCAGCGCGAGGAGATGCGCCAAGCCACCGACGCCGCCGCCGCCGAGACCCAGCGCATCGACGAATTGTCGCATCTCCTGGCGCTCGCCACCGATGTCTCCGTCGAGGATGTCACCGTCGACCGGGACCATCGGCGCGCGACAGCCGCGGCGGCCCCCCTGGCCGGCGCCACGCTTGCAACCTATCGCGCGCTTGAGAGCCGGCTGGCCTCCCAGGCCGATGGCTGGGAGATCGCGATCGTTCCGCCGCAGATGGCGCTGCCTCCCATCACGTTTGCCGGCCTTGTCGACGCGCTCGATCCGGAAAATCGAGAAGCAGTGCTGACATGCGCCTGGGCGGCGAAGCGATGGAACCTGCGTGCATTGGAGGTACCGGGTTTGTCGGCCCCCGCGCCGGACCGGCCCAGCCTGGCGCAACGGCGCGCGCTGGCCATCGCCACGATCTTGCGCGGCCAGGGCGTCGGCGTGGTGCCGGCACCTGCCGGCGGCAGCCGCTTCATCCTCAAGGCCGCGGTTGGACCGTGATCGCCGGCATAGCCCTTAGTCCCTTCGACGCCGCCGCCATCCTCATCGTGCTGGCGGCGTCGCTTGGCTATCTGAACCATCGCTTCCTCAAATTGCCGCCTTCGGTTGGGCTGACGATGATGGGCGCGCTCGCCTCGTTGATCGTGGTCGGACTCGACCGAGTGCTACCGGGGAGTACCGTCGGTCACGACGTGGTCGGCTTCATCGCGGGCATCGATTTCCACACCACGCTGATGGACGGCATGCTCTCGTTCCTGCTGTTTGCGGGGGCATTGCATGTCGACTGGATCGAGATGCAACGCGGGCGCTGGCCGATACTTGTCCTGAGCACGATCGGGGTACTGATCTCGACCGCCCTGATCGGCGCGGGATTCTATATGCTGTGCCTGATGCTGGGGCTCGGTATCCCATTTATCTGGTGTTTCGTCTTCGGGGCGCTGATCAGCCCCACCGATCCCGTCTCCGTGATGGGCGTCCTCAAGAGGGCGCGGGTAACACCCACGCTGGAAGCCACCGTTGCCGGCGAGAGCCTGTTCAACGACGGCGTCGGCGTCGTCGTCTTCGCCATTCTGCTGTCCTCGGCGCTTTCGGGCGCGCCTTTCTCCTTCGCCCATGCCGGACATCTGTTCCTGGTCGAGGCGGGCGGCGGGGTAGCGCTCGGTTTGGCGATCGGCTGGGTCGCGTTTCGCGCGATGCGGTCGATCGACGAATATAGGACCGAGGTGTTGATCAGCCTCGCGGTCGTAATGGGCGGCTATGCGCTTGCGCGCTGGATCCATGTCAGCGGTCCCGTCGCGATGGCGGTTGCCGGACTGCTGATCGGAAACGCTGGCGTCGCAGAGGCGATGAGCGACACGACCCGCGACTATGTCCTCAAGTTCTGGGCGCTGCTCGACGATATCCTCAACGCGGTCTTGTTCCTGTTGATTGGGCTCGAAGTGGTAACGATCCCATCGGATCCCAGGCTGTTGCTGGTGGGGGTCGCGGCCATCCCGCTCGTCCTGCTGGCCAGGGCGTCTTCGGTTCTCCTGCCGCTGGCAGGACTGTGGCCCTTCCTTACGCTCGGCCCGCTGGCGCCAGCGACGCTGATTTGGGGCGGGTTGCGCGGCGGCATCTCGATCGCGCTGGTGCTGGCCCTGCCGGACGGCCCTGCGCGCTCGGTGACGCTCGCCGCCACCTATCTGATCGTCCTGTTCTCGGTGATCGTGCAGGGCGGCAGCATCGAGCGCGTGCTGGCGCGGGTAGCGCGCCGGGACGAAGTCGAAAGATGACGCCGGCGGCACTGAGCGCGATGATCCTGGTCGGCGCGCTGGTCTTGTTTGTCAGCGAGCGCCTGCGTCACGATCTGGTCGCCTTGATCGCGTTGCTCGCGTGTCTCGCCACCGGACTGGTGGCCCCGGCAAAGGCGTTTGCCGGCTTCGCGGATCCTGCCGTCCTTGCCGTCGCGGCGATCCTGGTGATCGGACGCGCGATTGAGCTTTCCGGCGCTGCATCCGCGATCGCCCAGGTGGCAATCCCTTCGCGCGCCAGTTTTACCGTCCGGCTGTTTGCGCTGCTGGGCGTCGCGATGCTGCTATCGGCGTTCATGAACAACATCGCGGCCCTGGTGATCACCATGCCCGTCGCCACCGAGATCGCGCGCAGTGCGCGCATGCCGCCGGCGGCGACGCTGATGCCAGTCGCCTTCGCCAGCATCCTGGGAGGGATGACTACCCTGGTCGGAACGCCGGCCAATCTGATCCTGTCCTCGGTGCGCGAAAGCGAACTCGGCGCGCCCCTCGGGTTCTTCGCAATGACGCCTGTCGGCGTTGCCGTAGCGCTCCTCGGCCTGGTCTATCTCGGTCTGTTCGGCTGGCGGATGCTGCCGATCCGCGAGACGGCGGAGCGCCGCGCCCGCCCGCCCTGGCGGGTGTTCGAGCTGGCCGTGCCGGGTGCCGCGATTACTCTGTCCGAGTTGAAGGAGAAGCTGCGCCGCGCAGGCGGACGCCTGCTCGCAAGCTTCCGTGGCGATACGCTCGAGGCGGTGGGTCCGGACTTTGACCCGATGCCGGGCGACAGACTGCTCATCGTTTCGCGCTCCAATCAATGGACCGTTGCTGAAACCGTCGGGCTGGAAACGGGTTTGCATGCGAACGCCCCCGGCACGGTCACCGCCCGGGTCGTTGTCGCGCACGGATCCTTCCTCGTCGATTCGAGCTACGATACCGTCCGAGCGCGCAGCGAGGAGCGGCTCGAGGTCGTCGCCGCGGGTCCTCGGGCCGCGCGGGAGCGCCGGCCGCTCGCGACCCAGCGCATTCGCGCCGGCGACCAGCTTTACCTGCGCGGCCAGGCGGACGATCTTGCGCGGTTCCTCACCAGCGCACGCCTTCTCGAGATCGATCGCCTTGATCCAGTCCCGGTCCTGCGCGGCAAGGCGGCCGCGATCCTGGCAATCTTTGCTTTGGCGATCGCCGCCATCGTCCTTTCCGGAATCTCGCCGGCACTCGCCTTCGTTGCCGCAGCCGTGCTGCTCGCTGGATTGAAGCTATTGCCTGGCGATGAGATCTATCGCTCGATCGACTGGAGCGTGATCGTGCTGCTCGCGGCGATGATCCCGGTCGGCCACAGCTTCGAGGAAAGCGGCGCGGCCGCGATCGCCGCCCAATGGCTCGGCGCGACGCTCGCCGGCCTTCCGCTCTTCGTCGTGCTCGCGGCCTTATGCTCGACGACGCTGCTGCTTTCGATCTTCCTCAACAATGTCGCCACCGCGATCATCATGGGTCCGCTGGCGATCGATGTTGCCCATTTGCTCGGGATTCCGCCCGATGCCGCGCTATTGGCCGTTCTGATCGGCGCATCGTCGGATTTTCTGACCCCGATCGGCCATCAGAACAACCTGCTGGTGATGGGTCCGGGGGGCTACCGCTTCACCGACTATGCGCGAATGGGCGGGATATTGGTCTTGCTCGTCGTGCTGACCTCCGCCCTGGTCCTCGCGACGATCTACGCCTAGCGCGATAGCGGACAGCCGAGGCTGCGATCGGACACAACACACTGTCTAAGGCGCGTTGGTGCGTAGCGGTTCTGCGTCCTAGCTCCGCTTCGCGCGCAAGGCGCATTTGAGAGCGTAGGCGCATTTTCAGAGGAAGGGGCGTGGCGTTCGACCGAACCGCGGATTTCCAGCTAGCGCACGCACACGGGCCGGATTGCGCAACGTCACGCGGCCCTCCCGGAACGTCAGCACACCGCCGGCATCGAGGTTCGCCAACACCCGGCGCAGATGGATCGCCGTGAGCCCAAGCGCGGCCGCAAGCTGCTTGCGATTGAGCGGCAAATGAAACGAGCCCTCTCGCGCGAGCTTGCGCGCTTGCAGCGCGTCGTAGAGCGTGAGCACGAAATGACACAAATTGCCCGTCGCGCTGAGTGTCGTCGCCGCCACCTGACGCTCCTCTGCCTCAAGTCGAGCGATCGCCTGAATACGGTGCAGGCGTTCGGCAAGCGAGACCCGCTCGAGTACCTCGCGCAACCGCACCGGATCGAACTGGCAGAAGGTGATGTCGGTAAGCGCCTGCAATCGCAGGCCGCCCCGTGCGGTGAACAGCGTCTCGAGCCCGACCAGGTCGCCCGGCAATGCGACCCCGAGAATGCCCTTCGTCGCCCGTCCGCTCCCGGCGAAGCGTAGCGCCCATCCCGAGTATAGCGTGAGCAGCAGAGGCCGGCCCACGTCGCCATCAATCGATGCACCCGCTCTCAGCGTCCCTCGGCCAACCTTGAACCCGGTCAGGAACGCCGCGTCTGCCTCGCTATGTCCCTCGAAGCCCACGCCATCACGGTGCCGGCACTTCGCGCAGGGGATCCAGTCGGGCGAAGCCATTTCGAGCATGGCTGGGTAATAGCCAATTCCACTTTAGGAACAAATGTTCCCTTGAGCCGGTTTTGGGCTCGATCCGCTGAGGGCTACCGTTCAAACGCCTTTTCAAGCATGACGAACGGATCGATGAACATTGCGATCAGTGGGGCCGGCATTGCCGGCCCTACCCTCGCCTATTGGCTGTTGCGTGCCGGTCACCGGCCAACGCTAATCGAGCGCGCATCGCATCTGCGTACGCGAGGCTATCTCATCGACTTGTGGGGCCAAGGCTACACGATCGCCGAGCATATGGGGGTGCTCCCGATCGTACAGGACGCGAGCTACGCGGTAGATACCGTGCGTTTCGTGGACGAAGACGGCGGTGAGGTGGGGAGCGTCACAACCGATCTGTTGCGGGGCTCGACCGGAGAGCGCTTTGTCAGCCTGCCGCGTGGCGACCTCGCAGCAGCCCTCTATCAATCGCTCGGCGACGATATGGAGGCGCTGTTTTCGACGACAATCGTGTCGCTCGACGAGCACCGCACCGGTGTTTGCGTCGGCCTGTCCAACGGTGAAGAGCGCGAGTTCGATCTGGTGATCGGAGCGGATGGAGCACATTCGTACGTCCGGTCCCTCGCATTCGAAGGCAAGCGGTTCGTGCGGGATCTCGGCTATCATGTCGCGGCGTTCGACGCGCCCGGCTATGCGCCACGCGACGAGCTTGTTCATGTCAGCCATGCGGAGCCGGGCCGGCAGATCTCGCGTTTTGCCGAACGCGGCGGTCGCACGCTCTTCCTGTTCGTGTTTGCCAACCGCTGGATGGTTGGTGAAGAACCGCAGTGCAGTCATGACCGCAAGCGTGCGCTGATGCTCGCTTATCGGGGCATGGGATGGGAATGGCCGCGTATCGCGCAATGCCTTGCCACCACCGACGACATATATTTCGATCGCCTTTCCCAGATCCATCTCCCGGCCTGGTCGAAGGGGCGCGTGGCTCTTGTCGGGGATGCGGCGGCGGCGGTCTCGCTTCTGGACGGCGAAGGCGCCGGGCTCAGCATGCTCGAAGCCTATATTCTTGCCGGCGAACTCGCCAAGCGCGAGGGCGGCTATAGCGCTGGCTTTGCCGCTTATGAGGCGCGACTGCGGCCTTTCATCGACCGCAAACAGCGAACCGCACGCAAGATCGCGACGTCTTTAGCGCCGCGCACATCGCTCGGCATATGGCTTCGCAACCGGGCGACGCGCTTCCTGGGCATACCAGCGGTTGCCAACCATTTCATTGGCGCTCTGCGCGATGACCTCCCGCTTTCCGATTATCGATTCCTTGAACGGAGGACATGATGTCGACGACCGTTTGGGCATTTCTGTTATTGGTGCCGGGCCTTCTTGTCGGCCTCGCGCTGTTGCTTAGGCGTGCCGGCACCGGCAAGAAGCACGTGCCGCTGCATGTCGGTCGCGAACTAGCCGACGAAGCGTCGTCCGCAATTGTCGATGTCGCGGGGGCCATGATCACGCCGTCGCGGCAAACCGAAGAGCGAGGCCCGGCCCAGGGAAGTCAGATACAGCGGATCGGGCCACGCTGGCGCCCCGCCGGTAAACCCGATCGGTGAGGCGATTCTTCCGGGCCTTCCCGATCCTCCTGCCAGCCATTCTCGCATCCTGCGGCGCTGCCGAGTCCCCCGAGCCGGTGCAGCAGAGCATGCCTGAAGAGACAAAGCCGAGCATCGCACCCGATGCGCTCCGCTCGGCGGTTGCCGACGATCGTGTGCGGCGCGTGTATGAGGCGCGCGGCTGGCGAGCGATTTGGGACGAAGCGCGTGAACGGACGTTGTTTGGTGTGATTGCCCAGGCTGGCGCCCATGGCCTCGCACCGGATCGGTTCCTCCGTCCTGATGCACTTCCTCGCGAGCCGGCGAGGCGCGACGCCGCGCTCACGCTTGCCGCGATTCGCTATGCCGAGGCACTCGCCAATGGCGTCGTCGATCCGGCCGGTTTTCGAACCATCTATGCGATCCCCCGCACGGCGAGTGACGTTGTGCCGGGGCTCGTGCGGGCACTCGGCATCAGCCGGATCGCGCGATGGTACGCAGGACTGGCACCCGAAGACGCGCAATATCGCGCGCTTTCGCGCGCCTATCTCCAGTATCGTGAGGCGGCGGAGCTGGAGCGGCGAAGGCCGATCCCGATTGGTCCTAGCCTGCACCCCGGCGAGAGCGATCCGCGCGTTCCGGAGATACGCGCGGCGCTCGATCGTCGCGGCTATGCCGTGCCGCGCGAAGCGCATGTTCCCGTCACCCTCTATGCCTCGGACATGGCGGCGGCGATTGCGTTGTTTCAAGAGGATTCCGGCCTTCGCCGCGACGGTGTTCTGGGGCCCAACACCCTTGCGGTGCTGAACAAAAGCGCCGCCGAGCGTGCCCGGCAACTCGCGGTCAATCTGGAACGCTTGCGCTGGCTCGATCGCGCGCCCGCGGGAACGCGCATCGATGTCAACACGGGCGCCGCCGAACTTGTCTATTGGCGCGATGGCCTGGTGATCGATCGCCGCCGTGTGGCGGTGGGACGGCCCGGCTGGGCGACGCCGCAGCTCAGCGCCCCGATTTGGCGGCTCGTCGCCAATCCGAGTTGGACCGTTCCTCACTCAATCGCTCGTGCCGAACTCAAGGGAAAGGACGCTACCTATCTCGCGCACCGCAATATGCGTCGCAAGGGCGGCTGGATTATCCAGCAGCCCGGACCAGGCAATGCGCTGGGACGCGTCAAGTTCGATATGCGGGATCGCTACGCAATCTACCTGCACGACACTCCAACCAAGGACGTGTTCGCGCGCAGTGATCGTCATTTGAGCCATGGCTGTGTGCGCGTCGAGGGCGCGCTCGACTTCGCCCGCCTCCTTGCCGAACAAGACGGCAAAATGCCGGCATTCGATGCGGCGCTGGCCTCCGGAGAGGAGCGCTATGTCAATCTCGACCAACCGATACGGGTGCGGTTGATCTATCTCACCGCGTTTCTTGAGGCGGATGGCGTCGTTCGATTCCGTCCCGATATTTATGGCTGGGACGACGATGTAGGCCGCGCGATGGGCCTCGGAGGCGGGCGCCATGCCAACTCGGCGCCTCCAAGCCCAGACATTGGACCTTGAGCCGCGTTACGACGACATACTTGTTACATTGAGGGTTTTATATTGTCCAAAGTCATTGCAGATATTAACCGGAACAAGGCCATATTTGACGAGATCTATTCCGAAAGTGATCCCAGATCCTATTTTTCGGTCCTGGGCGCACTCGACTACATGATCCCCGATGTGGCGGAGCCGATAATCCGCCAGTTGCTCGATGCCCGCTCGAGACTGCTCGGGCAGGAGAATATCGTTCTGGATATTGGCTGTTCCTACGGCATCAACGCGGCAATCCACCGCTTTCCGGTGAGCTTCGCAAGCCTGCGCCAGCGATATGCGCGGCGTGAAATGATGGAGCTGGATCAGGAGGAACTGATTCGGCTCGATCGCAATTTCTATTCCAGCTGGCCGGAAGTCGGCGCCGGCCATTTTATCGGTGTCGACATTTCGGAACCCGCGATCCGCTACGCGAACGCCGTCGGTCTTCAGGTCAGCGGCATCGCAGCGGATCTGGAGACGGTGCCTTTGTCGGCATCCGATGCTGCGATCATCGCGCCGGCCAACGTCCTGCTCTCCACCGGCGCTGTTGGCTATGTGACGGACAAGACCTACCGCCGACTCCTTGATGCATTGGACACCCAGCCGTGGATCATCTCCTTCGTACTGCGCATGTTTCCCTACGATGGCTTTGTCACAGCCTTCGCGCAACGCGGCATGGTCACCGAGAAGCTGGCCGGATCCACGTTCGTCCAGCGTCGCTTCCGCGACGAACAGGAATTTGAGCGCAGCCTAGATTCCCTGAAGGCGCGCGGCCTCGACACGTCCGGCCTCGAAGCCGACGGTCTATTCCACGCCGAGCTGTTCGTGACGCGTCCCGAGACCGATGCGCGGGCCTTGCCGCTCAACGATATCGTCACCGTGACCAGCGGTCGTTTCCGGGCCTTTGGTGCGCGCTATGTCGAGGTTGGCGCGGAGGACGATGTCCGGATTGCAATGGAGATGTGACCTTGAGTTGGTATCGCCCTTGTGGGGAAGATGACGTAGCGTTGCGTAAATCGTGGGAATGGTGTGCGTACTAATGGTTGTAGACAGTGATCAATCTCAGCTTGCCTCAAGGGATCGGCCGCCTGCCGCCTATCGGCTAGTGCGCGTCTGCGCAGTCCTCGTCCTACTTCTGCTCTGCGGCATTTTGCATACGAAATGGGGCGGCATCCCATTCGTAAAGCTTATTCTGTTCTGGGTCGCGATCGTTGCTGTAGGCTGTCTCTTCGACGATCGACGTTAGTGCAAGCGGGCGACCGCTTTCCGCCCTTGGCGCCCAATAAGCGGACCGACCGGAACCGGCTGACTGCCGAGGACCTGCCAGATACGAGCTTCGCCGGCCAGCAGGAGAGCTTTCTCAGCAACCGCGGGGTGGACGCGACGTTCGACGCCTGCCGGCGCTGCGACGCGTCGTCGTGGACATCGGCACGCTCCTCTCAACTGCATTGCGACGCTGGCTCGCGGACGACGCTTGGAAGGTCGGAAGGCTAGTGAAGCGTTGTGTCGGACCGCAGCGTCAGAGCGACGGCGTTTCGGATGATGTGCCAGGCGGACAGCTGCTCGAAATCACCCGACGCCATCAGTGCGTCGATCTTTGCCTGGAGGAAGGCGGCGACGTCGTCGCCATGCTGCGCGATCAGCTCGCGCGCGATGAGATAGGCCCGGGCTTCGTCGTCTTCATCGCTCACAGCGATGGAATAGCCTGTGCCGGCCAAGTGCGATAGATATCCGTCGCTAAGGCGGTACGCCCGAACAGGAGATCCAACTTGTCTGACACCAACGCTACGCGTGCCGAACTCGAAGAGCGCATCGCGATCCTCGAGGACAATCTGCGCGACCTGGTGGAACAGGCGGCCGCCTATTCCGGCAGCAACGACGAAGAGCGTTCATCGGATCGGATCGCCGAGCAGCAGGAGGAACTCGACGCCTTGAAGAAGCAGCGCGACGCATTGCGCTGAGTCACCACGGCCAGGCGGCCATCGCCACGATTGGCACCAGCGCGCGGGCGACCAGCCCGTCGAGCCCTGCGGTGATGTAGCGCGCGTAATACCGTTCGATCATCGCGACGGACATGTTCGTGGAGGGCCGCCGCCACCCGGGTCGGCGCGCCGGCGCCCAAACCCCGCACGAACGACGAATGCCTCAGCACATAGGGTATGATCGCACTGCGAAGCGCGTCCAGATCTTACACCTTGTCATCTCGCGCGTGAGATATTTGCCATTCGATCCTCTTCAATTCGCGCAGCAAACGGTTGGTTTCCATCGTCGGCACCATCGACAATTTGATCGTCAGCGCGCTGATCAGCAACACCGCTGCGGGTACGCCCCAGCGGACCGCGCGCAGCGCATCCGTCGCCTCGAAGAAGTGCCAGGCCGCCCACGCCCCGGCAAGGAAGAGGGCCGACTGGACTACCATCATCATCACCCAGACCCAGCCGATCGGGCCACGGAATATGCGAAACACCTGTCCAAAGAATCCCGGCTCCTCGCCGATACTCCGCAGCAACTCGCGCTCCTCCTCGTTCACGGCCTCGCCGATGAGATCGTCAATTGTACGCATCGTCATTCTCCTTCGAGCACCGCCCGCAGCTTGCTTCGCGCGTGCATGAGGCGGGTTTTTACCGTGCCCACCGGAACGTCGAGCGCGACGGCAACCTGGGCCACGCTCAATTCCTCGAAATGAAACAGCGCGACCGCTGCGCGCTGGCCGGGCGGAAGCGCCCTGATCGCGGCCCGCAGCCGCGCGTTGTCACTCGCAGTATCCATCTCCGGCGCAGTGCCCGCGGCTTCCGGCTCGGCGGCGAATTTCCGACCGACAGCGCGATCTCGCTGCAGTTGCCGCACGACCTTGGCGCACCGTCGCGACGTGATCCTGTAGGCCCAGGCCGGGAAGGCGCGGTCATCGCGCAATGCGCCAAATCCTTGCATGATTTCGAGCCAGCTCTCCTGAACGGCATCGCGAGAGCGTTCCATATCTCCGATCAGGCGGTAGGCATGCGCCAGCAGCCGCTTGTGCCAGCGATGCACGAGGAGCGCCTGCGCCCTGGCGTCGCCGGTCCGCGCCGCGGCGACCAGCAACTCATCCAGGATCCGGTCATTCGCCAATAGAAGGGTCTTTCGGTGCGGATTCGGCAACAAGGTGCGCAGCCGACGCACATCGGTTCAATCACGCCGACGAATATTCTTCGGGCTCATCGATGGGCGTTTCGCTTGGCGGCCGCTGCCGGTAGGAGGCGAAATGTCCCAAAACTCTTCCACGAAGCTCCCTTACTCCGCTTGGCGCGCATTTCTCGCGAGCGAGGCCGCGGGTGGCATCCTGTTGATGGCGGCGGCAGCGCTGGCGGTGACCGTCGCCAATTCGCCCTGGGGTAACGATTACCATCATCTGTTGCACATGCCGGTCAGTCGGGCGCTAACCCCCAAGCTCGGGCCGATGACGATCCATCTGTGGATCAATGATGGCCTGATGGCGGTGTTCTTCCTTCTCGTGGGTCTCGAGATCAAGCGCGAGTTTGTCGACGGGCGCCTTTCGTCGTGGCCGCGACGCACCTTGCCGGCGATCGCCGCGGGTGCCGGAATGGCGGTTCCGGCATTTATCTATTTGATATTCGCCGGTAATGATCCGCCACTTCGTGGCGGCTGGGCTATTCCAGCTGCAACCGACATCGCATTCGCAATCGGCGTGCTCGCGCTGCTCGGACGTCGCGCCCCGACATCGCTGAAGCTGTTCCTGACCACCGTCGCGATCGTCGACGATCTCGGTGCCGTCGCGATCATCGCGCTGTTTTACACCGCGTCGATCGAACTCCTCGCGCTTGCCGCTGCCGCCGCTATCCTCCTTGTCATGTGGGGGCTCGGCCGGCTCGGCGTACGCGCCCTGCCGGTGTATCTCTTGCTCGCTGGCTTGCTTTGGTATGCCGTGTTGTTGTCAGGAGTGCACGCGACGGTGGCCGGCGTTCTTGCCGCGATCATGATCCCTCTCGAAGCGACACCCGGGGCTCCTGACTCTGCAGAATCGCCGCTACATAGGCTCGAGCATGGTCTTGCCCCAGTGGTGGCGTTCTTCATCGTGCCGATCTTTGGCTTCGCCAACGCAGGCGTCGCGCTGGGTGGCATGAACCTCGCAGCACTGCTCTCGCCGCTGCCCTTGGGCATCGCTGCAGGACTCTTCCTCGGCAAGCAGATTGGCATCTTCGGCGCGATCTGGTTGTGCGTCCGGCTTGGCCTCTCGACTCGATTGCGTGGTGCGACCTGGCTGCAAATCTACGGCATCTCGCTGCTGTGCGGGATTGGCTTCACGATGAGCCTGTTCATCGGTGCGCTTGCCTTCCCCGCCAGACCTGATCTTGTCGAGGAGGCGAAAGTCGGGGTTCTTCTCGGATCGGTCGCATCTGCGATAGCCGGCTCTCTCGTGCTGCGCTTTGCCGCAGCTCACGCTGATCATGACGAGCAGGAAAGACAGCAGGCGGAAGAGATTGCGCGCGAGGGCGATGCCGATTGCACCATGGCCGAGACTGGGGCGCTCGAAACGCGCTGAATTGCGGAGCTTTGCATCGAAGAGGCCGGTTCAGGTTCTGCGCTGGGACTGCCTGAATCCGCGCGCTCGGCTCGAACCCGATATCGAGCGAAGGCCTTGCGCGGCTCCCGCGTGGGGTTCAGACGGAGAAGGGGTGCTCGGATGGCTGGCACGGGCCCTGGCACCGATGGGACACTCCATGACCTATTTGCAGTCGGCGCTGCCACAGATTCGCCTCGCCATAGTCATGGCACTTGGTGTGTTCGTGGCTTGCACGATGTTGTTTTCGTTGTTCGAGACGCGTGCGGCAAGACGAGGTCTTCTGGCACTGACGGTTTCGAGCTGCGCGGTTGCGGCATGGTATGTCCTGGCCCACCCAAGGGGATGAAGGCCGTGATCAGGAGGAACTAGTGTCTGGATGCCGCGAGGCTGCCGTGCGACCTGATCCATGTCACCTCGGCTCGAAGCCACATCGCCGCTCTAAGCGCGGAGCCAGCTTACCGGATCAGGCCGCCTTCGCGACGATTGGCACCACCGCGCGGGCGACCAGCTCGTCGAGCCCTTCGGTGATGTAGCGCGAGTAATGCCGTTCGATCACCGCGACCGAGGTATCGTGCGCCGCCGCGATCAGCCAGATGGACTCCGACGCCTGGCGCATTTCCTCACGGTTTGGCGAGTGTCCAGGGCGACTACCTCCTGGTCCACAGATTATGTCGCGAACCAGACATTCGCGGATAGTCGATGCGCGAATGCGCGTGAACGGCCGATTCCAGTCAGGCCGCTTCGAAGCCAAAGCACCAATAGGCTGACCGACGTCAAAAATGCGAGTCGTACACGGCGCGCAAAGGTGACGCTTGCGCAGCCCGCACAGCCGCCTAAGCATCGGCTCATGCCAACCATCCTTGTCATCGAGGACGACTCAGCAACTGCGTTCGAGATCGAGGCGGAACTGCGTCGGCACGGCCATGCGGTGCGCTGTGCAGCATCGAGCGCAGAAGCTCTGCGGATCGCCGCTGAGGAGCGCTTCGATGCAATTACGCTCGATCGGATGTTACCAGATGGAGACGGGCTGGAGATCGTACGCGAGCTTCGTCAGCGGCAAGTGCTTTCACCCGTGCTGATGCTAAGCGCGCTCAGCGACGTGGATGAGCGCATCGCAGGGCTGCGGGCCGGGGGCGATGATTACATGGTGAAACCCTTCGCGCCGGATGAAATGGCCGTCCGCGTCGAAGTCCTGCTGCGTCGAGCGAGCATGCAACAGGAGACAGCGCTTCAGGTAGGCGACATCGCGCTGGATCTGGTTCGCCACGAGGTTACCGTGCAGGGGAAATCGGTCCGGCTGCTGCACATGGAGTATCGGCTGCTCGCCTTTCTTGCCCGGCATGCCGGGCAGACGGTTAGCCGGCGCATGTTGTTCGAGCAAGTGTGGAGCTATCACTTCGATCCCGGCCCGAACTTAATCAACGTGCATATCGCGCGGTTGCGCCGCAAGCTGGACGTGGCCGGCAAGCCCTCTGCAATCAGCACGGTGAAGGGCGAAGGCTATCGACTCGATGTCGTCTGACCGTTTGCAACTAAGCGACGTCCACTCGACAACTGCGTTCCGGCTTTCCCTGTTGCTGGGCTCGCTATTCCTGGGCGGCATCCTGACGGCATTGTTGCTGAGCTATGTGCTGACGGCGCGTGAACTGACGGCGCGCAACGATCAGATCCTCTTCGCGCGCGCCAAAGACCTTCTGACAGTCCCGTCCGCAGCGCTGCCGAGCCGTATCCGCACCGAGATCGCAAATGCAGCACCGGGATTCAGCTATTTCGCGCTCGAAGGTGGCACGGGCGAATGGCTGGTTGGGAACATCGACATCGCCAATCTCCCCACGCCCGGCCATCTGTTCAACCTCCCGGGTCGACCGGGCATTCATGGTCCAGTCCGAGTGCTGACCGTGCGCACTTCTTCCGGCGAAACACTGGTGCTCGGCCGCGACATCACGCAGATTCGCGACCTGCGCCGTCGCCTGCTGGCAATCCTTGTCGGTAGCGGACTCGTCAGCGTGCTGGCGACGCTGACCGCAGCGGTCGCGTTGGGTATCGCGCCGCTGCGGCGCGTTCGCGATTTGCAACGGGCCAGTCGCGCGATAGCGGATGGCAGGCTCGACGCGCGGATGCCGATCGCTGGACGGCGCGACGAGCTCGACCAATTTGCGGAAACGGTGAACCTGATGGTGGACGAAGTGGTCCATGTCATCGCGCAGGTGAAGACCGCAACCGATGCAATTGCGCATGATCTGCGCACTCCCCTCACCCGGGTTCGGGCCGCGCTGCATCGCACCCGCCATGACGAAGCGATCATGCCGGCCCAAGCTATGGTCCTCGATCGAGCGATCGCCGACCTCGACGCGGTGATCGGCCGGTTTGCGGCACTGCTGCGCATCGCGGAACTGGAGGCCAGCGGCCGCAGGTCCGGACTGGCCGAGATTGCACTCACGCCCTTGCTGCTCGGGATTGAAGAACTGTTTGCACCGCTGGCCGAGGAACGCGGCGTCACCCTCCGCGTCGAATGCGATCCCGATATTTCGATCCATGCCGATCCCGACCTTCTGTTCGAGGCATTCTCGAATCTGGTCGATAACGCGCTAAAATTCGCGCGCTCGCACGTGATGGTGCGGGCATGGCGCGAGGTCCAGCTTCCACAGCTATTAGTGGTCGATGACGGACCAGGCATCCCGGAAGACGAGCGCGTCGCCGTGCTCCGCCGGTTTCATCGCACCGCAGCGGCGGCAGGCGTCGAGGGCACCGGGCTGGGGCTGGCGGTGGTGAGCGCGATCCTGCACCTGCACGGCTTTTCTTTGCTGCTGGAAGACGCCGGCCCAGGGCTGGCCGCGCGTGTGGCCTTCACGCCGACGAGGTGAAATTCATTTAATTCGCCAAACACTGGCGCGCGCGGCACAGGCCCGGCCGCCGATGGTGCGGTGCAATATCGTTACCCGCCGGCGTGGTCGTATCTCTGCGGGAGGCCCATGCTCCAGCTCGTCAAACTTGCGCTCAGCAAGCCCTATACCTTTGCCGTTCTCGCAATCCTGATCGTGCTCAGCGGCGGCATTGCGGCTCTACGCACGCCGACCGACATCTTTCCCGACATCAAGATTCCCGTGATTGCCGCGGTCTGGACCTATCGCGGACTACCGCCGGAAGACATGGCGGGACGGGTCGTCTATTATTATGAGCGCCAGCTATCGACAACGGTCAATGACATCGATCACATAGAGAGCCAGAGCCTGGCCGGCATTGGCGTGGTGAAGATATTTTTCCGGCCCGGCGTCGATATCCGTACCGCCACCGCGCAGGTAACGGCTTCGTCGCAGACGGTGCTCAAGCAGATGCCGCCTGGCATCACGCCGCCGCTGATCCTGAACTACAACGCGTCGACCGTGCCGATCCTGCAGCTTGCGCTGTCTGGCAAGTCGCTCAGCGAACAAAAGATCTTCGACCTTGGCCAGAACCTGATCCGTCCCGCGCTCGCCTCGGTGCAAGGCGCTGCGGTGCCGTCGCCCTATGGTGGCAAGGAGCGCCAGATCCAGATCGACCTCGATCCGGACGCGCTCCAGGCTCGCGGCCTTTCCGCCACCGATGTCGGAACGGCACTCGCCCAGCAGAACCAGATCGTGCCCGCCGGCACCACCAAGATCGGTCAGTATGAGTATAATATCCGGCTCAACAACAGTCCCGAAGTGATCGCGCAGCTGAACGATCTTCCGATCAAGACGGTCGATGGCACCACCGTGCTGATGCGCGACGTTGCCCATGTGCGCGACGGATCGCCGCCGCAGCGCAACGTGGTACGGGTCGATGGTCATCGATCGGTGCTGATGACGATTCTCAAGAGCGGATCGGCCTCGACGATCGCGATCGTCGATCAGGTCAAGGCGCTGCTTCCGCGGCTCGCACAGACATTGCCGACGGGCTTGAACGTGACGCCACTTGCCGACCAGTCGCTGTTCGTGAAGGCGGCGGTGTCGGGTGTGGTGCGCGAAGGCGCCATTGCCGCCGCGCTGACCAGCCTGATGATCCTGCTGTTCCTGGGATCCTGGCGATCGACGGTGATCATCGCCGCCTCGATCCCGCTCGCGGTGCTGGCGGCCGTCGCGGCCCTCTCGGCGGCGGGCGAAACGCTCAACATCATGACGCTGGGCGGGCTGGCGCTCGCAGTCGGCATCCTGGTCGACGATGCGACGGTCACAATCGAGAATATCAACTGGCATCTCGAACAAGGCAAGCCGGTGCGCGACGCGATCCTGGATGGCGCCCGGCAGATCGTGCAGCCGGCCTTCGTGTCGCTGCTGTGTATTTGCGTCGCCTTCCTCCCGATGTTCTTTCTCCCCGGCATAGCCGGCTTCCTGTTCGCGCCGATGGCGGAGGCGGTCGTATTCGCGATGATCGCCAGCTTCGTGATCAGCCGCACGCTTGTGCCCACGATGGGAAACTTCCTGCTGCGCCAGCACGCTACGCCGCACACCGCCGAAGTGATGATGACGCATGACGCCAAGGCCGGGCGGCCGAACACGCGCAATCCGTTTCGCCGATTCCAGCATGGCTTCGAGCGGCGCTTCGAGAGCGTCCGGCGCTATTATCTCGGGCTCCTCGAATTTGCCCTGGTCCGCCGCCGAATATTCATGCCCGCCTTCCTTGCTGTGGTGCTGCTGTCCTTCGCGCTGATCCCGATGCTCGGCCGCAACTTCTTCCCGACGATCGATTCCGGCCAGATCAACCTGCACGTCCGCGCGCCGGTGGGGATGCGGATCGAAGAGACCGCCGCGCTGTTCGACCGGATCGAGGATCGCATTCGCCAGGTCATCCCGCCCGAGCAGCTCGTCTCGATCGTTGACAATATCGGCCTGCCGGTCAGCGGCATCAATCGTGCCTATTCGAACACCGGGGGCGGCGCACCGCTGGACGGCGATAGCCTCGTGCCGGTGCCCGAGCACCACAGGCCGCCCGCGGGGTTTGTGCGGGCGCGGCGCAGCCCCCTTCCCGACAGCTTTCCGGGAACCACCTTCTCATTCCTGCCCGCCGACATTGTCAGCCAGATCCTCAACTTCGGCGCGCCGGCTCCGATCGACGTGCAGATCGCCGGACCGGACAGCAAGGCCGGGGAAACCTACGCGCATCTACTCGCGGAAAGACTTAACCATGTCTCAGGAATAGCCGATGTGCGCGTACAGCAGGCCAGCGACTATCCCGAACTTGCCCTTGACGTCGACCGCGCTCAGGCCAGTCGTGTCGGCATCACCGAAAATGACGTGACCCGCAGCCTTTCCGTCAATCTCGCCGGCAGCTTCCAGGTCGCACCAGCCTTCTGGCTCAACCCAAAGAACGGGGTCTCCTACCCGATCGTCGTCCAGACACCGCAATATCGTACAGACACGCTTTCGCAGCTCCAGAATCTTCCCGTCACCGGCGCGGCCCCTGGCAACGCGCAACTGCTCGGCGCGCTCGGCACCTTGCACCGCGAACCGAGCGCGGCGGTCGTCTCCCATTATGCCGTGCAGCCGGTGTTCGACGTCTATGCAACGACGCAGGGCCGCGACCTCGGCGCCGTCGCAACCGCGATCCAAAAGGCCATCAAGGAAACGGCGGCTCAGGCGCCCAAGGGCGCCAGTGTGATGCTGCGCGGCCAGGTCGAGACAATGAACACTGCCTTCACCGGCCTGATCCTCGGGCTCGCGGGCGCGATCGTGCTGATCTACCTGCTGGTGGTGGTCAACTTCCAGTCCTGGGTCGACCCGCTGGTGATCATCTCCGCACTACCGGCCGCGTTGGCCGGGATCGTGTGGATGCTGTTCGCGACACTCACGCCGCTCTCGGTTCCCGCGCTCACCGGTGCGATCATGTGCATGGGCGTGGCCACCGCGAACTCGGTGCTCGTCGTCAGCTTTGCTCGCGAGCGCCTGGTCGAGAGCGGCGATGCCATCCGAGCCGCGATGGACGCGGGTGCGACGCGCTTCCGCCCTGTGCTGATGACGGCACTCGCGATGATCATCGGCATGGCGCCGATGGCCCTGGGCCTTGGCGAGGGCGGCGAGCAGAACGCGCCGCTCGGTCGCGCGGTGATCGGCGGCCTGATCTGCGCAACGATCGCCACGCTGGTCTTCGTTCCCGTCGTCTTCAGTTTCGCGCACCGGCGTCACCGCGCGGCGGGCGCACCAACCCCCGATCTGAAAAGCGAAAGCCTTGTCTATGCTGAGTGACGTTGAAGGTCCGACCGCGACCGCACCCAAAGGCCTGAAGCTGGCAGGCGGGATCGCGGCCATCCTTGCGGTCAGCGTGGTCGCCGCTGGTGCGTGGAGCCGCGCGCACGAAACGGATGCGGCGCAGCATTGGTCCGACGCGCGATCAGTCCCTGTGGTCCATCTCGTGCGGGTCAAGACGGCCGATGGCAAGAGCGCGCTCACTTTGCCCGGGACCCTGGCCGCCTGGAATGCGGCCAAGCTCTATGCCCGGGTCAGCGGCTATGTCCGATCCTGGGACAAGGATATCGGTGCCCCTGTCGGCGCCGGTACGCCGCTCGGCCGGATCGACACTCCGGAACTCGACCAGCAGATCGACCAGGCGCGCGCCGATCTCGTCAGCGCCAAGGCCAACGCCACCTTGGCCCGCAGCACTGCGGCACGCTGGAACGATCTGCTCTCGACCCAATCGGTATCTCAGCAGGAGGCCGATGAGAAGAATGGCCAGAGTGCGGTGCGCGCTGCTGCGGCGAAGGCGGCCCAGGCGAATCTGGGCAGATTGCTTGCGCTCAAGGGGTTCGCGACGATCCGCTCGCCCTTTGCCGGTGTCGTCACTGCTCGTTCTGCCGATATTGGCGATCTGGTCGGCGCCGGCAGCGGTGCGCAACAACCGCTTTTCGCCGTGGCGGACCTGCACCGGATCCGTGTCTATGTGAGCGTCCCGCAGACCTACGCCGCCGCGATCCAGCCAGGTTTGCGCGCGACGCTAACCGTTCCCGGCTATACCGGCCGCGATTTTGCCGCACAGGTGATCGGCGCATCAGGCGCGATCAACACCCAGAGCGGCGCGTTCCAGGTACAGCTGGTGACCGACAATCCCGGTCAGCTTCTCAAGCCTGGCGGCTACGCCGAGGTGCATTTCGATGTCGCGGGCCAGGCCGGTACGGTACAGATCCCGTCGAGCGGGATCGTCTTCCGGGCAGAGGGCGCGCAAGTCGCCTTGGTCGGCGCAGACAACCGCATTCGCCTGCAGAAGATCGTCATCGGACGCGATATGGGGCAGCAACTCGAAGTGCTCGCCGGCCTGAAAGCTGGTGATCGCATCGTCGACAACCCTCCCGATTCAATCAGCGCCGGCGAACTGGTCCGGGTGGAGCAGGACGGCCATGCGTAAGCTCCGCATCGTGATGGTCACATCAATGTCCGCAGCGCTGGCGGCCTGCTCGATGGCACCCGATTATCACCCTCCGCTGGTCTCGGAGCCTTCCACGTTCAAGGAAATGGGACCGTGGGTGGCGGTTTCGACCGATACCCTGCCTTCGCCCGCAAGGTGGTGGAAGCTGTTCGAGGATCCCGTGCTCGACGGCCTCGAACAAAAAGTCGCGACCGGCAACCCGAGCTTGCAGGCGGCGCTCAGCCGATACCGGCTTGCCCAAGCCTATCTCGGCGAAATTCATTCTGACTTGCTACCCCATATTGGTGCGAACGCCGAGCTCACCCAGAACCGCCAGTCCAACAACCGGCCATTGCGCGGCAGCAACCAACCGGACTTTTATGCCGCCGATACGCTCGGCGGAACTCTGGACTGGGACCTTGATTTTTGGGGCAAGCTGCGCAACCGGGTTGCTGCCGGGCGCGCTGAAGTGGCGGCGAGCGCCGACGATCTCGCAGCAGCCCGCCTGGCGACCGAGGCGCAGCTCGCGCTCCAATATGTCCAGCTGCGCGGCCTGGATGCGCAGACGAAGCTCCTGCAGGCGACCGTGGACGCCTATCGCGAGGCCGACGACCTGACGCAGCGGCGCTTCAGGGGCGGGATCGCCTCCGGCGTCGATACGGCCCGGTCCGGCACCCAGTTGGCGGATGCGCGTGCGCAGCTGGCGGATGTCGCAGCGGCCCGTGCACTGATTGAGCATGCCATCGCAAGCCTCGTCGGCGAGTCCGCGAGTGGCTTCTCGCTTGCGCCGGCCGATAATGATCCGGTGCTCCCGGACATCCCCATGGGCATCCCCTCGACGGTGCTCCAGCGCCGGCCGGATATTGCCGCCGCGGAACGCCGCATGTTCGCCGCCAATGCGCAGATCGGCGCAGCCAAGGCCGCCTTCTATCCCTCCGTCTCGCTCGGCGGATCTACCGGTGTGCAGGACACCGGTTTCGCCGGATTGATCTCCGCGCCGAACACCTTCTGGTCGATCGGACCGGCTGCGTTGCTCTCGATCTTCGACGGTGGCCGCCGACGCGCGCAACTCGCTGCCTCGCGTGCGAAATGGGCCGAAGCCACGGCCGACTATCGCCATAACGTGTTGCAGGCTTTCCAGGATGTCGAGGACGCGCTGGCGCAGCTCCACCACTTCGCGGACGAGGCGCAGGCGCAGCAGGACGCGGTGCGCATGGCCGGAGACGCAGAAAAACTTGCGCTGAATCGCTATGTAAAGGGTGCCGTGACCTATCTCGAGGTCTCGACGGCACAAGCGACGGCCCTGCAGGCAAGACGCGCGATGCTCGATTTGCACACCCGCCAGCTACAGGCCGGCATACGCCTGGTCCGCGCGACCGGGGGCGGCTGGAATAGCTAGAACGCCTCGCGGTCATGTGCCGTGCGGAGATCGTCCTTCTCCACCAATGTCGCGTCGCGCCGATCGGCGTGGCCGACGCAACGGCGGATCGGCGGATCGGCGACTTCCGCTTCGCAGGCAAGCGGTCGATTGGCTCGATATCGCGGAATGACGCACTCCCATGTCGCCGCGCTGCGCGAGTCGGCGGGCGTGTGCAAACGCCCGCTTTCACGAAGGCTCGGCGCGGTCACGCGGGTGCGGCCGCCACCGATGGCACAGCGGCGACATCTTCAGCCAATGTCTGACGAGACGCCGCTCCTCAGCCGATTTGAGGCTGTCGACCAGGATCAAGCTGCATCGTCGCTCCTTTGAGGTCCTGGAACGCTCTGCAGGTGAGACGCCGGGTGTTGAAACGGCGCGATTTGACCGATTTCGGGCTCGCAGTTTCGGCAATCGCTGTGACGACCTGGCGGGGCTGCGCCTTCGGGTCACCGGCCCTCGCCGGCGAGACGCACCTGCTCAGTCATCCGTCGCCTTGGTCGCGGCAAGGTCCCGCGCGGCGTTGCGGACCGCAAGCCAGCGGGCGCGTTCGGCTTCCGCATCGGGCAAGGCGCGATGCGCCGGAGCCGCACTCGGCGCCGCGCCCTCGCTCAGTGCCAGGATCGCATCCACTGCCGAGGTCAATTGCTCGCCTGCCAGCGCCGGAGTCAAAAACGATCGGGCACATTCGCGCATCGCATCGTCGCTGCGACGCAACCTCAGGCTGTGCCGCGGATAGCCTGCAGCGCGAAGCAATGCACTCAACCATTTGCCGTCCCAGGACGGCGCACTTGCGAGAAGATCGTGCCCGCCAAGCTGCTCGACCATGCGCGCCGCGACCACGTCATGGGGCATACCATCCCGGGCGAGCGCCTCACGCGTGATGTGGTGAATCGCCTCCGCCGCGTCATCCCAGTCGGTCCAGTCCGGCGCTGGCAGAATCAGATGCGATTCCGAATGTCCGTCCGCGAAGACCCAGGCGACTTCGATCGGGTAGCTGTGTTTGGCCAGCGAGGAGGCTTCGAAGTCGAGAAAGACGAACATGAAGCCAGAACGGCCACGCTACGACAAGGCTGCATATGCAAAGGCCGGCCCCTTTGCGACGGCCCTTGTCATTCAAAGGCAGACAAGCCAGCGCGATCGGCCCCAGCTTGCAGAAACTGTGGCAAACCCGTCCTTGGGTCGTCGCACAGCTACGAGCAAGGCCAATGCCGGACGCGACGGATACGCTCCGCCGCTGGCCTCAGGCGGCGTCCTGGCCGAGCTGCGCACCATATTGCGAACTGAGGCGGATCTCATACTGCCGGGCCAGCTCGGTGTGCAACCTATACGCCACAGGATCGGCCGCCTTCTGCGCCCTGTCGCGCTCCTGACGCAGGCGGCGGTCAAAATATGCCCTGTCGCCTTCGCTGTACATCGCGACCTCCAAACTGTTAGCTCGACTGCCAGCTCGATAGGCCGAAACGCGTTCGTTTCCACATACTTGGATCAAGGCCGCCACAAATTCGTGATGGACAAAGCGATGTCCTTGGTGCCGCATCACCAAGCCGGTGATAACTCGGAACGAAAACAGCTTCCGACGCGCAGGCACGCGTGCCGCCGCTCTGCCGGTTCGCGATAGCCTCCGGCACAATCCCGCCAGTTCACCATATCGTAACTGGTTGACGTAAAATAGAAATCTCTTGCATCCGGGAATTCGCCATGCGCCAGGTCGTCTATATCAGCACAGCATCTGTCGACCTCCACGGGTCCGATACATCACGGATCCTTGGAACATCCCAGGTGAACAATCGGCGGGACGGTATCACCGGCCTTCTCTATTTTGACGGCAAGCGCTTTCTCCAGGCCATCGAGGGTGAGGATCCGATGCTCTCGCTCACGCTGGAACGCATCCGGGCAGATCCGCGTCACCGGGCTGTGGTCATACTCTCCGACAGGACCATCGACGCGCGTGAGTTCGGTGCCTGGGCAATGGCCGAGCGCCGGCCCGGCAGCGATGCGGAGCCCTTCCTCGCCCAGGTATCCAGTCTGGCCGCGCAGGCCTCGCCCAATATCCGCGCGACATTCGAGGGACTGGCGAACGCGCGCCGCGCGGCTTGACGCTCCCATTGCGCCCTTTCGATGCATCCCGGCCCCGCGCCGTGGCGTTCCGCCGCCCGCGACGGATAGGTATTGTTCCCGATTTTCGCTGATGTCGCCACAGCGCAGCATTGATCTTGCGAGAACGGGAGAAAGTCCGTGTCACAGATCAAGTTCGATCCGGAGTCGGAGCGCAGCATCTACCGGGTCAGCATTGCCGTCTCGGTATTTCTGGCGGTGCTTCTGCTAGTCGCAACCATCGCGCTCCTGCGCGCAAATATGTAGTCCGTTGGACGTGGCCCCCCAATATTGCGGTGACCGTCGCGAAGCGCACGGCCTCGCCGACGCCCTAGGAGAGCGGCATGGTCACGCCGCGTCCGCTGCCGCCCCGGAGATCGCGGCGAGATGCTCGGCACCGGCCGACCGCCGACCTTCCGTCCGACGCTCCGAATAGCGGTCGGTGAGATAGGAACTGCGATCGCGGGTAAGCAAAGTGAACTTGACCAGTTCCTCCATGACATCGACCACGCGGTCGTAGAGCGGCCCCGGCTTCATCCGCCCGGCATCGTCGAACTCGGAATAGGCCTTCGGCACGCTAGACTGATTGGGGATCGTGATCATCCGCATCCACCGGCCCAGCAGGCGCAGCGTGTTGACCGCGTTGAACGACTGGCTTCCGCCCGATACCTGCATGACCGCCAAGGTGCGTCCCTGGGTCGGACGGATGCCGCGGTCCTCGAGCGGCAGCCAGTCGATCTGGGCCTTCAGGATGGCGGTGATTGCCCCGTGCCGTTCGGGCGAGCACCAGACCTGTCCTTCCGACCACAGCGAAAGCGCCCGTAGCTCGACAACCTTGGGATGGTCGCTTGGCGCACTGTCCGGCAGGGGCAGCCCGTTGGGGTCGAATACATGCGTCTCGCACCCGAGGGCCTGCAACAGCCGCTCGGCTTCTAGGGTCAGCAGCTTGCTATAGGAGCGTTGGCGCAGCGATCCGTAGAGCAGCAGGATGCGCGGCGCGTGGGTCGCGCGCCCGTTGAGGTCGAGCACGCGCGACAGCGACCGATCGAGAAAGCCGTCGTCGATATTGGGCAGGTCGCTCATCGGGCGGATGCCTCATACGCATCGCCAAGCGCGCGTTGCAAATAGACCGTATCGAGCACGCGCCCCAGCTTGAAGCCGACATCGCGCAGGCGCCCGGCATAGCTGAAGCCCAGCTTGGTGTGGAGCGTGACCGAGGCGGGTTCGCCGCCGCCAATGACCGCGACCATCTGCCTGAAGCCGGCTTGGCGCGCCCGTGCCAAGAGGTCGCGTAGCAGCGCGGTGCCGATACCGACGCCGAGTGCGTCGGGCGCGACATAGATGCTGTTCTCGCAGGTCGCGGCATATGCCGGGCGGTCGCGGAACTGCGTTGCATAGGCGTATCCGGCGAGCTGCCCGTCACGCTCCGCGACGATGATCGGCCAGCCCCTCGCCAGGATGTCGATGATCTTGTCCCGCCAGGTGTCAGCCGCCGGCGGGTCGGTATCGAAGGTCGCGGTGCCGTGGAGCACATGGTGTTCGTAGATCGCGGCGATCCGGCCAGCGTCGTCAGGGTCGGCGGTGCGAACGATCATGCGGGCACGACCTCGCCATCTTCCTTCACAAAGTCCCCCGGCAGTGGATCCGGCAGGATCTCGAGCACGATCTCGGACGGCCGGCACAGGCGCGTGCCAAGCGACGTCTCGACCAATGGGCGGTTAATCAGGATGGGATGGGCCATCATCGCATCGATCAGCGCATCATCGCCTAGAGCGGCATCGGCGAGGCCGAGCTCGGCATAAGGGGTGCCTTTCTGACGCAGCAGGGCGCGCGGCGTCATGCGGGTGGCCGCGATCAGCTCGACCAGCTTTGCGCGTGTCGGTGGCATCTGCAGATATTCGATGATTATCGGCTCGATGCCGGTCGCGCGTATCATCGCGAGCGTGTTACGGGACGTGCCGCACGCCGGGTTATGCCAGACGGTGACGCTGGTCATGCCGCCTCTTTCCTGCCCCACAGGCCCACATGCAGCCAAGGGCAAACTGGACGCGCCGCCACAGCAATTCTCGGTGAGATAGCCGATCAGGCCGTTCATCGCGGCATAGTTGGCGCGATAGACTTGCAGGCGACCCTGACGCCGCTGCGCGATCAGGCCAGCGCGGACCATATGCGCCAGGTGGAATGACAAGGAGCTTGGCGGCAGATCGAGCCGTTCGGCGATTGCGCCCGCTGACAGGCCGGGCTCGCCAGCCTGCACCAGAAGGCGATAGGCGGCCAGACGATGTTCCTGGGCTAGGGCCGCGAGAGAAGCGACGGCATCGGATGACTTCAGCATTCCTTCGATAATTATCGAATAGTGGCGACTCAGTCCAGACGCTTCGAGCATTGTCGAACATTTAGGATGGAGCATCGGCTCCCCTCTGTTACGGCCTGGCCTACTTGCCAGCGCGGACTCGCGGCCGAGTGGTGGGGCAGCGGTTACGAGATCCTGCGCCGCCGCCCGCAGACCCCGGCGGCGACAACCTAATTGTGCGTGTGCTTTGCTCCCAGATACCGGGCCCAGTCGATCCGCGTCATCAGAACCAGCAATAGGATCGCGAAGAGCTGCAGCGCGATGCCCGGCGGGCTGGTGAGCGCGCTCCTGAAGGCGTCGCCCAGGCTCGATTGCGCAAGCCGGCGGGCCGACGCGGCGTAGATCGAATAGGAAATCGTCCGGCCTGCAAAGAATGCCAGGGTGAAGCCCAGCAGCCGAACCCGCGCCAGGCCGGCCGCCTCGAACAATTGCGCGGAGGGAAGCGGCGAGAGCGCGAACAGCGCCAGGCCGACAACCACTCCCCGCTTGCGCTCTTCGAGCGCGGCGCGCGCGGTCCCGAGGTTGCGGCGGCTCCGCTCGGAGAGGCGCGTGGCCAGCAGGCGGAATGCCAGCGCGAGCGTCACCCGCCCGAGCGCCGCTGCAAGCGCGCCCACCACCACCACTGCCGGAAGCGGCAACTGGCTATTGAGGCCGTAAAGGACGATGATCGTCCAGGTCGGCGGTCCGAACGCGGGCATCAGGTTCACGCCCATGACGATCAGAAATAGGACGATATATTCGTTCAAGCCGGCTCCTCGATGGTTCGACACCTGCGATGTCGCAGGCCCTGAAGCCAGGGTGCATGACCTGAGCAAGTCGGAAAAGGCCGGCCCGAGCCGAACGGCGGTGTTCGAGGCGCCGCTTGGACGGCCTCCCCCAACAGCATCGCGCGAACCAGTTCCTCGATCGGGCAGCTCGTGAACGCCGCAGAGTGGGCGACACCATAGGACAGCTGCGGTGCCGCTCCTGGCACCAGCGCGCCGCGACGATAGAGGAGGACGGGAATGGGCATTGGATCATCGTCCTCTTGTGCCAGCGCGCTCATCATGGCCGCTCAGTCCCGAACGACGAATACCGAGCACCGCGCGTGGCGCACGACCCGCGATGCGTGCGCCCCGAGCAGATAATCCTTCATCTGGGGGCGATGCGACGACAGGACGATCAGGTCGACCCCGATGCGCTCGGCGGCTGCCAGGATGCCGCCATAGACGCCGCCCGATTCAACATGATGACCAACATTGGGAAGGTCGGGCACCGATGCCGCGAGCTCGGCGAGCCGCGCCTTTGCAACTTCCAGGAATTCGGAATAGGCAATCGGCGACCATTGCGCCTCAAGGACCAGATTCCAGTCTGGAACGACAGTGACAAGCGCCAGCGACGCGTCGAAGCAACGACACAGCGCGACCGCCGTTGGCAGCGACTTCTCCCAGGAACTTGGCTGGTCGAGGTCAACCGGCACGAGAATGCTGCGATACATAATTGGGCCTCCGCGATTGCCGCCGGCACCGAGACGACGGTCGTGATCGCGATCTTAACGCGACGAAACACTGCCGCTCCTAGGTAGCTTACGTAGTCCCGGCCTCGTTGTTCGATGGCACAAGGACGCGATGAGCAGATTGCGACACCACCCTGAACGCCACGCCGTCGCACGGATCGGCTGGCTGCGCGCCGCGGTGCTCGGGGCGAACGACGGGATCGTCTCGACGGCCAGCCTGATCGTGGGTGTCGCCGCGTCGGGCGCGGACAGGTCCGCCATTCTCCTGGCAGGAGTCGCGGCGCTGGCTGCTGGGGCGATGTCGATGGCGGCGGGCGAATATGTGTCGGTCAGCTCGCAGTCGGATACCGAGAAGGCCGATCTTGCGAAGGAAACGCGCGAGCTCGCCGAGCAGCCCGACTTCGAGCGCGAAGAGCTTGCCGCAATCTATGTGCAGCGCGGATTGGACCGCGACCTTGCCTTGAGGGTCGCAGACGAGCTGATGGCCAAGGATGCGCTAGGGACGCACGCGCGCGACGAGCTCGGCATCTCCGAGATCTCGACCGCGCGACCGTTGCAGGCAGCGCTCACCTCCGCGGTGACCTTCAGCGCTGGGGCGGCGGCACCGCTGCTGGCGGTTCCGCTTGCCCCTGCCGCGTCGCTGGTGCCGCTCGTCGCACTGGTTTCGCTGGTTTGCCTTGCAACGTTGGGGGGCCTCGGCGCCATGGCCGGGGGTGCCCCGCTCGCGCGTTCGGTCCTGCGCGTCACATTCTGGGGAGCGATGGCCATGGCGCTCACCGCCGGCATCGGCAGGATTGCGGGTACGGTCGTCTAGCCGCTCGCCCTGCCCTTTCGGGCTGACCAGGCGTCGCAAAAAATCTGGTCAGCGCGTGCGCCCCGGCTCCGGGGCACGAGACCGCCTCCCAGCGGTTCTCCACCCGGCAACGGTCAATCCGCCCAGGACAAAGCACCAGCCCCGGGACATCCTCGTCGCTTGGCAACCTAGTGTGCCAGGAACAACGGCACCGGGCATTCCTTGAGCATCCGGCGCGTGACACCGCCCAATACGGCTTCGATCAAACGACTGTGTCCGAAGCCGCCCATGACCAGATAGCCTGCTCCGACAGCGTCGATCGTGTCGAGTATGACCGTGCTCGGCAGGTCGATCATGGATCTTTCGCGCCGCACGGTGGACTGGATGCCGTGCCGCGACAGATAGGCGGCAGCCTCTGTCGCTGGCAGCTTCAGCGAACCATCGTCGATCTCGAGGATCGTGACCGAGCTCGCATGGGACAGGAGTGGAATCGCCGCACGCAGCGCGGCCTCGGATTCGTTCGATCCGTCCCACGCCACGAGAGCGGCGCCATAGGCGTCGAATTGCCGGGCAATCGCGGGCACGGCGATGATCGGCTTGCGCGCCTCGATCACCAGTTCGCCAACAAGGCTGAGCATGTCCGGATATTGGATGTCGTCGAGCTCACGGTTGAGCACGATAAGGTCCGCCATGCCCGCCGCCTCGCGCATGCACGGGCTCAGAAAACCACATTTGTCGATCCAGCTATACCGCACATCCTCGGCCTGGAGGCGCGCTTCCATCCGACGGCGGTTGTCGCTTTCGCGCTGTTTCTCATCGACCATCAGCAGCGCCGTGCCGCCAATCTCGGAATAGTCGCCGACGGACAGGGGAAGCACCGCGATGTCGACGCAGGTGAGATGACCATCGAGCGCGCGTGTCAGGTCAAGCGCGGCCTGGAACCGCGCTTCCTGTCCGCTATCGTCATGCATGAGGACAAGCACATTCTTCATTGTCGCCTCCATCAAGGGAACCGACCAAGGACTATGCTCGGGCGCCTGCTCCCAACATTGGGGATAATACGCAGGCCTCGCCGGGGGGCCTGACCTCATGCGGCAAGCGACAACTGCTCGGTCGACAAGATCCCGCACAATGCTTCGGTGAGCGCGATCATCGCCACCTCTTCATGCGAGGGACCCGGCGTGAAGCGAAGGCGCTCGGTGCCGCGGGGCACCGTCGGATAGTTTATCGGCTGCACATAGAAGCCTTGTTCGAGCAGGGCGTCACTGACGCGCTTGGCCTCGACCGGATCGCCGATCCGCAACGGCACGATGTGCGTCTCGGTTTCCATCAACGGCAGCCCCGCCTCCCGGAAGAGTTGCTTGAGCCGCGCGGCCGCGGCCTGCTGGCCGTCGCGTTCGCTGGAGCAGCGCTTCAAGTGCCGTACGCTCGCTAGCGCGCCCGCGACCAGTATCGGCGAAAGCGATGTCGTGAAGATGAAGCCGGGCGCGTAGCTGCGGATCACATCGATGATCGTCCGGTCGGCGGCGACATAGCCTCCCATCACGCCGATGGCTTTCGCCAGCGTGCCTTCGATGATCGTTAGCCGGTGCGCTATCCCCTCCCGCTCGGAAATGCCGCCGCCGCGCGGGCCATACATGCCGACGGCATGGACCTCGTCGAGATAGGTCAGCGCGTTATATTTGTCCGCCAGGTCGCAGATCGCCGCGATCGGAGCGATGTCGCCGTCCATGGAATAAATGCTCTCGAAAGCGATCAGCTTCGGCGCCGCCGGATCGCTTGCGGCAAGAAGCTGCTCGAGATGCGCAACGTCGTTGTGCCGGAACACATGCCGTTCGCAGCCCGCCGCGCGAATGCCGGCGATCATCGAGGCGTGATTGCGCTCGTCCGAGAAAATCACGCAGCCGGGCAGGACCGCGCCGAGTGTACCCAGCGTGGCCTCGTTCGAGACATAGCCCGAGGTGAAGAGCAGTGCCGTCTGCTTGCCGTGCAGGTCGGCGAGTTCGGCTTCCAGCTCGGTGTGATAATGGGTGTTCCCGCTGATGTTGCGCGTGCCGCCCGATCCAGCGCCCACATCGTCCAGCGCTGCCTTCATCGCCGCGATCACGTCCGGATGCTGGCCCATCGACAAATAGTCGTTGGAGCACCAGACGGTTATGGGCCGCGGCCCCTGCTGCGATATGTGCCGCGCGTTCGGATACGCGCCGCTGTTCCGCAATATGTCGACAAAAACCCGATAGCGGCCTTCGGAATGGAGGCGACCGAGCGCCTCGTGGAAGATGCTGTCATACTGCATCGCTGATCCTCATGCGGAAGGCTGCCCCGGCCCAATTCGAAGGCGACCCTAGCCAGCAGGACCCGGGCCGCTCAATGCGGACTATTACGCACTGACCGTGCCGACGACGCGCTGCTCGGCGTACCAAGGATCTGCAGTCGTGCTTTAACGATGCTGCGTTTGACCGGTATCAAGGCGTGACCGTCGCTACCTCCTAGGCTCAGGCTCGGAAAACCAAATCACGGAGGTGATCATGGGCGAGACGACGCCGCCGCGTTTCGCTGTCCCGGCCGGCGAGACGCTGGAGATGCTCCAGGAGCTGGAGGACGATCATCAGATACAGCGTGCATTGTGCCGCGACCTCGAGGCGATCGCCGATGCCTTGCCGGACCCACCGTCCCATCATCAAGTGCGTCGCATCGTAGAGCGGATAGGCCGGGTATCGACCGAGCACCATGGCCATGCGGCGGCGCTGCTGCGCGCCCTGCCAGAGCCCTATTGTCCGAGCGAAAGCGCGCTCGCCGCGCTCGATACCATGCACGCGATAGATGCCATCCATGGCGAGGATCTGATCACGGCCTTATGGAACTATGCCGAGGGCGATCCAGCGCGCCACATGGGGGAACTTAGCTATATGCTGCGCTGCTATTTCGACGGGTGTCGCCGCGCGATGGCGTTCAAGGAAGCCCTGGTCGATCCGGTTCGCCGCAATGCCGCCAAAGGTCAGTCCGGATAGGCTATAGCGTACAGCGCCATGCGATCGACGATCGTGCAGCTGCGGTCGCCCTTCTCGAACGCGATGATGCCGCAGCTGCGCAGCTTGGTCAGCTGGCGGCTGACAGTTTCGATGGTCAGGCCCAGAAAGTCCGCCATTTCGCCGCGGCTGATCGGCAGTTCGATCCGGAGCGGAACCGGGGAACCCTTAGGCGCGGTCCGCTCGACCACGTCGAGCAGGAAGCAGCCGATGCGTTCCTGGGCGTTCTTGCGGCCGAGCGAGAGCATGAGCCTGCGAGCCTCGTCGAGCGAATCCATCGTGCGCCGCAGCAGCAAACGCTCAAGCCTGGGATGCTCGCCCAGCGCGCGTTCGAAGGCCGGCCGCGGGAAAAGACACAGGTCGGTGTCGGAGAGCGCGGTGATGGTGAGGGTCGCCTCCTCCTGAAAGGGCTGTCCAGCGAAGTCCCCCTGATAGAGCAGCCCGACAATCTGTTCGCGACCGTCTTCGGTCGACGCGGTGACCTTGAGCGCACCGGAGACCACGTTGGCGCATGCGGTATTGGGATCGCCCGACCAGGCGATGACCTGCCCTGCGGGAAAACGCTTGCGGCGTCCGATCGCGCTCAACGTGTCGATCTCCTTATCGCCCATGCTCGCGCACAGCGCGGTCTGGCGAACCGAGCATTCCTGGCAGCGAGGGCGAGCAGCGAGCATGGCGCTTCATTCCATGCGCGAAGGACCCTGTCGCTTGGGGTTATCCCGTATAGTTGTAGCCCCCACCGACACCGGTCTGCTTTCTCGGACAGGTAGCGTGGCAGGGCGACGGGCAGTCGGGCAATCCGGGGCGGCGCCCTTGATCGAGGGGAAGCGGCCAGCCCGCCACGCCACAGAAATTGGCATGGATGACGGGACCCTGAGCGCGCGCGGCCCCCGGCAGGACCATCAGGCCGAGGCAGGCCGTGCCTGCCAGCACCCGGCCTGCGAGTCCTTCAAACCGCATTGCTGAACCGCGTCGTGCCGGCCTGGCGGTAAGGATCAAGCGCCGCCGCGATCGTACGGCCATAGGGCATGGCATCCGGCATCAAGGACAGGCGCGAGCCGGTCCAGCCGATCAAGTTGCGCGCCTCGAAGCCCGCCAGCCTCGAACGAATGTCCGCGAGATCGGGAAGCCCGCCGAGACTCGCACTGCCGACGCACAGGATCTGCTCGATGGCGTGTCCGCGCTGCTGGTCGAGAAGCGTGCGCCGCAGGCCCCTGGCGGTGGCAAGGGCGCCGTTACCGATCTTCATGTGATAGCGGCCCGCATTCTTCTCGTTCTGGAGCAGCCAGCCGGGGAAGCTGCTGATTGCCGAAGCGCCCAGTCCGATTAGGACATCGCTCTGATCCTCGGTGAACCCCTGGAAATTGCGGCGGAGACGGCCGCTGCGCTCCGCAACGGCGATGCTGTCCGAGGGGCGGCCGAAATGGTCGAATCCGATCTGCTGGTACCCTGCCTCGATGAGCCGTTCCCGCGCACGCTCGGCGAATCGAAAGCGGTGCTCCGAATTGGGGAGCGCTGCTGTGTCGATCTGGCGCTGGCGCGGCAGGAGGTGCGGGACATGGGCGTACCCAAACACCGCCAGCCGCTCGGGCGCGAGCGACAATGCCTGGGCGAGCGTCGTATCGAGATCGTCCATGGTCTGCCCGGGCAGACCGTACATGAGATCGAAGTTGATCGATTCCACGCCGGCATTGCGTAGAAGGGTTACAACCCGGGCGACGTCGTTGAATGGCTGGACACGACCGATAGCCGCCTGGACGCGTGGCGCGAAAGTCTGGACGCCAAGGCTGGCCCGCCTGATGCCGGTGCGTGCGACTTGCATTTCCCAGCGCCAGTCGAAGCCGCGCGGATCGAGCTCGATCGATACCGGGGCATCGTCACAATCGAAGGTGCGTCGCAAGTGCCGCATCAGCGCCTCGAACTGTGCCGGTGCGAGCGCGTTTGGACTGCCCCCGCCCCAGGCGATGCGCCCGATCCTGCCGCGACCTCCCAGCTTGCGGGCCACCAGCGAGATCTCCTCGCCGAGCCGATGAACATAAGCTCCAACGCGGTCCGCGCGGTTCGCCGCGCCGGTATTGCATCCGCAATACCAGCAGACCTGCTCGCAAAAGGGGACGTGGAGATAGAGCGAAATGGGTTCACGCAGCCCGACCGTCGCCAAGGCTTCTGCCATGTCCGCCGCCCCAACCGTTTCGCCGAATTCCGCGGCGGTCGGGAAGCTGGTGTAGCGCGGTACCGGCGTTGCGAGCAGATCGGGGTAGTAGGGCAGCATGGCCGTCGTCATGGCACGACTGCTCCACACGCATCTTGACCAGGATCAAACGGAGATTTGGCGTAGCGCAAAGCGCCACCGCGAAAGCCATCGCACGGGCTCCTCCATCAACCCAGGAGGAAAGCGATGAAGATTGTACCGATCCTTGCCACGGCAAGCGCCCTGCTCGCGGCAGTACCCGCCTATGCGCAGGATCATCAGGGGCTGGCAGCTGGCGATGTCCTCGTCCGGCTGCGGACCATCCTGGTTGCGCCCAACGAGAGATCGGGCGGCATCGTGCCGACCTTCCCCGCCGAGCATGTCGGCCTCGACAATTCGGTGATGCCGGAAATTGACGTCACTTATATGGCGACCAGGAATATCGGCTTCGAACTGATCGCCGCGACCACCAAGCACAGCGCCTCGGGAAAGACCGGCACGACCGGATCGATCGGCAAGCTGGCGTCGACCTGGGTGCTGCCACCGACGCTGACCGCGCAATATCACTTCAATCCCGAAGGCAAGATCCGCCCCTATGTCGGGGCGGGCCTGAACTACACGATCTTCTGGAACGAAAAGGCGTCGGAGGGGCTGCAGAAGGCGGTCGGCAAGACCGATGTCCGCATGTCGAGCAGCTTCGGATATGCCGGGCAGATCGGTGTCGACGTGGATCTGAGCCCGAAGATGTTCCTCAATCTCGACCTGAAATATATCGACATCGACACCAAGGCGACGCTGCAGACGACCGCGATCGGCAAGCAGAACGTGATGGTCCATATCGACCCGCTGGTCTTTGGCGCAGGCGTCGGCTTCCGCTTCTAGCGCTTAACTGAGCGACCCTCCTCAAGGGGCCGGCGATGCCGGCCCCTATTTTTGCGCGTCGTCCGGCCGGTCGCCGTCCTCGATGAGAATGCGCAGCGCCGCGCCATCGAGATCCTCGAACTGGCCGCTGCGGGCCGCCCAGAAAAAGGCCGCCAGGCCAAGCAGCCCGAGCAGCAGCGCGATCGGTATGAGTATCCCGACGCCGTTCATTTCGCGGCGCTCCTCAGGCGCATCGCATTGGCGACGACGAGCAGCGACGAACCCGACATGGCGAGCGCGGCGACGAGCGGCGTGACCAAGCCCGCAATGGCCAGCGGAACGGCGAGGAGATTGTAGCCGATCGCGAGCGCAAAATTCTGACGCACCACGCGCATCGTGCGGCGCGCCGCGGCAATGGCGATGGGAACGGGCATCAGCCGATCACCGAAAAACACGAGGTCGGCGGCGAGCTGGCCGACATCGCTGGCGGTCGCAGGGGCGATCGCTACCGAAGCGGCCTTGAGCGCAGGGCCATCATTGAGGCCGTCACCGACCATGATGACGTGCCGACCCGCAGCTTCTAGTCCCACGACGAGCGCATGCTTGTCCGCCGGGGACATCCGCGCGTGACCGGTAACAGCCAGAGCGTCCGCGAGCGTGGCGACGACCGCGGGTGAATCCCCCGAGACGATTTCCGGATTGAAGCCCTCGGCGCAAAGACGGGTCATGGCGGCGGTGGCGTCGCGGCGCAACGTATCGGTCAGCGCGATATACCGCACCGGCGCATTTCCGACCTGGAAGGCGACCTGTGTGGCGCTGCCAGCCGGAGCGGCCATGCCGGGCGCGACCCAGTCCGGCCGCCCCAGGCGCGCAATCGCGCCGTCGATCCTGGCTTCGATGCCGAGACCGGGATGCTCGACCAGAGCCGTCAGCGCGCTCGCGGCATCCTCCAGATCCGCCGCGATTGCCTGGGACAAGGGGTGTCGGCTTGCCCGGGCAAGCGCGACGAGCGCGCCGCGCTCCCGTGGATCATCGGGACGGCCCCCCATCACCTTCACCTTGCCGAGGGTGATCGTGCCGGTCTTGTCGAGCAGCACAGTGTCAGCCGCTGCGAGGCGTTCGAGCGCGGAACCGTCCTTGATGAGGATGCCTTTGCGCATCAGCGCACCCGCAGCGACTACTTGTGCGATCGGCACGGCGAGGCCGAGCGCACAGGGACAGGTGATGATGAGGACCGCGACGGCGGTCAGCAGCGCCTGGTGCAGTCCGGCGCCGGCAATCAGCCAGCCCACCAGGGTCAGCGCCGCAAGCGTATGGACCGCGGGGGCATAGAGGCGAGAGGCGCGATCGGCGATGCGGACATAGCGTGACTTGGACTGGCCGGCGTTCTCCATGAGGCGGGCGATGTCTGCAATGGCCGTGCCCTGCCCCGCCGCGGTGACCCGAACCCGGATCGGCACCGCGAGATTGATCGTGCCTGCAAGCACCCGACCGCCGGGCCCGTTGTCTTCGGGCATGCTCTCGCCCGTCACCAGCGAGCGGTCGATCGTGGTGTCGCCTTCCTCGATCAGGCCATCGGCCGCGATGCGCTCGCCGGCGGCGACAAGGAGGCGCATGCCCGGCGCGAGCTCCTCGGCAGCGCGGCGCACCGTCCGACCGTCCGGGCCCAGAACCAGCGCGTCGGCCGGGACGCGCCGCAGCAAGGCGGCAACGCCGTCCTCGGCCCGGGCACGCATCATATTGTCCAGCACGCGGCCTGCGAGCAGAAAGAACAGCAGCATGATCGCGCCGTCGAAATAGGCGTGCGCGCCGCCGGTCGCGGTCTCGTACAGGCTCATCGCCGCGGTGAGCGTCACACCGATCGAGATCGGCACATCCATGTTGGTGCGGCCCTGGCGGAGTGCGCGCCAGGCGCTGCGGAAGAAGGGCTGGCCCGAATAGGCGATGGCGGGCAGCGCGATCAGCGCCGACAGCCAGTGGAACAGCCCGCGCGTGGCGCCATCAGCGCCCGACCACACCGAGACCGAAAGCAGCATGACGTTCATGGCCGCGAAGCCGGCGACGGCGAGAGCAAGCACCAGCGCGCGCCCTTCGCGATTGGCGCGGTTGCTGGCCTCGCCCGCAAAGGGATGCGCCGCGAAGCCGATCCGCCCGATCTCCCGCAAGATCACTTCCTCGGCGGTGCTCGCGGCGTGATCGACGCGGACGCGACGGGTGGTGAAGTTGACGCGGGCGCTGGTGACGCCGGTGAGCGCGCTCAGCCCGCGCTCGATCTTTGCGATACAGGCGGCGCAGTGGATGCCCTCGACCACGAAGGTCGAGGTCGCAAGCGGCTCCCCGCCACCGACCGCCGTCAGGGCATTCATATCCGGATCTCGTCGTCGAAATGGGCCTGGCGACCGTCCTGGTCGACGGTGATGCGCAGCAGCCAGCGGCCGCGCGGCAGTGGCGAGTCCGAGAGATACTGGCCGATCGCGTCGCTTCCCTGCATCCGTAGCGCGCGGTCGGGCACGCTGCCGAGTGGGTGGCTGGCGATCACGGTGACGCGCGCATTGTCCACCGGAAGTGCGCCGCGCGAGATCTTCAGTGCCAGCCTATCATCCGGCCGGATGATGGGATCGGCGCGCCAACCCTCGCGTTCCTGCGCGCGAGCTTCGGCAAGCCAGCCATTGTACCGCTGGCTGGCGACATAGCTGTTCTCGACGACGGCGCCGCCAAAGGTGTGGACGGCTTCGCGTGCCATGAAGAAGTTGACGGCGATCACCACGCCGAAGAAGGCGACCATGATCGCGGTCATATGCCATCCAGTGAAACGGCGGGTCATCCTGTCACTCCGGCTTTTCGAGGAAGCTGTGATCGCTGGCGCTGCCACCCTCGCGGTCGAGCGCTCGCACGGTGAACGTCACGTCGCTACGTTGCGCGCCTCCGGCGGGCACCGCGACGAACAACTGGTCCCTCGCCACCTGATCGGCGCCGACCGTCATGCGGACGGTGCGGGTAGCGGCCTCGCGCGCGCCGGCCTCGTTCCACAGCACGCCGTTCACGCCCGCAATGGAAATCTCCACCTCACGCGGCCGCCCCTCCATGTTGCGGACCTTGACCACATAGGCGTTGCGGATGCTGCCATCGGACAGGCGCACCCAGAGCGGATTCCGGTTCTGCGCGACGCTGAGCTCGATCCGGGTCCGGCTGCCCAGCGCGAACAGCATGCCGCAGCCGATGCCCGCCCAGACGAGGAAATAGACGATCGTGCGCGGGCGGAAGAGCCGCTTGAGTGCCGGCACCGGTGCCTCACCCGATTCGGCGCGCTTGGCATCGGCCTCGGTCGTGTAGCCGATCAGGCGCGGCCCGCGCTCGACCTTGCGCATCATCTCGTCACAGGCGTCTATGCACAGGCCGCAGGTGATGCACCCGATCTGCGCCCCTTCGCGGATGTCGATTCCGGTGGGGCAGACCGCGACACATGCGCCGCAATCGATGCAGTCGCCGAGGCTGGTGTCGATTTGGGCATTGCCGGTGGCGAGATCGGCGAGCGAGACCATCGGCTGGCTGCGCTTCAGCCCGTGGCTCCGAGGCTCGCCGCGCCATGCCTTGTAGGTGACGCTGAGCGACTTCTCGTCCATCATCGCGGACTGGATGCGCGGCCAGGGGCACATGTAGATGCACACCTGCTCGCGCATCAGCCCGCCGAGCGTGAAGGTGGTGAAGGTAAGGATGCCGACCGTCATATAGGCGACGTAGGGCGCCGTGCCGGCGACCAAGGCGCGTGCGAGCGTCGGCGCGTCGGCGAAATAGAAGATCCAGGCGCCGCCGGTGAGCGCGGCGATCACCAGCCAGATGGCGAGCTTGGCGCCGCGTTTCGCCAGCTTGGCGGGTCCCCAGGGTGCGCGATCGAGGCGAATCTGGGCGTTGCGGTCGCCTTCAATGAAGCGTTCGACATGGACGAAGAGGTCGGTCCATACCGTCTGCGGACAGGCATAGCCGCACCAGGCGCGCCCGACCGCCGAGGTGACCAGGAACAGGCCGATCGCGGCCATCACCAGCAGCCCGGCGACATAGTAGAATTCGTGCGGCCAGATCTCGATCGCGAACATGTAGAAGCGGCGGTGCTCGAGATCGACGAGCACCGCCTGGTTCGGCGCATAAGGGCCTCGGTCCCAGCGCAGCCAGGGCGTGGCGTAATAGATCGTCAGCGTGACCGCCATGATCGCCCATTTGAGCCGGCGGAACGGCCCGTCGACCTTGCGCGGGAAGACCTTCCGCCGCGCTTCGAAGAAATGCTGCGGAGGCTCGGGCTTCATGTCAGGGCCGGACATTCTGTTTCACCGGCGCCGGCGTCGCCGGAGCCGGCTGCGCCGCGCCGGTCTCGGGCACGAACTTCTCGCCACCGCCGAGCGAATGGACATAGGCCGCCAGCATCTTGATCGTCACCGGATCGAGGCGGCTGCCCCAGGCCGGCATGATGCCGTAGCGCGCGTTGGTCACGGTCTGCGTCAGCGACTCGCGACTTCCGCCATAGAGCCAGATCGAGTCCGTCAAATTCGGCGCACCGAGCGCGCGATTGCCCTTTGCATCATTGCCATGGCAGGCGGCACAATTCGTGGCGAATAGCGCCGCGCCGCGCCGCGAGGCGGCATCTACCGGATCCTGGCGCGAGGCGCTGCGCACGAACGAGACGACATCGTCGATCTCCGAAGGCTTGAGGATGCCGTCGCGCCCGAACGCGGGCATTTGCGAGATGCGGGTCGCGTCGTCGCCAGGCTGACGGATGCCGTGGACGAGCGTCTGCTGGATCGCCTTGAGATCGCCACCCCACAGCCAATCGTCGTCATTGAGGTTGGGATAGCCTTTGCCGCCCGCGGCGCCCGAGCCGTGGCACTGGACGCAATTGACCTTGAACGCGGCGCGCCCGCCTTCCTCGGCGGCTGCGAGCAGCTTCGAATTCTCGGGCAGCCGCTCGACCGGGATCTGGGCCAGCGCCAGCATCACCGGCGCCTTGCGAGTCTTGTCGGCCGCCATCTCAGCGTCGAACTGGCCGCGGCTCGACCAACCAAAGGACCCCCGGGTCGCGCTGTGCAGCAGGGGGATCGCCGGATAGACCACGCAGTAGCCGATCGCGAAGACGATCGTCGCATAGAGGGTGATCAGCCACCAGCGGGGCATCGGCGTGTCGAGTTCTTCGATGCCGTCCCATTCATGACCGACGGTGGAGGTGCCGGTCGCCTCGTCGACGCGCTTGTTGTCAGCCATCGATGCGGTCCTCGTCTTCGAAAATGCTGTTTGCGGCGCGGTCGTTGGCCGCGCTGCCATGGGGGCGGAAGGCCCAGCCGGTGAAGGCGAGGAAGGCGATGCCCATCATCACCAGTCCCCAGCTGTCGGCGAAGTGGCGGAGCGAGTCATAGGCGCTCATTTCGCCTGCTCCCGCGCCGCCGCGACCTTGAAGTCGACCTGGGTGCCGAGGCCCTGGAGATAGGCGACGATCGCATCCATCTCGGTCAGCCGGCTCGGGTCGCCATCGAAATCGCGCGACTGCGCCTTGTGATAGCGCTTGGCGACCGCTGCCCCGTCGCCGTCGCCGCCCTGGGCCCGCAGGTCCTCAGCCGCCTTGGCGATATCCTCGTCGGTATAGGGCACGCCGACGCCGCGCTGCGCCTTCAGATGATCGGCGATGTTGGGGACCTTGAGCTCGCGTTCGGCCAGGAAGGCATAAGGCGGCATGATCGATTCCGGCACGACGGCTCGCGGATCCCTCAGATGCTGGACGTGCCATTCGTCGGAATAGCGGCCGCCGACACGCGCCAGATCGGGGCCGGTGCGCTCCGATCCCCATTGGAACGGATGGTCGTACATGCTCTCGGCGGCCAGGCTGTAATGGCCGTAGCGCTCCACTTCGTCGCGGAAGGGGCGGATCATCTGGCTGTGGCAGTTGTAGCAGCCCTCGCGGATATAGATGTTGCGGCCGGCCAGCTCGAGCGGCGTGTAGGGCCGCACGCCCTCGACCCGCATGACGGTCGACTGGATCCAGAAGAGCGGCGCGATCTCGACGATGCCGCCGATCGCGACGGTGACGAGCGCGAGGACGCCGAGCAGCACCACGTTGCGCTCGATGACCTTGTGACGGTTTGCCCAGGTGGTCATTGCTGTACGTCCCTTATTCGGCGGCGATGGGCAGCGGGCGATCTTGCTCCGCACCGGCTGGCGCCAGGGCCGGACGGTCGCGCGCCGGATCGAAGGCGGCGGTGGCGAGCGGCGCCTCGTCGCGCAGGCGCCCAAGGATCGTCATCCAGATGTTCCAGGCCATGATCAGCGCGCCTGCGAAGTAGAGCAGGCCGCCGACGGTGCGGATCAGGTAATAGGGGTGCATCGCTGCGACGACTTCGGCGAAGGCGTAGACGAGGTAGCCGTCGGCGCCGTACTCGCGCCACATCAGCCCCTGGGTGATGCCCGCCACCCACATCGCCGACGCGTAAAGGACAATGCCCAGGGTCGCGCACCAGAAGTGCCAATTGACCATGCGTAGCGAATAGAGCCGCTCGCGACCCCATAAGCGCGGCGCCATGTAATAAAGCGCACCAAAGGTGATCATGCCGTTCCAGCCGAGCGCGCCGGAATGGACATGGCCGATCGTCCAGTTGGTGTAGTGCGAGAGCGAGTTGACGCTCTTCACCGACATCATCGGCCCCTCGAACGTGCTCATCCCGTAGAAGGCGAGCGCGAACACCATCATGCGGATGATCGGATCGGTGCGGATCTTGTCCCAGGCGCCGTTGAGCGTCATCAGGCCGTTGATCATGCCGCCCCAGCTCGGCATCCACAGCATGATCGAGAAGACCATGCCCAGCGTCTGCGCCCAATCGGGCAGCGCGGTGTAGTGGAGGTGGTGCGGACCCGCCCAGATATAGAGGAAGATCAGCGACCAGAAGTGCACGATCGACAGGCGGTAGCTGTAGATCGGGCGCTCGGCCTGCTTGGGCACGAAATAATACATCATGCCGAGGAAGCCGGCGGTCAGGAAGAAGCCGACGGCGTTGTGACCGTACCACCACTGGGTCAGCGCATCCTGGACTCCGGAAAAAGCCGAATACGATTTGGACCCGACCCAGCTCACCGGCAGCGATAGGTTGTTCACCAAATGGAGCATCGCCACGGTGATGATGAAGCCGAGATAGAACCAGTTGGCGACGTAGATATGCGGCTCGGACCGCTTCAGGATCGTGCCGGCGAAGACGAGCAGATAGCTGACCCAGACGATCGTCAGCCAGATGTCGACATACCATTCGGGCTCGGCATATTCACGGCCCTCGGTCACGCCCATCACATAGCCGGTGGCGGCGAGGACAATGAACAGCTGGTAGCCCCAGAAGACGAAGCGCGCGAGCCAGGGCAGCGCCAGCCGCGCCCGGCAGGTCCGCTGGACAACGTAGAAGCTTGTCGCGATCAGCGCATTGCCGCCAAAGGCGAAGATCACCGCCGAGGTGTGCAGCGGCCGCAGGCGCCCGAAGGTGGTGTATTCGGAATTGAGGTTGAGCAGCGGAAATGTGAGCTGCGAGGCGATGACGATCCCGACGAGGAAGCCGACAATCCCCCAGAAGACCGTCGCGATCACCCCCCAGCGGATCACATCGTCATAATAGCGCCCCGCCGCCGCATGCGCAGGAGCCGGCGCCTCCGCGACATGCTTCATCGTGAAAAAGGCGACGATCAGCGCCGCGCCTGCGGAGATCATCATGTGAACCGCAAAGGCCTGATCGACGGACAGCGCCGCCGCCAAGACCAGAATTAGCGCCAACCCGAACCACAGGCCCGCGCGGGAAACGATGTCGTCCATATCCGCCCCGTCGCAATGATACAGGATTCTGGTGGCCCGGTCGGCGCGAGGCGGCCTTGATATTGGTCAAACACTCTGCCCCGCCGCACCCACACTCTGCAGGCCGGGGCTCATTCAAGCGGATGCCGGGACGCTCCCGGCTTTCTTGCGCCCAAGCCGTTTCATTGCCTCCAGCAGCAGCAAGACGAACCCGCCAGCGCCCAGCGCCGCCAAGCCATCGACCCAGCTCAGCGCAGCGAAGCCGAGCAAGGCGCTGGCGGCCGGCACGAACTCAGCGAGCACGAGCACGGCAGTGGCGGCTCCTGCGACAGCAACGAATGCAATATTGGGCCGTGCCAGCGCGGTCAGGATTGAGGCGGAGAAGGAACGATTGACGAGCACCAGACTCAGGATCGCGCCGACCAGCGCGAAGAACACCGTGCCGCGCAATTGTCCCTCCGGGGTGCCCGCACCCACGAACCATAGGAGGACCGCGGAAACAGCCAGGAGCGCGATCCCGCCCTGAAGGACCGCCCAGCCGACAAGGCGGCGGGACAGCAGCCGGCTGTCGGCGGGGCGCGGCGGGCGGCGCATGATATCGGCCTCGTCGGTCTCGGCTTCGAACACGAGCGAGCAGACCGGATCGATGATCATCTCGAGCAGCGCGATCTGCACCGGGGCAAGCAGGATCGGGAAGCCGAACAGCAACGGCATCAGCGCCAGGCCCGCGATCGGAATATGGACGGCGATGATGAAGCCCATCGCCTTGCGCAGATTATCGTAGATACGGCGCCCGACGCGGATCGCGGTCACGATCGAGCCGAAGTCGTCGTCGAGCAGCACGATCGCCGCCGCCTCGCGCGCGACGTCCGTGCCGCGCCCTCCCATTGCGATGCCGATATCGGCGGCCTTGAGCGAGGGCGCGTCGTTGACGCCGTCGCCCGTCATGCCGACGACCTCGCCAGCCGCCTTGAGCGCCTCGACGACGCGCAGCTTCTGCTCGGGCATGATCCGGGCGAAGATGGTGATGTCGCGCACCCGACGCGCGAGTTCGACGTCGTCCATCTGCGCAAGCATCGCGCCGGTCACGACCTCGCCCGCATCGATCCCGGCCTGGCGTGCGATCGCCTGGGCCGTGGCCGGATAGTCACCCGTGATCATGACCACGCGAATGCCGGCATTGCGGCAATTCCGAACCGCTTCCGGCACCGACGCGCGCAGGGGGTCGTGCAGCCCGACCAGCCCGCGAAATGCGAAATCGAAGCCGCGCTGCGACTCGGGGAATTCATCGCCGCGCCAGCGGGCCTCCGCAACGCCCAGTACCCGCAGGCCCGCGCTGGCCATCGCCTCGACCAAGGTTTGCATCGCCGCACGCGCCTGTGGGTCGAGGCCGCATAGCTCGGCGATCGTCTCCGGCGCGCCCTTCGACGCGATGACATGGTCGTCGCCCGCGACGCCCGTGTCCCATACCTGCGAGACCGCGAGCAGTGCCGGGTGGAGCGGATAATGGTGGCGCAGGTCCCAGCCGGCATCGCGGCGGTTCGCGGGTCCGCCGTCGCCACGGCTTCGACCGAGGTCGTGGAATGCGGTTTCCATCGGATCGAAGGGCTCGGGGGCGCTGGCGAGGATTCCGAGCTCGACGATCGGCCAGAATGCCTCGGGCACCGCAGTGGCATTGTCGGGAAGGAATGCGCGCCCGTCCGGCAGGCGCAGCTCGGCGACGGCCATGCGGTTTTCGGTCAGCGTCCCGGTCTTGTCGGTGCAGAGGATCGTCGCCGAACCCAGGGTTTCAATCGCGGCGGCGCGGCGCGCGAGCACCCGCACGCGCGACATCCGCATTGCGCCCATCGCAAGAAAGATCGTCAGCACAACCGCGAATTCCTCGGGGAGCATCGACATGCCGAGTGCGATCCCGGCCAACGCCGCCTCGAGCCAGCTGCCCCGCAGCAATCCGTAGAGGAGCACCGAGAGACCGGTGACCACAACCGCGCCGATCGCGAACAGGGTCACGATCCGATGCGTCTCGCGGTACAGGCGGGGCGACTGAGTCTCCAGAAGCGCCAGCGACTGGCCTATCCGACCGATCTCGCTCAGCGCGCCCGTGGCGGCCACCCGGCAGAGGCCGCTGCCGCGCACGACCAGCGTGCCGGAGAATATATAGGGCAGCCCTTCCCCACCCGGCCTGGGGATCGTATCCGGATCGGCGCCCGCCAGGCAGCCCTTGGCGACGGGCATGGATTCGCCGGTAAGCAGCGATTCGTCGATCGCCAGCGTGTCGTTCCCGACGATCCAGCCGTCCGCCGGGACACGGTCGCCTTCGCCTAGCAGCACAATGTCGCCGCGCACCACCTCGCGCCCCGGAATGCGCCGCCGCTGCCCGTCGCGTATCACCAGGGCGCGCGGGCTTGCGATCTCGCGAAGGGCCGCGAGCGCTCGCTCGCTTCGTGACTCCTGGACGACGGTGACCACCACCGAGAAGCCGGCGAAGGCGAGCAGCATCAATGCCTCGCGAAGGTCGCCAAGCGCGAGATAGATCCCGCCACCGACCAGCAAGAGCAGCAGCATCGGCTCGCGCAGCACGCCGAAGATCACCGCCGGAAGCGACCGCCGCTTCTGACGCGCAAGTTCGTTCGGACCGTCGATGGCCAATCGGCTACGGGCCTCGTCTTCGCTGAGACCGGCATGCGCGGCAGCCGTGAGCGGCTGAGCGCTAGACAAGGGCATCGGTGTCGTACCCCAGCTGGCGGACGGCGGCTTGCGCGCCTTCGTCGCGCACCACGAAGACCGAGCACCGGGCATGCCGGACGACGCGCGACGCATTCGCGCCGAGCAGATAATCCCTCATGGCGGGCCGGTGCGACGACAATATGATGAGGTCCGCGCCGATGCGTTCGCCGATCGCGAGGATGGTCGCGTAGATGCTGCCGCAAGCAACCTCGTGGCGCACCACGCCGGCGCAGGTTATCGAAGCCGCCAGAGATCCGAGCCGCGCCCGCGCAGCGTCCATCATCTCGCGATAGGCGATCGGCGACCATTGCGACTCGAACAGCACCGCGCGTTCGGGCACCACCGTCGCGAGGGTGAGCACTGCCCCGAAGCAGCCGCCCAAAGCCGCAGCCACCGGAAGGGCCTTGTCCCAGGAGCTGGGCTGGTCGAGATCGACCGGAACGAGGATGCTGCGATACATGGTCCGTCTCCCCTGGATCCGTGGCATCGAGGCAGGATCGCCTGACACTCCTGCCAGAGACTAGAGGCGGCGCGTCGCGGGCGCGCTTGGTGATCCTACCTAGCGCTGGACGATGGCCGCCGGGCCGCGCGTTGGCCAATAGCGGCGCAGGGTTACTGCGTAGGATTGCGGATAGCTCGCGCGCGCGGCCTTCCCCATCGTCCTGGCAACCGAGGCGCGGGCCTGTTCAAGGCGCGCAGGACAAGGAACCGACGATATGCCCGTCTTCCCCCCGATTTCTCCGGCGGACCCCGCGGTGCCGCCCTGCCCCGCCGAGTCTCCGTGCGAATCGCCCGAGGACCCGTCGCGGGCGGCGCCGGAATTCGCGCCACCGCCGCCCGACACTTGCGTGCCCGATCAGGCGCCGCTCGAGGATCCGGTCCCCGACGATGCGCCGGGGAGCCCAGCGCCCGACGAAGAACCCGAGTCGCGCGCGTACGACTGACAAGTACCGGGGCACCAATCAGCCCCCGCAGAGCGCCGGATGGAGGCCCTTCATGCGCGCCGATCTTGCAATTGGCTTGTGCGAAACCAGAGATGCCGTGTCGAGGGACCGAATCGGCGCTAAGCTCGAGGCTTTGCAGCCATGGTGAAGCCGAAAAGCGCCGGTCCGCCGGCGAGCGCCGGCATCCTGCTCTATCGGCGTTCGTCACCCGCGACCGTGTTGCTCGTCCATCCGGGTGGTCCGTTCTGGCGCAACAAGAATGCCGGCGCGTGGCAGATACCGAAGGGCCTGATCAAACCCGGGGAAGACCTGCTCGGCGCCGCATGGCGTGAGACGGAAGAGGAACTCGGCATTCGTCTTTCCGGAGCGCCTATGCCGCTGGGCGAAATCCGCCAGGCCGGTGGCAAGATAGTCCACGCATTCGCGCTAGAGCAGGATCTCGATACTACCAAAATCAAGAGCAACCGCTTCCGCCTAGAATGGCCGCCCCGCCGCGGCAGGCTCGTCTCGTTTCCGGAGATCGATCGCGCATGCTGGCTGACATTCGCCGATGCGCGCCTGGTGATGCTGCCAAGCCAGCAGCCGCTGCTCGACCGGCTGGAGGCGCAGCTGCGTTCTTGAGCAAAGACGCCGAGCGCTACGGCACAATACGGATTCAGGTGCCGGCCGATCTGCAGAAGGATCAGGCAGCCGAGACAATCCGTTCAAGTGAAGGACCGCGCCGATGCCGCTCGAGATCAGCTTCCATGGCGCCGCTGGCGCGGTCACCGGCTCGTGCATGGAGCTGCGGTCCGAACAGCATCGGGTGCTGATCGATTGCGGGCTGTTCCAGGGTTCGCGCGCGCTCGAGGCACTCAATTTCGAGCCGCTGCCGTTCGATCCCCGCGAAATCGACCTGGTCATCCTCACCCATGCCCATCTCGACCATTCCGGGCGGCTGCCGCTGCTTGTGCGCGAGGGGTGTCGGGCAGAAATCTGGTGCACGCCGCCGAGCCGCCAGCTGCTCCGTCCGTTGCTGACCGATGCCGCCAAGCTTCAGGCCGCCGACGCGGACCGTCGCAACGAACGTCCGGATCGCGCGGGCCTTCCCGCGTTCGAGCCCCTATATGATTTCGACGATGTCGAGCGGCTGGTCGAACAACTGCACAGTCTCGACTATGGCAAGATGGTCGAGCCCATTCCTGGACTCTCGATACGCTTCTGGGATGCGCACCATATTCTCGGCGCTGCTTCCGTCGAGCTGCATGTCGACGGGCAGGCCCTGCTCTTCTCCAGCGACATCGGCACCGGGGCGACGCTCCTGGCCGAGCCGCTGGTCCCCGCGGGTGGCTGGGACCATGTGATCTGCGAAGCCACCTATGGGGATCGCGACCGGACCAATCCTACGACGGAGGAACGGAGGGAGCAGCTTGCGGTTGCGGTTGAAACCGCGCTCGCGCACGGCGGTAACCTCATCATCCCGGCATTTGCGCTGGGGCGCACCCAGGCGATCGTCGAGGACCTGGTCGCCTCGTTCGTCTCGGGGCGGCTGGCCGCGGTGCCCGTGTTCGTCGACGCGCCGCTCGCCGACAAGATCACCCAGGCGTATCGCCGTTTCACGCCGCCGCCTCACGGTGGCCCCTCTCCCTTCGACCATCCAAAGGTTCGCTTCACCCGTAGCGTCGAGGAATCCCGCGCACTCAACCGCATTTCGGGCGCGGTCATCCTGGCGGGCTCCGGCATGTGCAGCGGCGGCCGCATCCGATACCATCTGCAGCGCAACCTGCCGCGCGGAGACTCGACGATCCTGTTCGTCGGATATCAGGCGCGCGGGACGCTGGGCGCGGTGCTGCGCGACGGCGCCCAAGCGGTGCGCATCTCGGGCACCGACGTGCCGGTGCGTGCGCGTATCGAGACGCTCGATGCCTATTCGGCGCATGCCGATCGCGCAGGGCTATTGCGCTGGCTGGCCGGTAGAGCGCCCATCAACGGCGGTCTTTTCCTCGATCATGGCGAGGCCCCTGCCCTTGCGGCGCTCGCCAGGGACGCCGCCGCGATCTCCGGCCTGCCGCGCGCGGTGGTGCCGGCACTGGGCGAGAGGTTCACGCTGGCGCCCCGCGCGGAGGCTGCCCGGTCCGCACCGCCACGCCCCGACGCAGCCCAGCTCGTTTCGGGTCACGATTGGCAGGGCCGCCTCGCCGCGTTGCGCGCCTCGCTGGAGCCGCGCCTGCGGGAAATGCCCTCGGATGCCACGCGCGAGGAAGCGCTGGCTGCGCTCGAACAGGCCCTGGAGGTCGCCCCGGACCCGGCGCCGGCAAAGCGCGTCGCGGCGTAACGCCCCGACGCAAGCGCACCGCCCAAGGGCGCCCGCGCCCGGGCGGGAGCCCGCTTCCGGGGCGACGTGCACGCGCCGGATCCTTCCTCAGCAGATACAGCCTAGTCGCGACGATATCGCTCGGCGGGGGACGCGCAAAGGAAGGGGCGCTCAGACGCGCGCGCATAGCCGCTCCCGCCGGACGCGGCGCCCGCCAAAAGGCCATCGAACCGTTGGACGGTCCGCTCCGCCATTCGGCGCCAGGTCATCTCGCGCGCGCCGCGATAGGCTGAAGCGGCACTTGCCCGCCGTATGGCGTCCTGGGTCAACCAGGAAGCCACGGCATTCGCAGTTGCGGTGACATCGCCGAACGGGACGAGCCGCCCGCGATTGCCCGCGAGCAGCTCGGCGGCGTGCACATAGGGCGTCGAAACGATCGGCTTGCCGAGCCCGAACGCATAGGACAGCGTGCCCGAGGTGATCTGCGCCGGGTTGGCATAGGGCGTGACATAGACGTCTGCCGCCGCGATCCGGTCGAGCAGCTCCGACTCGTCGAGAAACCGCGGGTCCCAGCGCAGATGCCCGGCGACGCCAAGCGTTGCGGCCAACGCCTGCAAACGGTCGCGATAAGCCTCCCCCTCATGCGCCACCAGATTCGGATGCGTCGCGCCCACGATCGCGTAGATCGCCTCGGGACAGCGCGCGACTATCGCCGGCATGGCTGCGATCATCGTCTCGATCCCCTTGCCGGGCGACAGCAACCCGAAGGTCAGGATGGTCTTGCGCTCCTCGAGGCCCAGCAGCCGCCGCGCCTCGGCCGGCTCGAGATAGGGTCGATCGGGCACGCCATGGGGGATGACGGCGATGCGTGCTTCGGCGGCATCATAATGGTCGACAAGAATGTCGCGCGCGCGCTCGGCCATCACGATCAGCAGCGATGCCCGTGCGAGAAGCCGTTCCATTACCTCGCGTTGCGCGGGATCCGGGGACTCGAGCACGGTATGGAGCGTGACCACGAGCGGGGCCGAGCTCCGCTCGATTAGGCCGAGCAGGTGGCGGCCCGCAGGCCCGCCATAGATTCCGAACTCGTGCTGGACCCAGATGAGGTCGGCGCCGCTCGCCTCGATCGCCTGCGCGGCGGCAGCGTAGCTCGCGCTGTCCTCCTGATCGATCGTGGACCGGACCGTCGCAGGAAAGACATAGGTCCTGCCGGGATCGACCATCGCATAATGGTCGACCGCAATGTCCGGAAAACGTGCGCGCAGCGCGTCATGAACATGGCTGGTGAAGGTGGCGAGGCCGCACAACCGAGGAAGCGCATTGCCGACCAGCGCGATCCGGCGGACGCGATTCCTTGGCAGCGACGCGTGCAGCAAAGCACCCTCGCCGCCGCTGCGATCCGGAAACGCCAATGCTGAGACGGCGCCTGGCGGGGCGGCACTAGTGTCACGGGCGAGAGCCGGCATCGGACGCATCGGCGCCTTCCTTGCAAAAGCAGTGGACCTGGCCGACGCGTATCGTTGTCGTCCCAGATCGAGCATTGGTAATTGTCCGTAGGGGCCCCGAAAGCTGCTGCGTGGCCGCGCGCGTCCGGAACATTGCGTATCGGCCCGCAGCCAGCCCCGCCCCATCCTACCTGGATGAACCAAAAACCTGCCCAATCCGCCGCGGAGGCCGAGTCGGAGCCGCTTATCCTGCCGTTCGGTGCGATCGGCATCGCCGATGTACCGCTTGTCGGCGGCAAGAACGCCTCGCTTGGCGAAATGGTGCGGCATCTCGCTCCATCGGGCGTGCGGGTACCCGACGGGTTTGCGGTCACGGCGCCGGCATACCGGCTCCATGTTCGCGAGGCAGGGCTGGAACAGGCGCTGCGCCGCGCGATCCATGGCTATCGCGGCGGCGTGCCGCTGCGCGAAACCGGCGAAGCGATCCGCGCGATGCTGCTCGACGCCGAGCTCCCCGAGGCCGTGGAGCGGGGCATTCGCGGCGGCTATCGGGCGCTGTGCGACCGGTTGGGTATCAGGCAAGCGGCCGTCGCCGTGCGTTCCAGCGCGACGGCCGAGGATCTGCCGGATGCAAGCTTCGCCGGCCAACAGGAAACCTATCTGAACGTCCGTGGTGAGCGTGCGCTGATCGCGGCATGCCGGCGATGCTATGCCTCGCTCTTCACCGACCGGGCGATCGCCTATCGCGAGGCCAAGGGTTTCGACCAGCTAGCGGTCGCCTTGTCGATCGGCGTCCAGCAGATGGTGCGCTCGGACAAGGCTGGGTCGGGCGTGATGTTCTCGCTCGACACCGAGACCGGCTTTCCGCGTGTCGTCACGGTCAGCGCGGCCTGGGGGCTCGGCGAGCCGGTGGTCCAGGGAAGCGTCGATCCCGATGTCCATCTCGTGTTCAAGCCACTGCTCGACCGTCCCGGTTGCACACCAATTATCGAACGCAAGCTCGGCGCCAAGGCTTGCAAGATGCGCTACGGACGCGGGGCGAGCGAGGCGACGCGCACCGTGGCGACGACCGCGGCCGAGCGCGACAGCTTCGTCCTTTCCGAAAGCGAGGTGCTGACCCTCGCGCGATGGGCGGTGGCCGTCGAGAAACATTATGGCCGGGCGATGGACCTGGAATGGGCAAAGGACGGCGAAACCGAGCAATTGTTCCTCGTTCAGGCTCGTCCCGAGACCGTACATGCCGCGCGGCGCTCCGCTCTGCTGCGGAGCTGGAAGCTCGAGGAGACCGGACCGGTGCTGGCCTCTGGGTCCGCCGTCGGCCAGGCGATCGCGACCGGGGAGGTTTGCCGGATTGCCGATGCGCGCGATCTTGAGCGATTTCCCGCAGGCGCGATCCTCGTCACGGCGATGACGGATCCGGACTGGGTGCCGCTGATGCGCCGCGCTGCGGGTATCGTCACCGATCATGGCGGTCCGACCAGTCACGCCGCCATCGTTAGCCGCGAGCTGGGCGTCCCCGCCGTGGTCGGTACCGGCAATGCCACCGCAGTCCTGGTCGACGGAGTGACCGTCACGCTCTCCTGCGCGGGCGGAGAGCAGGGCCAGGTCTATGCTGGCGCCCTGCGCCATTCGAGCGACTCGGTGGACCTGACGGCGCTGCCATCGATCCGCACCGAGCTGATGGTCAATCTCGCCGATCCCGACGCCGCGCTTGCCTGGTGGCCGCTGCCGGCCAAGGGCGTCGGCCTCGCCCGGATGGAGTTCATCATCAGCAACCGGATCGGCGTTCACCCCATGGCGCTTGTCCATCCAGAGCGCGTCACGAGCGCGAGCGCCCGCCGCGCGATCGCCCGGCGCACGCAAGAGTATCCCGATCCCAGGGACTATTTCGTCGAGACGCTCGCGCGCGGCATCGCCAAGATCGCAGCGGTCTTCCACCCCTACCCGGCGATCGTCCGGCTCAGCGATTTCAAGACCAACGAATATGCCAGCCTGCTCGGCGGTGCGGATTTCGAACCACACGAAGAAAATCCCATGCTAGGGTTCCGGGGGGCATCGCGCTACTATAGCGACGCCTATCGCGAGGGCTTCGCGCTGGAATGTCGCGCGATCCGCATGGCCCGCGAGTCGCTCGGACTCGACAATATCGTGGTAATGGTCCCGTTTTGCCGCACGCCCGGCGAAGCCGATCGGGTTCTGGCCGAAATGGCGGCGAACGGACTCGCCCGCGGCGACCAGGGCCTGCAGGTCTATGTCATGTGCGAGATCCCCTCCAACATTCTTCGCGCCGAGGAATTCGCGGCGCGATTCGACGGCTTCTCGATCGGATCGAACGACCTCACCCAGCTGGTCCTCGGCGTCGATCGGGATTCGGCCGTGCTTGCGCCCTTGTTCGACGAGCGCGACCCTGCGGTCAGTGGGCTGATCGCCGACCTTCTTCGCCGCGCACACAAGTCGCGCACCAAGGTCGGCATCTGCGGCCAGGGCCCAAGCAACCACCCGGACTTCGCACGCTTCCTGGTCGAGCACGGCATCGACTCGATCTCGCTCAACCCCGACAGCTTCGTCGCGACGCTGCGCATGCTGGCCCAGGTGGAACGCAAGGCCAGCGCCGCATGACCGATATTGTGACCCTTACGCTCAATCCCGCGCTCGATGTCAGTACATCGACCGCCGAGCTGATTCCGACGCACAAGTTGCGCTGTGCCGCCCCCCAATTCGATGCAGGCGGCGGTGGAATCAATGTCGCCCGCGCGATCGTTGCGCTCGGAGGACAGGCTACCGCGATCTTTCCATCGGGCGGCGCGCCTGGGCGCCAGATCGAGCAGCTGCTCGAGGGCGCCGGCGTTCCCTTCCTTGCAATGCCCATCGCCGGCAATACGCGCGAGAGCTTCGCGGTCGAGGAATCGAGCACAGGTCGCCAGTATCGCTTCGTGCTGCCCGGGCCGGCACTCTCGCTGCAGGACCAGACGCGCTGCCTCGAGCAGCTGACCGACCTGCCCCACCGCCCGCGCTGGCTCGTTGCCAGCGGCAGCTTGCCGCCCGGGGTGCCCGACAGCTTCTATCTGATGCTCGGCGGCCTGTGCCGCTCGCTCGGCATCGCGTTGCTGCTCGACACGTCGGGCGCGGCGCTCGCCAGCTGCGCGAACCTCCAGGCCGATCTCGTCAAGCCGAGCCTCGCCGAACTCGAGACGGTGATCGGGCGCAGGCTTGCCACGGAGGAAGACGAGGTCGTCGCCGCGCACGCACTGGTTGCACGCGGCTACGCCAAGGCGGTGCTGGTGTCGCTCGGCGCGCGTGGCGCGCTGTTGGTCTCGAAGACCGAGGAGTGTCGCTATCCGGCCATTCCGGTCACAGTGCGCAGCAACATCGGCGCAGGCGATTCGATGCTGGGCGCGATCACGCTCGGTCTTTCGCAGGGCATGACGCTCGACGCTGCGGTCCGCTTCGGCACGGTTGCGGGCGCGGCGGCGCTGATGGCCCCTGGAACGCGGCTTGCTCGCCGCGAGGATGTGGACCGGCTCCACGCGGATATGGAAGCTATGCCGGCAAACGGTGCGGCCCGGCGCGCGCGCCGCATCGGCGACAAGGTCTAGCGCCGCGCGCCCGGATCCGCTTCGATCACCGTTACCGATTTTCCCGCGCTTCCCGCCGCCAGCGCATCGGGCGTGAGGACGACCGTCGTGCCGGGGACGATAATGCCGGCAACCGAGGCCCGAAAACCCGGATCCACCGAAAAACGCTGCCAGAAGCTGTTCGGCACGGGGTCGATGCTGGGCTGTCCGGGAAGGGGTACGGTGAGCCAGTGATAGCCGATCTGGTCGATGTCCCGAAGCATATAGGCGCTGGTGCCCGCAACCTTGTCCGAGATAGCGATCGGCGCGCTGCCGATCACCCGGCCGTCACGCAGGACGATGATGCGCCGGTCCGCGGCGCTGATGATGATCGAGACCGGACCGGTGGGGGACTCTTCGGGATGCCATTCGGGCGCGTCGGCATGTTCGAGGATGAGGTCCGAAACGCCTTTCGCAGGATCGGACTGCGGGGCGAGCCTCGGCAGGGCCGTCGCGTCGGTGACGATCACCGTCATTCCCAGTCGCGTCACACCGTACAGCAGTTGCGCGAAGGCCTTGGGCAGCCGGATACAGCCATGCGAGGCGGGATAGCCGGGCAGATCGCCGCCATGAAGCGCGACGCCCTGCCAGGTGAGGCGCTGCATATAGGGCATGGGAGCGTTGTCGTAGATGCTCGAATAATGCTCGACCTGCTTCTGGAGCACGGTGAAAACGCCGGTCGGCGTTCGATAGCCCTCGCGGCCGGTGGACACGGTCGAGATCGCGATCGGCAGGCCGTTGCGATAGAGGATCGCGCGCTGGGTCGTGACGCTGACAACGAGCAGCACCGGCCCCGCGGGCGCGAGGTCGGGTGCCCAGAGATACTCGCCCGGCCGCAAGCGCTCGACCGCCTCGATCACGGTGCCGCTGGAGAGTTGCGCCTGCCCGAGCGCCGGGCGCGCGACCAGGAGCAGCGCGATCACGCCAAGTGCGAGCAGGCAAGTCCGAGGCCCTGGCATATGCTGGGCAGTTCGGTGGGCTGGAGCCCCTGGCCCGTGGCCCGGCCCGCGTGGAATATGGGCTAGCGCCCGGTCGAGCACCAACGACGCACCATCGGAACCGCGCATAGAAGCCTCCTCGCTGCCCTGAGCCGGGCGGCACCCTTCGATGGGCGAGTCGGCGGCCCCGCGGAATGCGGGACATCCCGTACGACCCCGTGAACAAAGGCTCGAACCATTGCCCAGCGGCTACGGGTATTTCCCAAGCGCATTCCACGTCTGAATGGCGTCGATTGCACGCGAAAGGAGTCCGTCATGATCAAGGACCTTCTGATCGTCATCGACAATGGACCGCAGGCAGAGCCGTTCCTGAAAACCGCGATCCGCATAGCCGAGGGCTCGAGGGCCTATTGCGAGGTCGCGATGCTTTCTCCCGGGCCGCTCGTCGCAGCAGAGTTCGCGCCGCTCGGCGCGCTTTATGTCCCGGACGAGCAGTTGCGCCTGGAGGAGCAAGCGCGCCTGGTCGAGGTGCGCGCGCTTGTCGACGATGCAACCACGCCGGTCGAGGTCTATGGCGTGCGCGACGATGTCGCCTGGATCGCCCATGACCTCAAGCGGAGCCACCCGCTTGCCGACCTCATCGTCACTGGGCCGGAGGAGGCTTGGGAAGTGCCCTGGCTGCGACGGCGCGTGATCGAGACCTTGCTGCTCACGACGGGCACGCCGTTGCTGCTGCTCCCATCGAACCACGCATTCGGGCCGATCCATCATGCGGTGCTCGGCTGGAAGCCATCGCGCGAGGCAAGCCGTGCGGTGCACGACCTGGCCGCGCTGGCCGAACCCGGAGCCACTATCGACGTGGCGATGATCGATGCCGTCACCAACGGGGCGGGGCAGAACCGACAGGCCGTCGAGGTCGAACGCCATCTGGTGCGCCGCGGCTTCAAGGTGGCGCTGCACACCAGGAATACCGAGGAATGGTCGACGGTCGCGGACATGCTGCAGCATTTCGCGGTTGAGCAGGGTGCCGATATCCTGGCGGTGGGCGGCTATGCGCATTCCCGGATGCGCGAGGCGGTCCTTGGCGGTGTCACCAGCCAACTCGTAGCCGCCTCGCGGCTTCCGGTCCTGCTCTCGCATTAGGGCGTCCGGGCTCTCGCGGGGCCGCTCAAGTATAAGAAAATCCCCCGGGGCGGCCTAGCTGCCCCGGGGGTTCTCGAGCGTCACGCGAAGACGATATTGTCCTCGACGCTGATTACGCCCGGCGCGGCCCAGGCAGCCGCCTCGGCGATCCGGCGCTCGTTCCAGCCATGGACCGCCCCTCCCAGGCTGACCTTGCTGCCATCGACGCGCACGTCGATGCTGGTTGCGTCGAGCGCACTCGAGCGCTTGAGCGCGGCGACGATGCGATCGCGAACATCCGAAGCGGTCGGCCGCGAATGGACGTTGAGATAGCTGGCCACCCCGCGCACGCCGCTGATCTTGCCCGCGGCATTGTAGGCAGCCAGCTTCTGGTAGTTCCAGTCGACCTCTCCGGTCAGCGTGACGAACCCCTTCTCCACCTTGACCTGGATCCTGTCGTCGGGGATCGTCACATCCCAGGAAAACAGCCGCACGATGCGTTCGGCAATTTCTTCATCGGTCGTTTTGGGAGCGCTGGGCAGCCGGACCTCGACTTCCTGCGCCACGGCTTTCACGCCCTTGACGCGCTTCGCCGCGCGTTCGGCCGCGCTTTTCATCGCATAGTTCGGGACATGGCCGGTGAGCGTGACCACGCCCTTATGCGCGGTCACGCCGATATGGCCGTGCTCGATGTCCGGGGCCCAGGAAAGCTCTTCAAGGACGTCCGCCTGCAATACACTGTCGGTCTTCATGATCGTGCCTCCTGATGAGGAATCGTCGGGCGTGCTGCCCGGCACCGGCACCCTCGGACCATGTACGCTGCACTTGAATCAGGAGTGTTGCGTAGTCGCGAAGGTTAGGGAGGAGAAGTGCCGCCCTTGCATAGCGCAAGGCCTTGGCCAGGGCGGCACATTGGTCAACTGTTGGTCGTTATCGCGATCTTGCGGGCACGTTCCGCGACGCTCTCGTCCTTCGGCAAGGTGATCGTCAGGATACCCTTCTTGAAGTCCGCGCTGATCCGACCGGCGTCGACATCCGAGGGCAGCGCGATCCTACGCTCGAAGCTGCCGTAGCGGCGTTCGCTCAGCAGATAATCGCCTTCCTTGCGATCGGTCTCGTCGCGCTTCTCGCCCTTAAGCGTCAACATCCCGTCGGCGACGCTGAGTTCGACATCGTCCTCCTTGAGCCCGGGAAGTTCGGCGCTGAGACGATATTCCTTCTCGCCAGCGGTCATCTCGAGCGCCGGCGCGAGTCCGGAGGTACTGAAGTTGAAGATGCTGCGTGCCGGGGCGAAATCGTCGAACAACCGGTCGATCTCAGTGCGCAACCAGCCAAAAGGTGTCGGCGCGGTCTCGCGATTCTTGGGGGGAATGGTCAGGTCGGTCATCATTCTGCTCCTCATTTCTGGAACGGCCGCCCAGGCTTAGGCGAACAGGGCATGCTCGCCCTCTACCGGCGCCGGAACCGTCAGCTGATGGTCCGCGGGCCTGGTGTGGTGATGGACGTGCGGGCAAAAATCCGCACCGCCCACCGCGTTCCACCAGCTGGTGAAGAGCATGAACGGCAATTGCCGCACCGCTTCGCCATATTCGGTCGCGGCGACCCAGGCGCTTGCATATCCTCCGCTTCGTTCGTCATCTGGCATGGAAGCCTCCTTGGTTCGGCCAGGTTCGAGCCTATGGGCCGGTCCTGAACGGCTCCATTGGGTAGACTACCTAGCGCGCGTGCCTGAGGCCCGTTCGCAATAGGAATATCGCCGGTATCAACGGCAACCAATGCGTCAGGGTGCGTAGCAGCAGAGTGCCTGCAATCACCGCCTCGAGCGGGACCCCGAGCATCGTCAGCATCGCAGTGGCGGTTGCCTCGTAGCTGTCCAGTCCCATCGGGATCGGGCCCAGCGTGGCGATGATCGAAGCAGCGATATACGCGATGAAGGGTATGCTTAAGGACAGTGGCTGACCCAGTGCATAGGCACAGCGCCAGTGTCGCCGCGTCGGCCAGGAACACGAGCCCGTTCAACGCTGCCACGCGAACGATCAGGCGCCTGTCGGCCACTAAATGGCGGGGGCGTCACCAACGGTCTCGAGCAGCTAGCGGACGATCCCGATGCGCTCGGGGCGGGATGACAAGGGCCGGCTGCCCCCGCGCGCACAGCCACAGGGCAAGACTGGGAACCGCCAGCGCAACCATCAGCAACGTCGTGACTATCCCCGTCAGCAGCGGCGTCGCTTCGCCGTTAGACCAAAGGATGAGCAGCATCAGGAGGGCCAGGATGGCATAGGCGAGATAATAGCCGAGCATCGAGACCAGAAGCGTTGCCATCGCTGCGCTTCCGGGTGCCCCGAGCGCACGCAGCCTGGCGACCAGCAGGACATTGCCGCCCATGCCCGCGCCCGGGATCAACTAGTCCGCGAACAATTTCGTGATCGTCACCTTCCATAAACAAAGGAGCGGCAGCGGAGCGCCTGCGGACGCCAGGATCAAAGACCAGCCCAGTGCGACCCAGAGATAGGTGCCGGCTGGAGCAGGATCGCGCCGAGCAGCCAGAACGGGCGCGCGCGCCGCGCCATCTCCACGAAGCGCTCAAGGTCGCCTAAGTGCAGCGTCGCCACGATCAGGCCCGCCACCGCAAGCAACGCTAACAGCTAGCCGATGGAAGATGCCGGGCCCTGCCGGCGGCGCTGCCGATGCGATTTCGCTCGAGCCATCCTATCCGCCCCGCGAACGTCTCGGGCTCTACGAGTTCCCGCCCCCTCCGGCAGTGCGCAATATCCCCTATTCCCCAAAGGGTGCGGACGGCCGAAGGGTCAGGCGATGGTTGATGGCTATGTCATGCAGTTCGAAGCTGTCGGTGCGCCGCTGCGGCGAGTCGAACGCGCGTTCGCCGCGCCGGGCCCCGAGGAGGTGCTGCTCGAGGTTGCCGCCTGTGGGGTATGCCGTACGGACCTGCATGTCGCCGATGGCGAGGTTGCCGCACGGTATCCGATCGTACCCGGGCATGAGATCGTGGGCCGGGTTCTGGCGACCGGATGCAATGTTTCGGGAATCGCGCTCGGGGATCGTGTCGGTGTGCCCTGGCTCGCCCGGACCTGCGGGATCTGCAGCTATTGCCGGGCTGGCCGCGAGAATCTCTGCGACGATCCCCAGTTTACGGGCGCAACGCGCGACGGCGGCTATGCGACGCATGCGGTCGCCGATGCGCGCTACTGCCTTGCGATCCCCGATGCCTTTGATGACATCGAGGCCGCCCCTTTGCTGTGCGCGGGGCTTATCGGCTATCGCGCCCTCGCGATGGCCGGGGACGGGCCACGCATCGCGCTCTACGGATTCGGCGCCGCGGCGCACATTGTTGCGCAAGTGGCGTGCTGGCAAGGCCGCGACGTCTACGCGCTGACCCGCCCGGGGGATGATGCCACACAGGCGTTTGCAAGATTACTGGGCTGCGTCTGGGCGGGTGGATCCGACCAACTTCCACCCGAAGCCATGGATGCCGCCATCCTCTTTGCGGCAGCGGGCGAGCTGATCCCGATGGCGTTGCGCGCTGTCTGCAAGGGTGGCCGGGTGATCTGCGCGGGGATTCACATGACCGACATCCCGACCTTCCCCTATGCAGATCTCTGGGGTGAACGTTCGATCCAGTCAGTCGCAAATCTCACGCGTGCCGATGGCAGGGCCTTTTTCGACGTCGCGCAGCGCGTGCCGGTGCATACCACGACATTTCCTTACCCCCTGTCGCGCGCGAATGAAGCGCTTTCCGATCTTCGCGCCGGGGGGCTCAAAGGCGCGGCGGTGCTGGTGCCGGATCGCGGCTGATCCGGAATACTACGGGAATTTCCGCATTCGCGCGGTCGCCCGAACTCGCCAGACTGCCAGGCGAAATATGGAGAGTTGCATGCGCCGGACGTTCGAGAACGTCCCTCGAATTGCCCGATTTGCGCGACCGGGCCCATGACATCCGCAATCTCTTCGGAGCGATCGCCTCCGCGCCCGCGTCTGCGCCGGTTAGGCTCGACCTGGCGGCGCGACTCGCCGAGCTCACGCCATTGCTGCTTTCGATCGCGGGAAGCCATGTAGAGCTTCGCTTGGACGCCGGGACAAGTGGCGCGATCATGCACACCAGCGAGGAGTGGTTCGATCGGACGGTGTTGGAGCTCATTGCGAGTTCACGGCCGCGACCTCGGAGGCAGGTACGACACGCATCCGTCCGCTCGTCGGCGACAATGGCTGCGGCATGTCGAAGTCGAGCTTGCCTGCCCTTCTGACGGAGGCCGCGCCGAACGGCGCATCCGGGACAGGCTTTCCGCAGGTGCGCCGGTTCGTCGATCAAGCGCATGGCACGCTCCACGTCCGCAGCGCGCCGGGCTGCGGGGGCGGTGATTCCGCTGGGCCTGCCGCCCTGCTCGCACTGCATGTCGAGCCGAGCGTGGTACGATCGGCAGACCGGACCTGTTACCGGCGAGCGCGGCGCTGGCGGGACAGGACGCCAGGGCAGGATTCAGGCCTTGTGTCGGCGGGCGACCCGGCGTTCGTCGTTCAGCCGCGCACAAAAGGCGCGCACATCGCCACGCACCGATTCGAGGCACTCGTCGATATAGCGGGGCTGGCATCCTTCGACGATGGAATCGAAGTGCAAATGGTCGTGGCTGTCGAGCGCGAAGATCGTCGAGAGGTAGGTGTCGAAGGCCTGGCGCAACGAGAGCCACTGGCCCTGCTCCTCCAGCCAGGGGCGGGTAGAGGACGAGGAACTCAGGATCATCAGATGCTTGCCCTGCAGAATCGGATGCGGCGTGCCGTGGCGGATGTCGCTGGCAAGGAAGCCTGCCCCGAGCACGCGATCCACATAGCCCTTGATGATCGCCGGCGGCATGCCGAACCAGATCGGGTAGATCAAGGTCACGACGTCGCTCGTCCGCAGCCACGCCAGCTCTGCGGCGACATCCGCCGCGGGTGTGAAGCCAGGTGTCGCGGGACGCTCGCCGGCTTTCAGCAACGGGTCGAAACCCTGCGCATACAGGTCCCGGAGCTCGGCCTGCTGGCCGCATGCGCGCACGGTTTCGCAATAGGTCTCCGCAACCGATCGGTTGAAGCTCTGCTCTGCGGGATGGCCGAGTATGACGACGTGCCGGATCGGGGCAGCTTCGCTTGACATCACGGGCTCCTCAAATTGGCTGGTGCAAAACAAGTGCTGCCGCGCTTCGAAGAAGCACGAGCACCATGATTCCCGATGCGCCGATCGCGATGCGAGGCTGGCATATCGCCTTGCGGACCACCGCGTCCGAGAGCGCGAAGAGTTGATGTGCCATGCGTCCCTCCATTCAGTTTGCTGCCGCAGAATCGCCATTCCGCGGAGGAGGCGACATGCGGTTCTATACGTATCGCCGTGGTAGCCGATCGGGCGTTGAATGGCGCCAGATGGAGCGCATGCCCGCGACTCCGTGACAGGAAGAACCTTCATGTCCATTCGCAACCTCGAAAGCCTGTTCCATCCGCGGAGCATCGCGGTGATCGGCGGATCGAGCCGTGCGGGGTCGCTCGGCGCCCATGTTCTCGGCAATATTCTTGATGGCGGGTTCGAGGGAACGGTGTTCGCCGTCAACCCGAAGCAAGTCGAGCTCGAGGGTGCCTGGTGGGCACATTCGATCGACGCCCTTCCCGCGGTTCCGGATCTTGCCGTCGTCGTGACGCCAGCGCCCTCCGTGCCTGGTGTCATTGCCGAGCTTGGCGCCAGGGGGGTGAAGACCGCGATCGTCATTTCCGCCGGCCTCCAGGATCCGGCGCTAAAGGCAGCCATGCTGGAGGCGGCCAGGCCCCATTTGCTTCGGATCGTCGGGCCCAACTGCCTGGGCTTGCTGCTGCCCCTTGCGAAGCTCAACGCATCGTTCGCCCCGCGTGCCGCGGCCCCTGGCCGCCTCGCGTTCGTCTCGCAGAGCGGCGCGCTGGTGACCGCGATGCTCGACTGGGCGGCGGACAAGCATGTCGGCTTCTCTGCCGTCGTCTCGGCCGGCGACATGGCGGACGTCGATCTCGGAGACCTTATCGACATGCTTGCCGCCGATCCGGCGACCGATGCGATCCTGCTCTACATCGAGGGGGTTACCGACCCGGCCAAATTCATGTCGGCGGCGCGGGCCGCATCGCGCATCAAGCCGATCATCGCGATCAAGGCCGGACGCTCATCGGGTGCCGGCCGCGCCGCTATGTCGCATACCGGGGCGCTGGTCGGGGCGTCCGACGTCCACGCGGCAGCGTTTGCGCGTGCAGGGATCGTCCAGGTCGAGACGCTCACCGACCTGTTCGACGCAGCGCAGGTGCTGTGCCGCTACCGCCCCCGTCCCGGCAATCGCCTGGCGATCGTCACCAATGGCGGCGGCGCGGGGGTCCTTGCAGCCGATGCCCTGGCCGGAGCCGGTGCGGTCCTCGCGACGCTGTCGCCTGATACGATCGCCTCGCTCGAGCCAAGTCTGCCCAAGGGCTGGTCGCGTGCCAACCCGGTCGACGTGGTGGGCGACGCGCATGCCGAGCGATTTGCCGTCGCCGCGCGCGCTGTCCTTGTCGACCCCGCAACCGATGCGCTGCTAGTTATCCATTGCCCGACTGCGGTCGAGACCGGTGTCGAGATCGCCAGGGCTCTGGTCGAGGCGCTCGGGAACCGACAGGCCCCTGCCAAGCCAGTGATTGCCTGCTGGATGGGCGGCACGAACGCGGCGGCTACGCGCCCAATCTTCGATGCGGCCAGCGTGCCCTTGTTCGACAATCTCGATGACGCGGTGCGCGGCTATGGCTATCTCGTCCAGGCCGCGCAGGTGCAGGCGGCGCGGACCCGCGCCCCGGCGCATGTCACGCTCACCGCCTCAGATCGGGCGCGTGCCGGTACCCCGATCTCGGGCGCCAGACGCGACGGCCGGACGGTCCTGACCGCTACCGAAACCAAGGCCATCCTCGAAGCCTATGGTGTCCCCGTAGTCCATGGCCGGCTGGCGCGGACGCCGGACGCGGTCTTTACCGCCTGCAGCCAGGTCGAGGCGCCCTATGCGCTCAAGCTCGTGTCGCCGGACCTACCGCACAAGTCCGACGTCGGCGGCGTGAAGTTGGGACTCATGAATGCCGCCGCGGCGGTCGCTGCGGCGCGGCAGATGGCGGAGCGCATCGCGCAGGAGCATCCAAGGGCATCGATGATCGGCTTCGAAGTCGAGACGATGGTGCCGCTTGGTGAGGGCCAGGAGCTGCTCGCGGGCATCGCGACGGACCCGATGTTCGGGCCGGTGGTGGTATTCGGGGCGGGCGGCAAGGCCGTTGAGATACTGCGCGACCGCGCGCTTGGCCTGCCGCCGCTCGACGACAGCCTGGCCGGACAGATGATCGACGCGACGCGGATCTCCGCCTTGCTTCGGGGGTATCGCGATGTGCCCGCGGTCGACCGTCAGGGTATCATCCGCGTGCTCAACGCGCTTTCGGCGATCGCGGTCGATTTTCCCGAGATTGTCGAGCTCGACATCAATCCGCTGGTCGCCACGGCGGAAGGCGTCGTGGCGATCGATGCCCGTGCGAGAATAACGAGCGAGCCGGTCGCCTCGCGGCTGGTGATTCGCCCTGTCCCCGTTGAGTGGGCGGCTACCCTCACGACGCGGAGCGGGCTCGAGCTGCGGGTAAGGCCCGTCGTGCCCGACGACGAGGACGCGTTGGCCGATCTGTTCGACCATATGAGCGCGGACGACTTGCGCTTCCGCTTCCTCACCGGACTGTCGAAGGTCGGGCGGGAGCGGCTCGTGGCGATGGCGCAGGTCGATTATCGTCGGACGATCAATTTCCTGGCCTTTGCGGACGATACTCTTGTCGCAAGCGCGATGCTCGCGGCCGACCCCGACCATGTCCGCGCGGAGCTGGCGATCGCGGTTCGCGAAGGGTTCAAGGGCAAGGGCGTGAGCTGGACGCTGGTCGAGCACGTGATGCGCTACGCCGCTTCCGAAGGCATCAAAGTCGTCGAATCGCTCGAAAGTCGCGAGAACCATGCGGCGCTGGCGCTCGAGCGCGAGGCCGGGTTCATCACGATCCCCGACCCGGAATGCCCGACCGAAATACGCGTGCGCCGCCCTGTGCCCGCTGCCTGAGCCAAGCACTCAGGACCGGTTTTCGCCCATTCCCGCCGCGAAGGCGATCCGCAACGCCTCGGACAGGCTGCGCGCCTGCAGCTTCGCCATGATGTTCGCGCGATGCACCTCCACCGTGCGCGGCGAAATGCCGAGGTCATAGGCGATTGTCTTGTTGGGATAGCCTTGTGCGAGGCCGTCCAGGACCTCGCGCTCGCGCGCGCTCAGCGATCCCAGCACGACCTCGGCCTCCGCCGCGCGCACCATCACGTCCTTTTCCGAGTCCAGCCGCTGGAACGCGCGCTCGATCGCGTCGAGCAATGTGTCGGTTTCGAAGGGCTTCTCCAGGAAATCGACCGCGCCTGCTCGCATGGCCTTGACGGCAATGCCGACATCGCCATGTCCGGTAAGCACGATCACCGGCATGGTGACGCCGCGATCGTTGAGCGTCTGTTGAACCTCCAGCCCGTCCATCTCGGGCATGCGGATATCGAGCAGGACGCAGCCGGTTTCGGCGTGGCGCACTTCCTTGAGGAACTCGACGCCCGACGACCAGGTCCGGACTGCAAATCCCGAGGTCTTGAGCATGAAGCCCGCCGAACGGCGAACGCCCTCCTCGTCGTCGATGATATGGACGATGCGCTTGTCGGTCATTCCAGGGCCTCCGTATCGGCACGAACCAAGGTAAAATGAAACTCCGAGCCGCCACCTTCGCGCGGCTCCATCCAGATGCGCCCCCCATTCGCCTCGACGATGGTGCGACAGATTGAAAGGCCCAGCCCCATGCCCGTAGCCTTGGTGCTGTTGAAGGCGCGGAATAGATGTTCCGCAATCTCCGGCGCAACACCCGGTCCGGTGTCTGCGACTGTCACCCGGACGAGACCGGGACCCTCGGCCCGGCTCGAGATGGTAAGACGGCGAACCGGCGCGTCCGACATCGCCTCGATTGCGTTACGCATCAGGTTGATCAGCACCTGCTGCGTCTGCACCTTGTCGACGAGCACCGGGCCCGCACTGGAATCAAGTGCGAATATCGTCTCGATGCCCCTCTCGCGCGCGCCGATCAGTGCAAGCTTGGATGCCTCCTCGACCAGGGCCGGCAGGTCTTCGACACTCTTCTCGACTTCGCCGCGCGCCACGAATTCGCGCAGCCGACGGACGATCCCGCCGGCGCGCATCGCCTCGTTGGTCGCATCGTCGAGCGCTTCCTGCATCATCGGGATGTCCTGCGGGTCGCCGTCGCGCATCAGGTTGCGGACGCCGCGAACATAATTGACGACCGCGGTGATCGGCTGGTTGAGCTCATGGGCCAGGGTCGAGGCCATTGTCCCCATCGCGCTGACCCGCGCGGCGTGGACGAGGCCCGAGCGCAATTCCTCGATGCGCTCATCGGTCGCCTGCTTCTCCGTCATGTCGCGAATGAACCCCGTGAAGACGCGCGCGCCTTCGGTAATGGCCTCGCCGACGGCGAGCTCCATCGGAAAGGTGGTGCCGTCGCGCCGATGGCCGGTCACCGTGCGCCCCCGCCCGATGATCCTTTTCTCGCCGGTCGACAGATAGCGTCGCAGATAGCTGTCATGCTGTTCCTGGTCGGGCGACGGCATCAGCCTGCTCACGTTCGAGCCGACGATCTCGCTTTCGCGAAAGCCGAACAGGCGTTCGGCGGCGGACGAGAAGGAGAGAATTTCGCCGGTTTCGTTGATGACGATCATCGGATCGGGCACCGTCGCGAGGATCGAGCGGAACTGGCTCGCGCTCGCACTGAGCTTGCGGTCGGCAGCCCGCTCCTCCGTCACGTCGCGGATGACCTTGCCGAACCCTTTGAGCGCGCCTCGTGAATCGTAGAGCGGCGTGATCGTCACGTGCGCAAGGAACTCCGATCCGTCCTTTCGGAGCCGCCAGTCCTCCTCCTCGAGCCTGCCCGTGGTCCGGGCCGCCTCGAGATCGGCGGCCGGTTTGCCCACCGCGACCGCCGCCTGCGGATAGAACAAGGAACTCGGCTTTCCGACGATTTCCTTTTCGGACCATCCCTTGAGACGTTCGGCGCCCTTGTTCCAGATGGTGACCTCGCCAGCCGGATCCAGCATGTAGATCGCATAGCCGGCCGTGCCGTCGATCAGGAGATTAAGCTCCTCGGCGACCTCGTTGGCGCGTTCGGCGCGCTGGCTGGCCTGCCGCGTGCCTTCGACCAGCTGACGCTGAAGCCGGGTGATATAGGCTGCCGCCCAGATGATGATTCCGGCGGTCAGGGAGAACATCAACAACTCGGCAACGCCGGCGGCCCCCGGGATCCAGTCGAAGAGATAGACTAGGAGTGCCGCGAGCGATGCCGCGAACAATGCGGGCAGCACGCCGCCGAAGATGCCGGTCACCAATATCGCGGCCGTGAAAAGCAGGTAATGGGCCCGGCCGGTCAGCCAGGTGTCGAGCCCGAACCGGATCGCGGCCGCCAAGAGGACCGAGGCAACGGCAATGCCGTAGCCAAGGACCTGGCTACGCATGCGCTCTACCGGCTTGCCGTTCATCTTGTCCCCAAAGGCCTCGACGCGGGCGAGGTTCGATCCCAGCCGATTCATGAACCCAATGCCGAATGCCAGAGCGATCCTGCCACAAATATCGCCATTGCGAAACGATCCGGCCCAAGCTCCCGACAGGGTACGCCTGTGTCCAAGATGGCCGGCACCTGCGACATCGGCCCTCGAACCGCTAGCGAGTCAGCGCCGCGATCAACGCATTGTCGCGAAAGGGCTTGTCCAGCACCGTGACGAAGCCGACGTCGCGGGCACCGTCCCTCACCTCGGGCGATGCATAAGCCGTGATCAGCACGGCAACGCCTTGCCAGCCGCGCGCGCGCAGCTGTCGCAGGAACGCGATGCCGTCGCTGTCTGCCAGCAGATAGTCGACAACCAGATAACGGGCCTCGCTGGCAGCGGCGTCCGCCAGTGCCGGTGCAGCGGAGGCAAAGGCGCGCACATTGAATCCCTGCCCTTGGAGAAGGAGCTGGAGCGAACGCCGAATGCCGTCATCGTCTTCCACGAGGAGCAGATTGGGCCGGTCGGCAGTAACGGGCTGGGCGGTGGCGTTCATGGGAGGAAGGCGCAGTGGTCTGCGAGGTGGAATCCCCGCCCCGAACCGGCCGCGAGAAGCAAGATCCGGAATTCGGTCACAGCGTCAGCACAACCCTGCCGTCGATCGCACCAGCGGCGAGCCGGCCGAGCACCTTGTTGATGTCCTCGAGCGGCGCCGTCTCGATGCGCGCCTGCACCTTGCCCTCGACCGCGAATGCGATCGCTTCGGACAGGTCCGCACGCGTCCCGACGATCGAGCCCCGGATCGTGATCCGCTTGAGCACGACGTCGAAGATTGGCGTAGGGAACTCGCCCGGCGGAAGCCCCACCAGGCTGACCGTCCCGCGACGACGTGCGACATCGATCGCCTGGCGGAATGCCGGAACGGAAGGCGCTGTCACGAGGACGCCGTGTGCGCCACCCTCGGTTTCCTTACGCAGCTTGACGACCAGTTCCGGATCGGTCGCGTTCATCGCCACGTCCGCACCGAGCGCCCGGGCAAGCGCCAGCTTTTCTTCGGAAACATCGACCGCCGCGACGTGGAACCCCATCGCCTTGGCATATTGCACGGCGACATGGCCGAGCCCGCCGATGCCCGAGATCACCACCCATTGCCCGGGCCGAGCCTCGGTTTCCTTCAATCCCTTGTAGGTGGTCACGCCGGCGCAGAGGATCGGCGCCATCGCCGCGAAGTCGACATTGTCCGGCAGCCGCCCGACAAAATCAGCGCGCGCGATCACATAATCGGCGTAGCCGCCGTCCACGCCATAGCCGGTATTGTGCTGGCTCTCGCACAACGTCTCCCAACCCGTTTCGCAATGCTCGCAGCAACCACAGGCATCGTGAAGCCAGGGAACGCCGACAGCGTCGCCCTCCTTGAACCCGGAAACACCCGCGCCGAGCGCGGCCACCCGGCCGACAGCCTCATGGCCGGGTACGAAGGGAAGCACCGGCCGGACCGGCCAGTCGCCGTTCGCGGCATGCAGGTCGGTATGGCACACCCCGCTCGCGACCACCCGAACCAGGATTTCGCCGCGTCCGGGCGTGGGGATCTTGCGTTGCTCAATCTCGAGCGGATCGCCGAACCGGCGGACGACCGCTGCGCGCATCATTTCCATCTTCATCTCCGGACGACACCAAGCAATGGAGGTACGCCGCGGCCGGTGTGGGTTGGATTCGTAGTCTTACGTATCGCCGTCCCGCGCTGCCGCAGGCAGCGTCCGCCGATGTCCAACATCCTTCTGATCGATGGCCATCCCGACCCGGACCGGGCCCGCTTCGTCCATGCCCTTGCCGATGCCTATGCCGAGGGTGCGGAGGCGGGAGGCCATGAAGTACGCAGGATCGCGCTTGCGCGGCTCGACTTCCCGCTGCTCCGCTCGCGCACAGCATGGACGGACCATGCGCCGCCCGGGACGATCGCCGACGCGCAGGAGGCGATCCTATGGGCACGCCACCTCGTCTTCTTCTACCCGCTCTGGCTGGGCGACATGCCCGCTTTGCTGAAGGGATTCCTCGAGCAGGTCGCGCGCCCGGGCTTTGCCTTGGGAGAAGGAACCACGCCCAGGCCATTGCTGGGCGGTCGGTCGGCGCGGCTGGTGGTCACGATGGGGATGCCCGCGATCTTCTATCGCTGCTATTTCGGCGCCCATAGCGTGAAGAGCTTCGAGCGCAACATTCTCAGATTTGCCGGCATAAGGCCGGTTTCACACACGTTGGTCGGCAATGTCGAAGGCAAGGATGCGAACCGTCATGGCTGGCTGGAGAAGAGGGCTGCGCTCGGCGCCGACGCCGCCTGATACCACCGGCCGAAAAGGGATGCCTTGCCCGGCATCCCTTAGCGATTGGTCAGTGGGCCAAGAACAGCGGCACCGGGCATTCCTTGAGCATACGCTTGGTGACACCACCAAAGGCGGCCTCGATGTAGCGGCTGTGACCGAACCCGCCCATCACCAGATAGGCCGGATGCTCCATGGCGATCACCTCGAGGATCACGGTGCTCGGCAGGTCGATCGACCCGGACTCGCGGCGGATCACCGGCTTGATGCCGTGCCGGGAAAGATATTCCGCCGCGTCGTCGGCGGGCAACCTCAGCGAGCCGTCATCGATCTCCAAAATCGTCACGGTCTTGGCGAGCTGCAACAGCGGCGTGGCGGCGCGGAGCGCGGCGTCGGCCTGCGCCGACCCGTCCCAGGCGACCAGTGCATGCCCGAACGCGTCGAACGACCTGGCGTGCTCGGGCACGGCCACAATAGGCTTGCCCGACTTGAGGAGCATTTGGCCGACCAGCTCGCGCATGTCCGGATAATGGATGGTGTCGAGCTCGCGGTTGAGCACGACCAGGTCGGCGAGCGCGGCGCCGTCGCGGACGCAAGGACCGAGAAACCCTGATTCGTCGAACCAGTCATAGGGAAGGCCTTCGACCTTCAGCCGCGCCTCCATGTGCGAACGATTGCTCTTCTCGCGCGCCTGCTCGTCCGCGATCAGCATCGCCGAGCCGCCGCAATCGGCATAGTCGCCGACAAAGGCCGGTATCACGGACACGTCGACGCAGGTCAGATGACCATCGAGAGCGCGCGTAAGGTCGAGCGCAGCCTGAAAGCGCGCTTCCTGCCCGGCATCGTCATGCATCAGTACGAGCACATTCTTCATCATAGCCTCCTTGGATTGAGGCCCGAGGCTAGGATCGGCGTCTCGCCGCCCCAATGCGCAATTTTACGGATCGGCGGCGCCTCCCGGCGATCCGCCTAGGCCATGGTCCGCAGCAGCGCATCGACCGAGACCGTCGCAAAGGCGGTAAAGGAGTCCGCTACCCCATAAGGAAGGAGCAATGTCCGCCCGAGCGCGAGCGCCCCGCAACTATAGGCAACATTTGGGACATAGCCGTCGCGCGATCCAGCGCTTGGACGGATCAGCGGCTCGCTTGAGCGAGCTAGCAGCTTGGAAGGATCGTTTTTGTCGAGCAGGCACGCGCCCAGGCAATAGCTTCGAACCGGACCAACGCCGTGGGTAATGCACAACCATCCCTCGTCGATCTCGATCGGCGGGCTGGAATTGCCGATCTGGACAAATTCCCAGGGCCAGCGGGGAGAGATGATCACCTCGCCTCGGTCCCACGCATAGAGGCTGTTCGAGCGCAGCAGCCAGATATTCTCATGATCCTGGCGCCCAAGCATCGCATAATGGCCGCCAACCCTTTGCGGGAACAGGGCCATACCCTTGGTGCCGCTCAACCTGCCGCGCAGCGCATTCAGCTCGAAGGACGCGAAGTTCGTCGTTCGTAGCAGTTCCTCGCGGATCGCCTCACCGCTGAACGCGGTATAGGTCCCGAGATAGCTCGTGTTGCCGTCATCGTCGGTGAAGCGCACCAGTCGCAAGTCCTCGATACCGTGCCGCTGCCGGTAGGTCACCGGAAAGATGACCGTCTCCGACAGATCTTGCCGCTTGCCGTAATGCAGGCGGACGCCGGGATCGCCTGGCTCACCGCCTGGAATCGTCTCGATCTGCGGGGACATCGCCCTATGGCTCGGCGGATCGATCGTGAGCTCGCCAGCCACGGTGAACAGGCCGGTGCGGAACACGATCGAAGAGATATGCCCCTCCCCCACGCCGCGCAGCGAGAGCACGATCCTGACGGCGTCGCTCGGGACGTTGCGTTGGTCCGGATGTGCGACAACGCTGGGATTGAAGAGTGCTGCCGCCTCGAACGAATATTCCTCGATGAAATAGGAGCCCAGGAGCAGGACCTGCTCGCGCGACACGCTGCGATCGGCTGCGTGTGCCTCGACCAGGTCGTAGAAGCGGCGTTCCAGCACGCGTTCGACATGCCGATGTCGGCTGGCAAGGCTTTCGATCACCCGCGCTAGCTCGGCTTCCAGAGCAACTGCGTCGAGGGCAAGCACGCGATCGAGAACCCGTGCGATGCGCGAAACCGGAGGCGCGACCGAAGCCAAGCCATTCTCCTTGGGAACGAAGGGCCGCAACACGACCCGCGCGGGATCGGGCTGGAGCAGCGTGGGCAGCATGCGCACCGGGTTCGGCATGCCGGTCATCGCTGGAGCAAGGCATTCACCGCCACCCAAAGGTCCTGGAGCACGAGGCAAAGCGCCGCGAAGAGAAGGACAAAAAGCAAACCGGCAACAGCCAGCACCAGCCGCGCCGCGAAGCGCTCCCCCGGGTCGCTCCGGGGTGCGGTGGTGCTCGGCGGGTCATCAAGGTCATGCTCGGAGCCATCGCGAATTTCTTGCATGCCGGTCCTCCCTTCGGACGGACCTCGGATGCGACGCGCACATTGCCAATGCGTAGTGTTCCGAATCCGAGGCGGACAGCAGGGCCGGGTCCCGACTGAAGCGGGCCGTCACGGACCCCATTCCGAGCCCGGGGGATGCCTACGTAGCTTTGCGAATTCGAGATCGTTTGGGCGCGGCGCAGACCTTGTAGATCATTCCGACAGGAGCGGCACCATGTCTCGCAAGGCTTTCGAGTTCGACGGACCCTTGCTTCCCCCACCCGCGCTGCACGATGGCGTCAACGACTTCCTCGCCTCGGTCTTCGTTCAGATGGCGGGCAGCCTCCTCGTCTCCGCGCTCGCCGCATTGTCGGTGGCGGTCAGTCCCGGGCTGCAGCGCGCAATCGTCGACCATGGCAGCCTGACACCGGTGGGTTGGCTCTTGACCCTGAGCCCCGTTGCGTTGGCGCTAGCGCTCGGGGCCAGGGTCGAGCGGTTCCCGGTCGGTGTCGCAAGGATCTGTCTGCCGCTGTATGCGGCAATTGTCGGACTCTCTCTGGGATCCGTATTCTACACCCTTGCCCCTGCCGGCGTCGTCGCCACCTTTCTTGCGTCCGCGGCGGGATTCGGCGCGCTCGCCGGGTTCGCCAGACTCATGACCCAAGAACTGTCAGGCTGGAACAGCTTCCTGGCCAGCGCGCTGACGGGTCTGCTTGCCGCCGTTCTCGTCAATTCTTTCCTTCGTTCGACTGAGCTCGATTGCATGGTGAGCGCGATCGGCGTGCTATTGTTCTGCTGCCTGACCGCGATCGACACCGGCCGGCTCAAGCAGCTTTGCCAGAGGCGCCCGACCGCGCCTCACCGGCGTCTGGCATCGCTTGGGGCGCTGACCTTGTACCTGGACTGCATGAATCTGATGCTGCCGTTACCGGGCTTTGCCGGGCGGCGCCGTTGAGCGAGCCTGACGCGTTCTGGGAGCGCTCGCTGCCCGACACCCTCGCGCAGCTCGGCGCGCGCCGGGAAGGGCTGTCCTCGCTAGAGGCTAGCCGGAGGCTGGTGCAGTTCGGATCCAACGAGATCGCAGCGCCGGGCCGGCAACATTTTCTAACAGCACTGTTCCGGCGATTGGGCAATCCCCTCGTCGCAATATTGCTAGTCGCGGCCGGCATCGCCGGCGCGACCGGCGACGTCACCAGCTTTGCGATCATCGTCGCCGTAATCGCATTGTCGAGCGCACTGGATCTGGTTCAGGAGCGGCGGGCGCAGGCGACGGCCGAGGCGCTGAAGCGCTCGATTGCGCTCACGGCGCGGACCCTGCGCGACGGCGTGGCACGCGACCTGCCCGTGAGCGAGCTCGTCCCCGGCGATATCGTCACGCTGACTGCCGGCGACCTGGTACCCGCCGACGGGATGGTGGTGGCGTCGAACGCCACCCAGGTAAACGAGGCATCGCTGACCGGAGAAGCCTATCCTGTCGAGAAGCGGCCGGACGCACCCAGCGGCTTCGGGATGGCGGCGGCGCGCAACGCGCTCTTTCATGGAAGCTCGGTGATCGGCGGCGCCGCGACGATGCTGGTCGTCGAGACAGGGGCGCGGACAAAGCTCGGAGGAATCGCCACCTCACTTGCCTGTACCCAGCCGCCGACGGCGTTCGAGACGGGCATGCATCGGCTCGGCATCTTCATCGTGCGATTGACCATGTTTCTGGTGCTGTTCGTATTGCTCGCCCATCTCGCGCTGGGCAGGCCGACTCTGGAATCGTTCCTGTTCGCCATGGCGCTCGCGGTGGGACTGACGCCGGAGCTGCTCCCGATGATTGTCACCATCGCGCTCGCGCGAGGCGCGCAACGCATGGCGTCCGCCAAGGTCGTGGTTAAGCGGCTCTCGGCGATCCACGACCTCGGCCAGATGGACATATTGTGCACGGACAAGACCGGCACTTTGACCGAGGCGCGCATCACTTTGGTCGCACATCCGGGCATCGAAGGAGCCGACAATGCGCGCGTCGCCGATCTCGCGGCGGTCAATGCCCTGTTCGAGACCGGGATACGCAGTCCGCTGGACGAGGCACTGCTTGTGCACGCCACAGAACGTCCGCTCGGGAATTGGGTGAAGCTCGACGAGCGGCCATTCGACTTCGAGCGGCGTCGCGTTTCGGTCCTCGCCGAAAAAGGCGCCGAGCGGCTCGAGATCGTCAAGGGCGCGCCAGAGACGATCCTGGCGCTCTGCACACAGGCCGCGGACGGCAATGGCGACATCATACCGCTCGATGCGCCGCTGCGCGCGCGAATGGACGCGTTGCGCGAGGAGCGCGCGGCACACGGGCTCAGAGTGCTGGCGGTCGCCTGGAAGGACGCGACGGGCCGGGACGCGATTGGGGGAGATGACGACGCCGCGCTGGTCTTCGCCGGCTATTGCGTCTTCGCCGATCCACCTAAATTGTCGGCAACGGGGGCGGTTGCGCGGCTCGAGGCGGCTGGGGTGCGCATCAAGCTGATTACCGGCGACGCGGCCCCCGTAGCACGGCATCTTCTTCAGGCATTGAACATGCCGGTCGGATCGATCTTGCTAGGCGAGGAGATTGGTCGCTTGGGTGATCTCGCCCTCGCGGCGCGCGTCGAGGAGGTGGACTTGTTCGCACGCGTCACGCCGGACCAGAAGCAGCGGATCGTTCGCGCACTGCGTCAACGCGGCCATACCGTTGGCTTCATCGGCGACGGCATCAACGACGCGCCTGCGATACGCGCGGCGGACGTCGGCCTCTCCGTGGAGGGTGCAACCGACGTAGCGCGCGAGGCCGCGGACATGATCCTCCTTGCGCCAGACCTCGGGGTGTTGGCGGACGGTGTTGTCGAAGGCCGGCGAACCTATGCCAACATCATGAACTATATCCGGATGGGAACGAGCTCGAACTTCGGCAACATGCTGACGATGGCGCTCGCATCGCTGTTCCTTCCCTTTTTGCCGCTTACGGCTGTACAGTTGCTGCTCAACAATCTGCTCTATGACCTGTCGCAGACCGGCATTCCGTTCGACACGGCGGACGAAGCGGTGCTCGCCACCCCGCATCGCTGGGACATGCACGCGCTGGCGCGCTTTACCGCGGTCATGGGGCCACTTTCGACAGTGTTCGACATTGCCACATTCGCCCTGCTCCTTGGCATATTCCACACGGACGTCGCGACGTTCCGCGCGTATTGGTTCATCGAATCCATGGCGACCCAGATTCTCGTCGTCTTCGTGATCCGCACTGCACGCCCCCTCTGGCGGAGCCAGCCTCATCCCGCCTTGACCGCGACCGCATTGGGCGGGCTCGCCGCAGCGATAGCACTGCCGTTTCTTCCATTCGGCCCGTTGCTCGGATTCGCGGCTCCAGGCGTCGCCGTGATGGGTGCGATGACGCTGCTCGTACTGGCCTATCTGGCGGCCGCGGAGGGACTAAAGCATCTGGCATTGCCGCGGCAATGATGGATGCTGCCGGGAGACCAGACGACGCAAAGGTCTACGCTATGTCGGATCAGATGGCTTCAACGGGTAGAGCCAATGTTCTCGAGTCTCGAAGACGATCGCCGGGCTTGAAGCAGTCACCTCGCCCACGATCCGGTGACGACCACCTGAAATCCGATCGCGAACGGCAGTCTCGGCGCGCTGGCTATGTGCCGTGAATCACTGCAAAGCGGTTCCACCCTGCCGCCGGAGAGAACCGCATGTGCTTTTCGGCAACTTCCAGTTTTATCGCCTCCGGCGTGATCGGGTCGATCGGGATCGCGACGCTCCGGCATGTGCGCGAGCCACGTGCTCTCCTGTTTGCCTCCGTGCCGATGCTGTTCGCGGTACATCAGTTTACCGAAGGATGGGTCTGGCTCGGCCTGGACGGGCATATCGGCAAGCTTGCGCTTGACCATGTCGCCTTCCTGTTCATGCTTTATGCTCAGGGAATCCTGCCGCTGCTGCTGCCGGCTGCGGTCGCGCTGATGGAACCTCCCGGTTGGCGCCGCGGCGCCATCCTCGCGCTGACCGGCGTCGGCGCGCTGGTGTGTGCGTGGGATGTCTCCGGACTGATCTTCTTGCCCAGCCGGTGCTTCGTCGAACAGAATTCGATCGCCTACCGCAACCCGATGACGGGCAATATCTGGATATCCTATCTGTATATTCTCGCCACCTGCGGCGCGCTGCTGCTGTCGACCCATCGCGTCGTCAGGACTTACGGCGTGCTCAATGTCGTCGCGCTGACGATCGCGGAGATCGTCAAGGAATACGCCTTTGCCTCGGTCTGGTGCTTCTACGCTGCAATCATGAGCGTGATGATCTATTGGCAGTTCAGGCGCCTGAACATCGATATCGAGACGCCCAACGGCACCTCCCCGATCCTAAGGCCATTCCTCCTCACCTGGTTGCGCCTGAGGAAAGTGGCTGACCCGCGCAAGGGCTGAGACCTCTACTTCCTTCGACCAACGACCGCATTATCCTCAATTGCAAACATCGAAGCGTCGTTTCGGATGATAAGTCGAACGCTTCAACAAAAGGCACTAATACGGAAATCACGGTCCGATATCTATTCTAGCCGTTTTCGACCTCGTCGAGTGGATAGACATGCCCGGATCGGAGGCGGCGTTCGCAATAGACACACGACCCCCACGACGGGCCTGCTGGCCAATCCCTGCGGCTTCTGTGCGGGCGTCGTACGCGCGGTCGATACGGTGGAACATGCGCTTTTGCAGTTCGGGCCGCAGGTCTATGTCCGCCGTCATATCGTCCATAACCAAGAGGTAGTCGCGGGCCATGAGGTTAGCACAGTCGGCATCGATCTGGCCAAGTCGGTTTTCCAGCTCCACGGTTCGGATCAAAGCGGCACGGTCGTGTTTCGTAAGAAGCTTCGGCGGAATCAGGTTTTATCGTCCTTTTCGACGTTGCCGCGGTGTGCAGTGGCGATGGAGGCATGTGCGAGCGCGCATCACTGGGCGCGCCGGCGCACTCGGATGGCGTCGCGCATCTCGCCTTCGAGATCCCCGTAATTGTCCATGAACGCACGAACATAACCCGGATGCGTGGCGATCTGGCCGAGGATGTCGACACAGGCCGAGCGCCGCGAGGCGATCGGGTCACCTCCGGCTTCGCGCTTCAGCCCGTCGAGCAATGCGCCGATATGCGCCTCATGGATCGCGTAAAGGATCGACAATTTGCTGGGGAAATAATAATGATACAGTGTTGGCTTGCCCAGACCGACTTCGTCGGCAAGCATCTGCATCGAGGTATTGTGAAAGCCGACCTTATCGAAAAGCGTCGCACAATGCTGGATGATCTCGATACGTTTGGTGACAAGTCACAGGCATGAAAATACCGCTGTTCCCAAAGCATTTACTCCCCTAACAAGGCGTTGAGGCGGAGGCGACGAATCCTCCGGTGTCTGGCCCGGGCTAGACAATGCCTGAGCCTGCCGGCGAGACGACCGGCGGCATTGCACCCCGACTGGCGCGCGACCCGACACGAATCTCTCGGGCGGGGGACTTTACCATGTCCGATTATGCCTCTGAATTCTCGATCCGGCGCTTGTGGATCGTTTTCGGCGTGACCATGGCGGTCATGTTCGGTGCCTTGCTCTACTTCGGCGCCCAGATTTACCATACCAAGCCCCCCATGCCGGACACGGTGCGAACGGTCTCCGGCCAGATTCTCTATACCGGCGAGGAAATCCAGCGGGGCCAGGCGGTCTGGCAATCGACCGGTGGGATGCAGCAGGGCTCAATCTGGGGCCATGGCGGCTATGTCGCGCCGGACTGGAGCGCGGACTGGCTGCATCGCGAGGCGGTCGCGCTCCGCGACCTGCTGGCGAACAACGGCTTCGACGCGCTCGCCATGCCCGATCAGGCGCGGGTCGGCGCCATCCTCAAGCGCGAAATGCGCACCAACGGCTATGATCCGCGGACCTCCGTCCTTACCGTCAGCGACCAGCGGGCCGGCGCCATCGCGGCAACGGCCGCGCATTTCGAGAGCCTGTTCACCAATCGCACGCCCGCCGACCAGCATCTGCGCGAACTCTATGCGATGCCGCAAAACGCGGTGCTCACCGCGGAGGAAGCGCACGCACTTGCCGCATTCTTCTTCTGGACGTCCTGGGCAACCGCCGCCGAACGCCCCGGGGAGACGATCAGCTATACCAGCAACTGGCCGCATGAACCCCTGGTGGGCAATGCGCCGACCGGGGCGATCTTCCTGTGGACGTTCATCTCCATCTTCGTGCTGCTCGCCGCCACCGGCGCTCTGGTCTGGTATTATGCTCGCGAGTTCGATGTTTGGCGGCGCGATATCGAGCCGCTCGAAGGGTTCGCAACGACCGATCTGTTCGGAAGCGCCACGATCACACCGTCGATGCGCGCGACAGCCAAATATTTCTTCGTCGTCACGGCGATGATCGTGACCCAGGTGGTACTCGGCATCGTCACCGCCCATTATGCCGTCGAGGGGCAGGGTCTCTACGGCCTGCCGCTGGCCGAATATTTTCCCTATGCGGTCACCCGGACCTGGCACACCCAGCTCGCAGTCCTGTGGATCGCCACCGCATGGCTGGCGACCGGCCTCTATGTCGCCCCGCTGCTCGGCGGCCGCGAACCGAAATTCCAGCGCTTCGGCGTGAACTTCCTGTTCATCAGCCTGCTCTTGATCGTCGTCGGGTCCTTTGCCGGCGAATGGCTCGCGATCAACCGCCACATAACGGGCGGCACGATCAATTTCTGGTTCGGGCACCAAGGCTATGAATATCTCGACCTCGGCCGCTTCTGGCAATTCTACCTGTTTATCGGGCTGCTGCTGTGGACCGCTTTGGTGCTGCGCGGAGTCTGGCCAGCGCTCCGGGAAAAGGGCGGCCGCTCCCTGGTCTTTCTGGTTGTGATCGCGACGGTCTCGATCGGACTGTTGTTCGGGACCGGGCTATTCTACGGCGAGCACGCCCATATCTCGGTCATGGAATATTGGCGCTGGTGGGTCGTTCACCTCTGGGTCGAAGGCATATTCGAGGTGTTCGCGACGGCGATCGTCTCTGCCCTGTTCGTCAAGATGGGGTTGGTCCGGCTGTCGGTGGCAGCGACGTCGGTGATGCTTGCGACGATCATCTTTCTTGGCGGGGGAGTGCTCGGCACGTTCCACCATCTCTATTTCAGCGGAACGCCGACTGCGGTGATCGCATTGGGTTCGGTGTTCTCGGCGCTTGAGGTGGTACCGCTGATGGTGGTCGGGTTCGAAGCCTATAACCGCGTCAAGTTCGAGCACCGGCATGATTGGCAGGAGGCGTATCGCTGGCCGTTCGCCTTCTTCTCGAGCGTGCTCGTATGGAATCTGGTCGGCGCGGGGTTGTTCGGCTTTTTCATAAATCCGCCGCTCGCGCTCTACTATATGCAGGGGCTGAACACGACCGCGACGCATGCCCATGCCGCCCTGTTCGGCGTGTACGGCATGCTCGGCATCGGGCTGACCCTGTTCTGCATGCGCGGCCTCTCGGACCCGGCGCGCTGGAGCAAGCCATTGCTCAGGACATCGTTCTGGTGCCTCAACATCGGGCTGGCGATGATGGTGATCCTGTCGCTCTTCCCCCAGGGGCTGTACCAGACCTACCAGAGCTTCACGCACGACTATGCTTATGCGCGGAGCGCCGAGGTCATCCACAGCCCGCTCATGGAGGCGCTGGTCTGGATGCGCGTACCTGGCGACCTGGTCTTCTCGGTCGGCGTCGTGGCGTTCGCCATCTTCATGGCGCGCGCGCTGTTCGGCCGCGATCGGCGGGGAGATACCGCCAGCGCCCCGGCATTAGGGGCGGACCTCGCGGGCGCATGATAAAGCGGTTCAAGAGGGCGGCATTGGGTCGTGGACCGCATGACAACGCGCGGTGAGCGGATGCTCGCGCTTCGGCGTGCAAGGATATCGGCGTCTCCGCCCTTTCTCCGAGGCGGATTCCGGCCATTCTTCTTCCTCGGTCCGGCATGGGCGGTCGTCGCGCTGGTCCTTTGGTTGGCGGTTATGGCCGGCGGCCTGACGCTTCCGACCGCGTTCGAGCCCTTGATCTGGCACCGACATGAAATGCTGTTCGGCTTCGTCGGCGCGGTCATTGCCGGCTTTCTCCTGACCGCGATTCCGAACTGGACCGGGCGCCTGCCGATCGCCGGGCTGCCCCTCGCGGGGCTGGCCGGACTTTGGGCCGCGGGCCGGCTGGCAATGCTCTTCTCCGCCTCGACCGGCTCGGCCACCGCCGCGATTCTGGACGTCGGTTTCTATTTCGTGCTTTCCGCCGTCGCCGGCCGCGAAGTTCTGGCGTCGAAGAACCGAAATCTGCCGGTGGTGGGACTTGTGCTCTTGCTGGGGGTCGCAAATGCCGTTGATCACATGGGCGCCGCCGGAATCCTCAAGGACGCGGACATCGGCATACGGGCGGCGATCTCGCTGGTCGTGATGATGATCTCGCTGATCGGCGGCCGCATCGTCCCTTCGTTCACGCGCAATTGGATGGCGAAGCAAGGTATCGAACGCCGTCTGCCCGGGCAGCCGACCCGCTTCGATCAGGTGGTGCTGGCCGTGACCGGGGTGAGTCTCCTGGCCTGGACGGCCGCCCCGAACTGGGTGCTGGCCGGATGGCTGCTCGCGGCCGCGGGCTGCGCACAGACGCTGAGACTGTCGCGCTGGGGCGGACTGAGGACCGCCCGCGATCCGCTGGTCTTCATTCTCCATATCGGCTATTTCTGGCTGCCCGCCGGCCTGCTCCTTCTGGCCGCCAGCGTTGTCGGAACGTCGATCCCCCGGTCCGCAGCCATCCACGCGCTGACCGCCGGGGCAATGGCGACGATGATCCTCGCCGTAATGACTAGGGCAATCTTGGGCCACACCGGCCGCAAGCTGGTGGCCGCGCCGCAGACTGTCGTCATCTATGGCTTGATCACGTTGGGAGCCGTGCTTCGCGTGGCGGCGTCGCTGGGCTTCCTCGACTATGTGCTCGGCATGGAGGCCGCGGCCGTCGCCTGGGCTGGAGGCTTTGTCCTCTTTCTCGCCGTATTCGGCCCTATCCTGTTCCAGCGGCGATCGGGCGAGGAATGACCTGCGCCGGAGGGCGTATGGGCGAGCACTAGGTAAACCTCCCAATGCGCGTGCCGGGTGCTTGATCCTAGTCTCGCGTCGAACCTCCCGACAACGGCATTCGTTTAGGATCATTGCGATGGCACGCGAAGACGGGACAATCGGCGAATTTGCGACAGGGGTGTCTCCGGCTACGATCTGGACCTGTCCAATGCATTCGCAGATCCGCCAGGACCATTCGGGCAACTGCCCGATCTGCGGCATGGCGCTGGAACCGGCGATGCCAAGCGCCCAGAGCACGGCCCGCGCCGAGCTCACCGACATGTCCCGCCGGTTCCTGGCGGCGCTCGTGTTGGCAATCCCCATCTTCGTCCTCGAGATGGGCGGGCATCTGTACCCGGCGCTGCATCATGTCGTGACGCCCCGCGCATCATCCTGGATCCAGTTTGTCCTGGCCACGCCAGTCGTGCTTTGGGCGGGCGGGCCGTTTTTCGAGCGCGGCTGGGCATCGCTCAGGAACCGCAGCCTCAACATGTTCACGCTCATCGCATTGGGCACGGGCGTGGCCTGGTCCTACAGCGCCGTCGCGACGATCGCGCCTTCGATCTTTCCCCGAGCCTTTCGCGCCCTGGACGGATCGGTGGCGGTCTATTTCGAGGCCGCGGCGGTAATCACGGTGCTGGTCCTACTCGGTCAAGTGCTCGAGCTTCGCGCCCGTCAGCGCACCTCCGGGGCAATCCAGGCGCTGCTTACTCTCGCGCCGAGGACCGCGCGGCGGATCGCCGAGGACGGCAGCGACCGGGAGGTTTCTCTTGCGCTGATCGCGGTAGGCGACCGGCTGCGGGTGCGGCCCGGAGAAAAGGTCCCGGTCGACGGCGTGGTCGAGCAAGGCAGCAGCGCCTTGGATGAATCCATGGTGACGGGCGAGTCGATGCCGGTCGCCAAGTCGACCGGCGATATCGTCATCGGCGGCACGCTCAACCAGAGCGGCGCGATCATCGTCCGCGCGAGCCGCATTGGCAGCGACACGATGCTGGCGCGGATCGTACAGATGGTGGCCGCCGCGCAGCATTCGCGCGCGCCGATCCAGCGCCTTGCCGATCAGGTTGCCGGTTGGTTCGTGCCCGCGGTTCTGCTGATCGCTCTGCTGGCCTTCGCGGCTTGGGCGATGCTCGGGCCCGAGCCTCGCTTCGCCCACGGCCTGATCGCGGCGGTTGCCGTGCTCATCATCGCCTGCCCCTGCGCGCTCGGGCTGGCGACTCCGATGTCAATCATGGTTGGGATCGGCCGCGGCGCCGGGCTCGGAGTGCTGATCAAGAATGCCGAGGCACTCGAGCGCCTCGAAAAGGTCAACACACTGGTCGTCGACAAGACCGGCACGCTAACCGAAGGGAAGCCGTCCCTGCTCCGGATCGTCCCCACTCCCGGCTTCGACGAAACCGAGGTGCTGAGGCTGGCAGCCGGGGTCGAGCGGGCGTCGGAGCATCCGCTGGCACGCGCGGTCCTGAGCGCGGCCAAGGACCGCGGCATTGTGGTTCCCGACGTGTCGGACTTCGACGCTCCGGCCGGAAGGGGCGCTGTCGGGTTCGTCGACGGAAAAAGGGTCATCCTTGGCAATGCCCGGATCATGGCCGAACGCGGTATCGACACGGGCGCAGCGGACATGCAGGCCGATCTTCTGCGAGAAGTCGGCGCCACATCGATCTTCGTCGCGGTCGACGGCCAGATGGCCGGCGTGCTGGCGATCGCCGATGCCGTGAAGGAGTCCGCCGCGGCGGCGCTCGCGACACTTCGCCAGGACGGGATGCGGGTGATCATGCTGACCGGCGACAACCGCACCACCGCCGGGGCCGTCGCGCAGAAGCTCGGCATCACCGATGTGGAGGCCGAGGTGCTTCCGGACCAGAAAAGCGCCGTGGTGGAGCGGCTGAAGCGTGAAGGCCGCATCGTCGCGATGGCCGGCGACGGGGTGAACGACGCGCCCGCACTTGCCGCGGCGGACGTGGGGATCGCAATTGGATCGGGCACGGACGTCGCGATCGAGAGCGCTGGCGTTACATTGCTCAAGGGCGACCTGGCCGGGATTGTGCGCGCGCGCCGGTTGAGCCGGGCGACCATGTCGAACATCCGACAGAACCTGTTCTTCGCCTTCATCTACAACGTCGCCGGCGTGCCGATCGCCGCGGGCCTCCTCTACCCCTTCTTCGGCATCCTGTTGTCACCCGTCATCGCCGCCGCTGCGATGGCCCTGTCGTCGGTGAGCGTGGTCGCCAACGCGCTGCGGCTGAATCGCGCTGCGCTGTGATCGACAAGCCTTCCGGGATTAGCAGGTAACCAGGTCGGTGTGCCCGAAGCCCTGGGCATAATCGAGCACCGAGATGACCGTCGGCGTCACGCGGAAGATGCGGACGTCTTGTGGACCAGGCATCGGAAACGGCAGGGGTGTGGCGGGCTTTGGATATTTGAGCGGCATCATCGCCAGGACGCGGCCAGCCTCGGCCGGGTCGGTAACCGCCTCGGCACGCGCCGCCATCGACAGGCCGGTGATTGCCATCAGGTCCGCGGTGTCGTGATCGATCGTCAGCGACAGGCGGTCGTCGCGCACGAGGTTCGCCGCCTTTTGGCTCTCGAGGCCGCAGAGGAAATAGAGGGTGAGGCCCTCGCTGACATAGCCGACCGTGGTCGCCTGTGGCCAGCCGTCGGGCCGCAGCGTCGCGATCGTCATGATCCGGTGCCTGTCCAGCAGCGCGAGGATCTTCTCCTTGATCTTGTCGTTCATCGATCGTCTCCCAGAAGCTCGGAAACGGTCATGGACAGGTCCGACACCAGCAACCATGCGGAAATCTACGAGGTTCGGCCTGTTGCGCGGCGGTGCGAATCGGGCGCATCCCTCACCAGAAGGGCTTCGCACGCATCAGCGCGTCAAAGCTCTTTTGCGCCTGGGCGAGCAGTCGATCTCGGTGGCGTGCGCCCGAACCAGGCAATTCCGCATCGATGCCGAGCCTAGCCAGCACCAGGGGTCCGGTGACTAGATCGTTCAGATCGCCAAGCCGCTGCTGGAGCACCTCGAGCGCTTTCAGGAACTTGGCAAGCCGGCGCCGCGCCTTGTCGGTCCCATATAGCGAGGCGAAGAACTCTGTCGCGTACCGCAGCTTCTTCGCCTCGATGCGGACCTTGTGGCGGTCTTCGCGATCGAGTCCGGAAAGGCCTTCGCCACGCGCGGCAAGCCGATCGCGCCGCGCTTCGAGGAGGTCGCTGGCGAATGCCCCGACCCCGTGGTCCAGCCGACCGAGATATGTCGGCTCGGTTCGCCACGCGCCCGCTGAAAGCCATTCGGACAGGTCGATCATCAGCAGGCGCGTGCGCGCGCCGGCGAGTTCCGCGCGGACATGTTCCATCATACGGTCCCGCGCCCTGGCCAACAACATGCGCGTACCGCCGTCGAAGCGCGGGACCAGCACGTCGATGTTACGCACGGCACCAAGCTCCGCCGCGAGCCAACGCAGTTCGGCGTTCAGCAGCTCGGTTCGAGGGTCATTTTGGAGCAGCGGCGCATAGATCGAGAGGGCCGAGCGCAGTCGGCGCAACCCGACACGCGCCTGATGCAGCGCTTCGACGCCACCAGTGTCCAGCAACAGGCTCTCGTTCAGCCGAAACTGGCGAATGCATGTCCGGGCGATGGCCGGAAAAGCTTCGGCCCCACTGCCCCGGCGATCGAACTCGATCCGCTCGGCCTTGAACGCCGCAGGTCGGGCACCCTCCGCCAGCGCGTAGCCGCGCTCGGCCTTGGAGCGAACGCCGAGGCGGAGCGGAAGGCGCTCGTTCAGTGCGCGCGCAAAGTCGAACAGTGCCTGCGGCGCACCGCCGCGAAGCTCGAGCTCGAGCTCGCAAAGCGGCTCTGCCTTCGTACCCGCGCGCACCTCGCCCCTGTCGACCGCAACCTCTATTGTCGCATCATCGGTCTCGTACGTGAACAGGGTGCGCCGGACATCGGTCGAGAACAGAGGCTCGACGCGCGCGAGCGTCCTGGCATCCACCACCTCTGTCAGCGGACCGGCGCGTTCGTCGAACACCGGCACGTCCCCGCGGAGCGGGCGTTCCCATTCGAGGCGCTCGAACAGCCCCGCGGCGCCCGCGAACGCCTTGACGGTCTGTATGCGCCGACGCCCATCGCGCCGCACGCGAAGCGTGTAGCCGGCGCGTGCGATATCGTGGCTGGAGGTATCGAAATAGGTCGACACCAGATGGTGTGTGCCGCTCGCGGAGGGCAGCGTGGCAAGTCTGGCTATCAGACGCGTGCGGTCGCTGAGATCATAGTCTAGCTTGAGCTCGATCTCGACCGTGTCATTGGCCATCTCTTTCTTCGCCACGGCCATGTCCCTTTCAGCGCCGGGATCGCAACCGTCATCGTCGGCGCAGCGTCACCGCACAATCCTGCCGGACGGCTGGAGCATCTTGGATAAGGAATTACCCTAGCCGGGCAGATCGGGTAGGCGGAATCCTTCCATTCGCCACCTTCTTTCCCTCGAGCCGAGCAAAACGACTCAGATCCGGGCTAATACGCATTGGGACAGGCCTCCGGCCGCTGCATCACCGGATCAAGCAGGAGGAGACGAGCGATGCGGAAGATGATCATCCGCGCGCACGATGAGGATTCGGAGAACGATCAGAGGGCGGTGCTTGCCTATCTGGCGAGCGGCAAAGCGTTCGGAGACCCGGCCTGCCGCCGCATCGACACCCATGCCGCGAGCATCTTCCTGACGGGCGACCGCGCCTGGAAGCTCAAGCGCGCCGTGCGCTATCCCTATCTCGACTTCTCGACGCCCGAAAAGCGAAGGGCAGCGCTCGAGGCCGAGCTGCACCTCAATCGCCGCACGGCTCCCCAATTCTATCTTGCCGTCCACCCCGTTACTTGGAGCGGCGGGGAACTTGCCATCGGAGGCGCGGGCCAGGTCGTGGACTGGGTGCTCGAAATGCAAAGGTTCCCCGACGGCGCCTTGCTCGACGAGCTGGCCCGGCAGGGACCGCTCGATTTCCGCATGTTGCTGCGCCTGGCGGACCAAGTGCACGGCTTTCACGACCGCTCCGCGCCCGTGATGGAGCACCACGGTGCCGACCGCTTTCGCCACATCGTCGAGGGCAATGCCGAGAGCCTTGCCCCGCACATGGAAATGTTCGGCGCCGACCGTATCGCCCGGCTGGTCGACGATCAGCGCCAGGCGTGCGACCTGCACGCGGCGCTGCTCGACATGCGCGGCCGCAATGGCAAGGTGCGACACGTCCATGGCGATCTGCACCTCGCCAACATTGCGATGATCGACGGGGAGCCAATCCCGTTCGACTGCCTCGAGTTCAGCGAGGAGCTGGCGACCACCGACATACTCTATGACCTCGCCTTCCTCCTGATGGATCTTTGGTTCCGCGATCTGCGAGACAGTGCCAATCTCGTCTGCAACCGCTACATCGACCTCTCGGCCGACGAGGACGGGGTGCGGCTGTTGCCGCTCTTCCTCTCGGTTAGGGCCACGATACGCGCGCATGTGCTGGGGGCGACCGGAGTGCGAACGGGTAACGCTGCGGCCGCGAAACAGGCGCGAGAGTTTCTGCATCTCGCCCAGCTTCTGATCGCCAAGTCACCAGCAGGGCTGGTCGCGGTCGGCGGCCTTTCCGCGACCGGAAAGACCGCGCTTGCCCGCAGGCTCGGCGCGGATTTCGGGGCACCCCCGGGAGCGCGCATTCTGCGCACGGACGTGCTGCGCAAACGGCTAGCCCAGGTCGCTCCCGAGCAGCGCCTGCCGCCGGCGCTTTACAGCCCGCTCGCCAACCGCACGGTCTACAATTTCCTCTTCGACCTGGCCGCGCGACATCTGTCGTCCGGGAACTTCGTCATCGCGGACGCTGTCTTCGCAGGATCCGACGAACGCGCGCGCATCTGCCGCAGCGCAGCGCACGCGCATGTTCCGTTCTGCGGTCTGTGGCTCGACGCCCCCGAGGCGATCCGGCTTGAACGCGTCGGCGCGCGCGCGGCGGACGCATCCGACGCCGACGCGGACGTGGTGCGCACACAGTCCGGCTATCGAACCGGCGCGCTCGGCGCATGGCACCGGCTTCGCGCCGACCAAGGCCTTGCCGAGGTCGCCGACGATGCCCGAGCAATCATCGCCGCAAAGCCAGGACAGAGTGCGGGACCAACAATGCGCACATAGACGCAATCTGTGCGTCCCATCGTTGCAGCTAGGTATCATTCCCGATAGCCGCCGCGCCGCTCTCACCGAATAACTTAGCCATGACCTGGTACATGATCCGCCTCGACCTCGCGCGCACGCGCGATTTCCCCGAAGGCTCGCGCGAGCACTGCTATTTGCTGCGAGCGCCACTCGACGCCCAGCAGATCGTCGACCACAAGGCGCTTGCCGCCGCGCCCGACCGTGCAACCGTCCTGCGTTCCTGGCCCGACGCTCCCGAAATGACCGGTCATCTCATCCATAAGCGCAAAGGTTGGGCCTTCTCTTATGCGCCCGGTGATGCGGACGATGAGCCATTATTCCATCTCGAGGCGCATCCGCTGCGGCTCGGCGAATATGTGACGGTGACCGAGCGCGACGGCACGCCGCTTGCGTTCGAGATTTCAGCGTGCAAGCCGCTCGAGACCTGAGAATCGGGATGCGCGGCGCGCGACAGGGTCCGGCCGACCACTCTGAAGATCCCTTAAGTGGCGTGGCGCGCGCCCCTGACAGCCGCCACGAAAGAGCCAGTTGGATGGCGGCATCAGGTATCCGCGTTCCATCGACTGATCGATGCGCGAGCGATATGCCGCGGCGTCGGCCAGGTTGAACGGCTACGGCTTCGGCAGGACCGGTCTCGGCGGCGCTCATTCGTCGCTACCGACCCAGCAGATATCCGGCCGCCAACGCGGAACCGGCTTGTACCAGGTTCCCGCCGGAGCAGACAAAAGCGCCCTCAGCAGTCAATGCCTCGGTACATTACGGATTTCCAGTGGGCCGGCGTTGCGAGAAGCCTTCCTTGCCTGGAAGGATCGCGTGAGCGCTATGCCCCCCGTTTCCGATTGCAAAGTTCGACCAGAACAGCTGCTCGCATTGCGTAATCTGTTCGGCGCGGTTGCCTCGGCGACGCACATGCTCGCCGATTCGCACCAGGCAGCCACGCACGGCAAGGTGCTCGACGGCCTCGCACAAGCCGCCCGGCGCGGCGAGCAAATCGTCTCTGGCCTGCTCGACGCCCTGGGTCCTGGCCCACCCGCGTCGCACGACCTGGAAAATACCGCCCGAGCGTGCGAGCTGCATTTTCAAATCGGGCACCTCCAGCCGCTGCTTGCGAACATCGTTGATGGGGGCGTTCGGCTCCATATTGATCTGGCCCCTCGCCTGGCGTTCGTGCGCTGCGTGCCCGAGGAGCTAGACGAGGTGTTGCTCGAGCTCATAACCAACGCACGGCGCGCAACCCGCGAAGGCATGATCACGCTTCGAACACGACGGATCGGAAGGTGCATCTGGCTGACCGTTGCCGACACCGGCTTCGGCATGACTGCGAGGCAGGTCACACATGCGCTCGACGCGGACTCTGGCGGCCACCCCGGTGGCGGCAAGGGCTTGCTGATCGCAACCTTCTTTGCAGCCCGGGCCGGTGGCTGGCTGCGGGTCCGAAGCCAGCGCGGCAAGGGAACCGCGGTATCGATCTCGCTTCCCCTCCTCCTGCCGCCGGAGACCCACCATGACGCCGACTGACCAGCAACTACTGCGCGATGTGCGCCAGGAATTGGGGAGCGACCCGGCGGTCGATACTGTAGCGATTCATGTCGCGGTCCAAGATGCGGTCGTTGTCCTTTCCGGCTCAGTCGCCAATCTCGCGACTCGCCATGCGGCGGTGACGGGCGCGCGCCGCGTGCCCGGGGTGAGACGCGTCTTCGAAAGCATCACCGTGAAGCCCGCCGACCCGACGCTCGATGATGCGGCGATCGCAGCACGTGTGCGGGCAATCCTGGACCTGGATGCGGCGGTTCCCGAGGACGCCGTGGACGTTGCGGTAGACAATGGCCTGGTATCACTGACTGGTGAGGTCGACTGGCCCTATGAGCGCGAGGCGGCGCGGACCGCTGCCGCACGCATTGCGGGAGTGACCGGTGTCGCCTGCCGGATCGAGGCGCGCGGCCCTCCGTCGGTAGCAGACCTACGCGGCCGAATCCTTGCCGCTCTGGAGGGCACAATTGAAGCCGAAGCCGCCGGACTGGAAATAGCAATCGAAGACGGCGTCGTGCGAATCGACGGTACTTTATGTGGTGCCGCGCATCGGGATGCGGCCGAGCGCGCGGTCGGCGAAGCGCCGGGCGTGGCTCGTGTCGAAAGCAATATAGCGCTGGGATGAATCCGCTTCACCGGGATTCCCTATGTCTGCATGCCCGTCGGTCATGTTCGAGGAAGCCCGACAATCTTGGTCTCGCTTCATTGCATTGAAGACACGACCGCTGGGAGCACCCGATCGAGGTCTGGGACATCCGATCACCGGTTGTCGCCGGATCTGCAGCTCCAAAGCGCTCATCCCGCCGCGGTTTGGCGCCCGCGACGTCGAGGCGGACGTACGCCCGTCATTCGGCGCGATACGTTTCACCGATCTGCATCAACCCCGGGCGCAACTGCTATCCGCCAGAAACGATACGCCCGTGAAAGCGGCGGCGGCCGGTGCAATTGGTCCTGCGGCCGATACGAACTCTAGGGCAGTATCGAGCGCAACCAGCTGACGGCCTCAGTAACCTTCCTAGGTGTGGAAGCCCGTCAAGGGGCCGATCCTGCTTCCCGCGCACCCAGAAGGGGTCGCTGGAGGAAACGGATTTGAATCATCTCCCGTCCCTGACCGCTGATGGCCCAAGTCAGGGTGGACTCCGGGCGGCTTCCCGCTTGCGCATGCTGGCCGGGCCTTGCGCCGGCCGTGCCGTCCATATCCTGGCGCAGCAAGGAGGGTATCGCCATGCGTCCCGTTGAGCGTGATCGCCAGGACCATTGGGCTTCCGAGGAGATCGTCGCTTCGCTTCGCGCCGCGGCCGAGCCACTTCCACACCCCGCCAATGCTGAGGATTTCGGTGCGATGTTCGACCGCTTCGGTGGCGCGCGTATCGTACTACTGGGCGAGGCGACCCATGGGACCTCCGAATTCTACCGCGCCCGCGCCGCGATCACCCGCCGGTTGATCGAGCGGCATGGCTTCACAACCGTCGCAGTCGAGGCCGACTGGCCCGACGCCGCGCGGATCGACGACTATGTCCGGCATCAAGCGCCAAGGCCGCGGCGCGGCGATGTCTTCGTCCGCTTCCCGACCTGGATGTGGCGCAACCAGGAAGTACTTGAGTTCGCCGACTGGCTCCGAGGCCATAACGCGCCGCTCGCCGAGGCCGCGCGCATCTCTTTCCATGGTCTCGACGTCTACAGCCTTGGCGAATCGATTCACGCCGTGCTCGTCTATCTCGACCGCACCGACGCCGGGGCTGCGGCGCGCGCGCGGCGTCGCTATGGTTGTCTGACACCGTGGCAGGACGAGCCGGCGCATTATGGCCGCGCGGTCGAAAGCGGCCAGCGCGACAGCTGCGAGGACGCCGTGGTTGCGCAGCTGCGCGACCTGCTCGGGCACCGCCTCGCCTATCTGGAGGACGATGGCGAGCGCTGGTTTGACGCGGTCCAAAACGCGCGCATCGTCCATGCCGCCGAACGCTATTACCGCGCAATGTATCGAGGCGCCGCGGAAAGCTGGAATTTGCGGGACCGCCACATGTTTACGACCCTGCAGGCGCTGCTCGCACATCGCGGGCAAGGCGCGAAGGCGGTGGTCTGGGCGCATAATTCGCATGTCGGCAACGCCGCCGCGACGGCGATGGGCTGGCGGGGCGAATTCAATATCGGCGAGCTGTGCCGCATAGCCTATGGCGACGAGGCTATCCTGATCGGCTTCGGGACCGACCGCGGCACGGTCGCGGCCGCAACCGACTGGGGCGCCGATATGGAGATCAAGACCGTGCGCCCGGCGCGGCCCGACAGCTACGAGCATGCCTTTTTAGGCGGGCCGGCCTGGCGCGCTCGCTTACCGACTGGCACACTCCGCAACGCCGCGGCCTCGCCGACATGTTGCGCGTGCCATTGCTCGAACGCGCGATCGGCGTCGTCTACCGGCCCGAGACCGAGCTGCTCAGCCACTATTTCCAGGCCATGCTCGCCGAGCAGTTCGATGGCTGGGTGTGGTTCGACGAGACGCATGCCGTGACCCCGCTCGGTTCCGAGCATCCCCGGGGCGCCCCCGAAACCTATCCATTCGGACTTTGAACCATGATGCTTGCCGCCGTCGATCAGCGCCCCATCCAGATCCACCCCGAAGGCCTTGAAGGCATTCTCGGCATACCCGAGAGCGTCCATGGCTTGGTAATCTTTGCCCATGGGAGCGGGAGCGGACGACTTAGCCCGCGCAACAACCATGTTGCCCAGGGTCTGCGCGACGCGGGATTCGCGACGCTACTGCTCGACCTGCTCACCCCGCTCGAGGCTGACGACCGCAACAACATATTCGATATCGGCCTGCTAGCGTCGCGTCTTCTGCGTGCGACGCATTGGGCGAAGGCGGGTCCCTGCACCTTCGATTTGCCGATCGGCTATTTCGGCGCGAGCACGGGCGCGGGCGCGGCGCTACTCGCAGCGGCTGCCGCGGCTCCGATCCGGATCGGGGCGGTGGTGTCGCGCGGGGGCCGGCCTGACCTCGCTGGTGCGACTGCGCTGGGGCAGGTGCGCGCGCCGACCCAGTTGATCGTCGGTAGCCTCGATGCGACCGTGATCACACTCAACGAGCAGGCACTGCAGCGCCTGAACTGCCCGCGCGAGCTCGTGATTGTACCTGGCGCTGGGCACCTTTTCGAGGAACCGGGGACACTCGACGCGGTGATCGGGCACGCGAAGCGCTGGTTCGCCGCCCATCTGGCCCGCTGAGAGGAGGTGTTCGTGTTCGACGCACCCGAGTTCACCGACCGCCACGCCGCCGGCCAGCGGCTTGCTACTGCACTTATCCATTTGCGCGGACGCGATCCGCTGGTGCTAGCATTGCCCCGCGGCGGTGTGCCCGTCGCCTATGAGGTCGCGACCGCCCTCGGCGCCGAGCTGGACCTGCTGTTCGTGCGCAAGCTCGGTGCGCCCGGACGAGAGGAGTTCGGCATCGGCGCGGTGGTCGACGGCGCCGATCCGCAGCTCGTGCTCAACGAGGCGGCGGTGCGCCAGCTCGGCGTCGGCACCGGCTATCTGCGTGCCGAGCTTACCCGCCAGCTCGCCGAGATCGAACGCCGCCGCCACGCTTATGTCGGCGGGCGCTCAGCCTCCCCCGTCACCGGCCGGACGGTGATCGTCGTGGACGATGGCATCGCCACCGGCGGGACCATCACAGCGGCGCTCCTGGGCATCCGCAGGAACCGTCCCGCGCGGCTTGTGCTCGCGGTGCCGGTCGCGCCACCCGAAGCGCTCCTCGCGCTGCGGGCCGCATGCGACGAGCTCGTCTGTCTCGAAGCGCCCGATTCCTTCCATTCGGTGGGAGCCCATTATGCCGATTTCACCCAGACCAGCGACTCAGAGGTCGTCGATCTTCTCGCACGCGCGGCCAAAGCCCGTGTCGGTGCCACCGGCAATGCGGCTTAGTCCAATGCGTGCCCCTTCCCCGCACCGGCATCTCAAAAAAGGGCTGACCCACCCGAACCGGCTGGTAGCGGCGGCCACATGGTTCCTGCTGCTGGTTCTGGTACTGGTGCTGGCCCGTCTCGTGATGATCCTGATCGACGATTTCTGGGTGATCCTGATCGCTTTGATGCAGCCATGACCATTGCGTGTGCCGTCCGGGACATTCCGTAGCGACCCGCCGCCTTCCCGCGCGCAAGGTTCGGGCGCGAAGAGGAGCAAGTCATGGCCGACAAGATGCGCGCGACGATCTTTCTCGAACCCGGGCGAATCGTCCTGGGGGAGAAACCGATTCCCGAAGTGGGTCCGCTCGATGCACTGGTCCGCATCACCACTACCACCATCTGCGGCACCGACATCCATATCCTCAAGGGTGAATACCGGGTCGCGCCTGGACTCACGATTGGCCACGAGCCGGTCGGCGTGATCGAGAAGCTCGGCTCGGCGGTGACGGGCTACAAGGAGGGACAACGCGTCATATCCGGTGCGATAACGCCCTCAGGCTGGTCCAATGCATCGCTCGATGGCTGCCATGCGCAATGCGGCAGGGACAGTCCACACGGGTTCAAAGCGATGGGCGGATGGCGGTTCGGCAATACGATCGACGGCGCCCAGGCGGAATATCTGCTCGTCCCCGACGCGATGGCCAATCTGGCGCCGATCCCCGACGACCTCACCGACGAGCAGGTCTTGATGTGCCCCGACATCCTCTCGACCGGGTTCGGCGGCGCCGAGGCTGGCAACATACGGATCGGGGATACGGTGGCGGTGTTCGCGCAGGGACCGATAGGATTGTGCGCCACGGCCGGGGCGCGGTTGATGGGCGCCGGCGAAATCATCGCGGTCGAGAGCGTCCCCGAACGGGTGGCGGTGTCGCGCTGGATGGGCGCCGACCATGTCATCGATTTCACCAAGGAAGATCCCGTTAGCGCGATCCAGAGGATTACCAAGGGTCGCGGCGTCGATGTCGCTATCGAGGCGCTCGGCAAGCAGCAGACCTTTGAATGGGCGCTGCGCTCGATCCGCCCCGGAGGGACGCTCTCTTCGCTCGGCGTATATTCCGAGGATCTCAGGATCCCGGTCGACGCCTTCGCGGCCGGCCTTGGCAACCACCGTATCGTCACCACGCTTTGCCCGGGCGGCAAGGAGCGGATGCGGCGGCTGATGGAGGCGGTGGCGCACGACCGCGTCGATACCAGTTCGCTCGTCACGCACCATTTCAGCCTCGACGACATCGAGACTGCCTACGACCTGTTCGGCCATCAGCGCGACGGCGTGCTCAAAGTGGCGATCCGGCCGTGATCGCCGCCCTGCCCGCGCCGCACGCGGCACTCCGCGGAGACAAATGATGCGCTGGTCCGCTCCGGTCGCGACTATCGGAGGCACGGTAGTACGCGTTCATGCCACCTTCCTCCTGTTCCTGTTGTGGATGGGGACGGTCGCCTGGCTCAACCTCGGCGCCGCCGCCGCGCTCGGCAGCCTCGCCTTCATAGCTCTGCTGTTCGCCTGCGTCGTCGCCCACGAGTTCGGCCATATCCTGACCGCGCGGTATTTCGGCGTGCGCACGCCCGAAATGGTCCTGCTTCCGATCGGCGGGATCTCGCGGCTCGAACGCATCCCTGAAAAGCCCCGCGAGGAATTGCTGATCGCGCTCGCCGGCCCCGCTGTGAGCCTGGCGATCGGCCTGGCGCTGGTCGTCTTGCTTGGCGGTCTGCCCTCCCCGGCGGCGCTGGGCTCGCTCGGATCCGGAATGAACCTGCTTGCCGAGCTGACGGTAGCGAACCTGGCGCTGGCAGCGTTCAACCTGTTGCCGGCATTCCCGATGGACGGCGGGCGCGTGCTCCGCGCGCTGCTCGCAATGCGCACGCCCCATGCCCGTGCCACCCGGCTCGCGGCAACCGCCGGCGAGTCGCTGGCGCTGCTGCTCGGGATGGTCGGGCTGGTCACCGGCCAGCCAATCCTGTTGCTCGTCGCCCTGTTCATCTATGTCGCCGCAGCGACGGAATCGGGTGTCTCGATGATGCGCGAGGCGATCGGGACACTCAGCGTCGAAGAGGTGATGATCCTCGACTTCACCGTGCTTTCGCCCGACACGCCGGTCGCGGGCGCAGCCGACGCGCTGATCTGGACGAGCCAGGACGCGTTTCCTGTCGCGCGCGATGACGGCGCGGTGGAGGGCATGCTCAGCCGCACCGAGATACTGGCGGCCCTCCGCGAGTCGCCTGAACAGCTTGCGATCGGCAGACTGACTTTGCGGACCCTTCCTTGCGTCGCCAGCACGACCAGCGCGATCGTAGCGATGGACCAGCTCGAGTCCGGCGCGTCGATGGTCGGCGTCACCGATGGCGATGGCCGCCTGGTCGGCGTGGTGACCTGGGAAAACCTCTCCGAGCAGCTGGCAATCAGCGAGGCGCGGCGACGCTATCGTCGCGGTACGATGGGCGCCGGGAGGATGGCGACCCAGCCGTGAGCGGGCATGCGCCCGTGGCGGAGGGGCGACGAATCGCCGGCGCCGACGCCGGCCGCCAGGACAGGTACGCGAACGCGGCGCTCGCGGCACGGTTGCGCGAATATGCGAATCTTATCGAACAGCAGCTGGCGGAGCGCTTTCGCGACGCTGCCTATCGCAATGCGGCGGATGTCGTCGAGCAGCTCGACCGGCCCGTCGTCGAACTCCTCGCGACGGGAGGTCTTCACGCATTGACTGTGCTGCCGGCGATAGGCCGCTCGATTGCCTCCGCCCTCGCCGAGCTGGCGACCACCGGGCGCTGGGCGCAGCTCGAGCGTGTCCGCGGTTCGATAGAGCCCGACAGGCTGTTCCGGACAATCCCGGGGATCGGGGCCGCCCTGGCGGCACGCATTGCGGACCAACTCCATATCGAGACGCTCGAAGATCTCGAGACCGCGGCGCAGGATGGCCGCCTCGCACATGTTGCGGGCTTTGGTGCGCGCCGTCTCCAGATGGTCCGCGCGGGTCTCGCCGAACGCCTTGCGCGCGTCCGCACCGTGTCGCTCCCACGCCGGATGCCGTCGATCGCGCTGCTGCTCGACGTAGATCGTGAATATCGCCGCAAGGCCGCGGTGGGGAAGCTGCGCCAAATCGCGCCGCGACGCTTCAATCCGGAGCGGCGCGCCTGGTTGCCGATTCTGCATACCAAGCGGGACAATTGGGAGTTCACCGCGTTTTTCTCGAACAGCGCGCTAGCGCACCAGCTCGGCCGGTTCGCGACTGGGTGATCCTCTTCTATACCGACGACCATGGGTCCGAGGGACAATGCACCATTGTCACCCAGCGCCAGGGCCCCAACCGCGGCGCCCGGGTGATTCGTGGCAAATTCGCCGAGACGGCGATCTCGTCGGAGACTCGGTCCGGCGACGCCGGCAGCGCGCGGCATTCCCTCTAACGTCTCGCCGCGACCCGCACCTTTACCCCCTCCGCTACCTTGTCGCCGGGATGGAGGATCACGCGCTCGCCAGGCACCAGTCCGCCGAGCACCTGGGCGACCCCGGCATTCATCCGTCCGACAGTCACACGCACGGTCCGCGCGACCCCGCCGTCGATACGGAATACTTGCCAGGCATCGCCGCTGCGGAACAATGCGCTGATCGGCACCCGCACTGCGTCGCGGGCGTGCCAGGTCGCGATTCGCACGGTCGCGCGGAAGCCATGGCCGAGCCGCGCCCAGGCTTCGCGCGGTTCGGCGAAGTCGATGATCACATTGACGCGCTGCTCTTCAACGCCGAGCGCGGAGACCTTGAGGAACCCATAGGGCTCGACCAGACGCACGCGGCCCTTGAGAGGCTGCTCGCCGCCCCAATCTTCGACGGAGACCGCTGCTCCTGGCTTGATCTGCACGGCATCGGCCGAGAGCAAATCGGTCACCATCTCAAGCCGCGCCGGATCACCGACCATCACCAGCGGCGTCCCGGCGACCACGACCCGCATGCTCTCCTGTGGCACGGTCAGCACCGTGCCCGAAACCGGGGAGCGCACCTCAACAATGCCGCGTCTGCGGGCCTGGCTCCCTGGCGCGATCAGACCGGCGCGGGCGACGTTGACACTCTCACGTGCGGCCCGTTCGGCCTGGCGCGCCGCATGCACTGCCGCCCGGGCGCGATCCCGGGCGGCACGCGCCACGTCGAGCGCTGCCTGTGCCAGAAAGCCGCGTGCGCGCAGCGTGACGGTGCGGGCCAGCTGGCGCTCGGCAAGTTCCTGCTCGGCCAGCGCATCCTCGACCTGCGCGCGGCCGGCCGCCGACTGGGCCTCGAGGGCCCGGATATTTGCCTGGATCTGCGCTAGCGCACGCGCATCGAGTGCGCCGGGCTCGGCAGGCTGGATGCGCGCGAGCAGGGTGCCGTCGGCAGTCACATGCGCTCCAGGCTTGAGCGGCACCCGCAGCAGCTCGCCGGTAATGGGGGCGGAGACCGTGTAGAGATCGCGCACGCGGGTTTCGGCCAGATCGTCGATGGTGACGGTGATCGGTCCATGCGTGACCAGCCCAGCTTCCACGTCCACCGCAGGAGTTCGGGTCGCGACGAACAGCGCGGCAGCGAGGACCACCACAACGAGCACGGTGATGATCCTGGGGCCGGTGATGATCTTGCGTTGCATGGTCATTCCCTGGTCTTGAGCGCGCGCACCAGGTCGAGCCGGTCGACGCGGCGGCGGATGAGGAGCGCCGTGCCGGTCGCAGCAGCGGCAACGATCAGCACGCTCCGCGCAAGGACACGCGGATCGATGTCGAAGGGAATGGTGAACAACTCGGTGCTGAACTGGCCGATCAGGAAGCGCCACAGTTCCACTCCCGCCCAGATGCCGAGGGGCAGAGCGAAGAGCACCAGCAACGCCTGCTCGCCCAATAGAATGAACGCCACTTCGCGGCGCCGAAAGCCGAGCACGCGCAGCGATGCCAGGTCGCGTGCCCGCTCCGAAAGGCTGATGCGCGCGCTGTTATAAACGACGCCCATGACCACGAGCATCGCCAGACCGACATAAAAGAAGGTCTGGATCGCGAAGTTCTGCTCGATCGTCTCGTTCATCGTACGCAGCATCGCGCTGCGCACCGAGACGCCGGCGACCATCGGGCTCGCCTTCAGCCGTGCATAGACCTTGCGAAGCGCGGATGCGTCCACCTGGAGATAGGCGCCGGACAATGTGTCGCCTTCGCGCAAGAGCCGGTTCAGCGCAGCGCGGTCCATGCTCGCCGAACCGCCGAACGGGCTGTCGAGTACCCCGACAACACGTATGGCCAAGTCAGGGCGCTCGCCCTCGGTGACTGCCGCCTCGATCAAGTCGCCTGCCCCGACCCCAAGCCTACGGGCGGTGCGGCCGGAGAGCACCACGCCCGCAGGCGGCGGATCGTAGGAAACGCCCTCAAGGTCGATCAGGCGCGATAATCCTCCAGCGAGCGCCACTCCTGACAGTGCCTCGCGAACCTCGTGGTGGCGCGAACGGAGGCGCGCACTCACCGTCCGAAATGGCTGGACCGTGAGCACGCCAGGGATCCGCTCGAGTTCGTGAAGCGCGCGCGCGTCGCGCGGCTCGGCAAAGGTCACAGCGAGGTCCGAACGGTCAGCGATCCCGAACCCGAGGTCGATCATCCGCCCGATGCTCGCGGTGGGGCTCGCCGACGAAACGTAGAGCATCGTTGCCGCCGCCAGCCCGAGCAGGGTGAGCGTGGAGCGCATCGGGCGACGCAGCAAGCCGCGCACGATGATCCGGCTCGGCTCGTCTGGCCCCAGTGCGCGGGCAATCCAGCGCACGGCCCGGTTCGAATAATCGGGCGGTGCCTCGGGCCGCATCGCATCGGCCGGTGACAGGCGCGCGGAACGCCAGACCGCGGTGATCGCACCCAATAATACCGGGACGAGGGTCGCCGCTGCCGCGAGCAGATAGGCATTGGCATCGATCCGGAACTCCAGGAACGGGAAGGCAAAGAACCGCTGATAGATTCCTGCCATTCCCCGCCCAAGCCAGGCGCCCAGCGCGATCCCGAGCGCGAGCCCGCCGAGCGAAAGCAGCACCGCGAGTTGAACATAATGGAGCATGATCGCACGGACCGGGAAGCCGAATGCCTTCAGGAGCCCGATCACCTCACGTTCCGTATCGACCAGGCGTGCGAGGACGATGTTGAGCAGGAAAGCGGCGACGAGCAGAAATATCGGCGGCAACAGCTTCGCCATCGTCGTCAGCTGCTCGATCTCGCTGCCAACGAACCGGTCCGAGATCTGCTGCTCGCGCCCGTAAGCACCGATCCCGCCATAAGGCCCAAGGAGCAGGTCGAGGCGCCGCTCGACCTCCGGCCCACGTGCACCCGGCGCGAGCCGCACGAGGACATCGTTGAAGGCCTGGTTCAAATCGAGCGCCGCGGCAAGCGGCTCGCGCCCCATCCACAGGATCGCCGAGCGGCGATCGTCGGGAAAGATCTGGCCGGGCGTCAGCGCATAGACATATTCGGGCGAGAGCACAGAGCCGACGAGGCGAAGCTCGACCTGCTTCCCGTAAAGAACCGCCTTCATGCGGTCGCCAGGAGCGAGGCCCGCCGCCTTTACGAACGCTTCGTTGGCGACGACTTCCTCGGGGTGACGCTGATCGGGCAGCCGTCCCGCGCGCAGCACGAGCTGGTTAAGCGCTTCGCCCCGCGCCGGCGGTAGCGAGTGGAGCCGCGCCGTCACCGGCTCGGCAACCTGCGCGACATCCAGCGTGGCGCGCGTGGTGATCCGGCTGTCTGCCGCAGCAACGCCGGGCAGCATGCGCACCTGGGCCATGACCGTCCCGGGCGCGCGCACCAGCGGCGCGAACATGTCGGCGAAGCGGTAGCGGTCGTAATAGGCGTCACGGGTCGCCTCGAGCGAGCCGATCAGGCCGACCGCCATCACCATCGTGCCCACACCTGCCGCTATCACCAGCGCGATCGCGACTGCCTGTGCGCGCAACCGCCAAAAATCGCGGAACAGCTTGACGGTCAATGTAGAACGGGCGCGCCTCACCATGTCAGCCCCATGGGCGAGGCGCGGCTCGCATTGTGGCGCCGACCCGTGATCCGCCCGTCGCCGAACAGCAGCACCTCGTCGGCGATGTCGGCGATCACGGCGTTATGCGTGATGACGAAGGTGGTTGTCCCGAGCGCTCGGTTGACCTGGTCGAGCGCCGTCAGCACGCGCGTGCCGGTCTGGCTGTCGAGCGCGCCGGTGGGCTCGTCGCACAGCAGCACCTCCGGGCGCTTGGCGATGGCGCGCGCGATCGCCACGCGCTGCTGCTCGCCGCCGGAGAGCTGGGCGGGAAAATGGTCCAGCCGCGCCTCCAGCCCGACCATTGCGAGCGCCTCGGCCGGGTCCATTGGATTGTCGGAAATTTCGGTGATCAGCGAGACATTCTCGCGTGCGGTCAGCGAGGCCACCAGATTGTAAAATTGGAAGACGAAGCCGACGTTACGGCGGCGATATTCGGTGAGTGCATCCTCATCGAACTCGGTTACGTCGCGGTCGTGAAACCAGACCTGACCCGCGCTCGCATGGTCGAGGCCGCCGAGGATGTTGAGCAGGGTCGACTTGCCCGACCCCGACGGGCCAAGCAGGACGATCATTGCCCCGGCTTCCACGCAGAGATCAACGCCGCGCAGCGCCTGAACGGCATTCTCGCCTTCACCATAGGTCTTGGTCAGTCCCTCGATGCGATACACCGGGGCGGCGGCCGCGCTCCTGCCGGATTCAACTGCCTGCCTCGAGGTTCCCACCTGTCCTCCCCTTGCCTGCACTTGGCAACGCACAGTGGGTAGACCTGCTGGCGGACTTTCGGGATGCGTAGCTTCCCTTACCAACATCCACGCGGCTCCGGGCTGGCAGCAACTCAGGAGGGCAGTTCGCACCTACCCGAGCGCACGCTTGCAAAAGGATGACCACGCCATGAAGCGACGCAGCACTTCCCACCCCCCGCGCGTCCGCAGCTTCGCACTAAAGCGTGAATGCGAAGAACAGTGCGGTAGCAGCGGCCATGATCAATGTCGCGAACCACCCCAGCACGGTGGCCGCAGGCGATAGCGTCAATCTACCCATCGCGCGCTTATTTCGGACGATAAGCATCATCATCGCCATTAATGGGGCGGCCAGCACGCCATTGACCACAGCTGCCCAGTAAAGCGCGCGGACCGGATCGACGGCCACCGATGTCAGCGCCGCCCCCGCCAGGGTGGTGACCGCGATTGTCGAGTAGAACAACCGGGCTTTCAGTGGTTTTGCGTCGAGGCTTCCCGCCTTCCCCATCATTTCGGCCACCGCGTAGGCAGCGGAGCCGGCCAGGACTGGCACCGCCAACAGGCCAGTGCCGATGATCCCCAGGGCGAACAGCGCGAAAGCGAAATGGCCCGCGATCGGTCGCAAGGCCTCCGCGGCCTGTGCCGAAGTCTGGATATCGGTAATGCCATTGGCGTTGAGGGTTGCAGCGGTCGCGAATACGATCGCGAGCGAGACGATCGAGCTGAAAGCCATCCCGACCAATGTGTCGGTACGGATCCGCTTGAGTTCCGGCCCGGCCTCACGCGGTGCGACGCAGAGCGGCTTTGCATGATGGCGATGCTGCTCTTCGATCTCTTGTCCCGCTTGCCAGAAGAAGAGATATGGACTGATAGTCGTACCCAGGATTGCAACCATCGCAGTCGCATAGGCCGCGTTCCATTGCAGCTCGGGAACAACCAGGGCGGTCAGGGCCCGGCTCCAGGGCACCCCCGCCACCGCGACGACGCCGACATAGGCAAAGAGGGAAAGCGTCGTCCATTTGAGGATAGCGGCATAGCGCGAATAGCTCAGCGCCACTTCGAGCACGACGCAGAGGATGCCGAATAGCAAGGTGTAAAGCACCGCATTGCCACCCGTCAGCAACACCAGGGCGGCGCCCATCGCGCTAAGGTCGGCTCCCAGATTGACGATGTTCGCTACCAGTAACAATGTCACCATCGCCCAGAGCACGGGCCGGGGATAGTGGCGACGCAGGTTGCGGGCGATGCCCGCTCCGGTCACGCGACCGATCTCGGCGGCCACCTGCTGGATCACGACCATCAGAGGAAAGCTGACGACGAACGTCCAGGCGAGACCGTAGCCGAACTGGGCGCCGATCTGGCTGTGCGTGCCGATGCCGCTCGGATCGTCATCTGCGGCGCCCGTCACGAGCCCGGGCCCGAGGGAACGCAGGAAGCCAGGCGGCGCGGAAGGAGGCGTGGCAGTGCCCGGCGCGGTCAAGTCTGCGGTCGGCGTAGGGGGCGTGTCGTTCACGGTATCATTTCCTCAAGGGCTGACGGATGGGACGACAGTCTCCGCCGTCAAAGCGAGAGTTGGTCCCTCGGCAGAAGGCGAGGCGTGCAGACGCGCTTTAAAGGAGGAGACTCCTGGCATCCCCCGAAACCAATAGGTCGAGAAACATGGAAGACACTGCGTTCGATTGGAAGAGCGGGCGCGTCGGAGATCAGAATGGCAACGCTTGCCAAATATTGACGGCGGCTGCGGCAGACTCCGCTTCAAAACTTGGGTGGCGGGAAGCCGCCAAACGGACCAACCTCGCACCGTTGCACCGTCCGAATTTCGATGCCCGACAACCTCAGCGTCGAAAACAGGATTCCGGTCTCCCTGCTTATCGTGAGCGAAAATGCCTGAACCGTATCTACGGGGGTCGTGATCTCCTGCAGGATGATTGTAGTTGCCTCGATCTTCACGATCGGAAGCGTGGTCGTACAGTCGCCGACACACCAACGCTTCTTTACGAGATCTATGCGGTAGGTATTGGTGACGTCACGGGTGGAAGGACCGTTATATGGATCGTTCGGATCTCTCGTATACATCGTGCCGATGCATAAGAGGTTGAACGCGCTTGCTACGACTGCCGCCGAACCGAGCATCCAGGGCCCTCTCGTATAAATGAGGCCGCGGCGTTCGACGTCACGAAAGTCTCATTGCCAATTACCTTGGGGAGCTTGCCACAATGTCAGACGGAATCTGTACGCAATACTCCTGACCGCCCCCCGACGGCTGCGTCAGCCGGTCATTACGAAGTGCCCAGGTCGACAGGCATTTGGCGACATGACGCGTAGTACTCATAAAGCTCACTGCCACGCTGGAGGTTGAAGGCTGCCCGAAAAGTCCATTACACGCGAGCGGAGCGCAACTACGACCGCGTCGCCAAACTGGCGTGGAAGTGCGGCTCAAGGGCAATGGCGCGGCTTGCCCAAAAGTTGCCGGTCCAGAACGGCCAGTTCCAGTCGTTCGCCACCAGAACAACCGCACGCCAGCGGCGAAATTGAACCGGCCACCAGGAATCGAACCGATGGAGATCCGAATTGTCGAGGTATCGTGCGGCATCTGCCACGGCGGCCCGGAAGGGTGCGCTTGCGCGGCTTTTCCAGTAGCAATGACGACTGACGTACTCGCTGAAACTGCGCCAGTCTGAGCTAGCCCTGAAGCGGGCGGTTGGTGCGCAAATGTCTCGTACTACTACCGCTCGGCGGCACGATTGGGTTTGCCGTCGGGCGCCTGCAACTGAAATTCAGGGCGCCCTGATTGAAGTGAGCCTCCTCGCTATTCGTGTTGCAAGCTTCGAGAAATCGATGCTTTGGCCCAGATCAAGCGTGGCGGCGACGCGCTGCAGTTGGCCGGCATCCGGAACTTTTCTGGATTTTGAAGCAAATACGATACGATTCTGCTCGCCTTCGATCGGAACGATAGCAATTTCATTCCCGAACGTCTGCCGCAGGCGATTTCTGGCGATCCGGCGCGCGAGCACATTGCCGCACAGGTTGACGACGAGGACGCCGTCGTCACCCAGTCTGTCTCGACAGTTCCGATAAAATTCGGAATCATCGAGGCGGCGCGCCTGCCCGTGCGCGCTGAAGCCATCGACCAGAATGACATCGGGATGCGATCGATCGTCGTGCACGAAGTCGGCGCCGTCAGCCTCGACCACACGGAAGCGGGCGTCGTCGTGCGGGATCTGGAAGCGGTCGCGCAGCGCAATGACCCGCGGATCAATTTCAATCACCGTGATGTCAGCGTCAAAAAGATGGCGGTAGCAGAATTTTGCCAGTGATCCGCCGCCGAGTCCGATCATCTCGATGCGACACGGCGCAGAGTGCAGCAGCAGGAATCCCATCATCACGCGGGTATAGTCGAGAAGCAGTTCGCTCGGGTCGCTGACACGCATCGCGCTCTGGGTCATAGAAGGGGTGAACAGCAATGCGCGTAGATCGCCGAGCTCGAATAGCGCTGGACCGTCGACGCCAAACGGGGCGTCGAGCATCAGTGCAAGGTCCCAGGAGGCGACCCCGTGCTCGCGCAGACAAGCCACGATCGCCGGCACCCCCTGGTCCAGCGCGGCGACGACATCGAGCAATAGGTTCACATCGGCCTGATCCGGGCGTGCGCAAGGCCTGTAGGGGGTCAGGGGCGGATCAAAGGGAAAGGTCACGCCGTCAGGCATCCCGACGCAGCCCTGAGTTCAGATTGGCAACGATCTTGCCGTTCTCCAAACCTTTGCCTTCGAATGCCATTGGTTCTCCCCAAAGTTCGGGAGGCGACCTCCCATTCATGGTTGCAGCAGGAGAAGAACTATATCATGACAGCATATGCATTGTTGAGATTGTAATTTGATGTTTAATACATCATAAGAAGGTCATGATCACGTCACAGCAAATGCGCGCCGCGCGCGCCCTTCTCGGAATCGACCAGCGCCAGCTCGCCGAATTGGCGGGCCTGTCGCTCCCGACCATCCAGCGCATGGAAGCGTCGGACGGCCAGGTGCGCGGCGTCGTCGACACGTTGGTCAAGGTGATCTCCGCGCTCGAGCAAGGCGGCATCGAACTGATCGGGGAGAACGCGCCGAGCGTCGGCGCCGGCCGCGGCGTGCGGCTGAAGGAGGCGCAGTTCGGGGACGCGCGCAAGCATGTACCGTCGATGCTGTTCGACCAGGCGTCCGGGGTCAATGGCAGTGGTACATGACGGGCGCTGGACGGCGTTTACACCCAAGCTGATCACCGTTCTCGGCGAAGGCTATACGCTCACGCGCTTCCGGCGCGATGCGGTCGCGGGGTTGACCGTCGCCATCGTCGCCTTGCCGCTTGCGATGGCGCTCGGCATCGCAAGCGGCGCCTCGCCCGACAAAGGGCTGATAACGGCGGTAGTCGCCGGCTTCCTGATTTCCGCTCTCGGCGGGTCGCGGGCACAGGTGGGCGGACCCACCGGCGCCTTCGTGGTCGTGGTGTTCAACGTCATCGCCCAGCACGGCTATGACGGATTGCTGCTCGCGACCTTGCTTGCCGGCCTGCTCCTGATCATCGCCGGCTATGCCAAGCTCGGCGCGCTGGTGAAGTTCATACCGCATCCGGTGGTGACCGGCTTCACGGCCGGCATTGCCGTCATCATCGCCTCGAGCCAGGTCAAGGATTTCCTGGGGCTGTCGATCGCCGCCGTCCCGGCGGACTTCCTGCCCAAATGGCAGACTTATCTCGGCGCTATCGGCAGCACTCATGCGACGACGCTGGCGATCGGCGTCGGATCGCTGCTCCTCATCGTCAGCTTACGTAAATTGGCGCCGCGCCTGCCCGGCTTCCTGATCGCGGTGGTCGTCGCATCGGTCGCCGTGGCGCTGCTGCACCTGCCGGTCGAGACGATCGGCTCGCGCTTCCTGCACATCCCGGCCGGGCTGCCCGCGCCCGCTATTCCGGACATATCGCTGGCCAAGGTCCAGGCGATACTGCCGTCCGCCTTCACTATCGCGTTCTTGGCGGGCATCGAAGCGCTGCTGTCGGCGGTGGTGGCGGACGGCATGATCGGATCGCGCCATCGCTCGAACCAGGAGCTCGTCGGCCAAGGCGTCGCCAACATCGCCTCGGCGCTGTTTGGCGGATTGCCCGCGACGGGCGCGATCGCCCGGACCGCGACGAACATCAAAGCCGGCGCGCTGACTCCGGTCGCGGGCATGCTGCACGCGCTGTTCCTGCTGTTGTTCATCCTGTTCGCCACCGATCTCATGGCGTTCGTGCCGATGGCGGCGCTCGCCGCGATCCTGTTCATGGTCGCCTGGGGGATGAGCGAGCATGAGCGCTTCCTAAACCTGTTGCGCATGCCCAATGGCGATCGCAGCGTGCTGCTGCTCACCTTCGGGCTCACCGTGCTGGTCGACCTGACCATGGCGATCGCGGTCGGCGTGACGCTCGCGTCACTGCTGTTCATGATGCGGATGAGCGAGGCGGTCCAGATCGAGGCGGGCGCCGCCGGCGCGCGCGCGGAGGACGAAGGCGAGGACATCCACCAGCGCGACGCGCTCCCCGAAGGGGTCGAAGTATTCCGGATCGAAGGTCCCGTCTTTTTCGGCATCGCCGGCGAGTTGCTCGACACACTCCGGCGGATCGGCCCGACGCCCCGGGTCATCATCCTGCGGATGCGGCGTGTCCCCCTGCTCGATGCGAGCGGCGCAACGACGATCGCGGAGATCGTGCGACAGGCGAGCGTGGCCGGCGTGCAGGTCATCCTCTCGGGCACGCAACCGCAGCCGCTCGCGGTGCTCGAGCGGGTTCGGCTGGGGCGAAGCGGCGCCGGCGTCATCCACGCCGAGAGCTTCGCCGACGCGCTTCGGATCGCCGCAGGCATCGTGAACGCAACCAACGCCGCGCCCGCCGCGCTCAAATGACGCCGAATGACGGAAAGCTCGAAAATGACCGAATACACGTGCTGATTGAGCGCTGTGCTTCCGACACGCACTTCGCTCACTTTGTATCTGTTCCGCGTGGATAAGGCAGCAGGCCAATCAACCGCAGACTGAGTACACGCGCTGCGATATCGTCAGCCTCTTCCCATAGGCAAGTTCGAATATCGTACATAAGGGCCTGCCATTGCCGACCCTCGCCACCGTCAGCAGAGCGACTCCGTTGTCCAGATAGCGGAGACCGGCGTTCTGAGGCCGTTCCAGAACGGCATCACCTCTCGCAGGCTGATGGGCGTAAACGGTCCCATTCGGTTCGATCGTGGAGACGGGGCCATCTTCGTCACCGGCTATCCCTGCCCCGTGCCCGGATTGACCGGCAGATGAGAGATTCGACTCGTGCAGAAAGCTGCACATCGAAATCGCATCCTCGCGACCGTGCTAACCTTGCCTTGTCGGTAACCTCGGAGAAGCGCGGTGGCACAGTCTTCATCGGTAATGATGCGCGCGGTCGTGTTCTCCGCCGTCTGCATCGCGCTGAACGTCGGCCTCAACAAGATCGCCATGGTCCTGCAGCTGCCCGTGTTCATGGACACGGTGGGCACGGTTCTCTCGGGCGCGATGGTGCCGCCTGGCTATAGCATTCTGGTCGGCATCGTCTCGAACCTGATCGGCGGCGTCGTGACGCATCCGTCGATCCCCTTCTATATCGGGACGCAAGTCGTCGTATCGCTCATGTCGATCTTCGGCTTTCGTCGCGGCTGGTTCGACACGCTTCCCGCGGCGATCGGTCTCGGCCTCGCGATCGGGATCGTCACCGCGATCGTGAGCGCGCCGGTCACCGCGCTCGTGTTCGGCGGCGTGACAGAGCCCGGCGCCACCGCGCTCAACGCGGTGCTGCTAGCCGCCGGCCAGGATCTCTGGACCTCGGTTCTCTCCGGCACGCTGGTGGTCTCGAGCGTCGACAAGGTGATCGCATCGGTCATCGTCTGGGCATTGCTGCGCCGGATGCCGGAGCGTCTGAAGGTTGCCAGGCGGGCAAGCGGCGAGTGAACATAAAGCCCGCCGCCGCCGGTGCGGCGACCCTCGTCTCCGTCGCCTCGCTCTTCCTGCTCAGTCCCCGCTGGGGCGGGACGCTCTACACGGCATTGCTCATCCTCCTCCTGCTGGTCGTGCAGCATGGAGAGGGCGCGCGCCTCGGCCGACGGCTCCTCGCCTGGACCTGGCCCTTCGTCCTGCCGCTGCTCCTCGTCCACGGCGTGCTCAATGCGCAATTTCCGATCACAAGCTGGTGGCTCGACCTGGTTCCGATCCGGGGCACGGGCCTTGCCTTCGGCTATGATCTCGGCGTGCGGGTCCTGCTGTTCTCGGTCGTTGCCGCCTATTGGCTGTCGGTCGATCGCGACGCCATGGTCGAAGCACTGATACGGCTGAGGCTGCCGACGCCGCTCATCATGCTGGCGATGCAGGGTTTCGTGATGGGACGGCTGGTGCAGGAGCGCATCCATGCGATCCATCTCGCGCAGCGTGCCCGCGGCATCCCGGTTTCGGCTTCATTCGCCCAGCGAATAGCCTCGATGCCCGCGCTTCTGATCCCGGTGGTCGTCGGTACCTTCGTCGAGGCGGAAGCGCGGGTCCCGGTGCTGCTGGCTCATGGATATGGGCGGCTCGAGCCTGCGGCCAAAGCCGATCGTCTCGAGCCTCGAACCATGGTCCTGGCATGTATGATATTGGGGTGCCTGGTGCTTGCGCTGGCGGTGGACAAATTCTGGTGAGCCCCCCTCTCTCCTGCCGGGATGCGCTCCGGATCGAGCTACCCGACCATCCCGCTATCGCCGCGCGAGCGCGCAAGCACGTGATTGTCACAGGCCCCAGCGGGAGCGGAAAGAGCGCCTTCTGCCTCTTGCTCGCCGGCGTCCTGGACGATGCCGGTCGTGAGACGCATGTGCGCCTCTTCGGAGATGCGCTCGACACGCTGTCGGCCGGTGAGCGGGCGCGGCGCATCGCCCTGGTGCCAAGCGACCCGTTCCTCTCCTTCACCGGCCTCAAGCGGACGCTGGCCGGCGAGCTCGAGATGATCCAGCGCCTGGTCGGGACCGCGAGCCCCGACGACCAGCTTTTTCGCGAGCATGTCGCGAGCCGACTGGACCTTGCCGACCATCTGGATCGCGATCCATTCACCCTGTCGGGGGGCGAAGCGGTGCGGGCGGCGCTGGCCATGGCGCTGGTCAAGCGCCCCCTCCTGCTCGTGCTCGACCAGATGTACGAGCAGCTCGATCCATCGGCGATGCCACGCATCCAGGGGCGCGTTGCCGAACTGCTCCCCGCGACAAGCATCGTCCTGGAGACGCGCTCGCGCGGTGAGGCTTCGCATAGTGAAGCGCTCGCGGCGGAAGAGCCGGCGGCCGGCGGGCGCGGCTGGCGCGTCGACATTCATCCGCTCGATACCAACGCGGAGCCCCTCGTGCCCCCCGCCACCGCATCCGCACGACCAGCGAGCACGCTTGTCGAAGCGAGGCAGCGCCCCGTGCTGCAGATCGAAGGGCTCGCGCATCGCTATCCGTCCTCGGGTTTCAGCCTCGGTCCGATCGGTTTGAGCATCGCCGCCGGTGAGCGCGTTGCGCTGGTAGGTCCGAACGGCGGCGGCAAGTCGACCCTGCTCAAATGCCTCGCCCTGCTCGAGCGCCCGAGCTTCACGCGCATGGAGATATCGGGTCTGGACGGGCGCGCGGCGGTCCCTCCCCCCGAACGCCAGGCCCATCGCTGGGCGGCGCATGCGCTGTATTGCTTCCAGCGGCCAGAGGACCAGCTCTACCTCGCAAGCGTGCGCGAAGAACTTGCCGAGACGGCGCGCCGTCTCGGCGTTGCGGCCACTTTCGACACCGCCCTGGAGATTGCCCGGGAGCTCGGCCTCGAACCCCATCTCGACCGCTCGCCTTATGACCTCCCGCGCAGCATCCGCCGCCTGATCCCGCTCACCGGCGCGTTGGCGGTCGACCCGCCGCTATTGCTGCTCGACGAGCCAACCGTCGGCCTGGACGATGCGCAGGTCGCCCGTCTGACCGCGCTGCTGATCGGGCGACGGAACACAAATGCGACGATCTTCATCTCGCACGACCAAGCCTTTATCGCGGCAGTGGCGACCCGCCGTCTCGACATCCGTGACCTGCAGCTTCACCAGGGGCAGCCATCGAATCCCGCCTGACGGCCGGCATAGGCGATGCATTCCTGGATATAAGCGATGATCCTCGGCTTCTGCGCGCGCTGCGTCATGTAGCTGCTCGGCCTGACCCATCGCACCGAGGACTTCCACAGATCCGTTCGATTGAGCAGACAGGCAATGAGCGCCCACACGTCCCGAACGACGATCAGGCTGGAGAGGCCATGCTCGCGGGGGAACGTCCCCTTCTCGTTATAGTTGAACCCGGCGCGGAGCGTGAACAGGAAGCGGCGCAACCGCTCGCGCTCCGCCTTGGAGCGCATGCGTTCCTCCTGTGAGAGTTCGTCCCCTTCTTCCGAGCCAAGAACCATTTCCAGCACATGTTCGCACCGCTGGTCCTCGTTCTTCGGCATCGCCCGAGTTGCGGCTCGCCCAGGGCCGCCGGCCGCAATCTTCGCGCGACTTTCGACGCCATTCTGTCCGGCGAACTCGCTCTTGAACATGTCGCGGTCACGGCTCAAGCCGAGGAATGCGGAGATCGCCAGCGCACGGGGATAGAGGTCGTCGGCCAGGCCTTCCGCGTCGACCGGGGGGAAATGGTAATCGATGAAGCGCGCGGCTTGCCACCCGATGTGCAGGGGGCTGAACGTCTCCTTGTCGATGTCACCGATCTCGTCGATGTCATCATGTACGCCGCTATGTTCCAGCAAATAGGCCGAGAAGCTGTCGATAACATTGGCCTGGACCAGTTCGGGCAGGATATTCAGAAGCTTGTCCGATTCCCGGCTGGAATCGCGGCCATAGATGAAGTCGCAAATGCGGCGCTCGTCCAACTCGATGAGGATCCGCGACCGATAGCCCCGCGAGAGCGGTCCCGGGACCGCGGCCGCGCTGGCCTGCAATAGACAGGCGGCGATGTTCCGCACGGAGCGCCAGTTGTTGTTAATTCCGGAGAGCACGGCCTTTCGCCGGTCATCGCCTCGTTTCGCGCTGGTGAAGGACACGAACTGCACCGAATCCAGGTGACCCAGGAGGCTCAGGAACAGCTGGTCGGAAAAGCGGCCGGAGCCCGCCAGATGCCCAAATACCTGCCGGCTTTCGACGGTTTCAATACATGCGCCCGCACGGGCGGTCAGCGTGCCGAGCATCCGGGACGAGACATAGTTGCACGACGCCTCGAGCTGGCCGAACAACGCGCCCTTGCCGAATTCCATCTGGTCGATCTCGGGGGACTCGAAATATGCTTCCCCTTCCACCAGCCGGTACACGCGCGGCCCGAGATTGCCGATGACCGACAGCACCTCTTCCTCTGCGAATCTTTCGACTTGCGACGGCTCCGGCGACGTTTCTCCCTCGATCGGTGCGGGCTGGCGCTCGACGGCGACATTTCTCGGGCAGAGCAGCCAGAAATAGAACGGCCCCTGCCGTGGCGGCACGCGAGCCCCGGCGGCCCTCTTGCCTCCCGCTTCATCCTCCCAATCAGATTCCAGCGCATCCCCCGTGAAATGCCGCTCATGCAATTTGTGAAGATGGATCGCGAGCGCATCGGGCAAGCCGGAGATGTGCAAGGGGCGCTGCTCGAGGAGATGGAATCCGCTGTTCGCGAAAATCTCTTCCCAGGCCGCGGGATCGCGGATGCCGAGTGTCTCCTCGACCCCATAGGGCGCTGAGGTCTGCCGCACGAAATCGCGGACAGGCAGGCCTGGCAGGAAGAAATCCGGATCGAACGTTGCGACCAGCACCGGCACGTTCAGCCAATTGCGCCGCGCCAGGAAGTCGAACAGGGCGCACAAGCTCGCTTCCGGATCGGCCAGATGGTCGATGACACCGATGATGGAGATAAGCGTGGGCGGCTCGGCGTGCGGATAAAGGTCGCCTTCGCAAAAACGCCGGATCGTCTCCTCGAATAGGCTCGCGCCTGCCAGCCGGGGATCGCTGCGCGCCGCTTTGTTCAGGTCGGCACTGGGCTCCACGCCGACATAATCGACGCCTAGCGTGGCAAGCCATCCGCCCAGATATCCGTTGCCGGAGCCGAGATCGAGCAACCTCGTTCCTGCAAGCGAGGGAAACTCAGCACCGAGGCTGTCCTTGTTCTCGTGTGCCGCGACGAGTTGCGGCATCTGCACCTCGATTCGATCGGTAGCCGATACGGGCAAGGCAGCGATGCACTGCTGGACCAGCTGGTGCGGCCTCGCTATCCGGTTTCGCCCGCCCTCGCCGCCAAAATGGTCGAGCGCGCGCGCAATGAGCTTGTTGACGAGGATCATCCGCAGCGGGTCGCCGTAAAGGCCGATCACGTCTTGCCACGCTTCGGCGCGCACGCCGACGATAACATCGTCCGACTCTGTCAAGATTTCCCCCGCTTCCCCCGCGCGCATGTGCAGAAACCTGCAGTCGCAAATTCCGATATGTGCGGAAGCGAGCAACGAGGGCTAGCCCCATTCGTCTAAAAACGCCGCTTCGGATGCGATTTCAGAACGGGTCTAAAGAGAGAGTCGCCCAATTCAACATGGGGGACATTCGATGACCAACTGCTTAACAAAGTACGAGCCCAAGCAGGCCGCGGCGAGAGCGGACGGCCTCCAATTATCCGCGGTCCTGCGGTCGGACCCGCGGATCCCTCCCGATAGTGGCGTGATTCGCGCGGGGCGCCTTGCCGTCTTCCGCCGCGCTCCGAGCGCACCCCTCCGCGCCAACCGCGCTCTCGACATCCAGCATCCATCCAGTTCCAGCCAGGGAGATTCTTATCATGCAGAATAAGACCAAGCGCCCGCGCAATCCGGGCCAGACCATTCCGGGCGACACCAGCCCGGTCCACGCCAATCCCCGGAAACCGAAGGGCAAGGGCGGCGTCACGCGTCGCGATCGCCGCAACGCTTCGCTTACCCGCGCGTCCTCGGGCGGCCTTGATCCGCAACCGCCACACCGTCCCGCGGGCGGCGCGGCGCTCCGGGTCCCGGACGTGCCGCTGGCATCTGCGATCGGGCAAGTCGAGGAGCCTTCACTTACCCGCCTCGCTGGCGCGGGCGGCGAGGCGTTCCCGGCGGAGGAACGGCAACTGCCTGACAATATGGTGGAGCCCAGGCGGCGCGATACTCGCCTCGCCGTATACGAAGAGGGCAGCTACACCGCTTCGGTCATCGCCGAGGTAGCCGGCATGATCGCGCGCGGCGAGCTGGTCGCCGCGCTCTTCAAACGGGCGGTGCCGGTGGACGTGTGCGACTATGCCGTCGCCAAGCTCGACGGCTATGCCGAGAAGCAACGCTATCGCGGCGCCCCGTCCGTCGGCCGGGTCGGGAAATCGTTGTACGAAATCCAGTTCAGCCGCGCCGATCATGTCGAATATTTCGCTCGCGCCCAGTCCGATCTCGAAGTGTCACGCGGTATGTTCCCCCCGGGGCGCTATCCGCTCGACGAGCTTCGCCTGGCACTCGACGATCAGTGGCCGGGCAAGGTGTGCCGGCTCCGGCTCGAGGATGGCGCTTGCGGTCTCGGCCTGATCCGTTTCCTCGACAGCGGCGGCGAAATTCTGCCGCATAACGACGTAGCCGCGTCGGATGCGGAACACTCGCTGCTCGCACAGGCGATCGACACGCAGATCGCCTTCAACCTGCTCTTCCAGGCGGCCGAGCAGGGCGGCGCGACGCGGGTCTATCCGAAGCGCCTGTCGCGCAACGAATATAATGCGAACCGCCGGCCGGCACCCGACGAATATGCGCTCCGTCGGGAATGCCTGCCGCCCGATCCGGTGGTCATCCGCCCCGAGGCGGGGGACATCTACTTCTTCGACGCCAATCTTCCGCACAGCGTCGACGGCTGCACCGGCTCACGGCCGCGCTACACCCTCTCGGCGTTCATCGGCGTGCTGCGCAACAGCGATCTCGTACTCTTTTCCTGAAAAACCCTTGCCGGGCCTCCGGGCCCGGCACCTTTTGGAGCAAGAATCATGGCTACCCAGAAGCTGTATCTCGCATCGGACGCGCTGGTGTGCAGCGCCAAGGTCACCCAGGTCGCCGATCTTGGCGATCGCCAGCGTGTACGCCTCGACCGCACGGTCTTTCACCCGCAAGGGGGAGGCCAGAAAGCCGATCGCGGCACGATCGACGACCTGGCCGTTCTCGATGTTCGCCATGCCGAGGACGGCGAGGTCGATCATTTCGTGGCGGGCGGGTCGTTCGTGGCAGGGGCGGAAGTCGCGCTGATGGTCGATCAGGCCATGCGCGACGAAGGGCGCCGCTGGCATTCGGCAGGGCACCTGATCGCAGACTGCGTGATTGCGCTCGATCCGCACCTCCAGCCGCTTCGCGGCCACCACTGGCCCGGGGAGGGGCGCGTGGAATTTTCGGGCGATGCGGTCGGCCTCGGATCCTTAAGCGAGCGGCTCCCGCGCGCCCTGGTGCACGCGATCGACGACGAGATCGCCTTCCAAATCGTCGGTGATCCCTATCGCAGTCGGGCGCTGCAGATCGCCGACCATAAGCCGGTACCTTGTGGCGGAACCCATGTCGCTTCGGCGAAGGCGCTTGCCGGCCTTCAGGTCCGGAAGATTCAGCAAAAGGATGGCGTGCTGCGGATCAGCTATGCCTTCGCCGCTTCATAGTCGACCAGGCGGTCCGACCCGCTGCCCCCGGCCGTCAAAGCCGGGGGCGCAAGCGGTGACTCCATCTCGAATCACGGTCCTCCGGGCCCATGCTTTTCATTACATGTCCGTAGAGTTATGTCCCTTCTTGCGTACGAGCAGATTTCACGAACTGGAATGTAGACGCAGCGCGGCTTGAGTGAGCTTCGCCGAGGTTCCTGAGATGAGGCACAGGGAGCGATTATGGTGCTCGGCGGGCATGGTATTTCGACGACTCCTATTCGCCTTGCCCATATCGCGTCCTTTCGCCTTGGTCCGCTCGATATAGATCCTCCGACGCGGCAGGTGATTCGTGACGGCAAAAGCGAGACGTTGGAGCCTCGGGTGATGCAGGTGCTTGTCGCGCTTGCGCAGGCGCGCGGCACGATCCTGACACGCGATGACCTGATCGAGCTTTGCTGGGACGGCCGGATCGTCTCCGAGAATGCGATCAACCGGGTTATATCCCGAGTGCGGCAGATTGCGGCCGAGCTTGGCCCGGATGCCTTTCAGCTCGAGACAATCACCAAGGTCGGATATCGTATCCTGGTCGGCGATCAGCCGAAGGTGTTGCAGACTCCACCTGCCGATGTCCGGCTCGAACCTCGGCTTGGTCGTCGGCTGGCGCTGGCGGGTGGCGCCATCGCCGTTGGGGCTGCCGCGATCGGCACCGCGTTCTGGGCACGATCCCCGGGGCACCTGCCCAATGCAGAAGCCCGTGCCTTTTACGAGCAAGGCATGCAGGCACAGTATCAGGGTATGACGGACACGTCGGACCAAGCGGAGGCCTATTTCCGTCAGGCCGTCGAAGCCGACCCGATATGGGCGGACGCGTGGGGAGCGCTGGCGATGAGCTATCGCCACCTCCTCGACGGCGAGAGCGATCGCGAGCAATGGAGCCTGGTCGATCGTGCTGTTTCGGCCGCGCGCCGCGCGCTTGCGCTCGATCCGGACAACGGCGAAGCCTTGGTCGCGCTTGCGCTGATCCCCGCCCCCTTTCGCAATTGGGCGGCGACCGAGGCGCTCTACCGCCAGTTGCTCACCCGTTTCCCCAAGGCCTTTGTCCTGCGGGGCCATTTGAGCCGATTGCTGCAGGACGTCGGCCGTTTCGACGAGGCGGTCACCATCTCGCGGATTCAGGTCAAGCAGCAACCCTTCATCAACGGCGCCAGCGTTACCCAGGTTCGCGCGCTCTGGGGAGCGGGACGCCTGCACGAGGCGGAAAACGAAAGCGCGCGCGGTATCAAGCGCTGGCCACGCCATGCCGCGGTCTGGTCCACGCGGCTGGCGCTGCTCACCTATACCGGGCAGGCAGGGGCAGCGATCGCGCTTGCGAGCGACATCGAAAACCGACCTCCCGGGCTTTCGCCATCGTGGTTCGATGTCAGCGTCGCGATTGCCCGCGCGCTGCACGGGCGGAGCCCGCAGGAGGTGGATGCCGCGCGGGGAAAGGTTCTTGCCCTTTTGCCCGGACAAGGGGACTTCGGAATAACGACCGCCTTCCCCTTCTTCGCTACGATCGGCGACCTCGATACCGCTTTCGCGCTTACCGATGCGCACTTCTTCGACCAGGGGCGGTTCGCGTCACCTGTCCCCCACCCGGTGGGCAAGCTCACCCGGCGCGATACCAGCTTCCTGTTCAGGCCAACCGCCGCCGCGCTGCGCGGCGACAAGCGCCTCGCGGACGTGCTGGAGCGGGTCGGGCTTGAGACCTATTGGCGCGAGACCGGCACGACACCGGACTATCGCCGGGGTGCCAGCCTCTAGAAATCACCACTTCGTCATCGATTCATCACCTCGGGATTGTGGCCAACGACCGTATGGCCGCCGGATCATCTTCCTGCCGCCGGACTGCTCAAGGTCCGTGCCTGTTGGAGATCGATCATGCCCAGACTTCGCCTTTTCGGATTCGCGATGGCGGTCGGACTCGCGATGGCTACCCCCTGCCTCGCACAAACTCCCGAATGTAGCGACGGCATCAGTACCCGAAGCACTCGATGCGGCACCGACTCGACAGCCTTGGGAACCGACTCCACCGCGGTGGGAAACGATGCCCATGTTGTCGGCGAACAATCCACGGTAGTCGGCGCGCGGGCCGGGGCCCTGGTCCTGAATGGAAGCGGCGCCACCGCGGTCGGCGCCTACAGCGTTGCCGCCGGACGGGACACCACCGCGATAGGTCGGGCCGCCGCCGTCGGGTCGACCCTACCGGGCGACGCTTTCCCGACTGCCGCTGAGGAAGGCACCGCCATTGGCGCCAGCGCGCAGGTGCTGGCCAATGCCCATGGCGGTACCGCATTGGGCGTTCGGGCGACGGCCGGCGCGTCCAGTTCCACGGCGCTGGGAACAAACGCGACCGCAGGCTTCAGCGGTTCGACCGCGATAGGGTTCGACAGCGAAACACAGCGTGCCAACCAGATCATGCTCGGCAGGGCCGGCACCTCGGTGACGGTCGGTGATATCGCGGCCAGCACGTCCGCGCAGATCGGGCCCGTCGCACTCATGACCGTCGACGCGACGGGTACGATCGGCCACGACACCGGAACGATCAGTGCGATCAACGGGTCGCTCGCCGGCCTCGCGGCGGCAAGCACGACGCAGGGAACGCTGATAACCGCGCTTCAGAATGCCGACAGCCAGCAGACCGCCCAGATCGCGTCGCTGGCATCCGCCAGCGCCCTCCAGGCGCGGCAAGTCCTGCAACTTCAGGACGGCCAGGCGGTCCTGTTCGATCTGGCAAAGGTCAATCGCCGCGACATCCACAAGGCGAATGAAGGCATCGCGATGGCGCTGGCGATGGAATCGCCGGGCCTGCCAGCAGGCACCAGCTTCGCGCTATCGGGCGGGATCGGCTATTTCCAGGGCCGGACCGCCGCGACCACCGCCGTCAGCGCGCGCATGGGCGAACGCTCCGCGCTCTCGGCCGGCGTTGGCGTCGGATTCGACAGCGGCGAGGTCGGTGCGCGCGCCGGCTTCCAGGTCGCCTGGTAACGGCAATCGCCAAACCGCGGCGCGCATCGACACGCGATCGCGAAGGCGTTCGCAGGAGCGCCGCCGACACCATCGCGCACTCCAGGTGCCGCTGGATCAACACAGACTTCGGAACAGGAGACGATCGATGAAGTGGCTATCAACCGGACAGCGCGCGCCTATCGCCATGGCTGCCGCATATCTGGCAATCGCGGTGGTTCCGGCGCACGCGGAGTGCGCTCGATGGAATATTTCCGGAACGGCGGTTCAGATCGAGCAGAGCGCGGGTGGATATGCGGTCTTCGACCTCGCCCAGGACGGCGAAAATGTGAGCGGGACGGCCCGCACCGGTCGCTCGCATGGCAACGCGGCCTATTTCCTGGGCCTACTCGTGAGAGGCGAAGACTATAGTGCGGCGCAGGGATCGGTCGATGGGGTCTACTCCGATACGAAGCTCGAACTGCAGGTACGCTGGTCCGACGGGAAGATCGGCATCTACGATATCGCGATCGACCCGCAGGGACGCCTGAGCGGGCTTACCTACGACTTCAACCGCCCCTCAAGTCGCGCGAACATCATCGGCGCGCAGCGACTGTCCTGCGCGGTGGCTGCGACCGCGTCCGAACCGGTGCGTCGACCAAGCACATCACAGGATCGGGCTCCGGCAGCGATGTCGCCGAATGGAACCGTACGGAGGCTGGGCAGAGGCTCCGCAGCGCCCGCCCCGGTCGCGCGGCGTCTCGGCAAGGGCAGTCCGGTCGCGGATCGCACCGGAATGGCGACCGCGGGGACTGTGGGATGTAAGAGCGGCTATGTGATGCGCCGGGCAGGCCCCGCCGACAGCGTGTGCGTGGCGCCCGCGTCGCGCAGCCGCGCGGCTTCCGAGAATGCCATCGCACCTTCCCGCTGGATGGCGGGCGACTTCGGACCCAAAACCTGCAAGCCTGGCTTTGTCTGGCGAGAAGCATTCAGCGGCGACACCGTCTGCGTTGTCCCGGGCATCAGGGCATTGGTAAACATGGAAAATCGATTGGCCGCGAGTCGCCGGATGCAGTGATTATCGAGCTGGCCCATCCGAATTGCCACGTCCCTTGGTTTGGAGTCAGCGCTCAATGGGGATTCAGATGCGAATAGGGGTCGGTCTGGCCGGCGAGTAACGGGTCGTGAGCGCGGCCCGTTTCGCCTGCGGCCGCGCACGAAGGGTTCGCAACAGCCGAGCGTATCGGGGTCGTCCGGGTCACGCCTCAGGTCGTACGGTTTCGCGACGGTCGCGGCAGACAGGCTGCCTGGGTGCGCTTGCCGAGCCGGCTAGCGCCCGCCCCGCCTTTTGTGAGTTGATGCGCGCGCTGCCGCGGGAATGGCATGATGCTTGACCGCGCGAGGAAGACAATGGACGATTGGGATCGGTGCGGCTTCGCGAATGCGTGGCGCGATACACCTGCTGGTCGGTAGTGGAAAAGGAGATCACATCGTGTCGGACGGAAGCTCGAAACTCACCGAGCTCGATGCGAGGATTGCCATCCTCGAGGACAATCTGCGGGACCTTGTCGAACAGGCGGCCGCATATTCCGGCGGAAATGACGAGGAGCGTTCGTCCGATCGCATCGCCGAGCAGCAAGAGGAACTCGACGACTTGAAGAGGCAGCGCGAAGCGCTGCGCTGAACGGACCACCCGCCTGCCTTCCTACCAAGAGGCGCCGTGGCGGGCCCGTCATGCATTTTACTGATACAAGGTCGAATGTCCTCCATAGGGGACTGCCATTTCGTACTTTCGCCGATTTCCCCCTTCCCGCCCGCGCGAGCTGGCCCAAGTCCTGTTGGCCTTTCATTTAAAAAGAGAACCGAGGCCGTGAGCGGCCCCGGTTGTATCGGCATCAAGCCGCTGCCGGATCCGCGACCTTGTCCGCTCCCGTCTGGCGCCTTGTCAGCACCAGCACGAAAGTCGGCAATAGGGTGAGCACCAATGGCGCACCGATCAGCAGGCCGAAGATGATGGCGGTCGCCAGCGGCCGTTGCAGCCCCGATCCCCGTCCGATCCCGAGCGCGAGCGGCAGCAGCGTCAGGATCGCGATCAGCGCCGACATCATGATCGGTCGCAGCCGCGCCTTACCCGCCTCGAGCAGGCTCGCCGCGGTTAACGGCGCATCGGGCACGAGTTCGGCGAGGTAGAAGATGGCGAGCTCGGTGATCATGCCGACCACCATGGTGAGTCCCATCAGCGCCGAGATATCGAGTTCGGTGCCCGTCACCCAAAGGCCCAGGAACACCGCGGTCGTCGACAGCAGCACGGTCGCAATCACCGCGGCGGTGAACGCCCAGGTCTCGTAGAGCAGGGTCAGCAGCAGCGCCGACAGCAGCAGCGCGGCGATGAATACCGTCGTCAGATCACTGAACGACTGTTTCTGCTGGGCGTAGAGGCCGCCATAATCGACGCGGATCGTCGACGGCAGCTTCAATCCCGCGACCGCGGCCTGCACTTCCTTCATGCCGCTGCCGAGGTCCTTGCCCTCGAGCCGCGCTGTCACAGGGATGAAGGGCGCGAGATCCTCGCGGGTGATCTGGCGTTGACCGGCGGCGATGCTCACCGTCGCGATGGCGTGCAGCGGCACGGCGCGCCCGTCAGGGGCCCGCACCGTAAGCGCCTTGAGCGCATCGGCACGCTGGCGCAGCTCCTGCGGCAGGCGGATGCGGACATCGATCACCTGTTCGCCCGACAGGATCTGGGTCGCCACCGTGCCGCCGATCTGGGTCTCGATCTGGGTCGCGACCGCGGCGGGATCGAGACCCGCCAGCGCGGCTGCAGCGCGATCGACCTTGATGATGATCGCGTCGCCCGCCACGCGCAGGCCATCCTGCACCTCGACCACACCGTCGATCTTCCCGATCGTCTCGGCCACCTTCCCCGCCGCGTCGGCCAGCTGCGCCTGGTCATCGCCGAACAGCTTCACCTCGATAGGTTGAGGAACGGCGGTCAGGTCACCGATCAGATCCTCCATCAGCTGCACGGTCTCGATCTCGAGGCCCGGTACCTGCTCGGTGGCCTTGTCGCGGATCTCGGTCATCACCTCGTCGATCGGGCGGCGCGATCCCGAGCTCAGCCGGATGAAGAAATCGCCTTCGTCGGCTTCGGTCAAACCGCCGCCCAGCTGGACGCCGGTGCGGCGCGAATAGCCCGTCACCTCGGGCGTCTCGCGGATGATCTTCTCGACCTGGCGGAGCAAGCGGTCGGTGTCGGACAGCGCCGCGCCGGATTTCGCCTTGTAGTCGAGGACGAAGCCGCCCTCATCCATCACCGGCATGAAGCCCGACTGCAGATTGTTCCAGGCGAAGATGCCGGCGATGATCAGCACCCCGGCACCGATCGCGGCGAAGAGCCTCGGCCGGGCGAAGGCGCGGCCCGCGCCCTGTTCGTATCGACGGCCTATCGCGCCGGTGAACCTCTCCGCCTTCTCGGCCGCCTGGGCGTCCTTCTCGGTCAGCCAGCGATCGGCGATGATCGGCAGCACGAACCGGGCGTAGAGCAGCGACACGACCAGCGCCGCGGTCATAGTCACCGCCAGTGCCTTGAAGAAACCGCCGGTCACGCCCGAAATGAAGGCGAGTGGCAGGAAGACCACTATCGTCGCCAGGGTCGAGCCGAACAACGGCTTGGCCATCTCGCGCGCGGCCGCCAGCATCGACGGACGCGCCTCGTCGGGCTTCGCTTCCTGTAATCGCCGCATCAGATGCTCGAGCATCACCACGGCGTCGTCCACCACCAGGCCCACCGCCGCGGCCATGCCGCCCAGGGTCATCATGTTGAAGCTCATATGGAGCGCCAGCAGCGCGAGGCAGGTCGCAGCGAGCACCGCGGGCAGCAGCACCGCGGTGATCACCATCAGCCGCCAGCTGCGGAGGAAAAGGAACAGCACCAGCCCCGCCAGCGCTGCGCCGAGCAGGATCGCGTCGCGAACCGAATTCGCCGCGCCCGTCACCAGCTCCGACTGGTCGTAGAAGAAGCTGACCTTGACGTCGTCGGGCAGCGCCACCCCCTTCAGCCGCGCGTCGACATTCTGCACCAGCTTCACCGCGTCGGCGGTCGGTGTCTGGCGGATGTTGACCAGCACCGCGTCAGCGCCGTCGGCGGTGACCTTGGTCCAGGCGGGTGCCGGCGCGCGGCGTACGGTCGCGACCTGGCCGAGCGTCGCGACGCCGGCACCGGCGACGGTTCCCGCCTTGATGGGGATCGCGGCGATATCGCGCTCGCTCGTCAGCCGGTCCTCGACCAATGCGAGATACAGGCGATGGCGATCCTCGATCTTGCCGACCGCGGCGACGCTGTTGGCGCTGCCGAGCGCGGTCGACACATCGGTGATCGTCAACCCGAGCGCCTGCAATCGTGCCGGATCGACATCGACTTCGATCTCTGGCGTCGATCCCCCCAGGACATCGACTCCCGCCACGCCGGGCACGGTCGAGAGGACCGGACGCAGCTTGAGCTGGGCGATCTGCTGGAGCGCGACGCCGTCGCGCTTGGCCGAAGTGAGCGAGATGCCGAGCACCGGGAAGATCGTCGGGTCCGAACGACGCACGCTGAAGCGCGTGCCGGCCGGAAGGTCGGGCGCGATCGTCGCGAGCGCACCCTGGGTCGCCAGGGTCGCGGCGACCATATCGTCGCCCCAGTCGAAGCTCAGCGCTACCTCGGCCGAGCCTCGGCTGGTGGTCGAACGGATCTGCGTGACGCCGGGGATCTCGCGCAGGGCGATTTCCGCCGGGCGGGTGATGTCGGCGGCCATTTGCGCCGCATCGCGCTCGCCCGCGTCGATCGAGACGACGACGCGCGGATAGTCGATATGCGGGAACAGGGTGACCGGAAGCCGCGTCGCAGCGACCAGCCCCGCCAGGGTGATCAGGAAGACGCTGAGCCAGATCGAGCGTCGATGGCGCTGAAGCAGCTCCCTCACTTCTTCGCTCCCGCGTCCTGCTCGGTGACCTTCATGCCGTCCTCGAGCGCGGTCCCGCCCTCGGTGACGACCTTGTCGCCGGGGTTGAGGCCCTTGAGGATCTGGATGCGGTCGCCCGAGGAATTGCCCGGCGACACATCCTGGGTCTTGGCCAGGCCGTTGCGGACCATGAACACATAGCTGCGCCCGCCATCGTCCAGCAGTGCCGAATAAGGGATTGTGATTCCAGTCGAAGTTGCGCCGACCGAGAGCGTGGCGCGCAGCGGCTCGCCCGCGCCGAGATGCATGGTTGCGGGTATGCGGACATAGATCGACGCCAACCGCGTCGTCGGATCGACCTGCGGATCGACGCCGACCACCGGCACGGTCGTCTGCCCGGCGCCGTCGATCGCGCTTATCGCAACCGCCTGCCCGGCGTGGAGGCGCTGCGCCACCACGGGATCGACCCCGAAGCGCGCCCTGAGATCGCCCGGTGCGCTGATCGTCGCGAGCGTCGTGCCCGCCGCGACCTGATCGCCGGGCCTGGCGGTGAGATTCTGGACCGTACCCGCATGCGGCGCGCGGAGCGCCAGTCCACCGCCTGCGATGCCCAGATTGGCGCGAGTGGCATTGGCCGTGGCGGCGGCGGCGCGCGCGGTCTCGACATCGGCGTCACTCACCAGCCCGTCGGCACGAAGGCGAACCGCACGCTGATATGCCGATGCCGCCGCCGCGGCATCGGAGCCCGCCTTGGCGATATCGAGCCGGGTCGCGGGACTTGGCCGCAGCACGATCACGGTCTGGCCGGCGCCAACCGACGTGCCCGTCGGCGCCACCACGGATGCGACGATCGCCTCCGCGGACGCAACCAGCGAGCTCATGCCGCCCGGGCCCGCCTCGGTCGCGCCATAGACGGTGACCTCGTCGCTCGAAGAACCGGCCTCGGCCGTGCCGGTCCGCACCAGGGCGGTCGGCTCGGGCTCGGTGGAATTGGCATCGGTTTCGGCTGTGCCGCCACAGCCCGCGAGAAGGAGCAGGGAAAGCAGCGGGAGCATCTTCATCGGGTCCATCCTTCGCTGAGGCCGCCCGACAGGAGTTCGAGCGCGATGGTCTGTTCGGCGATCTGCTGGTCCAGCTGGAGCAGCGTGAGATGGCGGTCGCGCAGGGCCTGCGCTGCGGTATCGGCGGCAGCGGGCGCCAGGTCGCCGCGCTTCGCGGCACGCGCGGTCGCATCCGCGTAGCGCTCCAGCGCCGGCATCTGCGCGACCAGTTCGGCGCGTTGGTGGCGCGCGGTCGCCACGCCGGAGACGGCGGCGTCGATCTCGGCGCGGGTCTGGAACAAACGCGCATCATATTCGGCGCGGAGCTGTTCGCGGGTCGCCTTGGCGACGGCGATCCCGCCGCGATTGCGGTTCCATAGCGGCAAGGTGAAGCCGATTGCGGGCCCGACCGTCCAGTTATCGGCGGTATCGCGGGCGCCTGCGAGCGTCAGCGACAGGTTCGGGAACTGGTCCAGGACCGCCTTGTGCAGATCCGCCTCGGCCACACCATAGCCCGCCCGCAGCGCCTGGAGGTCGAGCCGCCGCTCGAGCGCCTGCGCCACCAGGTTCTCGCTGTCGGGCGGCGTCACCGGTTGCGCAGGAGCCGCCAGCCGCAACTGCACGTCCGGCGCGAGGCCGAGCACCTTGTTCAGCTCGCCATGCGCCGTTGATACCTCGCGCTCGGCGATGCGGACCTTGTCGGTCGCGTCGAGCAGGGCCTGGCGGCGCGCATCGAGCTCGCTCGCGGCCAGGTCACCGCGTCCGACCGCGCGCTGCGCCGCGCCGAACAATTTCTCGGCGGCGGCGGCGCTCTGCTTCGCGATGTCCAGCTGGTCGCCCAGCGCGAGGACGCGCACGCCCATCAGCCTCGCCTGCCCGGCCGCCTGCCATTCGGCCCAGGCGAGATCGAGCCGCACCTGCCGCTTGCCCGCCTCGCTCGCCTCGCGGGTAACCCGGGCGGTACGCAGCGCGCCCAGATCGAAACCGAGCTGCGCGCCGAATGCATTCAGCGGATCCTCACCCGAGACGAGCTTGTCGAAATTGGCGCCGAAGGTCGGATCGGGCAGAAGCCGCGCGGCGAAGGCCTGCGCATCGGTCACCCCGGCCTTGGCCCGCTGGGCCTTGAGGTCCGGATTATCGAGCACCGCGATCACCGCCAGCGCATTGGGCGTGAGCGGCTGCGAAAGATCGATCGGCTGCGGCGTCAGATAGGGCCGGTCTATCCTGGCGGCGTCGGCTGAAAGGATCGCCGGATCGGGCGCGGACAGAATGTCGAAGGAGGCCGACAGCGGCGCGGCCCGATAGCTTGCACAGCCGGAAAGCGCGCTTCCGGCAAGGATCAGGGCAAGCAGAGCGCGATTCATTTCGGTCTCCGGGGGAAGGTGACCATGGCTTTCACTCCGGGATGATTGTCTTCGAGGGTCACCGACCCGCCATGCGCCCTGGCGATCGCGGCAACGAGGGAGAGGCCGAGACCGTGGCCCGGGGTCGTGCGGCTCCGCTCGAGCCGGGTGAAGCGCGCGAATACCCGCTCGCGCTCGGTTTCGGGGATGCCGGGGCCGGCGTCGCTGATCGTCAGCGTCACCGCCTCGCCTTCGTCCAGCGCGATGCCGATCGCGGCGCCGTCGGGCGTATGGTTCAGCGCATTGTCGAGAAGATTGACGATCAGTTGGGCGACCAGCTCGCGATTGCCCTCGACCGTCACGTTGGGTGCGATATCGCGGACCAGCTGGCGGCCGCTGTCTTCCGCCGATGGCTGATAGCTGTCGGCGAGATCGGTGATCAGCGCGCTCAGGTCGAGCGGCGCCATGCGCGCACCGCTGCCGGCTTCGACCTCTGAAATGCTCAGGATTGCCGCAAACAGCTCGAGCATGTCTTCGGTCTGCGCGATCGCATGCCGCATCGCCTCGCGCAGCTCGGCCTCGCCGCCATTCGACGCGAGCGTAAGATCGAGCTTCTGCCGCAACCGCGCGAGCGGCGTGCGCAGGTCGTGGGCGATATCGCCGGAGACCTGGCGAAGATTGTCGAGCAGCCCGGCAATGCGGTCGAGCATCAGGTTGAGCGTCGCGGAGAGGCGATCGAACTCGTCGCCGCCGCCGGTGCGCTTCATGCGCCGCGACATGTCGCCGTCGATGATCGCGTGGGCGGTACGGTTGATGGAATCGAGCCGCCGCCGCAACGCCCGGCTCAGCAGGAACGCCCCCGCGACCCCGATCGCCGCGATCAGCCCGAACGCGACCGCGAACATCGGGATCATGCGCTCGTCGAGGTCCTCGATCGCTTCGGGATCGGCACCGACGATCAGAAGCCCGCCATCGGCGGTCGCCGAGACGAACGCCCGCGTATCGTCGGGCTCGCCATTGCGCTTGACGAAGTCCATCTTGGCCCAGCCGGCGGAAGGCGCACGAACGATCCGCTGTCCTGCCAGCAGCTGGCCCGAAGCGCCCAGCAACGCGTAGCGCATATCGCCGCGTTCTTGCCGCGCCCGCTCGGCGACGACGCGAGCCAGACCCGCCACCGCGGCCTCGCGCAGCACTGCGCTGCGCTCGGTCGTCACACGCTGGTCGAGATCGTAGCGAAGCTCGCTTCGGATCGCCCAGTACATCGCGGCGCCCAGCGCCAGGATGAGCAGCGTGAAGGCCAGGCTGTAGAATGCCGCGAAGCGAAACGCAGTGGAGGACGGCAGGCTAGGCATCGGTATCGAACAGATAGCCGGAGCCGCGGACGGTCTGGATCGGATCGCGATCGAAGCCGGCGTTCAACTTCGAGCGCAGCCGGCTGACATGCGTCTCGACGATGTTGGTCTTGGGATCGAAGTGGAAATCCCATACCCGCTCGAGCAGCATCGTCCGGGTGACGACGCGGCCGGCATTGACCATCAGTTCCTCGAGCAACGCGAATTCCCGCGGCTGGAGCTCGACACGCTGGCCGGCGCGACGCACTTCGCGCTTCAGCAGGTTCATCTCGACATCGCCGGCGCGCAGCATCGTTTCGGCAGCCACGGCAGCAGGCCGCCGGGACAAAGCGTTCAGTCGCGCGGTCAGTTCGGTGAAGGCGAACGGCTTGACGAGATAGTCGTCGGCCCCCGCCTCCAGCCCTTCGACCCGGTCTTCCACCCTCGCCAGCGCGGTCAGCATGAGCACGGGGGTAGCGACACCGGCGCCGCGGATGGAGCGGAGGATCGTCATGCCGTCCAGTCCCGGCAGCATGCGGTCGAGGATGATCGCGTCGAACGGCTCGCTGGTCGCGAGGAACAGCGCGTCGCGTCCGTCAGCGGCAGCGTTGACCGCGTGACCGAGTTCGCGGAGCCCGCGCTCGATATAGTCGCGCGTCTCCGCGTCGTCTTCCGCTACCAGCACCTTCAGCACCGCGACCTCCTTGTCCTACGCCCTTGCACAGCTCGAGATTGGCGACGTCTTTCCGGAAATATACAAATCGCCAATGTGGCCGTCCGGAGGATATCCCACCTGCGCCAAGATCGTAGCGGATGCGCGAGGCCGACAAATACGATGCGCGGACCTTCATCGCCAAAGTGGCGAGGAGATCCGCTGGAACCTCATTTCGGGCCGTCGCCCAGGCCGAAGCTCGTATTGAAATGCAGCCGTACCCCCAGCACGAGCGCGTCGGGAGTTCCGCGCCATCCGGGATGGCGGACATATTGCAGGTCGGGCTGGATCGCGAAGCTGTCGTTGATCCGGTGGAAGGCGGTCGCCTCGATCGCCGTCTCGGCGCGATGCCCGGGTTCGGCGCGCAACGCCGGGTCGCCGCGCCGCGCATGGGCGAGCCCGAGACCGAGATGACTGTCCTCGGTGCCCCAGCGCAGCCCACCCCCGATATAGGTGCCGATCTCGTTGACCGCCGGCGCAGCGCGACCGACCCGAACCCAGGCGTCGAGGCCGGGACCCTTGCCGTTGTCCACCAGCCGGTGCTCATACTGGACATAGGCGCCGTGGCTGGATCCCCTGCCGCGGCCGTCCAGCCGCGGAAAGGCGCTGGTATAGGCCCACCCGCCCAGCTGCAGTTCGCCGCCCGCGATGCGGACATCGCCCTCGGCAACCAACAGCGCGCCGCCGCGCCCGGGCGGACCGGGCAGGAACCGGGACGGGTGATCGACATAGCCGGGGACCGCGTCGAAGGCAGCGACGCGCACCGTCCATCCCTCATGCTCGACGGCGAGCAGCGCGCCGGGAGACGTGACGGGAAAAATGGACGGTCCGTTCTGGCCCGACTGCGAAAAATCAGGCGCGATGCCGAACGAGCTGTTCAGGAAGCTCGCGCCGACAGGCTGGAGATCGAACTCGCTGTTGAGGTCGATATAACCGAGCTTCAGGCGCGTCGTCCGGTTCAACGGCGCCTCGACCCATGCCTCGAAGGGCCGCAGCACCGACGGCGCGTCGACATTGCTTACCACCTGCGCGTCGCCAACCATTTCCTGCGAGAAGCGGCGGCCGTGCACGAGCATCAGGTCGAGATAGGCATGGGCACGCGGAATCCCCAAAAAGTCCGCGCCGCTGCGGACGGCCACATCGAGACGCCCCATCCAGGCAACGTCGCGTTCGACGCCACCGTCGATCACCCCGACCAGGTCGGTGATGTAGCGCAGGTCGACTTCCCTCTGTGGCGATTCCTCGTCGGGATCGGCATGCGCGACGCATGACAGCAGGAACTGGCAGGCGATCAGCGCTGCAATGCACTGTGCTCTCGTATCAAACATAATTGCTTCTTTATCATCAAAAGTACATTATGCCATTTAGAATCGCGTCGAACGCGTCACGGGCGATGGAGAGGATTGGATGCGGAAAAGATCAAAAGCCGGCACGGTCCGATCGATTCTGATCTGCTGCACCGCGCTGTGCTCGCTTCCCGCACATGCCCAAACAGCAACCGGCGCCGTGGACCTGCGAGCGGAAATCGAGCGGCTCCGCGCGGAAACCGATCGCAAGATCGCCGAGCTGCGCGCCGAGACGGATGCCCGGATCGCGGGGCTCACCGGCCTGCTGGAGCGCGGCGGCGCCGTCGCCGCCACGACGCCGCCCCAGACGAACCCGCCTCAGTCGATGACGGCGCACCTGCCCCCGGCCGACATCCAATTGCGCGCAACGGTCGACAATTCGGCCATACCCGCCGCACGCCCAGCCACGGCCGTCGGCGGCGCGACCAGCCCGCTCCAGTTCTCGGGCGACCTGCGCATGCGCTACGAGCAGAATTTCGGCGAGAGCGGGCGCCACGACCGCAGCCGCGGCGTGGTGCGCGGACGCCTGCGCGCGACCTATGCCTTCGACAAGAATTTCAGCATGGGCGCGCGGCTCGTCACCGGCGATCCCGACGATCCCAACAGTGCGGACCTGACCCTCACCCAGTTCGACGACGACCTGCTGGTCAGCGTCGACCAGGTCTTCGCGCGCGCCAAATTCGGCGGCCTCGACCTCTACGCCGGCAAGTTCGACAATCCGTTCATCCGCACCGATCTGGTGTGGGACGGTGACGTCAATCCGCAGGGTCTCGCCGCCATCTATTCCGCGCCGGTCGCGCCGGGCGTCCGGCTGCGCGCGAGTGCGCTCCATTTCATCATCGACGAGAGCTCGGCCGGGCGGGACAGCTCGATGGACGGCGGCCAGCTCGGCATCGCGGCGAAGCTCGCCCCCCAATGGGATGTGGAATTCGCGGGCGCCTATTATGGCTATGCGCTGCCGGTCGTGGTCGACGCGGATCCGGGCGACTTCCGCAGCAACCTGTTGCGCGGAGGACGCTATCTGTCCGATTTCCGGATCGTCGATGCGGTGGGCAGCATCACCTTCTCCGGACTTGGTCCGAAGCTGCCGATCCGGCTGGTCGGCAACTATGTCCAGAATCTGGGCGCGGCGGTCTCCGACGATACCGGCTATGGCGCGGACATCTTCGTCGGCCGCGCCGCACAGAAAGGCGATTGGCGCTTCCAATATGGCTATGCCGAGATGGGCGTGGACGGCGTGCTGGCGGCGTTCAGCCACGACAATACCGATCTCGCGACCAACTATCTCCAGCATACGCTTGCGGTCGATTTCGTGCCGCGCTCGCGCGTCGTGCTCAATGCCACCTATTATCGCTACCGGCTAAAGAACCCGATCTACACCGGCGCGATCGCGCCCGGGGACTGGGCGAACCGGCTGCGGCTCAACTTCATCTACGCCTTCTAGGGCACGGAAAAGGGCGCCGGCATATTTGCCGACGCCCTCTCCGGGGGGACCTCTCAGGCTCAGCGGGCGATGAGCTCCGCGATGGTATTCTCGGTCTCGGTGCGGATGCCTGCCTTCTTGTCGCTCCATGCCTTCCATTCGGCATTGCCGCGCAGCGTGTCGCGCGTGGAGGCGGTGAGCTTCTGCCGCTGACCGAAGGCGTCCATGTCGCGATAATGCTGGATGAACAGTGCATCCCAGGGCGTGCCGACCGAATAGCGGTTCATGTAGAGCTCGTAACCGGTCATTGCGCCGGCCTGGATCCAGCCGTCGAACTGCGGCAGCACATAGCCCTTCACATAATCGCGATACTCGCCCGCCTCGCGATATTCATAGGGGATGACATAATAGACTTCGCCTTCGCGCAGGTCGTCGGCATTCTTTCCCCAGGACAGATCGGCCGAATAGCTCGCGACCGGATCGCCGAGCTTTTGCCCCTGCGCGTCCAATCCGCCGGGCGTGGTACGTTCGAGGGCGTTCCACTTGGCCACCGCCTTGAAGGTCGGGAAGCGCAGGATCACCATTCCGTCCCAGACCGCGGGCTGGCGGTACCAGCTGTAGAACATGCGGAAATCGGTCAGCTCGCCGCGCGCGCGCATCGCCTTGAGCTTGGGCGCGAGCGTCTCGGCCAGATAGCGCCGGAACGGCACGCGATTTTCCAGGCTCGCGCGGTACTGGATGATCAGGGTCTTGGGACCGTCTTCGAGCTCGGCCTGTGCCGCCGCCGGCGCTATCGGCGCGGCGGAAAGCCCGACAGCAAATGCGCCCAGCAATGCGCGCAGGATAAGCTTGTGCATGAAAACGGTCCCTCTCTGGTTTAGTATGGCGTGTAGGTCAGCACCCGGAAGCTTCCCGGATGGCAGGCCGGTACGGGTGGCTCTTTTGTATTGTTGAAATTTATCGTGCAGTCCGCCGCGACAAGGAACAGGCGTCCGGTCTTGTGGTCGATCTGCATGGTGCGGGCATTGGGCTGGGTGCTCACGGTGCCGAGCGGGCGATAGCCGCTCTCGCCGAAGCCGATCACGCTCAGCGTTGCGTCGATGCCGTTGCTGGTGACGATGCGGTCGCGCGCCTCGTCGATCGCCATGCCATCGACGCCCCGTCCGATCGGCACGGCGGCCAGTATCCGGCCGTCCTTCGGATCCATCGCGACGAACACCGGCTTGTCGCCCCGGCAGGCAATGAGGAGATGGTCGGACTTCCGCACATATTCCACAGCGATCGGTTGCTCGCAGGGGCCGGTATCGAATCGTTTCTCCTCGGACAGGTCGCCCGAGCGCAGCTTCAGGATCATATGTTGATCGCGTATTGGTGCGTAGAGAGAGCCCTTTCCGTCCGGCGCGGGGTCGTCCATCTTGATCGCGTCGAAATCCTTGCGCCGGAGCAGCTTGCCGCTGGCGGCGTCGAGCACGAACCAGCTGCTCGTCTTGGGACGCCGCCCGGTCACGACGATCACGCGGCGGCTGGCGGGGTCGTAGACCGCGCCGTTCATCCCGCCGCCTTCGGGATCGAGCCTGACCCGCGCGATCGTCGCCAGCGTCTTCAGGTCGAAGATCAGCGCACTGCCATCGGTCATCGCGACATAGCCGCGATTATGGTCGGTGAGCGTCAGCGGTCCGTTGGCGCCCAGTCCATCGGCCATCTGGTGCACCGCCTTGCCGGTCTCGATATCGTAGACGGTGAGTCCATCGGTACGCCGCGCGATGAACAGCCGGCCGGTATCCTGGTCGAGCCGCAGATAATCCCAGTCGGGCGGGCCGCTCGGGAGCGTGACCGAAGAGGTCATCGTATAGAGCAAGGACGGCTGCGGCTCGTCGTCGGCGATCGCCGCGGTGGACGTTGCGAGGGCAAGCATCAGGCTCGCCAGCTTCCAGGACTTCATTGCACTCTCCTGACCGGATGAATCGCGCCCGACCGACCGCGCCGTTCCGCCCGATGGGGCTTCCGGCGCGGCGCGGGGCCGGCTCAAGGGATCACGGTAGGTTTGGTCGAGGCCTCCCACACGTCGCTGGTCGTCGCGACGAGCTGCTTCATGTCCGACCAGGGACGTCCGCCGGCTATGCTCTTCTGGCCGAACGTAATGGCGCGGCCATAGGCGATCATCCGCTCGACGACGCGCGTACGCTCCTCATCGGGCCAGACGGCGAAGGGATGCGGCCCGCGCACCACGACGAGCTCCTTGGGTCCGTTGACGCGACCATAGGCGTCCATCGACCCTTCGAGGGAGTCGGCATAGCACCAGAGCCCGCGGGCGAGGAACACGCTCGGCCATTTGTGCATGCCGGCCAGGATCGCCGAGCTGGGGAAGAACACGATGTTGTGCTCCATCTCGATGCCGCCGATGAACAGGCCGCGGTCGCGCCCGGGGCCCCGGCCATCGTCCTTGGGCGAGGTCTCCTGCGGCAGATAGCCGACCCCGCTCGAGAATTCGGCGGTCAGTATCGCGCCCTTGATCGTGGGATCCCGGCGCGGCGCGGTGCAGGTGATCTTGACCAGGTCGTAGCTGCAATCCTTGTCGAAGTTCATCGTCATGGCCCAGCCGCTCGCCATGGTGCCGCGCGACGAGCCCGAGAACATCACCGGCAGCGGACCAGGTGCACCGCCACGCAGCGCGGCCACGGCGGCCGTACCGACGGTCAGCTTGCCGTCGGGCGAGAGCACCCGCATGCCCTTGCCGGTGCGAAGCGCGGCGACGGCATCGAGCAGGTCGCGTCCCTGCTGCAGCGTGTTGGTGTCGCTGTATCCGCCCGAGATTCCGATCCCGCGCCGGTCCAGTGCGAGCACGTCGAAGCCCGCATCATGCAGCTGGCGCCACGCCGCCCGCCACTTGCGCTGGCCCTGCACGCCGGTGGTGGCGTTGGGCCAGTCGTCATTGGGGATGGTGATGCCGGTCTTGGGATCGGTGACATAGGCCACGTCGACCGGATCGTCGATCGCCGCGATCCGGTCGCCGCCACCGCCGCTATGGATGATCAGGGCGCGCTTGCGGCCGCCCTTGCCGTCATCGATCCCCTTGCCGCGGATGTACCAGCCGCGGATGCGGATATCCCCGCTCATCTTGCGGTGGATCCGCTCATAGGCTTCCACCGGGACGGTGAATTCGACGATCGACGTGTCGGGATCGACCGTGGCGATCGGCTCATTATAGGGCGCGCGGGCAAAGAAGCCGGGGCGACGCACGGTCGCGAGATCGGTCTCCCCGCCGCGTTCGTCGACCTTGCCGAGCAGGAAACGCCCCTGCTTGTCCGAGAGCGCATATTCACGGTTCGGCGGATGCCGCTTCATCACCTGTTCGAAGACGCGCTCGTGGCACGCCTTGTCCTTCTTGCAGGTCTCCCAGCGTTCGCGGAGCTTCGCGTCGGTGAAGTCGTCGACATAATAGTCGCCGCGATAGCCCTTGGGAGGCTGAAAGCGCGCCGAGGTGAAGGGCACGCAGGTCTTCTCGCCAGCGGAGGTCCGGATCAGATAGCCGGGCAGTTCCATATCCCGGTCATAGGCCGCATAGGCCTTGCATTCGAACGGCGGCACCGGCGCGCGCGTGGGCACAACCCCCTTCTCCCCGCGCCCGTCATCGGAATTGCCCGAGACGAGCGCCCCCGCCAGCAGCAGCAGTATCGTTCTTCGCATCGCAGCCCGTCCCCTGTGATTGTTTTCTTTCGGTTGAAAGAGCAACACATGGACTTATCGGCGTCAATAGTACAAAATCAAAAAAATGCAGCTGATCGCCTCAGACACTCTGCCTGGCGCATTCTCCGACTCCAAATTTCGCTCGACTTTCGGTCCAGCCAATGTGCCGGCCTTATTTGCCGAAGGTACGCTGCACGGAGAGTCCGAAATAGGCACCGCTGCGAAGCTCGCGCCGCTCCATATAGGTCGGCAGGCTGGCACCGCGCAGCCCGGGATAGACGTGGCGATCACGCGTCGCCGGACTGTCGGTGAGATTCTTGCCGAACATGCGCAGCGTCCAGCGCGCGTCGGGCTTGTATTCGACGAACACATCCATCCGTCCGCCCAGCCGGTCGCTCTGCAACTCGTCGATCTTGAACTGGCGCTCTTCGGTCGCGAACGCGTAATTGACCCCCCAGCGCAGGTTCAGGCGCGGCAGATCGTGGGTCAGTCCCAGCGTGCCCTCGAACGGCAGATCCTCTGAAATCGCCCGGCGCGCGCCGGTGGTCGGATCAGTCACCCGGCTGCGACGCACCAAGCCATGTGCCTGGACCGTGATGCCCGAGAGACCCAGTCCGTCCATCGGCAGGTTGAGGTCCGCCTGAAGCTCCGCGCGACTGCCGTTGCCGATATTGCCGACGGCATCGAAGATATCGCTGCCGGCAACCACCGGGATGCGGTCGACCACATTGCTGATCGCTTCGTATCGCGCGGTGAGCACCAGCGAACCCTTGCCGAGTCGACGCTCCCAGGCGAGTTCGGCCCGCCAAAGACTGTCCGGCTCCAGATCCTTGTTGCCCGCGGTCACGGTGCCGGTCGTCAGCGAAGCGCTGCTGACGAAATCGGCGAAATCGAGCTGACCGACTTGGCGCTCGAGGAGCAGGCGGAATTCGCTCAACCGGGACGGCGACCAGGTGGCGAGCAAGCGCGGCTTGAGGAACGCGAGCGACTTGGACAGATCGCTGTCGCCGCTCTGGCGCAGCCGCGAGACTTCGGCCCGCAAGCCGGTCTCGACGGTCAGCTTTCCGGAGGGGCGGAAGCCGAGCGTGACGAAGCCCTCGGCCCGGTCTTCGGCGACGCGGACATTTGCGGCGGGGAGCGGCACTGCCACACCATTTTCCTCGAGCGCCGTGCGGCTGTCCAGGACGTTGCGAGCGCCTTCCACGCCGGTCTCGATCGCGAAGGGGCCGGCATTGGTTCGGAGCACGGCGCGCAGGATCGTCTCGCTGGCGTCGGAATTCTCGTGGCTGACTTCCTCGTCGCCACCTTCGACCGAGCGATCGGTGCGGCGCACGGCGGTGTCACGGCGGATCGCGAGCAGTTCGAGGCCGGTGCCGCCGAATTGACGATCGAAACGCGCGCCGCCTTCGGTCGCGCGGGTATGGTTGCGCTCGGTGCCGAGAATGTCGGTGACCGTGGGGAAGCGGATCGCGTCGCTGATGTCGGCGAACATCCGGCTGTCCTTGATCAATCCATTGATGCGGACATTGCCGCCCAGCAGCCCCTGGCGATAGCTGCCGGAAAGTTGCTTGATGGTGGTGCCTTCGGGCTGGCCGTAATCGTCCAGCCGGACGACGCTACCGTTGGGGGCGTAGCGGTTGCGGTTGCCGAAGCCGTGCTCGTCGTCGATCTCGCGATAGATCGTGCCGGACAGTTCGAGCTGGCGGTTGCCATTGCCATAGGTGACCTCCCCCGCCAGCTTCGGGGCATCATAGCCATGCCGAAAATTGGCATATTCGGCCTCGATACGCCCGCGAACGGTCGCCCCGCTCTTGCGCACGACGTTGGCGATCAGGCTGTAACCCTGCATGTCGAAGCCGGACTCGGCGCTGCGGACCAACTCTATCCGCTCGATCGCACTTGCCGGGATGCGCCTGAGCTGCTGCTCGATCGTCTCCTGCTTCGTGGTCGGGCGCTGACCGTCGATCAGCACGTTGCCCGCGGCACCCGCATAGCCGCGCAGCTCGGCATTGCCTTCCTGCAGGCGAAAGCCGGGGACCAATGCCACCATGTCGAATGCGGTGTTCGGCTGCGAGCCGACAAAGAAGGCCGGCGGATAGGTGGAGACACCGCGCCGTGCTTCGGGGGCGGATGTCTGGGCAAAGGCCGGGGAGCAGAGCGCGGTCGCGCAAAGGGCGAGCGCGTAGAGATGCGTGCGGGGCATGACAGACTTTCCGATACGAACAGGATTCCGGCGGGCGGCGGGCGGCTCAGTCGTCAAAGTCGCGGTGCAGCGCTTCGCCGATGCGGGAAAATGGTCATGACATGCCTCCTTCTCGGGGTTGGAGGCGGTCGGATAGCGATACGTGGCTGACGGCCGCGCTGCGCCGGACGTCAGCGAAGCGTCAGGTGCGCCGTGCTAGGAAATCCGGCATGATCGACCGAATGAAAGCCGCCCGCCCCGCCGCACTGATCGGCCTTGCCGTAGCCGCGATGCTCGGCGTCACCGCTACCGCATTCGCGGGAGACTCGCAGGACAAGCGCACCAAGGAGCAGCGCCGCGCCGAGGAGGCGCAGGCGATCCGCGCCGCCGTTCAGCGCGGGGAAGTGATTCCGCTGCCGCGCATCCTGGCCCTGGCCCAGGCCAAGGTTCAGGGCCAGGTGCTCGAGGTGGAACTCGAGCATGAAAATGCGCGGCTGCTCTACGAGATCAAGATCCTCGCCGGAAACGGCCGGGTCCGCGAACTGAGGCTCGATGCCCGCACCGGCGCGCTGATCAAGCTCGAGGATGATTGATGCGCCTGCTCGTCGTCGAGGACGATCCCGATGTCGGGGACGATCTGATCCGCTCGCTGGACGAAGCGGGTTTCGTCGCCGAGCTTGCCACGCAGGGTGACGATGCCTGGTTCCGCGGCGATACCGAGGATTATGCCGCGGTCATCCTCGATCTCGGCCTGCCGCGGCTCGACGGGTTGAGCGTGCTGCGGCGCTGGCGCGGCGCGGGACGTGACTTTCCGGTGCTGGTGCTGACCGCGCGCAGCGACTGGACCGAGAAGGTCGAAGGGATCGAAGCGGGCGCCGACGATTATCTCGCCAAGCCATTCGCGATGCCCGAACTGGTCGCACGGGTTCGCGCGTTGCTGCGGCGCGCGGCCGGGCACAGCTCGCCGCAGATCCGGATCGGGCGGCTGACGCTCGATACCAGCCGGATGTCGGCGCATGTCGATGACCGCATGGTCCGCCTCTCGCCGCTCGAATATCGGTTCCTCGAATTTCTCGGCCATCGTCCGGGCAGCGTGATCCCGGCGCATCTGATCGCCGAGCATCTCTATGGCGTGGGCGACAGCGGCGATACCAATGCGATCGAGGCGCTCGTCACCCGGCTCCGGCGCAAGATCGGGCCGGACATCGTCGAGAACCGGCGGGGCCTCGGCTATGTCCTGTCGGGCGCCGAGCAATGATCTTCCGCTCGCTGCGCCTGAGGCTGCTGACCGGCGCGGCATTGGCCATCCTGGTCGCGCTGGCCATGGCGGGGATCGGGCTGACCTATATGTTCGAGCGCCATATCGAGCACCGCGAATCGCTGTCGCTCGAAGCCAAGGCGGTCGAATTGCTGGCGGGCCTGCGCATCGACGCGACCGGCACGCCCCATGCGGACATCTACCCGACGGACAACCGCTTCAATCGGCCGGCCGGAGGACTTTACTGGCAGGTATCTACGCCGCGGGGGAGCATCCATTCTCCCTCACTCTGGGATCAGTCGCTGCGCCCGGTAGCCAGGGCGCCCAGCGACAGCTGGGCGACGCGGCGTGTGGCGGGACCGTATGGCCATGGACTGTTGATCATCGAACGGCTGGTCCGACCCGATCCGACCAACCGTCCGGTCCTGGTTCAGCTCGCCACGGACGACGATGCGCTGCTCCAGGCGCGGCGCGAGTTCATCTGGGAATTGCTCGGCTCGCTCGCGCTGCTGTGGGCGGTACTGGTACTGGCCGCTTATGCCCAGGTCGGCCTGGGCCTGAGGCCGCTGCTGCGCGTCCGCGAGGAGATCGAGCGGCTGCGCCGCAATCCGGGGGCGCGCCTCTCCGCCGAGCACGCCGTCGAGATCCGCCCGCTGATCGACGCGATCAATGGCCTGGCGGAGGCGCGCGCCGCAGATCTTTCGCGCGCGCGCAGTCGCGCCGCCGATCTCGCCCACAGCCTCAAGACGCCGCTCGCGGCACTCTCCGCGCAGAGCCGCCGGGCGCGCGAAGCCGGCGCGACAGATGCCGCCGATGGCCTCGACCGTGGGGTTGCCGCGGCGGGCGCGGCGCGCGGGGGCGCAATCCCCCCCCCCCCGGCGGGCAAAGCACGCGGCGCCCCCCGCCCGACCGCGTCGCGGGCACTCCAGGCAGTCGAGGGGGTTGTCTCGGTGCTCGAACGCACCGATGCCGGCGAGCGGATCGTGTTCGAGATCGCCGTGCCGGCCGAGCTCGAAGTGCCGGTTGCGCCCGCGGACCTGACCGAAATCCTCGGCGCGCTGATCGAGAACGCCGTGCGGCATGCGCGGCGTCAGGTCCGGATCCGGGGCGAGGCGATGTCGGATCGGATTTCGCTGAGCATCGGCGATGACGGTCCGGGCCTCGCAGGCAGCCGCGCCGGGCTGGCGATCACCCGCGGCGCGCGGCTCGACGAATCGGGGCCGGGCCACGGCTTTGGTCTCGCGATCGCCAAGGATCATGTCGAGGCGACCGACGGAATCTTCGCCTTGGCCAGCGGTAGCCTGGGGGGCCTCGAGGTACGCGTCAGCTGGGCGGCGCCTGTCACGCCCGCCCATGCGATCGAACCGCGCACCGACGCATAACCGACACCTGGGCCCCTGCCGCAGCCCCTTGGTTTCAATATTTGAAGCTGAGGGAGAATTTGACGGTGGCTGGGAGGGATTCGGCG
>CBIHNZ010000008.1:0-143893 GCA_966211615.1 uncultured Sphingomonas sp.
GCGCCCGGCCCACCGTTCATTACCGCCTCTGGGTCCCCCCGGCCCTCCGCCCCCCGCGGCCGGGGGCGCACCCATTCCCCTGGGGGTGCGTCCCCCCCGCGCCCTATTCGTGCGCCATGCTCAAACGCCTTCTGATCGCCCTCGGCATCCTCGTCGTCGCGGGCGCCGCCGTCTGGTTCTGGGCCAGCCAGCCCGATGTGGCGCAATATAGCGAACAGGCGGTCACCGGCCGCGAACCCCAGCTCAGTCCGCCGCGCGAACAGAGTATCCCCACGATCGGCGTCGCCAAGGCGATAGGCTGGCCGAGCGGCGCCAAGCCGGTCGCGGCTGCGGGCCTCCAGGTTGCCGCCTTTGCCGACAAGCTCGAACATCCACGCTGGCTCTATCGCCTGCCGAACGGCGATATCCTCGTCGCCGAGACCAATTCGCCGCCGCGCAAGGGCGGGGGGATCGCCGGCTGGGTGATGGGCGTGCTGATGCGCGACGCCGGCGCCGGCATGGCGTCGCCCAACCGCATCACGTTGCTGCGCGATACCAATGGTGACGGCGTCGCGGACGCGCGCACCGCCTTCCTGACCGGGCTCAACTCGCCGACCGGCATGGCCGTGGTCGGCAATTGGCTCTATGTCGGCAACACCGATGCGCTGGTCCGCTATCCCTTCCGGCCCGGCCAGACCAAGATCACCGCCAAGCCCGAGAAGATCGTCGACCTGCCCGGCGGCGGCAATCACTGGGCGCGCAACGTCATCGCCGGTCCTGACGGCTCGCTGTTCGTCGCGGTGGGCTCGTCGTCGAACATCGCCGATGACGGGCTGGAGGCCGAAGGCCCGACCTATACCGCCGAGACCGCCGCCGAGATGGCGCGCGCCTCGAACAAGGCGGGCCGGGCGATGATCCTCCAGGTCTATCCGGACAGCAAGACGCTGCGCGTCTATGCCTGGGGTCTGCGCAATCCCAACGGTATGGCGCTGGAGCCGCATTCGGGCCAGCTCTGGACCGTGGTCAACGAGCGCGACATGCTCGGTTCGGACATGCCGCCGGATTACCTGACCCAGGTCGATCTCGGCGCCTTTTATGGTTGGCCGTGGAATTACTGGGGCGGCTATGTCGACAAGCGGGTGACGCCGGAGCGGCCGGACCTGCGCGAATATACCAAGCGCCCCGATTTCGCGCTCGGGGCGCATACCGCGCCGCTCGGCCTCACCTTCGCCGCCGATGCCAAGCTCGGGCAGAACTATGCCGATGGCGCGTTCATCGGCCTGCACGGCTCGTGGAACCGCAAGCCGCCCTCGGGCTACAAGGTCGTCTATGTCCCCTTCGGCGACAATGGCTTCCCGGCGAGCGGGGCCAAGCCGGTCGACATCCTCACCGGCTTCCTCAACAAGGACGGCAAGGCGATGGGCCGCCCGGTCGGGGTGATCACCGACGCCACCGGTGCGCTGCTCGTCGCGGACGATGTCGGCAACATGGTCTGGCGGGTGAGCGCGGCGCGCTGAGCGTTCAGCCGCCGGCGTTCCACTGCAGGCACAGCGCGAACCCGTCGGGATCGCGCAGGTGGAGCTGCTTCGAGCCGTAGCCGGTCTCGCTGGGCGGAGCGATGTCGAGCCCGTGCTCGGTCAGGTGGCGCCATGCCGCGTCGATATCGGGGCAGCCGATGAACAGGCCGGTATCGCCATGGCCGCGCTCGCGCTCGGTGTCGCGCACCGCCGGCCGTTCGCCGCTGTCATAGGCGGTGTTGAGCATCAGCTCCGCGCTGCCCTGGCGCAGCCACATCCAGTGCGAGAAACGCCCCTCCGGCGTCTCCAATTCGGGGGAGCGCTGCAACACTTCAAAGCCCAGCAGGTCGCAATAGAAACGCACCGACTCGTTCATGTCGAACACCTGGAGCAGCGGCACCAGGCCGCGCATCTCGATGGCCATCGCACCCTCCTATTCGAGCAGCTTCGGGGCCTCCTTCGCCAGCTTCTCGCGGATCTTGCCGGCGAACAAGGCCAGCATCGGCGGCAGGTCGACCTCGGCATGGACATGATGCTCGAACACCTCGAGCCGGCTCGCCACCGTCTGCCCCATCGCGCTCAACGTGAAGTGCAGCGTGTCGCCTTCCCAGCGCTGCTCGACCATATTCCCGCCGGGAAACATGTCGGCGAGCTTGCCGATGCCGCCCGCGATCCGCGCCCGTGCCGCCTCGCGGCCGAGCTTGTGGGGCACATCGACGGAAACCGGCTCGGCCATCAGCTTGCGAACAGCTTGGAATAGTCGGCGAACGCCTTGAACTCGAGCGCGTTGCCGCTGGGGTCGCGGAAGAACATCGTCGCTTGCTCGCCCACCTGGCCCTTGAAGCGGACATGCGGCGCGATCCCGAACGGCACGCCCGCCGTCTCGACCCGCGCAGCCAGCGCCTCCCAGTCGGACATGGTCAGCACCACCCCGAAATGCGGCACCGGCACATGGTGTCCGTCGACTTCGTTAGCGACCGCCACCGGCTTCGCGGCGGGATCGAGATGGGCGACGATCTGGTGGCCGAACAGGTCGAAATCGATCCAGCTTTCTGAGGAACGCCCCTCTGGGCAGCCCAGCACCCCGCCGTAAAAGGCACGTGCTGCATCGATGTCGTGGACGGGGAAGGCGAGATGGAAGGGGCGAAGCATATGCGTGCCTTTAGCCGATGCGATGGTGCGGGAACAATGCGATCAACAGCCGAATCTCACGCATCTCGAGCATCGAACCCGAACCGGATTACCTCCTCGAGTGTATCCATGTTCACATCCTTCAGGGTTTTGAACTTGATGCAATAACCCGTTACGGATGCCTTGCCGAGGTTCTCTCCGTAAATCCGAGACAGTAATTTCTTATCTTCTATACCGATTATATAGATCGAGATCCCGGTCGTGTTCGCGCTTATGCCAATCTGGTAAAATTCTCTGTTCGTGCCGTTGGCATATTCTATTAGTTGCACTCCATATCCGATATTCGGGTTGGAGACGATTTTGCCTTCCTCGTTCCTTCCGTCCAGGAACCAGAGCTTACATTCCGGTGAGATGCGGAGCATGAGCCGGTGCAGTTCCTGCATCTCGTCGTGCTTCGCCTCCGGTTGACCGGCGATATAGTTTTCGATCTGCTCTTGTACGTTCATGATGTCCCCTCCCTCTCATCGCCGATCCGCTTCGCGGGCGAATTTCAGCTCGCCGGGGCATTGACCGCCAATTGCGCGACGAAGGCCGGCCGATAGGCCGGCCGTGCCTCGCCGCGGGCGACATAGGCGGCCAGATTCGGATACTCGTCGAGAAGGCCGGACATCCGCAGGCGGAGCAGCACCGACACCATCAGCAGGTCGCCCGCGCTGAACGCCCCGTCGAGCCAGTCGGCATCGCCCAGGCGCGCAGACAGCGGCCCGAGCCGGTCGCGGATCCGGTCCAGGACCAGGGGCAGGCGTTCCTGCGCCCAGGGCTTGTCGCCCTCGGCTGTCCTGGCGATCGAGAGATCGAGGATGGGCGGTTCCAGCGTGCTGAGCGCGGCGAACATCCATGTGATTGCCCGCGCCCGGGCGTCCACATCCTCCGGCAGCAGGCCTGCATGCCGTTCCGCGATGTGGAAGACGATTGCCCCGGTCTCGAATACGGCGAGATCGCCCTCCTCATAGGTCGGGATCTGGCCGAAGGGACGCAGCGCCAGATGCGCGGGTTGTTTCAACGCCGCGAACGGGACCAGGCGAACCGCGTAAGGCTGGCCCACTTCCTCGAGCGCCCAGCGAACGCGCGTATCGCGCGCCAATCCCTTGCCGCCATCGGGCGATCGCTCAAAGGCCGTTATCGTGATCGTCATCGCATCCGTCTCCCTGCTAGTGCCGATGCTCTTGCGTCGCATCCGAACGACGAACGAGCCTCCCCGAAATCGACACCGCTCTGTGATTTTTTCTATACCCGCATCCTGGCCGCCGGTTCGGGTCAATGTCCATGACGTCGGGCCGGGATGGCCGGCATCTGAATTGACGGGCAGGCGCTTCCTCTGTCCGGCATCGATGGGCTAGAGCCCCCTCATGCTCCGTCGCCCCTTGCTCTCCGCCTTCGCCATCGGCTTGCTTTCCGCGACCGGGTTCGCCCCGCTCGACTGGTGGGGCGTCAGCCTGATCTGTATCGCGCTGCTGCTCTGGCTGGTCCGCGAGGCGCCCACGCTGCGAGCGGCGCTGCTGCGCGGCTGGGTGTTCGGCGTCGGCCATTTCACCGTGGGCAACAACTGGATCCAGCACGCCTTCGACTATCAGGACAAGATGCCGCCGGTGCTCGGCTATTTCGCCGTGTTCCTGCTCGCGCTCTATCTCGCGGTCTATCCGGCGCTCGCCATGGGCCTTGCCTGGCGTTTCGATCGCAGCGTGCGCAGCCGGGCGGGGTGGGTCGAGGCGGACCAGGGCTTCGTCCTCGCCGCCGCCGCCGCCTGGATCCTCGCCGAATATCTGCGCGGCGTCCTGTTCACCGGCTATCCGTGGAACCCGCTCGGCGTGCTCTGGGTGCCGGTGCCCGGCATCCGCGACCTCGCCGCCTGGATCGGCACCTATGCGCTGTCGGGCGTCACCGTCGCGATCGCCGGCACGCTCTTTCTCGCCGCGCAGCGCAACTATCGACCGTTGCTGCTGCTCCCCTTGCTCGCGCTGTTCGCCTTCTTCGCCTCGGATCGTTGCGACTATATCAAGTGCATCAGCACCGCGAGCGGCACCGAGGTGACCATCGTCCAGCCCAATATCGGCCAGGACGGCGTCGACGCCCCCGATTATGCCGAACGCACGCTCGCCAGGCTGATCGCGCTCAGCGGTGGCCCGGGCCCGCTGCCGCGCCTCGTCGTCTGGCCCGAGGGGATGGTCAACCAGTTCCTCGAGGACAGCTATCCCGGCCGCTACTATCTCCGCGCCGATCCGCGCCTTACGCGCGCCCGCATCGCCGCGGTGCTCGGGCCGCTCGATCAGGCGCTGGTCAGCGGCAACGCGCTGATGTTCGATGCGAACGACCGGCTGGTCGGTGCGGGCAATTCGGTCTGGGTGCTCGATTCGGCGGGCATGCTGGGCCACCGCTACGACAAGGCGCATCTCGTGCCGTATGGCGAATATCTGCCGATGCGCCCGCTGCTCGAGCCGCTCGGCCTCGCCCGGCTGGTGATGGGCGATATCGACTTCCTGCCGGGCCCGGGGCCCGCGACGCTGAGCGTTCCGGGATTCGGCAAGGCTGGCGTCCAGGTCTGCTACGAGATCGTCTTCTCCGGCCAGGTGGTCGACAAGCGCAACCGCCCCGATTTCCTCTTCAATCCCTCGAACGACGCCTGGTTCGGCAGCTGGGGACCGCCCCAGCATCTCGCCCAGGCCCGGATGCGCGCGATCGAGGAGGGGCTGCCGATCCTGCGCGCCACCCCCACCGGCATCTCCGCGGTGATCGACGCGCATGGCCGGGTGCTCGGCACCATTCCGGCGGGGCAGGCCGGGGCGATCCGCCTGCCGCTGCCGCGTCCGCTGCCGCCGACCCTGTTTGCCCAGGCCGGCAACTGGCTCGCCTTCCTCGTCGCGGGACTGCTCCTCGTCTTGGCCGTTGCCAATCGTCGCTTTGCCCGCTAGGGGCGGCATATAAGGAAAGCTTTATATGGGCATGGCAACGGCCCGGCCTTCCTTGGCCCCTGCACGAGGAAAATCATGCGTTCCAATTATCTCTTCACGTCCGAATCGGTCTCCGAAGGCCATCCCGACAAGGTTTCCGACCAGATTTCCGACGCGATCGTCGATCTGTTCCTGTCCAAGGATCCCGAGGCGCGCATCGCCTGCGAGACGCTGACCACCACCCAGCTCGTCGTCCTCGCCGGTGAAATCCGCGGCAAGGGCATCATGGACGAAGCAGGCAACTGGGCGCCCGGCGTCAAGGAAGAGGTCGAGAAGACCGTCCGCGATACCGTCAAGCGCATCGGTTACGAGCAGGACGGCTTCCACTGGGAGACGCTGCGCTTCGAGAACAACCTGCATCCGCAGTCGGCGCACATCGCGCAGGGCGTGGACGCTTCGGGCAACAAGGACGAAGGCGCCGGCGACCAGGGCATCATGTTCGGCTACGCGGCCGACGATACGCCCGACCTGATGCCAGCCACGCTCTATTACAGCCACAAGATCCTGCAGCAGATGGCGGCAGACCGCCATTCGGGCGCCGCGCCGTTCCTCGAGCCCGACGCCAAGAGCCAGGTCACCCTGCGCTACGAGGGCAGCAAGCCCGTCGCCTGCACCGCGATCGTCGTTTCGACCCAGCACGGCAAGGGCTATGACGAAGGCGCCAAGGAAGCCGAGCTCCACGCCTATGTGAAGAAGGTCGTTGCCGGCATTCTTCCGGCCGAGCTGCTTTCGGACGCGACCGAATATCACATCAACCCGACCGGCAGCTTCGAGATCGGCGGACCGGACGGCGACGCCGGGCTCACCGGCCGCAAGATCATCGTCGACACTTATGGCGGCGCGGCCCCGCACGGCGGCGGCGCCTTCTCGGGCAAGGACCCGACCAAGGTCGATCGCTCGGCGGCATACATCACCCGCTATCTGGCGAAGAACATCGTCGCCGCCGGGCTTGCCCAGCGCTGCACGATCCAGCTCGCCTATGCCATCGGCGTGTCCAAGCCGCTGTCGCTCTATGTCGACACGCACGGCACCGGCACCGTCGGCGACGACAAGATCGAGGACGCGATCATGGGCATCGCCAAGCTGGGCGGGCTCACCCCGCGCGGCATCCGCACGCATCTCGCGCTGAACAAGCCGATCTATCAGAAGACCGCGGCCTACGGTCACTTCGGCCGCAAGGCGGAAGGCGACTTTTTCCCTTGGGAAAAGACCGATCTGGTCGACGATCTTAAGGCCGCGCTAGCCTAAGCCAGCGCCCTTCTTCATACTTTTTCCGGGCCCTGTGCAGCTGCCAAGCTGCGCAGGGCCTTGGTTTTTTTGGCCTCCGCCACGCAGTTCCGCCGAGGGCCCTCTATAAGATTCGATAACCTGATTTCTTCATCCGGAGGGGGTTGAAAGGAGCGCAAATGGATTCGGGGGTTATCAGCCCGGAAGCGCCGATCCGCCCGGCCGCGGAGTCGGGCATGACCATGGCCTTTCAGCCGATCGTCGATATCGTCGGGGGTCGGGTCTATGCCTATGAAGCCGTGCTGCGCGGCCCGAACGGTGAAACCGCCGCCCAGATCTTCGCGATGCTGGAGCCCGAATCGCGCGGCGATTTCGATCGCCGCTGCGCCGCCGCCGCGATCCGCTGGGCGATGGCCGCCGGGCTGGGCGGCACCACCGCACGGCTCTGCATCCCCGTCCACGCGCCCGGCACCTCGGTTCCCGGCGAACCGATTATCACCGCTGCCCGGATCGGCAAGCAATGCGGATTGATCCCCGAACGGATGATCTTCGCGCTGCATGGCTATCAGAACCTCCCCGGCGCCCAGCTTGCCGACCTCATCCACCGCAATTCGAAGATGGGTTGCCTCACCACCTTTGTCGGTCTCGGCCAGGACCAGGCCGGTCTCGGTGCCTGCGCGCGCTACCTGCCCAATGCGGTCAAGCTCGAAGAGGATCTGATCGGGGGCATCGCCAGCAGCTGGTCGCGGCGGCTGGTGCTCGAGGATCTGACGCCGCGCATCCGCAAGCTCGGGATCAAGATCCTCGCCGGCGGCGTGGACAGCGAGGCGGTGTTCACGCGCCTGCGCAGCTTCGGCATCTATCACGTCCAGGGCGACCATATCGCTCCGCCCGAAATCGGCGCGTTGCCGCCGCCGATTCTCCGCCGCGCCGCAGCCTGAGCCTTTCCGACCCTTCCAGCACGCCCGCGATTTCCGCGGATATCTGCACATTTGTGCATCGCTAAGCTGCTGAGCTGCCGCCGAATCCGCGGCGACTCGCCTGTTTGCGGCACCCCGCCAAACCGCTTGCGCCGCTACTTGGTAGATTCCCTATGCGGGCGAATCCAACGCGGCGACGCACGGAATGGGCTAAGCTTTCATTAACCAATATTCGTCGCCCCAACAGGGAGACGGAATTATGAACGACCGAATGCTCGACAGCCTTCAGCTCGAGGTTGCGCTCAAGCCGATGATTGCGTTCGGCGCATCGCAGCCTTTCGCCTGGCAGGCGATCGCTACGGGGTCGCACGGCCGCAGCTTCAGCGCCGCCGCCGCCGCGCTGCCGCCCGAGCATCGCATCTCGCTCGAGGCGCGCCGCATCACCTTGGCGGTGGAGCGTGCCGTCGCCGCCGGGCTGCTCCGCTCGGATGCGCTGCTCGCGGTTCCCGTTGGTGCGGCCGGCGGCAAGGCCGGACCGCTCCTGTCGCACCTGTTCCGCACCGCGCTGGCCCACCGTTTTCCCGTCGATCGCTTGGTCGTCGAGGTCAGCGCCGATGAGCGCGGCGATCGCGAGAGCGCCGCCGCGCTGATCAAGGCGTGCACGGCGCGCGGACTCTCGGTCGCGCTCGATGCCTTTGCCGCCGGCCCGGTCGCGCTCCATCTGCTCGCGCGCTTCACCCCGCGCTTCGTCAAGCTCGATGCCGCGCTGATCCGCCGCATCGATGCCAGCGCGTCGCGCCGACCGATCGTCGAAGGCGTGATGCGCCTCGCGCGCGGCATGGGCGTCACCGTCGTCGCGACGGGCGTCGAGACTCGCGGCGAGCTGGAGGCGCTTGCCGGGCTCGGCCTACTCCATGTCCAGGGGGACTGGACCGCCGAACCGTCGGCACGCGCGCTCACCAACCCCGCCTTGCTCCGCCGCGAGCCGCGAACCACCGTTCCGCAGCATCGCCGCCTCGCGCATCACAATCGCGCGTCGCTCCCGTTGCGCACCACCTATCAGGCTGCCCAGCTCGCGCTCTGAGTAATCTGCATGGATATGCAGTCATGACGTCATCCGCATGCTAGTCTCCCCGGGCGATTCGCCGGAGGGAAGGGATGATGCTCGGTAGGTTGATGATGGCCGGGGCGCTTCTCGCAGCGCCGCTCGCCGCCGGTGTGGCCCAGACCTCGCCCTTTGGCGATCGGGCCCAACTCTTCACCGTCGCAGGGTTCAGGATCGTCGCCGACAGGCCGGTCAACCGCTGCGGCGCCCCCGCCAATCCGCGCGTCACCCTGCTCGACTATAGCGGCGACAAGCAGAAGAACGAGGCGATCTTCACCGATGCCGGGCCCTGCTACGCGCCGGACAATGCCTATTTCGCACTTGTAGCGCGCGACGGCCCGAACGGGCGCTGGCGGCTGCTGTTCAGCCATACCGGCACCGTCAGGGCGATCGGCCAGGGCCCCAGGGGCTGGCTCGATCTCCAATATACTAGCGGCGGCAGGACCGTGCCGATCCGCTATGCCGACGGAGTCTACGCACCCGTCGGCGCCGTGCCGGCCAGGCCCATGCCCGTTGCAACGGCTCCGGTACAGGCTTCGGCCGGAATGGTCAGCCCCACGGTCAAGCCCGCCGCGCTCACCCCCGCCCAGCACACCGCGATCTTCAAAGCCGCAGGCGCCGTGAAGCGCGGTACCAAATGGCTGATCTGCAGCGACCAGCCCGATCCGGGGGGCGCGACGATTGAGAGTATCCGGGATCTGAACGGCGACGGCCGCGCCGAGGCGCTGGTCATCGAGGGCGGCACCTACTGCTATGGCAATACCGGCGCCTATTTCTCGCTGGTTGGCCAGCAGCCGGACGGGAGCTGGAAGCAGATCACCGCGGAAACCGGCATCGCCGAGTTCAAGGCCAAGGGGCCGGGCGGCTGGCCCGATCTCGAGATCGGCGGACCCGGTTTCTGCTTCCCGGTCGAGCGTTGGAACGGCAAGGAATATGTCCAGCACCATTTCAACGAATATATGAAGGGCATGTGCGCCCGGAACGGCCTCAAGCCGGCCGTCCGCGCCTATTGAGGAACGCGTGCCCCCCAGGTGGCACGCATCCTCCCTCCGCTTAGCGCAGCCCGCCGCTGGCGACGAGCTTCTCGCCGGTCAGCCAGCGCGAGTCGTCGGAAGCCAGGAACACCGCGACTGCGGCAATGTCTTCCGGCTGACCGATACGGCCCAGCGGCGTCTGGGCCGCGAACCCGGCTTCCATCTCCGAGCCGACGACGCCCGCCTCATGCGTGCCCTCGGTCTCGACGACGCCCGGGTTGATCGCGTTGACGCGAATCTTGCGCGGGCCGAGTTCGTTGGCCAGCACGCCGGTGATCGCGTCCACCGCGCCCTTGGTGCCGGTATAGACCGCGGACTGCGGCATCAGCACGCTGGTGACGACCGACGAGATGTTGATGATGCTCGCACCCTCGCCGAGATGCTTCTCGGCAGCCTGCGTGGTCAGCAGCACGCCGAGCACGTTGATGTCGAATTGCCGGCGATAATGCTCTTCGGTGATCGCCTCGAGCGCCCCGAATTCATAGACGCCCGAATTGTTGACGAGCACGTCCAGCCGGCCGAAATTTTGGATCGCGGCATCGATGATGCCCTTGGCCTGGTCGGCCTTGGATACGTCACCCTGTACCGTGACTGCCTTGCCGCCGGCCTGGGTGATGGCGTCGACAACGGCGTCCGCCCCGGCCTTGCTCGATGCGTAATTGACCACGACCGCGGCGCCTTCCGCCGCGAGCGCCTTGGCGATGCCGGCGCCGATGCCCTTGGATGCCCCGGTGACGACGGCGACCTTGCCTGCGAGTTTCGACATGATTCTTTCCCTAATCTGCTGGGTCGGCGGTCGGGATGGCGCGCCTTAGTCCCAGAGTTCAGGAAATTGGAACTATTGAACTGTACTTCAAGCCCCCCTATCTCAAAAATCATGAGACCCCTGTTTCACCCCTCGATCGACGATGTACGGCCGGAGGCGATCCTCCACGCCCTGTCCGATCCGGTGCGGGCGGCGATCTTTGTCGAGCTCGCCAGCGCCGGATGCATTCAGGGCTGCTCGACCTTCGCCAGCGTGGGTGACCGGCTGATCCCGAAATCCTCGCTGTCCCAGCATTTCAAGGTATTGCGTGAGGCGGGGCTGATTCTTTCCGAGCGCCAGGGCGTCGAAATGCGCAATTCCTCGCGCTGCGCCGAGGTGGAGGAGCGCTTCCCCGGCCTGATCCCCGCTATCCTGAACGCCTACGCCCGCGACGCCCAGCGAAGCTAGCTTCCGCAACGACCTGGGTTTGCGATCCCCGTCCTGCGCCTCTATGCGCGCCCGCATGGCCGATCCGACAACCATTCGCCGCCTCTATGGCCGCCGCGCCGGGCACAAGCTCCGCCAGGGCCAGTCCGCGCTCATGGAGGAGATGCTGCCCCAGGTCAGCGTCCCCGAGACCGGCGCGCTCGATGCCCGCATGCTGTTCGGTGATGATCGCCCGCTCGAGTTTGAGATCGGTTTCGGCTCGGGCGAGCATCTGGCGGGGCAGGCGATGCTGCGCCCGGACCATGGTTTCATCGGCTGCGAGCCGTTCCTCAACGGCGTGGTCGGCGCGCTCAACCATATCCGCGACGAAGAACTGTCGAACGTCCGCCTTCACATGGGCGACGCGCTGACGGTGCTCGAACGGCTTCCCGATGCCAGCCTCGACCGGCTCTATCTTCTCCACCCCGATCCCTGGCGCAAGGCGCGCCACGCCAAGCGCCGTATGGTCAACAATGGCCCGCTCGATCTGATCGCCGCCAAGCTGAAGCCCGGCTGCGAGTTCCGCCTCGGCACCGATCACCCGGTCTATGTTCGCTGGGCGATGATGGTGATGAACGGCCGCCGCGACTTCGAATGGCAGGCGAAGACGGCTGAGGACTTCCTCACGCGTCCCGCTGACTGGCCCGAGACCCGCTACGAGCGCAAGGCGCGCCGTAAGGGGCACGAGGTCTGGTATTTCCGCTATATCCGCGTCTGAACACGAAGACGCCGGACCTCGCAGGAGATCCGGCGCCAGCGGCGAGTAGGAAAGCAGGATTACTTGCCGGCGGACTGCGCGGCCTGCCCGATGACCGCCGCGACCGCTGCCGGCTTCGAGACATAGATCGAGTGGCTGGCCGCGATTTCCGAGACCTGCGCCCCGGCGCGGGCGGCCATCATACGCTGTGCGGCGGGCGGGATCATCCGGTCCTCGCTCGCCACGAGATACCAGCTGGGCTTCACCCGCCAGGCCGGGCTGGTCACCGCGCCCGAAAGCGCCTCGACGCCCCAGGGAACCTGCGAGTCCGCCATGAACTGGGCCAGGTCGGGCCGGACATCGGCGGCAAACGAAGCTGCGAACCTGGCGCGATCGAGGAACAGATAGCCGTCCTTGGGCGGCAGGATCGGCGGCACCGGCGCGCCCGGGGCGGGGTCGGCGATCAGCGAGCTCACTGACTCGCCCTTATCCGGCGCGAAGGCGGCGATATAGACCAGGCCGGCGACCTTGGGATCGGTGCCGGCCTCGGAGACGACCACGCCGCCATAGCTATGGCCGACCAGGATCACTTGGCCGTCGGTGGCGGCGATTGCGCGCCTGGTCACCGCGACGTCGTCGGCCAGCGAGTTGGTCGGGTTCTGGACGATGGTGACGTTGTAGCCGTCCTTCTTGAGGATCTTGTAGACGTCCATCCAGCCGGAGCCGTCGACAAAGCCGCCATGCACGAGCACGATCGACTTGACCGAGGCGGACGTCTCGTCCTGGGCGGCGGCGGGAAGCATCTTGGAATTGGTCATTTCGAATCTCCTTCCATTTGATTGCGGCGATATTATTTATCGCGATATGTATTAAATGCCATCGCATTTTCCCCTTGTCCAGAAGAAATTTATCGCGATATGTATTCCTGCCGTAAGAGATTGATCTGGAAGTGAGGTTTTTTGTGCCCCCGCATGCCAAGGAGCCGCTGCCGCTCGATATGCAGCTCTGCTTTTCGCTCTATTCAACTTCGATCGCGATCAATCGGCTGTACAAGCCGATGCTCGATTCGCTGGGCGTGACCTATCCGCAATATCTGGTGCTGAGCACGCTCTGGGAGGGAGACGGCCAGACGATCAGCGCCATCGCCGATCGCCTCGCGCTCGAGCCCAGCACGATCACGCCGCTTATGAAGCGGCTGGAGGCGGCGGGCTTCGTCTCGCGTCAGCGCAATCCGGCGGACGAGCGTCAGGTTCAGGTGTACCTCACCGCCAAGGGCAGGGGGCTGCGCGAGGAGGTATCGTGCCTGACGGACGCGCTGCTTGAGAATTCCAAGCTGACGATCCCCGAGATGATCGCGCTCAACACGCAGGTGCAACGGCTCCGCGACGCGCTGGGCGGCGCGGGCGCGTAGCGCGACGGCTCAGACCAGCTCGATCCACACCGGCGCATGGTCGCTGGTCTTCTCCCAGCCGCGCACGAAACGGTCGACCTGGGCGTCCTTCAGCCGCTTGGCCGCGGGCGCGTTGAGCAGCAGGTGGTCGATGCGCAGCCCGGCGTTCCGCGCGAAGGCGTTCCGGAAATAGTCCCAGAAGGTGTAGATCGCCTCGCCGGGATGCAACGTGCGCAGCGCGTCGGTCCAGCCTTGCTCGAGCAGCCGGGAATAGGCGGTGCGCACCTCGGGCGCGAACAGCGCATCGTCCAGCCAGCGCTCGGGTTTGTAGACGTCCAGTTCCGTCGGCATCACGTTATAGTCGCCGCACACCACCACGGGGGCGTCCATTGCCACCAGGGTCGGGGCATGCGCGATCAGCCGCTCGAACCATCGGAGCTTATAGTCGAACTTGGGTCCCGGCCGCGGATTGCCGTTGGGCAGGTACAGCCCGGCCACCAGCACGCCGTCCACCGCCGCCTCGACATAGCGGCTATGGCTGTCGTCGGGATCGCCGGGAAGCCCGCGCCGTGTCTCCACCGGATCGCAGCCCCGCGCCAGGATCGCGACTCCATTCCAGCTCTTCTGCCCATGCCAGATCGCGCCATAGCCGGCGTCGCGGATCGCCTTTTCGGGGAATTTCTCGTCCGGCGCCTTCAGCTCCTGCAGGCACACCACGTCCGGCCGGGTCTGCGCCAGCCAGCGCAGCAGCACCGGCAGCCGGCCGTTGACGCCGTTCACATTGTAAGTGGCGATCCGCATTCAGGCTTGATGCGCGGGAGGTGGGATAGGTTCCCGTTAGTCAGGCCGAGCGACCGCCCTATTTCACCGCGCACCTCCGGAAGTGGTGGTTAGCAGCCATTTCCCAATCTTAGTCACCCCGGGCTTCACCCGGGGTCTCGCTTCTTCTGATCTGCGCAGATGAGGTATGATCGGCAGGGTGGGTGGGTCTATGTCATGGCGGATCGCTATCGCGACCAGCGCGTCTGACGCAGAAGAAGCGGAACCCGGGTCGAGCCCGGGGTGACGGTTTTGAGGTGCTGAACGTCAGTCCTCGACGGGCCCTGCCGGCGTCTCCGGCGCCTGACGGTGCCCGCTTCGTGCCCAGATGCTGCGCAGCATTCTCGCCGCCAGCGCGGGGATACCCGGCCGTACGAACAGCCAGTCGCGGATCGCCGGGCCCTTTGCCGCGCCGATCACGCGCTTGTAGCCGCTGTCGCCTGCACCCCAGTCCACGTCGGTGATCCCGTCCTCGATCGCCTGCAGCAAATTGCGGTAATACAATAGCTTGCCTGGCGAATGCTTGCCGACGCGCGGGTCGTAGCTGTTGGCGATCGCATATTTGAGCGTGCCCGCATTGAGGTCGAACGAGAAAGCCGTGGGCTCGCCGTCGACCCACAGCATCGCCGCCCACATCATGTCCGCGATCACCGGGTCCGCTGCCGCGCGCCGCCAGAAGGCGCCGTGCCCGGTCGTGGTGAATTTCGCGTCCGAACCGTCGGTCCGCGCCGCGATCCAGCTCTTCTCTTCGATCGCGCCAAGCGCAGCGAACCCCGCCTCGTCCCACGCGCCGCCCGAGACGAAGCTCCAGTCGAGCGCGCCATGCTCGCCCAGATGCTTTTCGTGGAAGCGGTTCTTCTTCAGCGTCGAACTGCGAGGCCAGGTGCCCTCGGCACGCAGCGCCGCCATGTCGAGCGCATAGCTGTCCGCGACGAACCGGTCGATCGCCGCCCAGCCGCGCGCCTGGGCCGCTTCCTTCAGCAGCTCGAGCCCCGGATCGCCGTCATAGACCGGCCCGATCCGGAGCGCGCGCACCTCGCGCCGCAGCCGGTCGAGCAGCGCCGTGCCCGTATCGACATCGGCATCCTCGCGGACGGGAAAGCTGCGGAACGGCCAATAGCATCCCGGCACCTCCGCCATTCCGAGCAGCGCGGGCCCCTTGGCGGTGAAGGGCAGGGCGGCCACCGTCTCGCCCTCGCGCGCCACGGTCAGCGTCCGCGCCCCGCCGCCATAGGCCTGGAGCGCCGCGTCGTACCAGCCATAGCGCAGGAAGCGGTGCGTCGGCGCGGCGTGCACCGCCACCTGGTCGATCCCGCCGGCGAGCCCGTCGACGCAATCGACGGTGAGCGCGGGCGGCAGGCGCGTGAATTCATCCAAGGACATGGGCTTGGTCATCCCGTCCTCGTACCGCGTAGCGGTTACCAAGCGGTGCAGGCCCTCATTCTTCGCGGACCCAGGCGCGCGCTGCCGCGAATTCGTCCAGCGGAAACACCTTCACTTCGGCCGGCAGCACCACGCTGCCCGCATGCGTTGCCGCCTCGATCCAGCCGCTGTCGGTGACGATCGCCGCGCGGCGCACCTTGCTCATATGCGTCACGCCCCAGCTCACATCCTTCCACCAGGCCGAGAGCTCCATGCCGGTGAAGCTGCGGATCTCCGCCAGCGCCGATATCTTGCCGTGCTTGGCGATCCCGGCCTCCATCGCCTCCACAGCGGCGTCATATTCGGCGCGGGTGATCCCGCCTTCGACGGTGAATTCGATCACACCCGCGGCGTCGTCGATCTCGAAAGACATCATCGGTGCGTCACTCCCGCTTGCAGCAAGGCCCCCGGCACCCTCATAAGGCAAATCGCATGGAAGGTCCCTACATCTCCACGGTATCGGCAACGATCCAGGCCGCGATCGCGCCGGTGTTCCTGCTCGCCGGCATCGGGGCGTTCCTCAACGTCATGGTCGGCCGTCTCGCGCGCATCGTCGATCGCGCCCGCGACATCGAGCAGCTCCACCCCCGCTCGACCGGGCCCGAGCATGATCGCCATGTCTGGGAGCTGCGGATCATCGATCGCCGCATCTCGGTGATCAACAATGCGATCTTCCTGTGCACTGCCAGCGCGCTTGCCGTCTGCATCGTCGTCGCGCTGCTGTTCGTGTCGCGGCTCGGCAATCTCCATGTCGGCATCTGGGTCGCGATCGCCTTCATCATCTCGATGCTGCTGCTGATGGCGGGCCTGGTCTATTTTCTGATCGAGGTGCGCATTTCGCTGAAGGCGATCCATGTCCGCGAGGAACTGCTCGAGCTCGACAAGAAGTAGGCGCGCCCCGGCGCGGCCTGCGCAAATAGGCTGGCGAGGCCGGGCAGGCGCGCCTATCTCCGCCCGCAATGCCCCAGGAACTTCTGCCGATCCGCGTCGTCGCGCTCTATCGGTTCACGGCCTTCGACGATTGCCCCGCGATCCAGCAGCCGCTGGCCCGCCTGTGCGCTGCCCAGGACGTGAAGGGCACGCTGCTGCTCGCGCATGAGGGGATCAACGGCACGATCGCGGGCACGGACGAAGCGATCGGCCGGGTCCTCGCGCATATCCGCAGCCTGCCCGGCTGCGCCGAGATCGAGGTCAAGGAATCGCGCGCGCCTTCGATGCCGTTCCATCGGATGAAGGTGCGGATCAAGCGCGAGATCGTCACCATGGGCAAGCCGGACGTCGATCCGCTCGATGTCGGCCATTATGTCGCGCCTGAGGACTGGAACGCGCTGATCGACCGGCCCGATACGATCCTGATCGACACCCGCAACGATTACGAGGTCGCGATCGGCACCTTTGCCGGCGCGATCGACCCTCAGACGCGCAGCTTCCGCGATTTCCCCGCCTGGTTCGAAGCCCACCGGACCGAGTTCGAAGGCGAGGGCGCCAAGCCAAGGATCGCGATGTTCTGCACCGGCGGCATCCGCTGCGAAAAGGCCACCGCCTTCCTCAAGGCCGAGGGGATCGACCAGGTCTTCCATCTGAAGGGCGGCATCCTCTCCTATCTGGAGAATGTCGCGCCCGAGCAGAGCCGCTGGCAGGGTGAGTGCTTCGTCTTCGACGAGCGCGTCTCGGTCACTCACGGGCTCCACCCCGGCAGCCATGCGCTGTGCCGCGCCTGCCGCATGCCCGTCGGCCCCGAGCAGATGGCCTCGCCGCACTATGTCGAGGGCGTCAGCTGTCCCGCCTGCCATGCCGAGCGCACCGACGAGCAGCGCAGTCGCTATGCCGAGCGGCATCGCCAGGCCCGGCTGGCCGAGGCGCGGGGCGAGGCACATGTCGGCGCGGTGTTGCCGGCCCGTGACCCCGACTGAGCCGATCCTCTACAGCTTCCGGCGCTGCCCCTATGCGATGCGCGCCCGGATGGCGCTGGCGGTCAGCGGCGCGGCGCACGAGATCCGCGAGGTCAAGCTGCGCGACAAGCCCGCCGCGATGCTCGCCGCCTCGCCCAAGGGCACCGTCCCCGTGCTGGTGCTCCCGGACGGACAGGTGATCGATGAGAGCCTCGACATCATGCGCTGGGCGCTGGCGCGCAACGATCCCGAGCATTGGCTGGACGGCGACGATACCGCGTTGATCGCGGCCAATGACGGCCCGTTCAAGCACCATCTCGACCGCTACAAATATCCCGACCGTCACGCTTCCGACCCGCTCGAGCATCGTGCCCGGGGCCTGGCGCTGCTGGCCGATCTCGACGCCCGGTTGCGGCGCCATGCCTATCTCTGCGGCGAGAGCCGCACGCTCACCGACGCCGCGATCCTGCCCTTTGTCCGCCAGTTCGCCGCGGTCGACCGCGCCTGGTTCGGCGCGCAATCGCTTCCCGCGCTCCAGCGCTGGCTGGCGGAAGGGCTGGCCTCGCCACTGTTCGCCGAGATCATGGTGCAGCGCGCGCAATGGGTGGAAAATGAGCATGAAGCCTAGGCACTGAAGTCCAGGGTCTGGATACGCGGTGCCATCTCCCTTCTTAGTCAACCCGGCCTTGTGCCGGGGTCCACCGTGCGGCGCCCGATGACCGTGCGGCTTTATAGGCGCCGAGATGTACGTTGGGCCCAGGAATCAGTCCGGGGTGACGGTTATGGCTCGATCTGAGGACCGAGATACATCTCGATCCGCCTAGCCTGGCTTCCGCGCCGCTTTCCGAAACAATCTAGCCGAGACCAGCCACAGTGCGACGAAGACCGCGTTCGGCGCCAGCGAGGCGCGATCGGAGAAGCCGCCAATTGCCGCCGCCAACGCGTGCGTACAGGCCATGAGCGCCAGCACGCCGGCCATCCCGCCCGGCTGGAAGCGCGTGGCGACACAGCCGATCACCCCGATGGCGAGCACGCCACCGAACATCAGGTTGAGCGGATTGCCCTCGTCGCCGATCACGCCCACCGCCAGGCCGGCCCAGACCAGCAGGAACGCCGTCGCGATGGCGACGCCCGCCGCCGCGCGGTAGCTGCCGCTGCCGGTCATGCGTGCCGCCAGCTCGAACGTGCAGCAGGCGATGACCAGCATCGCGCCGAACACGATGAAATCGCCGCCGCCCCAGCGCACCTCGGGGGTGAACTGCATCGCGACCAAAGGCGTCAGCAGCATCAGCGCCGCCAGGCCCCAGATCGCCACGCGCCAGCGGTTGCCGTGCCTGGCGCCACCGTTTCCAGCCGTCACAGCCATTCTCGCCTCCTCCTGTCAGGGAAGCCCTTCTGCCGCGCAGAGGTGCGCGCAGGATGTGCGAATTGTGAGGCTTTTGTGGAGAATGGCTATTTGAGCTTGCGCGTCCCCAGGTCCGCCGGGATCGTCGGCAGATATTTGGGCGCCACGCGCGCCCGCGCCGCCTGCTCATAGGCATAGCCCGTGTTGAGCAGCAGCCCGTCCGAATAGGCCGTCCCGATGAACGACAGGCCCGCGGGCAGTCCGTTCACCAGCCCCATCGGCACGGTCAGGTGCGGATAGCCCGAAACCGCGGGGAGCTCGCTTGCCGACGGCCCGACGAACTGGTCGCCATGCGCGGGATCGCTCAGCCAGGGCGTGCCATAGGTCGGCGTCACCAGCACCTGGGCATTGGCCTGTTTCAGCATCCAGTCGATCCCCTCGACGCTCGCCAGCCGCAGCGACTTGGCGCGCGCCTGGGTATATTCGGGATCGCTCAGCCCCTTGGTCTTCTGCGCCTTGTAGAAGGTCTCCTGACCGAAGAACGGCATCTCCGCCGCCTTGTTGGCCTCGTTGAACGCGATCACCTGATCGAAGGTGCGCGTCTTCACGGCTGCCGGCGTGCTCGCCAGGTACAGGTCCATATCGGCCTTGAGCTCGGTGTAGAGCACCACCGACTCGGCATCGCCCAGCCCGTCGAGCTTGGGCATCTTCACCTCGACCAGCGTCGCCCCCGCCGCGCGCAGCTCGCCCAGCGCCCTGTCGAAGCGCGCCGCGAGATCGTCGGCCATTTCCGGCTTCCAATAGCCGATCCGCATGCCCTTCAGCGCATCCCTCGAAAGGCCGGCCGCATAATCCTTGCGATACTTGTCCGCGCCCTTGGTCGCGGCGTCGGCGGGATCGTCGCCTATCATCCCCGAGAACAGGATCGCCACGTCCTTGACCGAGCGTCCCATCGGTCCCGGCGTGTCCTGGCTATGGCTGATCGGCACGACATGGGTGCGGCTCACCAGGCCGAGCGTCGGCTTCAGGCCCGCCAGCCCGTTCATCGCCGAGGGGCACACTACCGAACCGTCGGTCTCGGTGCCCACCGCCACCGCAGCCAGGCTCGCCGCGATCGCCGCGCCCGATCCGCTCGACGATCCGCACGACGAGCGGTCGAGCGCATAGGGATTGCGTACCAGCCCGCCGACCGCGCTCCACCCGCTCATCGAATGGTCCGAGCGGATGTTGGCCCATTCGCTGAGGTTGGTCTTGCCCAGGATCACCGCGCCCTGCGCGCGCAGCAGCGCCACCACCGGCGCGTCGCGCTTGGTGTCGTTCGCCGCGAGCGCCAGGCTGCCCGCCGTGGTCGGCAGCTCCTTGGTCTCGATATTGTCCTTGATCAGCACCGGCACGCCGTCGAGCGGCCCGAGCAGCTTCTTCGCCCGGCGCCGCGCGTCGCTGGCGCGTGCCTGGGCGAGCGCATCGGGGCTCACCGCGATCACCGAACGCAGCGTCGGTCCCTGTCGGTCGATCGCCGTGATGCGCGCCAGATAGGCCTGGGTGATCGCGGCGCTGGTCGACTTGCCCGAAGCCATCGCCGCCTGCAGCTCGTCGACCGAGGCTTCGGTCACCCAGGACCGCGTCTGCGCTGCTGCCGGTGAAGCCAGCACCATCGCCAATGCCACAAGACCCGTCGCCCGCATGCCCGTCCCCCTCTGGTTCGGGCGCAACCTAGCGCGGATCGCTACAGCCGCAAGCCGAAGCGCGGCCCCGTCCAGATCATCAGCGAATAGAGCGCCACGGTCAGCGCGCAGCCCAGCACCAGCGCGACCCAGAAGTGCACGCCCGCGCGCAGCAAGGCCGGTATCGCCAGGAACATCGGCAGCGACGGCAGCACGTACCAGAAGGTCGCCCCGGCATGCGCGGCCATGTTCTCGGCGTCGGGCCGGTCGCGCCACAGCCAGATCATCCCGATCACCGAGACGAGCGGCAGCGAGGCGACCAGCGCGCCCAGTCCCGGATTGCGCTTGGCGAGTTCGGAGACGATGGCGATGATGATGCCGGACAGGGCGGCCTTGGCGACGAGGTAGAGCATCGCGCTGGCGTGCCACGAATCCGGCCAGGCAGGAACTCCGCAAGATCGGTCGGGCAGGGTGGTCGCCGGAAGTCTAGTCGGCGGGCGCCACGGAGGATGCAGTGAACAAGGCGGCGCTCGAACAGTATCACGCCCGGATGCAACGGGTGCTCGATCATATCGATCGGCACCTCGACGAGGATCTCGGGCTCGATGAGCTGAGCGGAGTGGCCGCCTTCTCGAAGCATCATTTCCACCGGCAGTTCGGCGCGCTGTTCGGCGTCTCGGTCCATCGCTACGTCCAGCTCGCCCGCATGAAGCGGGCCTCCTATCGGCTGGCGTTCCGCGAGGGCGAGGCGATCACCGACATCGCGCTGGATGCCGGCTACGAGGCCCCGGAAGCCTTTGCCCGCGCGTTTCGACAACGCTTCGGCCAGGCGCCCTCGGCCTTCCGGAAATCGCCCGACTGGGAACCGTGGCTCTTGGCCCTCGGGCCGCTCGCACAAGCAAGGAGGCAGCACATGCAACCGAACTACACTGCCGAAGACGTCGCCCTGATCGATTTCCCCGCCACCCCGGTGGCCGTCATGGAGCATCGCGGCGATCCCGCCCGGATCGGCGACACGATCCAGCGCTTCATTGCCTGGCGCAAGGCGGCCGGCCTGCGCCCCGCCGCCAGCGCCACCTTCAATCTCTTCCATTCCAACCCCAGGGCGACCGCGCCCGAGGATTTCCGCCTCGATCTCTGCGTCGCCACCGACCGCGCCTTCCCGGCGGATCCGGGCGTCGAACAAGGCCTGATCCCCGCCGGGCGCTGCGCGATGCTCCGCGTCACGGGATCGAGCGACGATCTCGAGCCCGCCGCGCTGTTCCTCTACCGCGACTGGCTGCCGGCCAGCGGCGAGGAGCCCCGCGACTTCCCGCTCTTCTGCCGAAGGGTATCGTTCTTCCCCGACGTGCCCGAGCGCGAGGCGGTCACCGAGCTGTATCTGCCGCTGGCGTGATTGGGGAGGTGGTCGATCGCCGATCCGCAATCGGGTCCATCCGCACAAGCGCCGGCCAATGATACTACCCATTGATATTATTGACCGGCCCTCGCGCGCTATGTCAGGCATCGGCGAACAGAAAGCGGCAGGTCGGAGTCGCCCTGCGGGTCAGCGGCAGATGAATTGTCGTGCCTGTCAGGCGCTTTCTGAAAATAGTCGATTGGCATGACGTTCCCGGGCGCAAATGGGGAGACGATTATGGCGACTAGTTTGTCGGTAAACGGCCAGAGCCACAGCGTCGACGTCGACGACGACACGCCGCTTCTGTGGATCGTCAGGGATATAGTCGGGCTTACCGGTACGAAATTCGGCTGCGGCGCGGCGCAGTGCGGGGCCTGCACGGTGCATATCGACGGAGTCGCGCACCGGTCCTGCGTGACGCCGATCTCGGCGGTCGGGGAGCGGGCGGTCACCACGATCGAGCATCTCGAATCGAGCCCCGTCGGCCGCGCCCTGCAAAAGGCATGGCTCGACCAGGAAGTCGTGCAGTGTGGCTATTGCCAGTCCGGGCAGCTGATGCAGGCCGCGGCGCTGCTGGCCGCAAGCCCGTCGCCCAGCGACGAGGACATAGATCAGGCCATGTCGGGCAATATCTGCCGTTGCGGCACCTATGGGCGGATCCGGACCGCGATCAAGAGTGCCGCGGCGAATGCCCGTGGCGGGGCGGCCTGAGATGGCGACCTCCGCGCCGATCGCGAGCCGCCGCGCCTTTCTGGGAGGATCCGCGGCACTCGCAGGGGAATTGGTCATCGGCTTCGGCTTCGGGCCGGCCGCCTGGGCGGCGGGAGCCGGCGAATTCCGTCCCAACGCGTTCCTGCGCCTGGACGCATCGGGCGCGATCACCGTCACCATACCCTGTGCCGAGATGGGCCAGGGCGCGGTGACCGGCCTCGCCCAGCTCGTTGCCGAAGAGCTCGAGGTGCCCGTGGAGCGCATCCGCACCGAACTCGCGCCGGGGGACGACGTCGTCTACGCGAACCCCCTGCTGGGCGGGCAGATCACCGGCGGCTCGGCCTCGGTCCGTGGCGGCTGGAAGCAGATGCGGGGCGCGGGTGCGGCCGCACGCACCGTCCTTGTCGAGGCCGCCGCGCGGCAATGGTCCGTACCGCCCGACAGCTGCCGCGCCGAAGCCGGCGAGGTGGTGCATTCGTCCAGCGGCCGGCGGCTCGCCTATGCGAAGCTCGTGGATGCGGCGAGCAAGCTTCCGGTGCCCAAGGAGCCGAAGCTCAAGACCGGCGCGCTGCGCGTGATCGGCAAGCCCGTCGCCCGGCTCGACACGCCCGCCAAGGTGAACGGCAGCGCCAAGTTCGGCATCGACGTGTCGCTTCCGGGCATGCGCCATGCCGCGGTCGCCAACTGCCCGATCATCGGCGGCAAGCTGGACGGGGTAGACGAGGCGCCGGCGCTCGCGGTGAAGGGCGTCCGCCAGGTCGTGAAGCTCGACAACGCCGTCGCCGTCATCGCCGATCATGGCGGCGCGGCGCGCAAGGGGCTGGCGGCGCTTTCGCCGCGCTGGTCCGGCTCCGAGGCGCACTCCACCGCCTCGATGGTCGCGGCCTATGATGCCGCGATGGAGCGCCAGGGCATCGCCGCGGAGCGCAAGGGCGATGCGGCCCAGGCGATGGCGGCGGCACCCGGCAAGTTCGAGGCCGTCTATCGACTGCCCATGCTGGCGCATGTGGCGCTCGAGCCGATCAACTGCACCGTCTGGGTCAAGGCCGATTCGTGCGAGCTATGGCTCGGCAGCCAGGTCCCCGGCCGCGCGCGCAAGGTCGCGGCGGAGGCCGCCGGGCTCCCGCACGACAAGGTCCGGGTCAACAGCTTCCTGATCGGCGGCGGCTTCGGCCGGAAGCTGGAGGTCGATTTCGTCCCGCAGGCGGTCGCCATCGGCAAGGCCGTGGGTGCGCCGGTCAAGATCCTGTGGGGGCGCGACGAGGATATCCGCAACGACGCGTTCCGCTATCACAACCACAGCCGCGTCCGGGTCGGACTCGACGCGAGCGGTATGCCGGTGAGCTGGGATCACAAGCTGGTGGCGCCCGGCGTCATGTTCCGGTTCCTGCCCAGCTTCACCAAGGACGGCGTCGATCTCGACGACATCGACGATGCGGCGACGCCCTATACGATCCCCAATGTCCTCGTCGAATATGTCCGCGAGGAGCCGCCGAAAGGGCTGCTCGCGGGAAACTGGCGGGGCGTCGGCGCGACCCGCAACGCCGTCGTCGTCGAAGGCGTGATCGACGAGCTGGCCCATCGCGCGAAGCGCGATCCGCTCGACTATCGGCGCGCGCTGATCGATCGGTCCTCGCGCCTCGGGCGCGTGCTGGATCGTGTCGCCGAGGAGGCCGGATGGGGCAAGCCGCTGCCGCCGGGCCATGGCCGCGGCATCGCGATCGTCTCGGCGTTCGGCAGCCATATCGGCATGGTGGCCGAGGTCGCGCTCGATGCGAAGGGCGCGGCTCAGGTGACCAGGCTGACCTGCGCGATCGACACGGGCATCGTCGTCAACCCGACGATCGTGCGCCAGCAGATTGAGGGCGGCATCGTGTTCGGCCTGGGTGCTGTGCTCTATGGCGAGGTGACCGTGGCACGCGGCCGCGTCCAGCAGACCAACTATCATGATTGTCGCGTGCTGCGCATGGACGAGATGCCGGAGATACGCGTCGCGCTGGTCGACAGCACGGAGGATCCCGGCGGGGTCGGCGAGCCCGGCACGGCGCTGGTCGCGCCCGCCGTCCTGAACGCGATTCGCGCGGCGGGCGGTCCCCGTCTCACCAGCCTGCCGCTCCCTCCAGCGATGGTGCACCGGGCATGACGAGCATCTCGATAATCCGCCGTGCGGGTCTTTTCGCGCTGGGCGCGGCGGGCACCTGCCTGATCGCGGCGCTCAGCTATCCCGGCAAGGCCTCGCTGCCGCCGCCCACCGGGCTGCGCGACGCCGCCAGCTTCGCCGCGATCCAGGACAAGGACGCGCGATCGGCCGCGCTGTTCACCGAGGCGGCGAAGGTCATCATGCATCCGCGCTGCATGAACTGCCATCCCGCGACGCGCCGGCCCACCCAGGGCGACGACATGCGCCCGCACGAGCCGCCGATGTTCGCCGGCGCCGCCGACAAGGGCCCGCCCGGTCTCGCCTGCGCTTCCTGTCACGGTGACGCGAACGTCGCGACCTTCGCGTCGGGCATCCGCAGCATCCCGGGCAATTCCCACTGGTCGCTCGCGCCGGCCAGCATGGCGTGGCAGGGCCTGACCCTGGGCGAGATCTGCCGGCAGGTGCGCGATCCGAAGCGCAACGGCGGCCGCGACCTCGAGGCCATCCATCACCATATGGCGGAGGACCATCTCGTCGGCTGGGCCTGGCATCCGGGCGACGGCCGGACGCCCGCGCCGGGAACCCAGAAGGCCTTCGGCCAACTCATCCGCGGCTGGATCGACAGCGGCGCCAAATGCCCGGCCTAGTCGCGGTCGAAGGATCGCGGCGGCGCGCGCCTTACTGCGGCTGCGGCACGATGCGCAGATAGGGGCGCGGCGCTTCCCAGCCGTTCGGATACAAGGTCTTCGCTTCCTCGTCCGAGACCGAGCCGGCGATGATCACCTTGTCGCCGTCCTGCCAGTTCACCGGGGTCGCCACGCGATGCTTCGCGGTCAGCTGCATCGAATCGAGCACGCGCAATATCTCGTCGAAGTTGCGACCGGTGGTCATCGGATAGCTGAGCATCAGCTTGATCCGTTTGTCCGGCCCGACGATGAAGACGGTGCGCACCGTCGCATTGTCGGCAGCAGTGCGGCCGTCCGAGCCGCCTTCGATCGCTTCGGGCAGCATGTTGTAGAGCTTGGCGACGTTCAGGTCGGTGTCGCCGATCATCGGATAGTTGGGCGCGGTGCCCTGGGTCTCGGCGATGTCCTCGGCCCATTTGGCATGGTTGCCGACCGGGTCGACGCTCAGGCCGATGATCTTGGTGTTGCGCTTGTCGAACTCGGGCTTGAGCTTCGCCATATAGCCGAGCTCGGTCGTGCAGACCGGCGTGAAGTCCTTGGGGTGCGAGAACAGGATCGCCCAGCTGTCACCGATCCAGTCGTGGAAATCGATCGTGCCCTGGGTGGTCTCCGCCGTGAAGTTCGGCGCCTCGGCGTTGATACGAAGGGTCATCACCAGTTCCTTTCATCGAGCCACAGGCGAGTCAGGATATCCACGATGGATAGTGCCGACCAGCCGGTTATGCGGATTAGGCGAACCGGACGATCGGTTTCCGGCGCCCCCACACAACCGGTGGTGTCCGGAGATCCTTCCCCCGAAATTTATTTGCAGTTCGCCGTTCGTTCCCTTGCCTTTCCGGAACGCTAGGAAAGTCCGTGCGTCGCTGCATCGCAACCCATGCCGGGGTGCCATGAACCGAGTCATTTTAGCGACGAACCGTTGACTCCGTTAACCATTTACCGTCTTGCCCTCGGACTCATTTGGGCACAATCTGTTGTGGTTGCACTAGGGGGCAAGCTCAAGCACTGGTAGAACCAGCGCCGCATAGCTATATGCGGAACAGGATTTGCTGTGCCGGGCTCTGGCGTGATGGACACTTTTTGTTCTCGCATCGAGCCGCGTCGATGATACCATCGACGGTCGCCCCCGAGTCGGATTTTTGGCCTCGCTTCGGGCGAGGCGTGTAGAGCATTCAGGGGTGATAGGCATGGAATTCAGAGACACGGAAAACAGCGTGAACGACACCGTCACCGACGCCGCCGTCAAGGCAGTTGCAGAAGCTACCAAGCTCGCCGCGGAAGGCGCGAAGCCCGAGATGAATAGCCGCACGGTCAATCCGCGCCCCTATCCGGTCGAGGTCGATCATTCGCGCGACGCGCTGCTCACCGATTTCGGCAAGGAGACGCTGAAGGACCGCTATCTGCTGCCCGGCGAGAATTTCCAGGATCTCTTCGTCCGCGTCGCCTCGGCCTATGCCGACGATGCCGCGCACGCCCAGCGCCTCTACGACTATATCTCGAAGCTGTGGTTCATGCCTGCCACGCCGGTCCTGTCGAACGGCGGCACCGGGCGCGGCCTGCCGATCTCGTGCTTCCTCAATTCGGTGCCCGACAGCCTCAACGGCATCGTCGATACCTGGAACGAGAATGTCTGGCTCGCCTCGCGCGGCGGCGGCATCGGCACCTATTGGGGCAATGTCCGCGGCATCGGCGAGCCGGTCGGCCTCAACGGCAAGACCTCGGGCATCATCCCGTTCGTCCGCGTGATGGATTCGCTGACCCTCGCGATCTCGCAGGGGTCGCTCCGCCGCGGCTCGGCCGCCTGCTATCTCGACATCTCGCACCCGGAGATCGAGGAGTTCCTCGAGATCCGCAAGCCGTCGGGCGACTTCAACCGCAAGGCGCTGAACCTCCACCACGGCGTGCTCATCCCCGACGCGTTCATGGAAGCGGTGCGTGACGGCGCCGAATGGGTGCTCAAGTCGCCCAAGGACGGCTCGGAGCGCGGCAAGGTCGATGCCCGCGCGCTGTTCCAGAAGCTGGTCGAGACCCGTCTCGCCACCGGCGAGCCGTACATCGTCTTCTCCGATCTCGTGAACCGGACGATGCCCAAGCATCACCGCGATCTGGGGCTCAAGGTCTCGACCTCGAACCTCTGCTCGGAAATCACCCTGCCCACCGGCAAGGACCATCTCGGCAATGATCGCACCGCGGTCTGCTGCCTCTCGTCGCTGAATCTCGAGACCTGGGAGCAGTGGAAGGGCGAGAAGGGCTTTATCGAGGACGTGATGCGCTTCCTCGACAATGTCCTGCAGGACTATATCGACCGCGCCGAGCCGGGCATGGAGAAGGCCGCCTATTCCGCCAGCCGCGAGCGTTCGGTGGGCCTGGGCGTGATGGGCTTCCACTCCTTCCTCCAGGCGCGCGGCCTGCCGTTCGAGGGCGCGATGGCCAAGTCGTGGAACCTCAAGATCTTCAAGCACGTCAAGGCGCAGGTCGACGAGGCGTCGATGGCGCTCGCGGTCGAGCGCGGCCCGTGCCCCGACGCGGCCGATATGGGCGTGATGGAGCGCTTCTCGTGCAAGATGGCGATCGCGCCGACCGCGTCGATCTCGATCATCTGCGGCGGCGCCAGCGCCTGCATCGAGCCGATCCCGGCGAACATCTACACCCACAAGACGCTCAGCGGCTCCTGGTCGGTGCGCAATCCGTATCTTGAGAAGCTCCTCGTCGAGAAGAGCAAGAATTCCGAAGCGGTGTGGAACACGATCCTCGAGCAGGGCGGCTCGGTCCAGCATCTCGACTTCCTCACCCCCGAGGAGAAGGATTGCTACAAGACCAGCTTCGAGATCGACCAGCGCTGGATCCTCGAGCTCGCCGGCGATCGCGCGCCCTATATCGATCAGGCGCAGTCGCTGAACCTGTTCATCCCGGCCGACGTCGAGAAATGGGACCTGCTGATGCTCCACTTCCGTGCCTGGGAGCTGGGCGTGAAGTCGCTCTATTATCTCCGCTCGAAGAGCATCCAGCGCGCCGGCTTCGCCGGCGGGGTCGAGGCCGACAACACGATCGACCTGCGCGAGATCCAGGTCGAATCGAAGGATTATGACGAGTGCCTGGCCTGCCAGTAGCAAGGCACTCGACCAATCGGCCCGTCTTCATATTCATTTAAGTGTGGAGGTGGGCGCTCGCCTGCGTTCCTCGCTAGCGCCAAGAGTCGGGGGCGGTCAGCGCGTCGTGCCCGCCATCGCCAGGATCTAGCGTGTCGCGTGGCCCGCCGCATCGAGCATCTGCTCCCCGCGGCTACGGGCATGCCGGCTGGCGCGAGTCAGCCCGCATGCCTGGATGCGCAACCCGATCTTCCATCTGACTGAAGAGCAGGAAGGCGTCCGAGCTGACGCGATGCCCGGCGTCTTCGCGCCCGTCGAAACCGCCGCGGACCGCGCGCTCACGATGGGAAAAGTGCTTCGGAAATGAATGATAAAATGGAATAAAGTTCGCTTTGTAATTGATTTGCCTTTGCACGTGGCTAACCTTGCAGGATCGCAGGGGGTGCATTGTAATGAGTATCGAAGCCGGGAGATTGCACCCTGTAGGTGCTGCGGCTGACCGCAGGCTGGTAGCGCTCGCTACTGTTCTTGCAATGCGCCGCATCGCGGCCGACCCGGATCAATTTCGGCATTCATTGGGGCGCCCCGATCCGAGAGTTGCGGCGGACATCCTCCGGTTGGCGAAGCGCCACGGATGCGCCGCGCGCGCGTCCGCTGCCAGCGGAGCGCGAGCAAATCCCGCGCCTAGACCTTAGTGCCACCATCGCGCGGTCCCTTGCTCGAGTATCAGACGCAATATTAGTGGATCATGAAATAGAATTTGGATCACCCCATCCAGGGCGTCCCGACATCCCGTGGACGCGATCGGACTTGTGGATCTTCCCTATACTGCTCGCTGCCGCCGCTCTGCGTGTCGCAACGGCTGGTTATTCGCTATGGCTGGATGAAATAGCTTCCGTGACTCTCGCCCAGCAGCCTACCAAGCTGTTGTGGAGCGTCTGGATGGTACGCGAGAGCAATCCGCCACTCTATTATACTCTTCTGGCCGGCTGGATGCGGCTGTTTGGAACCGGCGATTTCGCCATTCAATGCTTGTCGATTCTTATCGGTTTGGTCGGCATCGTCGCGGCCTGGTTATTGGCTCGACGCATGGGCGGTCGCGGCGCGGGGCTCATCGCAGCCGGTCTTCTGTCGGTTTCAGCGGCGCATCTCGATTTCTCGCAAGAGGTTCGCGGCTATATCCTCGCCCATACAGCCGTCCTGTGGGCGTGCATTGGGATCGTCGCTTATCTTGAGCGCCCGCGCCTGTGCCCGCTTGCGGGCTTCGCGATCGGCGCCTTGGTGGCAGTATATTCGCATACGACCCTGGTCGTCTTTGTCGTGCTTGCGAACGTCGCCGTGCTCTGGATGCTTCGAGGCAACTGGCGCGCCCTGGTACCCTGGCTCGCGGCGAATGGGGCAATTCTGCTGCTTTGGGCCTGGTGGGGGTGGATCAGCCTGAAGCAGCTGGGCGGGGTTTCCGGATTCGATTGGATTGCGCGTCCCGACGTCGCTGACGCTCTCGAAATGACGGCAATGGTCTATTCGCCACTATATTTGGCGAGCGAGCAAATTGCCGCACCTTGGCTCCTGGGGCTGATCTGGCTCGCGGGCTTGGGATGGTTCGCGGCAAAGGATGGACGCCCGCCGGTTCTCATGCTCGCCTCTCTGGCGATCGGCTGCCCGATACTTTTGTGGGCCATCAGTCAAAAGGTGCCGATTTTCCTCCCCAGGACCCTGTTCTGGGCGGCGGGGCCGGCGGTCATTCTTATTGCCCTGGCGCTCGCGGCCGTGCGCGGCTCCCCTGTGCGGTTCGCGCTCGTTGCGATGATACTCGTGCTGGAGGCGAGCGCCGTAGTCCGCTGGCTTCCCATGCGAGAATCCGAGGCTTGGCCTCAAGCCATGGAAGCCGTCTCCGATGCCGGCGGCGACGCCGTCCTTCTCGTCGAAGGGGATCCGATCGCTGTCGCGGTCCAGCACTATCTTCCTGGGACCGGGATAAGGCTGCTGGTATTGCCGCCTCGTCGCAAGGCCGATCCTTGGGCAGAGGCGCTTGTCGGGATGTCGAGGATCGATGCCGCGGAGGTCCGTCGGCTGCTGATGCAGCGCGGTGAGATCTTCACGCTCAGGCGCGGCGACTATGATCCGGCTTCTGTCCTCCGCACCATTGCCGTCGAATATCCGCTGCCGATGGCGACGCGCAAACGTCAACCTCAACTCAGCCTCTGGCGCGCCAAACCTGCACAATAACCCCTGCGCGCCCGCAGCCCCGGCGCCATCGCCGCGAGACATGGATAGCCGAACCTTCAAGCGAGTCGCGCGCCGAAGGGGGGGGCTGCGCATGCGCCTTGTGGCGATGCCCGTCGTCCAGCTCGGCATCGGCCAAGCTCGACTCGCACGCCTCAACCTGGGGCGGATGCGACGTTCCGGCAGGGAATCTTCCGCGGCCTCCGAAACGGAAAGGGCCGGGTCGGGCATGCGCATTCGGTCCTCGAAAATGGCTCCACCTACGGAGACAGGGTTGCGCCGGTACAGATCGGCGTCGTCGGCTACCCCAGGATCGCCAGGCATGGGCGCAATAACAGTCAGATAAACCTTGCTGAACCCCGCACGCAGCTAAGTATAACTGAATACATAATTCGAGATATGCAATATAACTTTAGTTATATAGGTTATATATCTAGGAAACAGTCCCATTATTGCACGAATCAATTTTGAATCATTATTCCCAGAAGGGGAAGTAAAGACTATATTAATTTCAATAGACGCCAATTGAGAGGAAGACCCGTGACTGTCAGAGTAGCGTTCCTCGCCGCAGCACTAGGGGCTGCATTCCTGCCGGCCGCCGCGCTTGCCGGGCCGATCGTCGAGGCGAACTGCAATTCGGTGGCGAGTCCCGCCGGATGCCTGTTCGAGGGCAACATCAACAACAACCCGAACCCGCTGAACGCGAACAGCTACAAGAACGCCGAGGCGCTCTACAATCTGTTCAACGACACCCATCCCAGCGCCAATCCCGACATCACGCTGAACTTCCTGTTCAGCACCGATATCACCGGAGGGCTGATCACCGGCGCGGGCACTGCGTCGGGCACCTGGTCGCTGCCGGGCTATCTGGTCGATTTCGTCGCGGTGAAGGCGGCCAACAATTTCCTGCTGTACCAGATCTCCCCGGCGTCGTCGGGCAGCTGGAACACGTTCGACATCCCGTACAACAACAATCCGCACGCGCTCTCGCACATGATGTTCTTCGGCCAGGCCAATCCCGTGCCCGAGCCGGCGGCCTGGGGCATGATGATCGGCGGCTTCGGCCTCGCCGGCGCCGCGATGCGCACGCGCCGTCGCAAGGCCGCGCTCGCCTGAGCTGCAGGCAACGGAAAAGGGGGGCGGAGCGCAGGCGCGCTTCGCCCCTTTTTCATGCACCGGCGATCCGGCTCCATCGGGGCAGCGCATTAGACCCTAGCGCATGCTTAATTGTTTCCTAAGCCGGGCGCCCTATCTCAGGACGGTCAATATCGGGAAGCCCAGATGCATCGGATCGCGCGTCATCCCCTGGCCCGCAAGCTCAACGCCAGGAGCATCGCCTGGATCAGCAAGGTCGAGGCATCGATGCCGAGCCTCATGCTCCTCTGGGTGGCATTGGCGAGCTTCGCGTGCGGACTGCGCATCTCGTCGGTCGGGATGGAGGAGCTGCCGACGTCGAGCGGCGTCGCCAACATTCTCTCCTACACGCTGGTCGTGGCAGCGCCGGTCTGCACCATTTTCCTCGCCCTGCGCCTCTTTCCGGCCGGCCGGCTCTTCGCGCAGCCCGGCATCCGCCTCGCGCGCTTCGGGCGCTGGCGCGAGATCGACGGCATCCGCGCGCGCAAGCTCGCTTTGTTCGGCGCCTCGGGCTTCATGGCCTCGCTGGTCCTGGGAATGCTGGTCAACGTGCCCGTCCGCGTCCTTGAGTTCCTCACCGCGATCCCCGCGCTGTCCAGGGTCGCGCCCGACTGGTTCCTGATGCTGCGCCAGCTGATGCTGGTCGATGTCGTCGTGATGTCGTGCCTCTATTGCTTCGCGGCGATCATGGCGCTGCGTCATGTGCCGCTGTTTCCGCGCTTCCTGGTCGCCACCTGGGGCATCGACCTGCTGATGCAGACGGTGATCGCGCGGACGATGGGCGCGATGGCTGATCTGCCCCCCGAGGTCGCGCATCCGCTGCACGCGATGCTGGAGGGCAATGTGAAGAAGGCGCTGATCAGCGTGGCGCTCTGGCTGCCCTATCTGATGCTCTCGAAGCGGGTGAACCTCACCTACCGGCTGCGCCAGCCGGCGTGACGGGCGGCGCGGTGTCGGGCTTGGGCCCGGCTCGGTCCGACACGTGGATGACCGCCCATTTGTCCGCATAGAGGCGGCGCCAGCCGGACGCTTTGTCCAGCATGGCGACCAGCGGATTGTCCGGCGGCAGCATCGTCCAGCCGAAGCGCCATTTGGCGTCCGCGGCGCGCCAGCGGGCGAGATCGCCCTTCGAGGTCAGGTAATAGTCGGTCGTGAAGGCATCGCCATACATGTCCGAGCGCCCGTCGATATAAGCGCGGATCCCGTTCATGATCAGCAGCCCGCCAAAGCTATATTCGTTGAACACCGGCTGCGCGCGCAGCGCCGGGGGAACGTGCGTGATCGCCGTCATCGGCACGCCGCTGCTGTCGGGGCGGGAGAAGGGAATGATCAGCCGCGCCGCGGCCGTGCCCAGATAGAGCAGGGTGGCAACCGCGAAGATCGGCATAAGCGCGCTAGCGTTGCGCCGCGCCGCCGCCACGAACGGCCAGCGCGGGCGCTCCGCATCGCCGGCCCATGCCTGGCCCAGCGGCTGGGACAGGATAAGCGTCGCGACCAGCACCAGCACCACGGTCTGGCGCATATGCTGCAGCCCCAGGTGAAGAAGCGCGAGCAGGAGCAGCAGTCGCAGCACCGGCACCCGCGCCGGCCGCAACAACAGGAAGAAGATCGCCGACAGCAGCACGATCTCGAACTGGCCGATCGACTCGAAATTGACCGGGCGCCATTCCGAGATGAATTTGAGGATCGCCAAGTTGCTGACGTAGAAGGGATAGATCAGCCCTTCCACGCCGGCGGGCGTCATCAGGCCCGCCAGCAGCAACGCCACGCCGAACAGGCCCCAGCCCAGCGCCACGCGCACGCGATTCTCCGGCTGTGCTGCAACCAGCGCCTCGAGGCCGAACATGCCGGCGATCCCGATGCCGAGCACGAAGCTCGCATGCATGTTCGCCCAGACCAGCATCAGCAGCGCCAGGGCAAGCGGCGGCACCCGATCCGTCTCGCGGTAGCGCATCAGCAGGATGACCCAGCCCGCCAGCATCGGCAGCGCCAGCATGTGCGGCCGCGCGGCGAGCATCGGCAGGATGCCCATCGTCATATAGACGAGCATCAGCACGCACGCGCCGGGCGACTGCCAGCGGCGCAGGTGCAGGACGACGAGCAAATAGAGCAATGCCGCGGCGAGGCCGAAGAGGAGCATCACGCCAGACCAGCCCGCGGCCTGCCACGCGCCGTACATCAGCAGCTCCGACAGCCATTCATGGGCGACCCAGGCCTTGCCCTGCGCGGTGAAGGAAAAGGGATCGGTTCGCGGCACCTGCAGATGTTCGACGATCCAGGCGCCGGTCGCGATGTGCCAGCCCGTGTCGCCGTCGCGCAGCGCCGTATCCACGACCATCATGAACGCCAGCGCGACAAGCGGCGCGAGCAGGACGAGGAAAAGATCTGCGGGCGCGATCGCGAGCGTAGTACTGGAGCGTTTCATCTCCGTCCCCCTCCGAAACTGCGGAAGTCGGCCGTATTCGGCGCATCCGCGATAAATCCGATAATATTCGTAAATTTACCTATGTAAACTCTCCAGTAAAAACCGATCTCTCGCGAATGGTTCTCAATAGGATGAATTTCTATACAAGTTGTTGGATCCGACTCGGGGCAACCGTCCGATACATCGATCCGTAGAGCGCGGCATCTTAACCATTCCTATTGACCAGACCTCGTTACATTTGCCGGCTGTCTACGTAAAAGGGCTTATATCCTTGGGTATATCCTTTATGTCTAAGTCTCGTTTTGGCACCCAAAACCTGCATTTTTATTGGAGGGAGGGGTAAAAATGGCGCTCCGACAAGCTTCCGCTAAACCATTGAAAATGACCATATTTCCGATATGGACTTAATTTAGATCTAGGTAAGTTATTGGAATTATGTATTTTAATTCCGATTGACAGTTAGCCCTAGTTAACGCCTCATTTACCAGCGAGGCGGGCAAGTCATCGGAAAGGCATCGCAAAGATGCCACCAGGTCGCTTTCCGAGTTCACCCGAACGGGGGACGAACAGGTCGTGCTGCGTCGCACAATAGTAGAGCCGGAGCATTTCCGGCTTAGGGTGGGAAACAGTATCATGACGACCATGCTCAAGAATCTTTGGAACGACCAGAGCGGCGCTTCGGCGGCCGAATACGCGCTGATCCTGGCGATCGTCGGTGTCGGTATTGCAGCGGCCGCGCTCACGCTGGGCGGCGCCATCGGCGGTGCGATGAACAAGGCATCGAACTGCATCAACGCGCCGAGCAACACGACCTGCTGAAGAATATTGTGGGGCCGTCAGTGACGGCCCCACAATAATCCTATCGACCGAGTCCGGCATTCGGGGAGGGTGCCAGGTCATGCGTTCGCAATCTCTAGTCATTCTTGTGGCCGCGATCCTGTTCGGACTGCTGGCCGTCTTCGTCGCCAACGCCTATCTCGGGCGGGTCGAGCAAAAGCAGGCAACTGCCGCGCAGGGCACCACCAAGGTTGCGGTTGCCCGCGTACCGCTCGAATTCGGCACGGCGGTCACGCCGGACAAGATCAAGCTTGTCGACTGGCCGACCGAGTCCTTGCCTGACGGCACTTTCAGCTCGGTCGCGCAGCTGACTCCGATGGGCAAGACGCACGTCGCCCTGCGCCCGATCCAGCCCAACGAGCCGATCCTGCGCTCCAAGCTTTCGGGCGAGGGCGGCCGCGCGACGATCTCGGCGGTGCTCAAGGCGGGAATGCGCGCCGCATCGGTGCGGGTGAACGATGTCGCCGGCGTGGCGGGCTTCGTCCTCCCGGGCGATACGGTGGACGTGCTGATCACGCGGACGCCCACGGATCCGCAGGCCAATGGCCAGCAGATCACCGATGTCCTGCTTCAGAAGCAGCGGGTGATCGCCATCGATCAGGACGCGAACGACAACAGCGACAAGCCGTCGGTCAGCAAGACCGCGACGCTCGAAGTGTCGCAGGTCGACGCGCAGAAGCTCGCACTGGCCCAGCAGGTCGGCACGCTGAGCCTGGTCCTGCGCAACGCCGAGGGCGAGACGAGCCCGACCGTGGAGACGATAAGCGTCGAGGATCTGCGCGACGGTGCCCATATCGGCAGCTACGCGTCGGACTACGCGCCTGCGCCAGCGGTGATGCCGGCGCGCCGCGTCCGCTATGTCCGCCGCGCGGCGCCTGCCGCTCGGCCGGTCGCGCCGAAGCCGTCGCTCCCCACCGTGGAGGTAATCCGCGGGACCAAGAACACCAGCTACGAGGTGGGCCGCTATGTGGGGCTTTGAAATCACGCCGGCGCGCGCGCGCGTCGCCCTTTGTGCGATCGGCGTCGCCATGCTCTCGACCGCGCCGGGCGCCCTTGCCCAGTCGCAGGCGATCGTCACGTCCGACGGCGCGCATGCCGGGCAGGTCGACGTGCCGATCAACAAGAGCCAGGTGGTCAAGGCGGACCGTCCGTTCACCAGGGCATTGATCGGCAATCCCGAGATCGCCGATCTGCTGCCGCTCACCAACCAGTCGCTCTATCTGCTCGGCAAGACGCAGGGCACGACCAGCCTGACGCTCTACGACGCGCACAACGCACTGATCGCGGTGATCGACGTGGCGGTGGGCCCGGACATCGTCGCGCTCAAGCGCAAGCTCTCCGAGCTGATGCCGAACGAGAATATCGACGTGCAGCTGTCCGGGGATTCGGTGGTGCTTTCGGGCACCGTGGCCTCCGGTCCGGCGGCCGATCGGGCGAAGCAGATCGCGACGACCTATGCCGGCACCAAGGTGGTCAACCTGTTGAGCACCGGTGCCGCGCAGCAGGTGATGCTCGAAGTCCGCTTTTCGGAAATGAACCGCCAGGCGGCAAAGCAGATCGGCTTCAACAACGCCTTCTATTCGGGCCCGATCCGGGGTGCGACCGGGCAGACGGCGCCCGGCACCGCGATCCTGACCGATCAGAATGGTCGCCCGACGATCAACCTGCAGGGGATCCTCGACACGTTCGGGATCGCCGCGGCGAAGTTCAGCCTGGGCGGACTGAACCTGATCACCGCGCTGGACGCGCTCGAGCGCAAGGGCGTGGTCACCACGCTCGCCGAGCCGACGCTGATCGCGCTTTCGGGCGAGACGGCATCCTTCCTCGCCGGCGGCGAGTTCCCGGTTCCCGTCGCGCAGAACAGCAATGGCGGCGGCTCGAGCGGCGGCAACAGCACGATCACGGTCGAGTTCAAGCCGTTCGGGGTCAGCCTGGGCTTCACGCCCACCGTCCTCGACGATGGCGTGATCAACCTGGTGGTGGCGCCCGAGGTCAGCTCGATCGATCCTTCCGCGTCGGTGACGATCAACGGGCTCACCATACCCGGGCTGCAGACGCGCCGTGCGAAGACGACGCTCGAGCTTCGCGACGGCCAGTCCTTCGCGATCGCCGGCCTGCTCCGGAACGATTTCCAGACGACCGTGCGCCAGTTCCCGATCCTCGGCTCGATCCCGATCATCGGCGCGCTGTTCCGCTCGACCGGCTTCCAGAAGCAGGAGACCGAGCTGGTGATCATCGTCACCCCTCGGCTGGTCCAGCCGTTCCGGGCCGATCGGGCCCAGCTGCCGACCGACCGGGTCCGCCCGCCGAGCGAAGCGGACCTGTTCCTCAACGGCCGCACCGACAGCGCGGTCGGTCCCAATCCCCTCGATCCCAGCCAGCCGCCGGCGCGGCAGAACAAGCAGGACGGCCCGTCGAAGCTGCCGGGCGGCGGCTTCCAGGGACCCACAGGATATGAGTTGAACCGATGACCAGATTGGCTCTCGCGCTTTTCCCGCTGCTCGCGCCGGCGGTGCTCCTCGGGGGATGCACGCCCCATGACACGACCTTCGGCGGCGCGCTGCGCACCGACATCGCGCTGCAGGTCAAGGACCCCGATCCGGCGCAAGCGGACCGGCCCCAGCGCGGCTCGGGCGACCAGGCGGCGGCCGCTGCCGAACGCTACCGCAAGGGCACGGTGCGCCAGCCCGTCGCACAGCAGACGACGCAGGCGTCGACTGGCGGAAGCGGCGGCGGTTCTGGCGCCGGTTCGGGTTCCTCGGGCTCCACCCCCAACTAGGGATATGGCGATGCGCAGCGCAGCACTGATCTGGAAAGACCAATCCGGCGCCGTTGCTCCTGTCATGGCCATCGCGATGTTCGCCGTGGTCGGTGCGGCGGGCCTTGCCTTCGACTATGCACGGCTCGCGGGCATGGACAGCGAATTGCAGGGCGCCGCCGACCAGGCCGCGCTCGCCGCCGCCAGCCAGCTCGACGGCAAGACCGGCGCACAGACCCGCGCGATCTCGGCCGCGCAGAACCTGATCGGCAACCGGTCCAACTTCGCCAATGGCGGGCAGCAGGCCGCGATCACCGTCCCGACGATCACCTTCTACTCCGCGTTCAGCGACGCGTCGTCCACCGCGGCGACCGGCGACGCGAACTCCAACTATGTCCAGGTCTCGGTCGGCACCAAGAAGGCCTATTACGCGCTGACGCCGATCGTGCGCGCGGTCAGCTCGGGCGATATTTCCGCCTCCGCGGTGGCGGGCGTGGGCAGCGCGATCTGCAAGGTGCCGCCGGTGATGATCTGCAATCCGTTCGAGCCGCTCGGCAACACCGACGAAAACTACGCCTTTACCGTGACGCGTGGTGTCGGTCTGAAGTTGATCACGGGCGATGCGACCGTACCGGGCAACTTCGGGTGGCTCGAATCCAATCTCAGCCCGGGCGCGAGCGCGCTCGCCGAGGCGCTGGGCTATGACAGCCCGCCCGGAGACTGCCTGTCGGTGACCGGCGTGACCACCAAGCCGGGCATGACCAACTCGGTGTTCAACGCGTTCAACACGCGCTTCGACATCTATGCCAATGGCAACCAGACCTGCCCGTCGCAGGATGGCGGCACCTGCTCGCCGTCGACGAACAGCCGCAAGGACCTGGTCTGCAGCTCCAACAACGGCACGACCTGCCAGAATGCGAATGGCTGGGCGGAATCGTCGAATCCCTATCGGCCGACGACGGTCGCCGCGCTTCCCAGCAACGGGTCGGCGGATCCCGATGTGATGGGGTTTCCGCGCGATCTCTGCCATGCGACCGACACCGCGACGCAATCCTGCGGGATTGTCGGGAGCGGGACCTGGGATCGCGACGCCTATTTCCGGGTGAACTATAAATGGACGACGCAGTCGGCCTGGACCACGGCGACCGGACTCGGCGCCACCGCCTCGCGCTACGACGTGTATAATTGGGAAGTCGCACATCCCTCGGTAGCAGTGGGCGGCTTGAATTACGGGATCTCGGTTCCCCAGGTCGTCGGCGGCAAGATCACCGGCTTCGGCAGCCCGGCGACCGGTCATCCCGGCCTCGCCCCGAGCGCCAGCGGGATCGACCGGCGGCGGATCTCCGCGGCGGTGCTCAACTGCCGGGCGCTGTCGGTGCACGGCAAGACGGTCAACGCGCCGGTCGCCAAATGGCTCGACGTCTTCCTCATCGAGCCGCCCTTCGATCGCAGCACCGGCAACGGCAGCAACAAGAAGACCTATACGAGTTCGAACGAAGTCTATGTCGAGGTGATCGGCGAGACGGGATCGGGCGCCGGAGGGGCAACGACCGCGCAGGCGATCCGGCGCGACGTGCCTTATCTGCTGCAATGACCCGCGCCGTGCCCCTCTGCCGCGCGCTCCTGCTCGACCGAGCAGCGGCGGCCAGCGTCGAGATGGCACTGATCTCGCCGCTCTTCCTGATCCTGATCTTCGGCGCGGTCGACCTGGGCAATTATTTCATGAGCGAGCATGTCGTGGTGAAGGCGGTGCGCGACGGTGCGCGCTTCGCCTCGCGCCAGGGCTTCGCCAAGTTCGACTGCGCGACCAACACGCCCGACAGCACCATGGTCGATACGGTCCGGAACGTCACCCGGACGGGCCAGGTCGCCAACAGCGGCACGCCGCGCCTCGCCACCTGGACCGACCCGACCTCGATCACGATCACGATGCGCTGCGACGCGACCAACACCTATCAGGGTATCTATCGCGGCCGTTCCGCACCCGTGGTGCAGGTCAGCGCGCGCGTGTCCTACAAGTCGCTGTTCAACCATTTCGGCATCACGACCTCGACCCTGTACCTCAACGCCCTCTCCGAGGCGACGGTGATGGGGCTATGAGGCTCCTGCGCAACCTCTGGACCGCGAAGGCGGGCACGACGGCGGCGGAGTTCGCGATGCTGCTGCCGCTGCTGACCCTGCTCCTGCTGGGCGCGATCGATGGCGGGCGCTATCTCTGGGCCTGCAACCGCGCGGAGAAGGCCACCCAGATGGGCGCCCGCTTCGCCGTCGTCACCGACATGGTGCCCGGCGGGCTCGCCGGCTATGATTTCGCCATCCCCGGCGGCCTGACCCAGGGCGACCCGATCCCGCAGTCCAAGTTCGGCGGGGCGACCTGCCAGTCGAGCGGCGGCGTGGTCAGCTGCACCTGCGACACCGGGCAGACCTGCCCGCCGCTGGGCACGGCGAATTCGACCGCGTTCGCCAACATCCTGGCCAGGATGCAGCTCTTCTATCCGGCGCTCACGGCCAATAACCTGGTGATCAAGTACCAATATTCCGGGCTCGGCTATGCCGGCGATCCGAACGGATCCGACGTCGCGCCCCTGATCGTCGTCCAGCTGCGCAATTTGAGCTTCACGCCGAATTTGTACCGCTTCGTCGGTGCCTCAACGCTTCCGCTCCCGTCTTTCAGCACCGCCCTTACGCTGGAAGACGGCAGCGGCGCCAAGTCGAATTAAGGAGCCGGGATTGTGAGGATGGTAGATTTGCCCGAGTCCGGAACCAGCAGCTGGCACATTCGCAGTGGCAGCCCGACCGTTGCCCTGGTGCTTTCGCAGCAGGAGGTGCTGGCAAGCCAGCTCGGCAGCGGAGACAGCGCCGATTTCGCGCTCGATCAGACGCCGCTCGAGGCGGATGCCGAGATTCCGAGCGAGCTGGCGGGGCGCAGCCAGCTGATGGTCGTGGAGGTGCGGCCGGACAGCCTCACCTCGCTGCGCCGCATCGAGAAGCTGCGGGCGCAATATCCCAAGCTCCCGATCATCGCGGCGGTTCGCGATGCATCGATCTCGGCGATGCGGACCCTGTTGCGCGCCGGGGTGAGCGACGTCCTCACCCTGCCGCTGCTGCGCCGCGAGCTCGATGCCATCATCGCGCGCCTGCGCGGCGAGATGGCGGCGGGCGCGCCGCAGGCGGAGGGCAAGCTCGTCACCGTGATCAAGAGCGTCGGCGGGGTCGGGGCGAGCTCGATCCTGACCCAGAGCGCCACGCTCTATGCCGATATCGAGGCCAGCCGCGGGCGCGAGGTCTGCCTGTTCGACCTCGATCTCCAGTGCGGCAACGCGGCCACCTATCTCGGCCTCGCGCCGACGCTGACGGTCGCCGATCTGCTCGACGCCGGCGCGCGGCTCGACGCGACGGTGCTCCGCTCGGTCGGCGCCAACGCGGCGCGGAAGCTGGCGGTGATGGCGGCGCCGCTCGACATGATGCCGCTCGAGGCGGTGGATACCGAGCAGGTCTGCGCCATGGTCGATCTCGCCAAGCGCGAATATGGCACCGTCTTCGTCGACCTGCCCAGCGACTGGACCAACTGGTCGCTCTCGCTGGTGGCGCAATCGGACCTGGTGCTCTTCGTCGTCGACCTCACCATCGCGAGCCTCCGCCAGGCGCAGCGCCAGCTCGCGCTGCTCGACAAGCTCGGTGTGGCGCAGGACAGCGTCCAGATCGTCGTCAACCGGATCGAAAAGCGGATCTTCCGCCAGATCGACCTGCGCGATGCCGAGAAGGTGCTCAATCGCCCGGCGCACTTCACCGTCGCCAACGATTTCGCGCTGATGATGACCGCGCTGAACCAGGGCATTCCGATCGGTGACATCAAGTCGAAGAGCGCGATCGGCCGCGACCTGCGCAAGCTGATCGACAGCATCGACATGCTGTTCGGGCGGGGTTGAGGCGATGTGGCAGATCAAGAAATCCGGCCTGATCGGCGAACTCCCCCGGTCTTCTGAACTGGCGGATGACGCCGGCGCCCCGGGCACGGCATCGCCGGCCGACCATTGGACCGAGCTGAAGGTCGAGCTGCACCAGCGCCTGCTCGATCAGATCAATCTCGCCGCCCTCGACACGATGACGCGCGACCAGATCCAGAGCGAGATCGGCGAGATCGTCCAGGAGCAGCTGTCGCTGCAGAAGCACGCCTTCAATCTCGGCGAGCGCAAGCAGCTGGTCAGCGACGTGCTCGACGAACTGCTCGGGCTGGGCCCGATCGAGCCGCTGCTCAAGGACCCCAGCGTCACCGATATCCTGATCAACGGCCCGAACCTGGTGTTCGTCGAGCGGCGCGGCCGGCTCGAGGAAACCGCGGTGCGCTTCAAGGACGACCGCCATCTGCTGCGGATCATCCAGAAGATCGTCGCGGCGGTTGGCCGGCGCGTCGACGAAGCTTCCCCCTACGTCGATGCCCGGCTGGCCGATGGTTCGCGCGTCAACGCGATCGTGCCGCCGCTCGCCGTCGATGGCGCGCTCGTCTCGATCCGCAAGTTCGCGCGCGTGCCGATCACCATGGAGAAGCTCACCGAGTTCGGGAGCGTGCCCCACGACATCGCAACGGTGCTGCGCGCCATCGTCGAGGCGCGGCGCAACATCCTCATCTCGGGGGGTACCGGCTCGGGCAAGACGACCCTGCTCAATGCGATGTCGGCCTATATCGACCCGCGGGAGCGGATCGTCACGATCGAGGATTCGGCCGAGCTCCAGCTCCAGCAGCGGCACGTCGCCCGGCTCGAGACGCGGCCAGCCAATATCGAGGGGCATGGCGAGGTCACCCAGCGCGACCTGGTCAAGAATGCGCTGCGCATGCGTCCGGACCGCATCATCGTCGGCGAGGTTCGCGCGGGCGAGGCCTTCGACATGCTGCAGGCGATGAACACCGGGCATGATGGATCGATGACGACCGTGCATGCCAACACCGCGCGCGACGCGCTGTCGCGTGTCGAGCAGATGATCGGCATGAGCGGGATCGATATCCAGCCGCGGGCCGCGCGCGGGCAGATCGCCTCCGCGCTCCATGTGATCGTCCAGGTCGGACGTCAGGGCGACGGCCGCCGCCGGCTGCTCAGCCTGTCCGAGCTGACCGGAATGGAGGGGGACGTCATCTCCATGCAGGAGATCTTCCGCTTCCGGATGACCGGCAAGGACGAGCTGGGCAATGTCCTGGGGCGGTTCGAGGCCACGGGCATCCGGCCGAAATTCATGCAGGAGCTCTCCGATCGCGGGATCCACCTGCCGGCCGATCTGTTCCGGCCGGAACTGGAGGTCCGTTGAGATGACCCCCGGATCCCTGCGCATCCTGTTGCTCATCCTGGTGTTCGCCGCGGTGCTGTTCGCCGCGCAGGCGCTCCTGCAGATCTGGCGGGTCACGCGCCAGCGCAACGTCGGGATCAATCGCCGGCTGGACCTGATCGCAAAGGGGTTCGACCGTGCCGCTATCGCACAGCGCCTGCGGCGCGACCTGAACGAGGGCGGGATATTCCTGCCCGGGATACTCGCCGGCCCCGGCCGCAAGCTCGACAATATGCTGCGCGGAACCGGGCTGGGCATATCGCCCTTGCGCCTGCTGCTGATCATGGTGGCCGCGACGATCCTGATCTTCGTGGTGGTCAACATCGTGGCGCTGCTCGCCGGCTTTGCGACGTCGGTCGGAACGATCGTGATGATCGCCACCTTCGCGGTCGTGCTGGGTCTCGCCTTGCCCTTGCTCTGGCTGGCGCGGAACGCCGATCGCCGCCGCAAGCGGCTCGCCGAGCAGTTTCCCGTGGCGCTGGACATCTTCGTGCGCGGCCTGCGCGCCGGCCACCCCGTCGCGGCGGCGCTCGAGCTGCTCACCGTCGAGATGTCCGATCCGATCGGTTCGGAGTTCGGTCTCGCCGTCGACGAAGTGACCTATGGCGCCGATCTTCGCGATGCGCTCCACAACATGGCCGAGCGCTGCGATCTCGACGACATGCGGATGTTCGTCGTCTCGCTCGCCATCCAGAACGAGACCGGCGGCAACCTCGCCGAGATCCTGGAAAACCTCTCTCAGGTCATACGCGAGCGCGCGAGCATCGCGCTGATGGTGCGTGCGCTGAGCTCCGAGGGGCGCATGACCGGCACCATCCTCACCGCGCTGCCGCTCCTCGCCTTTACCGGCCTCTTCCTGGTCAATCCGCGCTTCTATCTCGACGTCTCGAACGACCGTGCCTTCATCATCGGCTTCGGTGTCCTGGTCACGCTGTACGTGATCGGCTTCGTCTCGATACGCCGCATGGTTGATCTGAAGGTTTGATGGCGATGTTCGATCTGCTCCTCCAGCAATATTCACGGCCGCTGATCCTCGGCTTCGTCTTCGTCGCGGTCGTGCTGGTCGTCCTCGCGATCGCGTCGATAGCCAGCAATCGCGCCGCGATCACCAGGCGGCTCGCCAATGACGGGGCGGCCCCGTCGATAGGGGGCGGCATATTGTCGCTCAGGGGCAATGAGACCGGATCGGCCTGGTATCGTCTTATCCAGCGGATCGAGAGCAGCGGCCTTTCGCTGGCGGACACCAGGGGTGAATCGCTGGCCCGCCTTCTCACTGATGCGGGGTATGAATCGTCGCTCGCGCCGCGGGTCTACACCCTGCTGCGCATCGTCCTGACGCTGGCGCTGCCGACGCTCGCCATCCTCTTCGTCGTGTCCTCGAGCCCGGGCAGCTCGGTGCTCACCCTCTATCTGGCCGGGGGCATCGCGGCGCTTTTCGGCCTGTATTTCCCCAATCTCTGGGTGCACGCACGCGCGGCCCGGCACCGCGAGGAACTGGTTCGCGGCTTTCCCGACGCGCTCGATCTGATGCTGGTCTGCGTCGAGGCGGGCCTGGGGGTCGAGGCGGCATTCGATCGCGTCGGCCGCGAGATGACGCTGTCGCATCCGCGCGTTTCCCGATTGCTCGGCATGATCGTGCTCGAGCTGCGCGCCGGACGCAGCCGTGAGGACGCCCTGCGCCGCATGGCCGATCGTGCCGGAGTCGACCAGATCCGGTCGTTCGCGACCCTGCTCATCCAGTCGGACAAGCTCGGCTCGAGCATCTCGCAGACGCTGCGGGTCTATGCCGCCGAGATGCGCGAGCGCCGGCGCATGGCGGCGCAGGAGAAAGCCCATCGGCTGCCGGTGCTGCTCTCGATCCCGCTGGTCACCTGCATGCTGCCGGTGATGATCGGGGTCCTGATGCTGCCGGCCGCGATCCGCGTCGTCCGGGAACTGCTGCCAGCGCTGGGAGGCAATTGATGACCGTTCGTCTGCACCCGCGCCTGACCTTGATCTGGGCGGGTCTGCTAGGGGTCACCGCCTGTGCCGGCCATATCGCGGAGCCGCAGATCCGTGCCGCGAGCAGCGGTTCGTCCGCCCCGCTGGGCTCGGTCGAGAAGGGGCGCTTCCTCCTCGATCAGGGCCAGTACGGTCTCGCGATCGACGAATTCCGCAAGGCGCTCCGCGTGGACCCCGAAAATGTCGCGTCGGTCGAGGGGCTGGCGCGCAGCTACGACCGGCTCGGCCGGGAGGATCTGAGCGACCGCTATTATCAGCAGGCGCTCGCGCTCGCGCCCCGCAACGCGCGGCTCTACGCGGACTATGCCGCGTCGCTGCGGCGGCACGGGCGCGGACAGGACGCGGTCAATCTCGAGGCCGATCTTCGCGCCATCGATGCGCCCGCGATAGCGTCGCAGGCGCCGGCGGCCGCGCGTGTCGCTCCCCAGGTCCTGGCGCGCACCGCGCCCGCTGCGTCCGTTCCGGTCGCACCCCAGCCCGAGCGGCCCTATCTCCGGCGGGAGTCGCTGACCGAGGTCGCGCTGATCACGCCATCGCCAGCCCGGCTTTCTGCATCGCCGCGCCCGATCGTGGCCGACGAGATCGTGGTCCCGCAGGCACGGCTCCAACTGCCGACGCGCGTGGTGAACGCCGTGGGCCGGCGCGGCATCGCGACCCGCTATATCGGCGTGCTCGCGCGCAAGGGCTGGTCGGGCGTCGAGTCCGGCGACGCGGTGTTCAAGCTCGAGCGCAGCCAGGTGATGTGCCCGCCCGATCGCTGCGCCGAGGCGGCCAAGCTCGCGGCGACCCTGCCGTTCAAGGTGCGGGCAACCCCCAGCGTAAAGGTCAGCCGCATCCTGGTGCTGCTGGGCAAGGACGCGCTTGGCGCCGACCCGCAGGCACGCAGGGCGGAACGCGGATGAAGCTGCGCGCGACGATCGGCTTTCTGGCGGCGGCCTGCCTCTTCCAGCCCGTTGCCGCGCAGGCGAGCGACATGACGGATTTTCCGATCATCGCGGCGGCCATCAAGTCGGGCCGGCTCTACCAGGCTGCGCTGATGCTCGATCGGACCGCGGCCCCCGCGGACGATTCCGAACGGCTCGCCCTGCTCAGGCTCAGGGCCGACCTCGCGCTCGCGTCGGGCGAGAATGACGCTGCCCTCAGGGCGTTCCGCTACCTCGAAACCGCGGAGCCGGGCGATTGCGACGCCCTGCGCGGAAAGGGTCTCGCGGCGGTCAGGATGCAGCTTCTCGACGAGGCGATCGCCGCGCTGGAGCCGGTCACCCGCGACTGCCCGCCCGACGGGCGCAGCTGGGATGCGCTAGCCATTGCCTATGCCGCGCAGCAGCGCTGGGACGCGAGCGCTGCTGCGCACGACCAGGCGCTGGCGCTGGCGCCGGACAATCCGTCCGTGCTGAACAACCGCGCGATGGTCCTGCTGGCGCAGCGCCGATATGCCGACGCACTGCCCTATCTGCAGCGCGCCCATGCCGCCGCGCCGGGCGAAGCGCGGATCGCGAACAATCTCGACATCGCGCGCGCATCGTCGGGGACCGAACCGGTGCGCGATCCGGCCGACGACGCGCATCGCTGGGCGGAACGGCTCAACAATGCGGGCTATGCCGCGCTGGTGGCGGGCCGGACGAGCGATGCCCGAAGACTGCTCACCGCCGCGCTGGAAGCCGATCCGCGGTTCGCCGATCGCGCCGCGGCCAGCCTGTTGCTGATCGGAGCACGCCATTGATGCTTGAAACGGGTCTCATCCTCGCGGTTTCCGCCACGGTCGCGATGGCGGCGCTCCAGGACGTCTGGCGCCTCCAGATCTCCAACCCGTACCCGGTGGCTGTTGTGCTGTTCTTCGTCGCCTGGCTGTTCGCGGTCGGCTTCGACTGGTCGATCTGGCAGAACCTCGCGGTGTTCCTCTTCACCCTGGCGATCGGGACCTTCGCCTTCGCGCGCGGCGCATTGGGGGGCGGGGACGTCAAGCTTCTCGCCGCGGTGTCGCTGTGGTTCGACGTGAAGGGCAGCGCGTCGTTCTTCCTCTACACGGCGATCGGCGGGGCTCTCCTGACGCTGCTGTTCGTCATCGTCCGCCGGCTGATCCCGGCCTATGTCCAGAAGCGCGCGGGGGCGGCGGCGCTGCAGCCGCGCGGCCCGATCCCCTATGGCGTCGCGATCGCCGCGGGCGCGATCCTGGCCCTGTCGAGCGGGGTGATGAACCCCGATCCCGACCATGCCCGCCGCGAGATGTGGCGCAAGATCGCGCCGATGCCGCTGATCCTGCCCGCGCCGAATAGCCCGCAGCGCTGAGCCGCCCGCGGGTAGGGCGTCTCACTCGTTCGCGCTGACCTGGCGCGCGAGCAGGGCCATCAGCTGCGCGCGCGAGCTGATCCCGAGCTTGGCGTAGATCGCGTGGAGGTGAACCTTCACCGTCCCTTCGGTCAGCCCGAGCCGGTCCGCGATCTGCTTGTTCCTGAGGCCCTGGCCGACCAGGCGGACAAGCTCGTCCTGCCGCTGGGTGAGACCCGAATTGGGCAGGATCGATTTGCTGTCGCGGTTGATGCGCTCGCGCAGCGCCTGTTCGATGATGGTCGGATCGATCCAGGTCTCGCCGGCCGAAATCGCCTCGATGCAGGCGAGCAGGTTGGTCGGATCGCTGTGCTTCAGCACGATCCCGTTGATCCCGAGCTGGATCGCCTCGAGCGTCTCGCTGGGCTTCAGCCCGACGGTCAGGAAGATTACGGGCATGTCGCTGCCGGCACCGCGCAGGGTCCGCAGCACGTGGAAGCCGCCGCCCTCGGTCATGTTGACGTCGAGGACGAGGACGTCGGGCCGCACCTCTTCCATCATCGTGAGCGCGTCGCCGGAGTTTCGCGCGCAGGACATCACCGAATGGTCGTTGGCGATCAGGAACTGCTTCAGCCCGTCCAGGAAGATCGGGTGATCGTCGGCGATGAGTAACCTAGACATCCAGTCGCAACTCCACCGGGATGCGCAGCGAGAGTAATGCGCCCGATTCCATCGGGTCTTCATACGCCGTGGCACCCAGCATCTTCAGCCTACGTTGCAATGAGCGCGATGCAACACCTTCCGCATGCGCGCTTCCCGCGTCGAGCAGCGTCCCGCGCTTGCCGTCGTTCCGGATCGTGATGAGCAGCTCGTCGTCCTGCATCGCCACGGCGACATGGATCGATCGCGCGCGGGCATGCTGCACGGCGTTCGAGATCGCCTCGCGCACGAGGAATTCGACCTCCGCCGCCATGTCGCCCTTCACCTCGAGCTCCTCGATCTGGGAGTCCAGCGTGCAGCGCACATTCCATTGCCGCGCGAGCAGTTCGAGCCGCTGGCGCAGATGATCCACCAGCCCGGTGCGCGTTTCCTTGGGATCGGAATCGAACAGGATCTCGCGGATACAGGCCTGTTCGGCGGAGATGATCGACTGGAGATCGTCCAGCTTGCCGCGGATATCGGCGTCGCCCGCAACCAGCGGGTGGCCGAGCATCGACGCGATGCGCATGCGCAGCCCGGCCAGCGTCTGCAGCACCGAGTCATGCATGTCGCGGCTCATCGCCAGCTTCGCCTGGGCAAAGGCCCGGTCGCGCCAGACGTTGAGCAGCTGCTGCCGGCCCAGGCTCGCGCTGATCGCCGCCGCCAGCGACCGCGCGCGCTGCAGCTGCGGCTCCGAGATCCGCCGGACCCCGACCAGATAGGCGAAGCCCGTCAGCAGCCCGGCTTCGAGCCGCAGCGCGCAGATCCGCGTCCCGCCTTCGATCGCCGCGTCCGGCAAGGCGAGGCTGCGCGATTCGATCAGGCGGGCCGCGCCCTGCTTGCCCTCGGCCAGGGCGAAGCCGTTCGACCGGTCCCAGAACAGGCAGGACCCCGGCAGCTCGAGGTCGCACAACGCGACCGCCTGTTCGGGCGCGACATTGGCGCGCCGCATCTCGCCATCCTCGACCACAACGACCTCGATCGCCGCGGAACGGTCCGGGCGGAGCGCGAAGAGCACCCGGTCGACCGCGAATTCGCCGCCCAGTGCGTCAGCGATGCGGAGCAGGGGCAGGGTGCGCGCGTCCCAATGCTCCTCGATCAGGGCCTGCGCCCGCGCGCTGATCCTGACGCGCGCCATGCTGCCGAGCCGGAACGCCAGCACGGTCAGCGCGGCGATCGAGATCATCGCGATCTGCAGCGTCGTCGCCTGGGTGTCGACGGGCTGGACCAGCGCCGAGCCCGGCCATCGCGCCTCGGTGAATTCGAACAGGCGGTTATGCGCGAGGCTGAGCAGCACCAGCACGATATATTCGACCGCGACGCGGGCGCGGATATATTTGCCCGAGGGCGCGGCCATCAGGAAAAAGGTGAAGCTGAGATAGATTTCGGGCCGGGTCGGGAAGAGCAACACCGTCAGGCCGCACAATATCTCGTCGAAGATGCGGGCGATCCGGCCCAGGCGGAAGTTCGATACCCAGTAGAACAGGTTCGCGACGATTAGCGAGACCGAGAAGGACAGATAGGCGAGCAGCAGCGCCTGGAACATCAGCAGCAGCGGCACGTAGCGCGCCAGGCTCTCGACATAGAGTCCCAGGGTGATCGCCGCGAGAAGCGCGCGGGTGACCATTGCCACCATCCGCGCTTCTTCCACTTGCCACTCGCGCAGCGGGAGCCAGCGGAGAAGTGCTTGGGCCTGCATCTTCCGGGAGTTTACGCGTTCGTCACCCGTCGAACAATCCGAGCGCCGATCCGGCCGCTTCAAATCGGGACCCAGGTTTGAGCCCGGCGCAAAGGGGGGACACGCCGGGCTCCGCGCCCGCGGGACCGAGGGGTTCCCGCTCCGCTTTGGTGCAACCCGCCTTTAACCTGGGGGGGATCAGTCGAGATAAATATAAAATGGAGTTTGTTGCAATATAACGTTGGTTATACTGCGCCGTATTCTTCCCAATATCGCACGGTTTCGCCGATATATTCGAACTTGTTTTCGAAGGAGGCCGTGCCGGTAAAACGGAGGTAGTTCATTTTTGCGCGAATTGCCGATGGGCTTGGTGCCCGGCTGCCTCCCGGTGAACCATGCTACTCGCCAATTTCGAGAATGTGCCGACGGGTCTAGATTGGAACATTGTGGCTTTTCTAATGGGGAGCAGCCGGTATTCCTCGCATATGCGCCTGACACTCGTGCCGCTGGCCCTCGCCTTTTTCCTTTTGGGATGTGGTGGCGTCGCGCCGGGCGCCAAGCCTTCTCCGATGGTCACGGAGACTGTCCAATCGAACGCGAGCGTCGTTCTGGCTTTGGGTTTCCCCTCCACCGAAGGCGGCCTTCCGAATGTCGCCGCGTTCGTGCGCCCGCCGGCTGGCACGGTAGCGCTCTTGCGAGACGGTGGATTCGCGAAGGAGAGCCCTGCCTTGCGCCCGCTCCTCGAAAGCGCGCGAGAACGATTTGCCCGTCACCCCGGCTGCGTGGCGGCAAATATCGAGCTGGTTGGCGACGTGCTGGTCGAGCCCGCCAGCGGTTATCCGATCCACGGCGGAGGATATGTGACGATCACGAAGGTCTCCGGTTGGCGCTTCATTGATCACGACGCGTTCACGCGTCTGATCGCGCATCCGCAGAGCGTGGAATATTCCCCCAAGGTCTTCTGTTGAGGTGCCGTTATTTTGCCGCGACGGTTCACATTGCGCTGCCTGGATGGCCAATAGTGGAATTTCCGCAACGGGGCCGTTGCGGTCGTTCGCTGGGTCACTAGGGCGAACTCCCGGGCTGGCGGAAAGCAGCCATTTCTCTCGCCGTCACCCCGGCCTTGTGCCGGGGCCCACTGCGTAATTTGGCGAGATGCCCAAGGCTTTAGCGGCTCGCTTTGCAGATGGGTGGACCCTGGCACAAGGCCGGGGTGGCCATGGGTGCAAGCGGCAGGCCGCTTTCAGCGGCCGCACGCTCCCGATCAGGACGTTCTCCCGGGCACGCAGGCTCCTGGACAGGCGGCGGGCGCAACGGTGCCGAGCGCGGTTCCCATTGACTCTTCCACCCGAACAGCCGACATTGGAACAAATCAAGTACATTATCTCGCAAATGCGAGATTTGGGGCCGTGTGCGGCTGTCGGGCTCAATATGTGGTGGTTTATCCCCAAGATTTTTGATGCCCTTCATGGCTTTCGCGGTGGCAGCGGGATTCGGAATGGGTTAGCCTGAATCCGGCGTAAAAATTCCCGGTCGCCGTTGTTTCGCAAGAGGTTCGGCCTTTTGTGAAACGCAGCGAGAGGGCTTGGTTACGTGGAGGGCTTGTGACGGAAAATAATGCATCCAACCCACGGTTTACGTGGGTTTCGGCGCGCCTTCCGGATGCCCGCCGCTGGGTCGATTGAGGGGGAAGGCCGGTTGATGATCGCACTACGTTTCTCGTTGCTCGCCGCCTCCGCTCTGGTCGCGGCGACGTTCGCGACCCCGCTCGCCGCGCAGACCGCGGGGCCGGATGCGCGCGCGCGCGAGGCGCAGTTCGATGCCGCGGTCAGCGGCGCGGACCAGCTCGCCTGGCTCACCGATCTCGCCTCGGCGCCCAACCATGTCGGCAGCCCGCACGACAAGGCCAATGCCGAGACCGTGCTCGCCCTGTTCAAGTCCTGGGGCTGGGACGCGCGGATCGAGACCTTCAAGGTGCTCTATCCCACCCCGATCTCGACCACGCTCGAACTGGTGACGCCCGAGCGCGTCGCGCTGGGCGGCCAGGAGCCGGCGGTCGAGGGCGACCCGGACAGCGCCAAGCTGGCCGGCGCGCTGCCGCCCTATGTCGCCTATCAGGGCGATGGCGACGTCACCGCGGCGGTGGTCTATGTCAATTACGGCATGCCCAGCGACTATGACGATCTCGCCCGGCGCGGGATCGACGTGAAGGGCAAGATCGTCATCGCGCGCTATGGCGGCGGCTGGCGCGGGCTGAAGCCCAAGCTGGCCCAGGAGCATGGCGCGGTCGGCTGCCTGATCTATTCGGATCCCGAGGACGACGGCTATGGCGCCGCGGACATCTATCCGCGCGGCGGCGGCCGGCCGCCGGCGGGCGTCCAGCGCGGCTCGGTGCTCGACATGACCACCTATCCGGGCGATCCGCTCACCCCCGGCATCGGCGCCACCGACAATGCCAAAAGGCTGACCCGCGAGACCGCGACGACGATCCTCAAGATCGCGGCTCTGCCGATCTCCTATGGCGACGCCACGCGCATCCTCGCCGGCCTCCAGGGGCCGCTGGTGCCCGCCACCGCGCGCGGCGGGCTGCCGCTCGCCTATCATTATGGCGGCACCGATGCGGTGAAGGTCCATCTCGCGGTCAAGTCGGACTGGTCGCTGAAGACGCTCTACGACGTGATCGCGACCCTGCCCGGCGCCAAATATCCCGATCAATGGGTGGTGCGCGGCAATCACCGCGACGGCTGGGTGTTCGGCGCGTCCGATCCGCTCTCGGGCCATGTCGCGATGCTGTCCGAGGCCAAGGCGCTCGGCGGGCTGGTCAAGTCCGGCTGGCGGCCCGATCGCACGATCGTCTATGCCAGCTGGGACGGCGAGGAGCCCGGCCTGCTCGGTTCGACCGAATGGGCCGAGACCCATGCCGACGAGCTCAAGCGCAAGGCGGTGCTCTACATCAACACCGACGGCAATGGCCGCGGCTATCTCGGCGCGGGCGGCAGCCACAGCCTCCAGCATTTCGTCGCGGGGATCGCCGCCGACGTCACCGATCCGGAGACCGGCGCCAGCGTCGCCGATCGCGCCCGCGCCTCGGTGCTCGCCCGCGACTATGCCAAGCCGGGCAGCGTCGCCGCCGAGACCGTCGCCGCCGCGCGCGCCGGGGGCGACATGCCGATCTCGGCGCTCGGCTCGGGCTCGGACTATTCGGCGTTCCTCGCCCATCTCGGCATCGCCACGCTCGATTTCGGCTTTGGCGGGGAAGGGGATTCGGGCGGCTCGTACCATTCGGCCTATGACAGCCTCAATCATTTCACCAGGTTCGACGATCCCGGCCAGGTCTATGGCCCGGTGCTGTCCAAGGTCGTCGGCCGCGCGGTGCTGCGCGCGGCGGCGGGCGAGCGGCTGCCCGCGCGCTATTCGGATTTCGCCGGCACGATCGCGCGCTACGTCACCGAGGTGAAGACGCTCGCCACCACGCGGCGCGAGCAGGACCGCAGCCTGGCCCAGCTCACCCGCGACAATGTCTTCAAGCTCGCCTCCGACCCGCGCGACCCGACCACGGCGCCCCGCGACCAGGGCGTCACCGCGATGATCGACATGATCGCGCTCGAGGATGCGTCGGACCGGTTGCGCCGCTCGGCCAGCGCGGCGGACAGCGCACTCGGCGGGTTCGACAAGCTCGCCCCGGCGAAGCGCGCCCAGGTCGCGGCGATGCTGAACAGCATCGAGCAGCTCCTGCTCGATCCCGACGGCCTGCCCTTCCGGCCCTGGTACCAGAATCTCGCCTACGCCCCCGGCCGCTTCACCGGCTATGGCGCGAAGACGCTGCCCGGGGTGCGCGAGGCGATCGAGGAGCGCCGCTTCGCCGACGCCAATGCCTATGTCGCCCGGACGGCCAAGGTGCTCGGCGCCTATGCCGACCGGCTCGACGCGGCGACCGCAGCGATCAAGGCCAAATGAGCCGGCGCGGCGCCCTCAGGTCACGCGCTGTCCGCGCGCTCCCCGGAGCGCCGCGCCCGCGCTTACGCTTCTTCCTCGAAGCTCACCGCCACATCGGCGTTGGCGGAGAGGCGCACCTGGTCGCCCTCGACATCGGCGACCAGGCCGAGCGAGATGAAGTGGTGATGCCCTTCGTGGCGGGCCGGGGCGCCCTCGACGTCCGCGCCGCTGTCCTTCTTGGTCAGCTTGATGCGGTCGCCCTCGACATGGTCGACGGTGCCGACATGGACGCCGTCCGCGCCGATCACTTCCATATGTTCCTTGATTGCACTCGCGTCAGCCATGGTCGGTCTCCTGTGGTGGTTCGGCGGTCAAACGCACGCCTCCCGGAAACGATGCAGCACGCGGAAACTCCCGTCACCTATCCCTTGGGACTAGTCGCATGAACCGGCTCCGCACCCCGCTCGCGCTCGCCGCCCTCGTCCTGCTCGCCGGCTGCGCGCACCAGGTGCAGAGCGCCGTCGCGCCCTCGGCGCCCGGCTTCCTGCTCGGGGTGTGGCACGGCTTCATCTTCCCGGTCGCCTGGGCGCTGTCGCTGTTCATGCCCGAGGTCGCGATCTACGCCGTGCCCAACAATGGCGGCTGGTATGATTTCGGCTATTTCGTCGGGATCGTCTTCTTCGGCGTCGGCGCCAATCGCGGCAGGAAGGTCGTCTATCGCGACCGCATCATCCACGAGCGCACCACCCGGATCATCGACCAATGACACGGGCGCTCGCCATACAGGCCGGGATCGGCGCGGCAGCAGGCATCGCCGGGCTGGGGCTGCTGCTTGTCCCGGGCACCGCCGGCCGCCTGCTGCGCCTGGCACCGGGCGCGCCCGCTTCCTATATATTGCGCATCGCCGGCATGATGCTGGTCGCGCTCGGCCTGTTCCTTGCCGGCTTCGCCACGGTCTTCGCGCTGGCGAGCGGAGGAGCGGCATGATCGAGCGTGTGCTCTACTTCGTGCTCGGCGCGGCGGTTTTCTCGGCGATCTACACGCTTGTCGTGACGCGTTTCGGCCCCATCTTTGGTCGGTGGCTGCGTCGGCGCCACGCGCAGCGCCTGCATGGCCGGCTGGCGCGCGGTAGCGATCGCTATTTCGAGGAACTGCGGTCGATCCAGAGCGGAATGCCGCCGGTCCGTATCGCCCATGGCTTTGCGTGGCACTTCGTCCGCGCCTTCGCCTTCATGCTGCTGATCTTCACGCTCGATCGCCTCACCGATTTTCTTTTCCAGTTCTGACCCGGAGTAATCCCATGTCCCTTCTCCAAGCCCGCAAGACCTACAAGCCGTTCGAATATCCCTGGGCCTATGAGTTCTGGAAGCGTCAGCAGCAGATCCACTGGATGCCGGAGGAGGTGCCGCTCGGCGAGGATTGCCGCGACTGGGCGCAGAAGCTCTCGGATCACGAGCGCAACCTGCTCACCCAGATCTTCCGCTTCTTCACCCAGGCCGACGTCGAGGTGCAGGATTGCTACCACGAGAAATATGGCCGCGTGTTCAAGCCCACCGAGATCAAGATGATGCTCGCCGCCTTCTCCAACATGGAGACGGTGCACATCGCCGCGTACAGCCATCTGCTCGACACGATCGGCATGCCCGAGAGCGAGTACGGCATGTTCCTCGAATATAGCGAGATGAAGGACAAGCACGACTATCTCGCCACCTTCGGCGTCGACAATGACGAGGACATCGCCAAGACGCTCGCCATGTTCGGCGGCTTCACCGAGGGGCTTCAGCTCTTCGCCAGCTTCGCGATGCTGATGAACTTCCCGCGCTTCAACAAGATGAAGGGCATGGGCCAGATCGTCTCCTGGTCGGTCCGCGACGAGAGCCTGCACTGCGAAGGCATCATCAAGCTGTTCCACACCTTCGTGCGCGAGCGCGACTGCCTCACCAAGTCGGTCAAGTCCGACATCATGGACATGTGCCAGACGACGGTGCGGCTCGAGGACAATTTCATCGACCTCGCCTTCGAGCAGGGCCCGGTCAACGGCATGACGCCCAAGGAGATCAAGAAGTATATCCGCTACATCGCGGACTGGCGCCTGGGCCAGCTCGGCATGAAGCCGATCTACATGGTCGACGAGCACCCGCTCCCCTGGCTCGCCCCTTTGCTCAACGGCGTCGAGCACGCCAATTTCTTCGAGCAGCGCGCGACCGAATATTCGAAGGGCGCGACCCGCGGCAACTGGAACGAGGTGTGGGACTCGTTCGACAAGCGGCAAAAGGCCAAGGCGGCTCCGGCGGCGAACGAGGATGCCGGAGAGGGCGGGGATATGTTCTCCAAGGCCGGGATCGCGGCGGAGTAGGCGCGCGGGCAAATCTGTATCGAAGACGCAATGATGTTCGTCACCCCGGCCTTGTGCCGGGGTCCACCGCGCCGCCGGGCGCCGCCCCTAACGGCTCCAGCCCAAACCCCACCGCCAGATCGTTCCAGGCCGGGTTCTCCCGCTCGATCAGGTTGCGCTTCCAGTCGCGCCGCCAGCGCTTGAGCTGCTTCTCGCGCGCGATCGCCGCTTCCATCGTCTCGGCGGTCTCGAACCAGACCAGCAGGCGGATACCGTACTTCCTGCTATGCCCGTCAAAGGTGCCGGCGCGGTGCTGCAGCACCCGGCCGATCAGGTTCGAGGTCACCCCGACATAGAGCGCGCCGTTATGGTGGCTGGCGAGGATATAGACGCAGGGCGTGCGATCGCGCATGCGGCGAGGGTGCGGTGGTGCGGGCGGCGCCGCAAATTACTTCCGCGTCATCTTCATCCCTATCGTCACCCTATCCGTCACCCCTGACTTGTTCCGGGGCCCACGGTGCCGCCCGCGGCCAGCCTTGGCAGCTCTCGCACTGCCCTTTCCCGCAAGACCCTCAGCATCATCGTGCGCCGTTCGGTGGGCCCCGGAACACGTCCGGGGTGACGAAGAAGGGGTGACGAAAAGGGACGACGGATAGGGGCTATTTGGCCCCCGGCGTCGCCGAGGGCGTAGCCCCCGGCGCCTCGGGCGCCTTCCCAGCAGGCATCGCAGCGGGCGCCCAGGTCTCCGGCATCGCGCCGTTCGCCGCCGGTGCCTCCGCGGGCGATTGCGCCGGCCTGGAGGAGAACACGGTCATGACGACCAGCACCGCGCCCGCCAGCACGACGACGATCCCCGCGAGCCAGCCGAGCAGCGCGGGCAGCGATACGGGCTTCCGGGTCGGTGGTGGTGACGGCATCGATCCCCCCTGTTTTTAGCGAGCATCTTCCCGCGCATAGGCCCAGTCAAGCGCCCCGCCGCATCGCCCCCTTTCGTCACCCCGGACTTGTTCCGGCGCCCACGGCACCACCAGCGGCCAGCTTCGCGGCTCCCGCACCGCGCACGCCACGCACTGTTCCGCCAGCCCCCGACTGCACCACCCGCCGCCCGGTGGGTCCCGGAACAAGTCCGGCGTGACGATGAAAGGTGGTAAAAACCATTTTCCTACACGAACCAATATGGTTATGTAAATCGACTCCAACCAACCGGAGTCGATTCGATGAAGCACGACCACCCAACCCCGGCCCCAGAAACCGGCAACGCCGATCCGCTGGCCGACTACCAGCCCGTCACCCTCCAGCGCACCCGCCACGACGGCTGGACCGCGGCGCGCCAGCGCAGCTTCCTCACCGCTCTGGCCGAGACCGGCTGCATCTCGATGGCGTGCGAGGAGGCGGGGATCACCCCGCGTTCGGCCTATCGCCTGCGCCGGCATCCCAGCGGGGCGCGCTTCGCCGAAGCCTGGGACCAGGCGCTGCGCTTCGCCACCGCGCGGCTGCTCACGCTCGCCTATGAGCGCTCGATTCGCGGCTCGATCCGCGAACAGTGGCGCGACGGCAAGCTGGTCGGCGAGGTCCGCCAGCCCTCGGACAAACTCCTGTCGTTGCTCCTCACCCATCTCGCGCCGTGGAATGCCGAGCCGAACACGCGCTGGGCGCGGCTGAGCCGGATGGCGGACGAAGCCGGCGCCGCGCTCGCGCCGATGTTCGACGGGCTCGAGGACAGCCCGGTCCCCGCCGATCCGCTCACCGACCTGGATTTCGCCGCCCAGCCGATCCCGCACGGCCAGGACCGCCTCGCCGCGCCGCGCGATCTCGAGAATGACTGGTGAGGCGGTGGCGACTCACGCGCCCGCGCGCGAGGAACCCGCGACCTTTGTGACTTTAGGGTATCCGGCTACCGCCCGATCGCACCGAATCGCCGGTCACACCGGGTATCCGCCGACATGATCGGCGTTCTGGTAGCGCTTCAGCCCGGGGATCCAGAGCAGCCAGGGCAGCCGCCGCGTCAGCGTGGCCCCGAACGGCAGCGGAGTCGTGCTCCGGCCGAACGCGATCTGCTGGGTGCCGTGCGCGCCCGCGATCAGGCGGATCTGGCTGCGCTTGGTCGGCGCATGGGGCCGATGGGCGTTGCGGCTGAGGATGTCGAGCGGCGGCCCGGTCGGCGCCACCTCATATTCGAACTGGTCCTGCCCGAGATTGCCGAGCGTGGAGATCACGTCGAAGCCGAAGCGGACGAGCAGGGTCTCGTCGGCGGTCCAGTGCGCCACCGGCGCGCCGATATTGCCGCTCTCGACGTCGATCGAATAGTCATAGCCCGCCAATATGGCGGCCGGCACGCCGTTCGCCGCCTCGCTCGCCAGCATCGCGTCGAACAGCGGCGATGTGCAGTTCGATCGGTTGGTGGCGGTGAAGCTGTGCTCGTTCAGGTGCAGCGTCGCGCCGGTCATCTGGTCGCAGATAGCGAAATTATAGTCGATGAAGTTGATCCCCATCTGCACCGAATGCACCGCGACATAGGCGTTGCTGGGCGAGGGCAGGATCCATTTATAGCCCTCGGGCACGCTGTTGTCGCTCGGCGTCTCGCCCGGCAGCTGGCCCAGCTCGCGGACGATATGCGCGCTGCGCGGCGCCAGCGGCACCGGCGCGTCGAGCTCGGCCTGGACGAGGCGCTCGCGCTGGTTCTTCAGCGTCTCGGTAAAGGCGAAGCGGCGCGAAAGCGGCATAAGCACATCCCCCCGAAGGCGTATCCTCCTAGCACTGTCGGGCCGGGCGGTAAAACTTGTGCGCACGTGCACAAAATTTACCATTCGTTAATAATTTGCGTTCATTTTTCGGTAAGAGTTTCAACCCGATCGAAGCTTTTTACCGGAGGACGCCAATGTATCGGCTCGTCTGCGCGCTTCTTGTTGTGTCTGCGCTCGGCGCCTGCACCGCCAGGACGCCGCACCCGGCCTCAGCGCCCGTGGCCATGATAGTACCCGTGCCGCCGCATATCCAACCCGAGCCGGCCTGGCGCCAGGCGATCGCGCCACGCGACAGCGTGCGGCTGACCGGGCTTGCCACCGACTGGAAGCGGTTACACACGCGGCTGCGCGCGGCGACGCGCCAGAGCCAGGGGGCGGTGCTCGATCCGGCCGCGGGGCTCGACAATGCCGCGCTGCCGCCGGGCTCCTATCGCTGCCGCACGCTCCATCTGCGCGCCGGCCAGCGCGCCGCCACGGTGCTGGCGACCGCCCCTGGTTTCTGCTTCGTCTCGGGCGAGGAGGATTCGCTCGGCTTCGCCAAGCAGACCGGCACCGATATCGCCGCGGGCTATTTCTATCCGGACGGCAAGCGCTACGTCTTCCTCGGCGCGCGCCAGCGCAAGGCGGGCGACAACAGCCATGCCTATGGCGTCGATCCGAAGCGCGACCTGGTCGGCGTGGCCGAGCGCTTCGCCAATTTCCGCTGGCGCCTCGCCGTGCCGGGCTCGCGCGCCGGCGATGTCGACGTCTATGAACTCACCCCCGTGCCGGCGGAGCAGCAGCCGCAGAGCTAGCCGCCCGCCGGGCATCCCCGGGTCGCACCCCTTGCAATGTAGGATTTGGGCTGGAACGATCCTCTCCGTCACCCCGGACTTGCTCCGGGGTCCACCGCGCGGCGGGAGAGGCCTTGAGCCGCTATCGGCGCGCTCGGGGCGGCGTGGGCCCCGGAACGAGCCGGGGTGACGAAGCAGGGGGACGCCTCCGGTTGCAGGCCGAGCAACCTTGTGTATTATGAATATAACACACAAGGAGCCCGCCAATGTCCCTTCTCGTCGCACTTGCCCTGCTCCAGTCGGTGACGATCCCCTCCGGCGACGCGCTGACCGCCGAGATCAAGGCGGTCGACGCCGATCTCTTCGCCACCTTCTTCCAGGCCTGCGATCCGGCCCGGATGGCCGGGCTGGTGACCGCGGATCTCGAAATGTACCACGACCGCGAAGGCGTGGTGACGACCAGCGGCCCGGCCTTCGTCGCGCTCTATGCCAGGGAGTGCGAGGCCAAGAAGGCGCCCGACGCCTGGCGCAGCCGCCGCGAACTGGTCGCCGACACGCTCCATGTCGATCCGGTCCCCGGCTTCGGCGCGATCGAGGAGGGCGAGCATGTCTTCTACGAGCGCAAGGGCGACGGCCCCGAAAAGCTGGTCGGCCGGGCCCGCTTCGTCCATCTCTGGAAGAAGGGCCCCGACGGCTGGCAGGTCGCCCGCATCCTCAGCTTCGCCCACAAGGCGGTGCCCTGAGCGGCGCGGCACGCCGCCTTCGGGCTTGCAATGTAGGCGGCGCTGGAACGATCCGTCCCGCGCTCTCAGTGATGCTCCTCCTTGCGGAAGCTGCTGTGGCACGCGCCGCAGGTCTTGCCGAGCTCGGCGAACTGGGTGGCGAAGCCGGCCTTGTCGCCCGCCTTGGCGAGGTCGGCGAGCTTGGTGGCCGCCGCGGCATAGTCCGCCGCCTTGGCCTCGAAGCCGGCGCGGTCGGTCCATACCGCCGGCAGTGCGTTGGACGGGGCGATGTCGCTGCCGGCCGGGAACATGCCGGGAAGGGCCTTGGCCCAGCTGGCGATGGCGCGGGCGGCGAAGGCCTGGCTGGCGACGTCGTCGCCGCGCTCGACCACGCCCTTCATGCCGCCGATCAGCGCGCCCGACATCCGGAACGCCGCCTGGCGCCCGGCGATCGCGCCGCTCGCGTCCGACGGCGCCGCCGGCTTGCTTCCGCTGGCCGAGGCGACCGCCGTGCCGAGGAGCAATGCCGAACCCGCCAGTGCCCAAGTTCCAAGCCGCATGACCGTCTCCATGATGTGAGGAAGCGGCACGCTATCCCAGCGCCCCGGCAGGAGCAATCGCCGCTAAGCTGCTCCGTTTCGGACAAGCTTGGCTCCGAAGCGGATCGTCGCTCGGCTATTAGGGCGTATGGCAGGAGGCGAGGCCCCTCGGGTGGAATATGCGTGCGAGCGATGCGGCGGCGTAGCCGTGACGCGGGACGCATGGGCCGAATGGAGCCTGGAAAACCAGGCCTGGATACTCAGCGAAACCTTCGATTTCGCCTTCTGCCACCAATGCCACCGCGAGGCTCGGCTGGTCGAGCGCGTAGCGGCTCGGGAGCGATAGCGTCAGGAACGAAGGCGCCCGGCCAGCGAATTGGGATCGGCGCGGACGATGTCGACCTCGACCATGTCGCCGATCGCGGCATCGGTCATCAGGTGGACCGATTGCAGCCAGGGCGATTTGCCGATCAGCTGCCCGGGCAGCTTGCCGCGCCGCTCGAGCAGGACCGTGCAGGTCCGTCCGACGGTGCCGGCGTTGAAGGCCTCCTGGTCACGGTTGAGCGCGGCCTGGAGCCGCTGGAGCCGCTCGTCCATCACCGCGGCCGGGACGGCGCCGTCCATCTCGGCGGCGGGGGTGCCGGGGCGGGGGGAGTATTTGAAGCTGAACGCCTGGGCATATCCGGCCTCGGCGACCAGGCTCAGCGTCTCCTCGAACTCGGCGTCGGTCTCGCCGGGGAAGCCGACGATGAAGTCGCCCGACAGCGCGATGTCGGGCCGGGCGGCGCGGACGCGGTCGAGGATGCGGAGATAGGAGTCCCGGCTATGGCTGCGGTTCATCGCCTTGAGGACGCGGTCGCTGCCCGATTGCACCGGCAGGTGCAGGAACGGCATCAGCTTCTCGATCTCGGCATGCGCCCGGATCAGCCCGTCGCGCATGTCGTTGGGATGGCTGGTGGTGTAGCGGATGCGCTTCAGCCCCTCGATCCGGTCGAGCGCGGCGATCAGCCCGTGCAGCCCGCGGCCTTCGGCATCGTCCCAGGCGTTGACGTTCTGGCCGAGCAGCGTGATCTCCTTGGCCCCGGCATCGACCAGCGCATGTGCCTCGTCGACGATCGCCGCGAACGGGCGGCTGACTTCGGCGCCGCGGGTATAGGGCACCACGCAATAGGTGCAGAACTTGTCGCAGCCTTCCTGGACGGTGAGGAAAGCCGAGGGGCTGACCTTGCGGCGGGAGGGCAACGCACCGAACTTGCTGGCGATCGGCATGTCGGTGTCGATCGCCGATTCGCCGCGCGCGGCCTGGGCGACCAGCTCGGGCAGGTTGTGATAGGCCTGCGGGCCGACCACCACGTCGACCTTGGCGCGGCGGACGATCTCCTCGCCCTCGGCCTGGGCGACGCAGCCGGCGACCGCGATCATCGGCGCGCGGCCATGCTTCCGGAGGCGCCCGATGTCCGAATAGACCTTCTCGGTCGCCTTTTCGCGGATGTGGCAGGTGTTGAGCACGACAAGGTCGGCGTCGTTGGCGTCGGCGGTGGCGGTCAGGCCCTGTGCGGCCATCAGCTCGCCCATCCGCTCGCCGTCATAGACGTTCATCTGGCAGCCGAACGACTTGACGTGGAAGGTACGAGGATTGCGGGGGGTGTTCATGATGCGCGGGCTTTAGCTAGTAGTGTCGCGTTCCGCCAGTTGTCCACTTCGCAAACGGATGACTTCGGCGCGCAGCTCCAGCCAGTCTTTCCACATGACCTTGGGTTGTTTTCCCGTGCCCGGCGGAACCCGGGAGTCGAGGATGCGATCGGCCAGCCAAGCCTCGTCAAAGCCAGCCCATTCGCCAGCAATATCCTTGAGATTGAATGCACAGGCCGGGGCGACCTCATCGACAAGGATGCGTTCTATCTGCTCAATCGTATAAGGAGTTGCGGCGATCTGGCGTGCATCGTTCTGGCGGAGCAGAGAAACGTCGGTATCGAGGAAAAGGTCGGAGAGTGCCGACCAGACCGGCCCGCGAACCGCGCGTTCGGCCTCATTGAGTTCCGGAAGCTCAGTGATCACTTTCGGCCGATACCCGATCGCCTCTTCCGCGAACCGGAACGGCCGGAGCGGATGGCCGAGCGCGGTGATCAGCGCCGCCTCGATCCGCCTGCGGCTCTCGGCGGCGATGATCTTGCGGCCGGGGAAATCGCGGGGATGGAAGGGTTCGAGGAAATGCACCTCGAGCGCGAAGCTGCCCTTGCGGCTCAGCAGCCGCTTGGCATTGTTCAGCCCGCGTTCCTGGCCGATCCAGGCAATGTCCTCGCCGGCGTCGCCATAGTCGAGCATCACCGGCTGGACCATCACGCCGGGCGGCGGCGGCTCGAGCACGCGCAGCATCGGCGTCTTGAACGGCAGCAGCGACTTGCCGTCGGTGGTGGTGCCTTCGGGGAAGACGGTGATCGCCCAATTCTCGGCCAGCGCGTCGCGCAGCTGGTTGATCTGCTCGGCCACTCCCAGCCGGTTCTCACGCTTGACATAGACGGTGCGATTGAGCCCGGCGAGCCAGCCGACCACCGGCGAGGTGGCGATTTCGGCCTTGGCGACGAAGGCGGTCCCGCTCGCCCCGCCCACCGCCAATATGTCGATCCAGCTCAGATGGTTGGAGATGTAGAACACGTCGCGCTTCAGCGGTGTGCCGACACGCTTGACCCGTGCGCCACAGATCCGCGCGGCGGTGCCCAGGAAAAAGCGCGGCCAGGGCGAGGGCGCCCTTACCAGCCGAAACAGATAGTGCAGCGGCACGAACAGCATCAGCGCACCGACCAGCATAGCGACGCGCGCGGTCAGCCGCGTCCGCCCGATCGGGCTCAGCTTGCTGGGGATGCCCTCGGCAGCCTGGGCACGCCGTCGCGCAGCGGCTTCAGCTCTTGCGGTCGAGCGCGACGCCATAGAGCTCCATCCGGTGATCGACGAGCCGGAAGCCAAGCCGCTCGGCAATCTGCTTCTGGAGCAGCTCCAGCTCGGGATCGACGAACTCGATCACGCGGCCGGTTTCGACGTCGATCAGATGGTCGTGATGCGCCTCCGGGGCGGGCTCATAGCGTGCCCGGCCGTCGCCGAAATCGTGGCGGTCGAGGATTCCGGCCTCCTCGAACAGCCGCACGGTACGATAGACCGTGGCGATCGAGATGCCCGGATCGATTGCCGAGGCACGCTCATAGACTTTTTCAACGTCGGGATGATCTTCGGCGTCGGAAAGGACGCGCGCAATCACCTTGCGCTGTTCGGTAATGCGCAGGCCTTTTTCATGGCAAAGCGCTTCGAGATCGATCTTGCGAGGCATGACGCCGATGTAACGCCATTGGCGCGACGGGGGAAGGGGCGTGGCTGCACCGCAGACAGCAAAACGCCGGCCGAGGCGTCTGCCCGGGCCGGCGTTGTTCCCACCCCCTCGAAAGGGAGCGAATGTCTCAGCGCTTGCGGCGCTTGGTGCCGAGGCCGATCTTCTTGGCGAGCGTGCGGCGCTGTTCGGCATAGTTCGGCGCAACCATCGGATAGTCGGCCGGCAGATTCCACTTGGCGCGATACTGCTCCGGGGTCATCTGATAGTGGGTCATCAGGTGGCGCTTCAGCATCTTCAGCTTTTTGCCGTCTTCGAGGCAGACAATATAGTCCGGCTTCACCGAAGAGCGGATCGAAACGGCCGGCTCCTGCTTCACTTCAGGCTCCGCGACGGCGGTGCCGAGGCCAGAGAGCGCGCCATGCACGTTCTGAATCAGTAGCGGAAGATCGGAAACAGCAACGCTATTGTTGCTGACATGTGCAGAAACAATATCCGCCGTAAGGGTGACCAAAGTTTCCTGAATGTCCGATGAAGCGTCCATGATTTTCCTTTCGACCCGATTTCGGGCGACTATAGATGCCGCCTCGGCGCCCTATCGGACCAATCTGGATCGAAGGCAAGCGCTTAACCATCTACTTGCGACAAAATTCAGACGAGTTTCCTAGCAAAAGTCTGTGCATCAAACGCTTGCCCCGTGTTGCCGCGATAGTAATTTCGCCGCTCGCCCACCTTGTCGAAACCTTCCCGTCGGTAAAGTTGAACCGCTTCATTGCCGGCGCGGACCTCGAGATGCATTTCTTCGACTCCGCGATCGCGCGCTTCGGCGATCACCGCGCGCAACAGCGCTCCTGCAATTCCGCGGCGACGGGCGGCGGGATGCGTGGCGAGCAGCAGCAACTCGGCCTCGACACCCGTCGAGCGCGCCAGCGCGAAACCCGAATCGATTCCGCCCAGGCTGGCGATGACCAGCCACACGCCCGGCAGCGACAGCATTCCCATGCATTGCGCGCTGGTCCATGCCTCGCCGAAGCGCGGGTCGAACGCTTCCTGCATGATCGCGCTGACCGCGGGCAGGTCCTGCATTCCGCCTTCGCGCAGTTCGGTCATGTTGATCGTGCCGCTCATGCGAGCCCGCGCTCTGCCAGCGTCTTGGCGTCGGGTGCTCGGCCATAGATCGGGCGCGGTGGCAGCGCGGCGAAGCCGGATGGGAGGAGCAGCGCGTCGGCGGCGCGGGGCAGGGCGTCACGTAGATCGTGATCGGGGGCGAGGAGCGCGAGACGGCGGACGCCGCTGCCGAGCGCGGCGCGGGTGCCGAGCGCGTCGAGCGCTGCGCCGGGAAGAAGCGAGCGGAGCGGCCCGTCCTCGGCCAGGGGCGAAGAGGTGAACGCCTGCATGAAGACCTCACCGTGCCCGCCTTCGAGCACCACGGCAAGCGCGGGAAGCTGGGGATCCGTGGCGAAACCCGCCGCGGCCAGCAGCGCGAGCGACGAGTAGCCGGCGACTTCCGCGCCCCAGCCGATCGCCAGCCCGCGCGCTGCGGCCAGCCCCACGCGCACGCCGGTGAAGCTGCCAGGGCCGACATCGACGAGAATGCGCGCGGCGCGGCCCTGGCCGGGAAGTTCGCCGATCATCGGCACGAGCCGCTCGGCATGGCCGCGACCGACGACTTCATGCGCCTGGGCGAGAAGGGTGCTCCCCTCCAGCAACGCCACCGAACAGGCTGCAGTCGCCGTTTCGATCACCAGGGTACGCGAGCCAATGGACATCGGCCCGCGCTAGCCAATTGCCTGGCCAAGCGTCAAATGATGCGCGTCAAATGACGGTGTTGAACTGCGCGAACTCGGGGCGTGGCAGCCGCTCGAAGATCGTCGAGGGATCACCATGTCCCAGCGTCGAGATGAAGTTCGACTTCACATTGGGCTGATCGGCGAAGAACGCCGCGTCGACCTTGGCATTGTCGAAGCCCGACATCGGCCCGGTATCGAAACCCAGCGCCCGCGCCGCGACGATGAAATAGGCGCCCTGGAGCGACGAGTTCCGGAAGGCCTGGGTGTGACGCGCCTGGTCGTCGGGGAACCAGTCCTTGGCGGTCGGTGCGTGCGGAAAGAGCCAGGGGAGCTGTTCGTTGAACGCCAGGTCCATGCCGATGATCACGCTGGCGGGCGCCGCCTTGATCTTGGGGGCATTGGTGCCGCTGGCGAACGAGGCCAGCTTGTCCTTCGCCTCCTGGCTCATCACCCAGACGAAACGAGCGGACTGCTGGTTGGCAGAGGTCGGCCCCCATTTGAGCAGGTCGTAGATGCTGCGGATATCGGCTTCGCTGACCGGCGCGTCGGTATAGCCGTTATAGGTGCGTGCGGTACGAAAGATCGTATCCAGCCCCGCATCATCAAGGGGTTGGGCCATATGCTGGTCCTTTCAAAATGGGGAGCGCTCTAGACGGCGCGGACTTCGGTCACTTCGGGGACATAGTGCTTGAGCAGCTGCTCGATGCCGTTCTTCAGCGTCGCGGTCGACGACGGGCAGCCCGAACAGGCGCCCTGCATCTGCAGATAGACCTTACCGGCATCGAAGCCGCGATAGATGATGTCGCCACCGTCATTGGCGACCGCGGGGCGGACGCGAGTGTCAATCAGCTCGCGGATCTGCGCGACGATGTCGGCATCCTCGGGATTGTCGCCGAAATCGGCACTCTCGGGCGGCACCGAGAAGCCCGCGGCGGAACCCAGGTTGAACAGCGGCATGTTCGCCGAGAAGTGATCGAGCAGGATGCCCAGCACATCGGGCTTCAGGCCGCTCCATTCGACGCCCGGCGCCGCGGTGACCGAGATGAAGTCGCGGCCGAAGAACACGCCCGTCACGTCGCCGAGCGAAAACAGCGCGTCCGCAAGCGGCGATGCCTCGGCATCCTCGGGGCTCGCAAAGTCGCGCGTGCCGGCATCCATCACGGTCCTGCCGGGCAGGAACTTGAGCGTTGCCGGATTGGGCGTGGATTCGGTCTCGATCAGCATGGACTGCATGTGGGCTCGCGGACGCGCCGGATCAAGCGGTCGACGAGCAACGCTGCGTTGCCGCGCGAAGATCAATCGGCAGCATCTTCCGCATGCCGCGTCGCGTCGCTCACGTTGCGGTCATGGCCGCTCTTGTCGCTGAAGAACGCTGCAGCGAACAGGCCGCAGCCAAGCAGCGTCGAGACGAAGACGCCGCCGACCGTGGCCAGCACCATCGAGAGATAAAGCGGGCCGAACAGCGAGAGATACCAGAGCGATCCCGCCACCATCAGCACGCCGGCCACGGCGATCCAGGCGACCATTCGCTTGAAGTCTTTCCAGGCTTTGGCTTGTTCGGAGACCATGATGTGCGGTCCTTTCCGCGGGCACAGTTCGCCCGCAGTGTCTATCTGGTCCTTTCCGTGGCGCGATCAAGCGACGGGAAGGGGGGTGAGACAATATGTCCACCCGTCGGAGGGTCGCGTCAGCCGTCGAGCGCCTTGATTGCTTCATTCCAGCGGGAGAGGTTGCGACGCGCGTCCTGCACGAAGGCGGACCGCCGGATCACCTTCAAGAAGGCATCGGCGAACCAGCGGCCCGGATTGCGCAAGGGACGACGGATCTGGATGAGCAGGACGACGCGCGTGCCGCGCGTGTCGTTCCACACCTCATGGTCATAGGTGTCGTCGAAGACCAGGGTCTCGCCTTCGGACCAGCGCATGACGCGGTCCGCCACGCGCATCCGCACATCGCCGTCGCGCGGCACGATCAGGCCGAGATGGCAGGTAATCAGCCCCTTGGTGACGCCGCGATGCGCGGGGATATGGGTGCCCGGCGCCAGGATCGAGAAGAAAGCGCTGTTGAGCCCCGGGATCTGCTCGACGACCCGCGTCGTCACCGGACAGCGTTCGAGATTCTCGCGGACCGAATAGCCATAGCCCCACAGGAAGAAGGAGCGCCATTTGTTGAGCGGTGCGATCGCGCGATGATCGGGCGAGATGCTGGCGAGCGACGGTGCGGGCTGGCGCTCGAGCGCGGCGACGATCGCTTCGTTGCGGATCGCCTGCCAGTTCTCGCGCAGCACCGCAGTCCATGCGAAGTCGCGGACGTCGAGCACCGGATCGTTTGGCACGAGCGACGATGACGCGATCAGCCAGTCGAAGAAACCACGCAGATATTTGCCATATTTGATCAGGAGCGGCCGGTTCGCATCCGCCCGCATCGGCGCGTCGGGCTGCGTTGCGCCCGGGGCCGCCAGATCGGGCGCCGTCGCCTGCGTCTGGAATGGCTTGACCTGGTTCGAGTCGCGCCGCTGGGCGCCGTCCATCTTCGCCTTCACGCCAACAAAACCCTGATACACATCGGGCGGCGCCGTGTTGGGGTGCGGCAACCGCGATATTTCCTCCTAGACCCCGACTTTGGTCGAAAACGTGGCGATGGCGTGGCGCCAAGATGCGTACAGCCGATAGAAAGGTAGCGGCTGGCAAGCCGGAGCTATCGCCACTAGATGGGGCTCTATGCTTTCGATCCTGCGGTTCCCGCGCTTCGCCTTCCTCGTCCTTGCCCTGCTCTCCCCGGCTTTCCCGGCGCTGGCGCAGACCGCACCTGCGTCCGCGCCTGCGGCTGCCCGTCCGGTACAGACTGCCGACGATCCCTGGCTCTACAAGGGTAGCGACCTTGTTCATGACGACGAATGGAAGTTCGGGCGGCTTTCGAACGGCGTGCGCTATGCGGTGCGCAAGAACGGCGTGCCACCGGGTCAGGTCTCGGTGCGTGTCCGGATGGATGTCGGCTCGCTGATGGAGAAGGACAGCGAACGCGGCTTCGCGCACCTGATCGAGCATCTTTCGTTCCGCGGATCGGTGTACGTGCCCGATGGCGAGTCGAAGCGCGTGTGGCAGCGGCTCGGCGTCACCTTCGGTTCGGACAGCAACGCCTCGACCACCTTCATCAGCACGACCTACAAGCTCGATCTGCCCAACGCGACCGAGGCCGGGCTCGACGAAAGCTTCAAGATCCTCGCCGGCATGATGTCCGGCCCGGCGCTCACCCAGCAGGCGCTCACGGCCGAGCGCCCGGTGGTGCTCGCCGAGCAGCGCGAGCAGCCCGGTCCGCAGGTCCGTATGCAGGATGCCATGCTTGACCTGATCTTCGCCGGCCAGCCGCTCGCCAATCGTGAGCCGATCGGTACCGTCGAGACGCTCAACGCCGCCACGCCGGCATCGGTGCAGGCGTTCCACGATCGCTGGTACCGCCCCGAACGCGCCGTGGTGATCGCGATCGGCGATGTCGATCCGGCGATGCTCGAGGCGATGGTCGTCAAGCATTTCAGCGCCTGGAAGGGCGTCGGCCCCGCGCCGACCACGCCCGATTTCGGCAAGCCCACGCCAGATCACCCCGTTGCCGCCAGCATCGTCGAGCCGGCGATCCAGCCGATGGCGATGATGGTAATCGTACGCCCCTGGACGGTCTTCGCCGATACGGTGATCTTCAACCAGAAGCGCATGATCGACCTGGTCGCGCTGCGCATCATCAACCGCCGCCTCGAATCGCGCGCGCGTTCCGGTGCGAGCTTCCTCGCGGCGGGCGGCGATCTGGACGACATCGCCCGCTCCGCCAATGTTACGACGATCAACGTGCTCCCGGTCGGCGACGATTGGGAAACCGCGCTGCGCGACGCGCGGTCCGAGATCGCCGAAGCCGCCGCGACCCCGCCGACCCAGGCCGAGATCGACCGCGAAGTCGCGGAGATCGATGCCGTGATGAAGCAGCGGATCAACACCGCCGCGGTCGAATCGGGCGTGTCGATCGCCGACGATCTCGTCCAGGCGGTGGACATCAACGAGACGGTGACGACGCCGCAGGCCTCGTATGACATCTTCAAGGGAGCGGTGGCGAACAAGATGTTCACGCCGGCGACGGTGCAGGCCTCGGCCAAGAAGGTGTTCGAGGGTGTCGCGGTGCGCGCGCTGGTCAACACCCATATGCCCGATCCGCAGGTCGTGGCGAAGGTCACCGCCGCGCTCCAGGCCGATGTGAAGGCCGCCGCCACCAAGCGCCGTGCGCTCAATGTCAGCTTCGATCAGCTCCCGCGCCTGGGCAAGCCCGGCACGGTGGTCAGCCGCGAACGCGTCCAGCCGAATGTCGAGGTCGATCAGGTCGTGTTCTCGAACGGCGTCCGGCTGCTGATGCGGCAGGACCAGTCCGAGGTCGGCAAGGTGTTCGTCAATGTCCGCTTCGGCCGTGGCATGAATGCGCTACCGGCCGATCGCCCGAGCGCCGCCTGGGCGGGCGAGACCGCGCTGATGGCGAGCGGCATCGGCAAGCTCGGCCAGGAGGAGCTCGACGCGCTGACCGGCAATCGCCAGATCGGCCTGGGCTTCTCGATCGACGAGGATGCGTTCGAGCTTTCGGGCCAGACCAACAAGGCCGATCTGCTCGATCAGCTCAAGCTGTTCGCCGCCAAGCTCGCCGCGCCGGGCTGGGATCCCAATCCGGTTCTGCGCGCCAAGACGGCGACGCTGGCCGGCTATGCCGGGCTTTCCGCCTCGCCCGATGCCGTGCTGTCGCGCGACCTTGAGCTGCTGGCCCATTCGGGCGACCCGCGCTGGGGCATCCCGCCGCGTGCCACGGTGGAGGCGACGACCCCCCAATCGTTCCGCAAGCTGTGGGAGCCGCTGCTCGCCAGCGGACCTATCGAAGTCGATATCTTCGGCGACATGGACAGCGAGGCAACCATCAAGGCGGTCGCAGAGACGCTGGGCGCGCTCAAGCCGCGCCCGGCGAGCGCCACCCCGCCACCCCCCGTCAAGTTCCCGGCGCATGTCGACAAGCCTGTCGTGCGGACGCACACCGGCACGCCCAACCAGGCGGCCGCCGTGATCGCCTGGCCCACCGGTGGCGGCAGCGCCGACATCACCGAAAGCCGCAAGCTCGACATCCTCGCCGCGATCTTCCGCGACCGGCTGATCGACCAGCTTCGCAGCCAGGCCGGCGTCAGCTATTCGCCGAATGTCGACAGCAGCTGGCCGCTGGGCATGACCTCGGGCGGCAAGATGATCGCGCTCGGGATGGTGCCGCCGGACAAGACCGACTTCTTCTTCCAGCTTGCGCGCGGCATCGCGGCCGATCTGATCGCCAAGCCGGTGGACGCCGACGAACTCAATCGTGCGCTGACTCCGCTCAAGCAGATGATCCTGCGCCGATCGAGCGGCAACATGTTCTGGATGACGCTGGTCGAGGGCGGCAGCTACGATCCCGCGCGGCTGGCTTCGGTCGACACGCTCGGGCGCGATTATGCCACGACGTCGCCCGACGAGATCCAGTCGCTCGCGGCGCGCTTCCTGCGGCCGGACACCGACTGGACGATGGTGGTGGTGCCGGAGAAGGCGGCCAAGTGATGCGCTCTAACCCCTCCCCGTCGGGGGAGGGGTGACGCGCCTCAGCTCAATAGAGCGCGTCGAGCCGGTCGCCATAGACCAGCCTCAGGATATGCCGCCGGATCTTGAGGCTCGGCGTCAGCTGCTCGTTCTCGATCGTGAACGGTCCGTCGGCGACGATGAACTTCCGCACCCGTTCGATGACGGAAAGGTCCTTGTTCACGCGCTCGACGGCATGGGCCAGCGCCGCCTTGTAGTCGGGATCGTGCGCTAGCGCCCTGAAGTCGCACTGTGCGCCGTTGCGCGCGCACCATTCCTGGGTCCAGTCGGGATCCGGGACGAGCACCGCGGTCATGTACGGCTTCTTGTCGCCGGCGATCATCGCCTGGAGGATCTCGGGCTGGAGGGTCAGCATCCCTTCCACCTTTTGCGGGGCGACATTGTCGCCCTTGTCGTTGACGATGATGTCCTTCTTGCGGTCGGTGATCTTGATCCGACCCTTCTCGTCGATCAGGCCGATATCGCCGGTGTGCAGCCAGCCATTCTTGAGGACGCGGTTGGTCTCGGCCTCGTTGCGCCAATAGCCGTGCATCACCAGCTCGCCGCGCACCAGGATCTCGCCATCCTCGGCGATCTTCACCTCGACGCCTTCGAGCGGCGGGCCGACCGTGTCCATCTTGAGCCCGGCCTTGGGCCGGTTGCACGAGATCACCGGCGCCGCTTCGGTCTGGCCATAGCCCTGCAGGAATGTGAGGCCGAGCGACTGGAAGAACACGCCGACCTCGGGATTGAGCGGCGCGCCGCCCGAAACCATCGCCTTGATCCGCCCGCCGAAGCGCTTGGCCAGCTTGGGGCGCAGCGTGGCGTTGAGGAACAGGTTCATCGGCACATCGGTCAGGCCCATGCCGCCCGCCGCCTTCTTTGCGCCGATCGCCACTGCCTTTTCGAGCAGATAGCTGGCGAAATTGCCCTGCTTCTCGACCTGTTTGGTGATCCGCGTGCGCAGCACCTCGAACAGGCGCGGCACCACGACCATGATCGTCGGGCGCACTTCCTCGATGTTCGACGCGAGCTTCTCGAGCCCTTCGGAATAATAGATCTCTGCACCGAGCCCGATCGGGAAATGCTGCCCGCCGGTATGCTCATAGGCGTGGCTGAGCGGCAGGAACGACAGGAACACCTCGTCGTCCCAGCCGAAATCCTCGCTGATCAGCGCGCAGCATGCCGCGACATTGTGGAGGATCGCCCCGTGATGCTGCATCACGCCGCGCGGGCTGCCGCCGGTGCCGCTGGTATAGATGATGCAGGCGGTCTCCTCGCGCCGGAAGCTCGCCTTGGCCGCGACCTGGACGGGATCGGCGGGATTCCCCGCGATCAGCTCGCGCCAGTCGTGGAACTCCATCGTGCCGTGCTGGCCGGCGCGGACATCGTCGATGCCGATGATCATCCGCGCCGAGGAGGAACGGATCGCGGCTGGCAGCACCGTCTTCGCCAGCTTGGTGTTCGAGACGATGATCGCGCAGGCGCCCGAATTCTCGATGATGTGCTGGTGATCGCGCTCGGTGTTGGTCGTGTAGGTCGGGACGGTGATGCAGCCCGCGGCCATGATCGCCAGGTCGCTGATGCAGAACTCCGGGCGGTTCTCGGACACGAGCATCACCCGGTCGCCGCGCTTCAGGCCCAGCTCGCCCAGCGCAGTCGCCAGGCAGGCAACCTGCCGCGCCGCCTCGCTCCAGCTCGTCGGCTGCCAAGCTCCCTGGGACTTGTGCCACAGGAAGGGCTTGTCGCCTTTCTCCTTCGCGCGGGCGAAGAACATCTGGACCAGGTTTTCGAACCGTTCGAGCTTGCGCATTCCCTCTCCCCCTGCGAGCGCTGCTTTGAAGCGTCCCGCCCTATTCAGACGGTCTGTTCGGCTGCGCACCAACACGCTGAATAACGGTCATGTGGCCTTGTTGGTCCATCACGACGCCTTCACTGCGCGGATCGGCGCCGCCGGTCCAGCGGTTGCCCACCCGCTCGACCGCATTCATCTTCAGCCCCAGCGGGGCGGACAACACCTTTTCGCCCAAAGCCTGGAGCGCCGGCACCATCGCATCGAGCTGCGTGCCCCGCTCGGCGAACGCAGTCTCGCCCGGCGCGTAGAGCAGGCCGAGGCCGATCGCGTCCTGTGCCGAGAGCTTCCAGTCGATCACGCCGACCAGCGCCTTGGCGACCTGGGCGATGATCGTGGAGCCGCCGGCCGCGCCGATCGCGATGCGGACCTTGCCGTCGGGCCCATAGACGATCGTCGGCGCCATCGAGCTGCGCGGGCGCTTGCCGCCCTCGACGCGGTTGGCCGCGAGATAGCCGTCCTTCTCGGGCACGATGTCGAAATCGGTGAGCTCGTTGTTGAGCATCGTGCCGTCGACCGACAGGCCCGAGCCGAACGCGCCTTCGATCGTCGTCGTCACCTGGGTGACGTTGCCGGCCGTGTCGACGATCGAGAGCGAGGTGGTGCCCGGTACTTCCTGCACCTTGGCGAGGATGCGCTTCGGGGCACCCGGCGGCGTGCCTGCCTCGACCTTGGCCATGCTGTGCTCGGGATCGATCAGCGCCGATCGGCTGGCGAGATAGTCATGGTCGAGCAGGCCGGCGATCGGCACCTGCACATAATCGGGGTCGCCGACATAGAGGTCGCGATCGGCATAGGCGAGGCGCGAGCTTTCGGCGAACAAATGCCAGGCGGTGGGCGAATCCTTGCCGAGCTTCGCCATGTCGAACCGCTCGAGCTGGGCGAGGATCATCAGCACGGTGACGCCGCCCGACGAGGGTGGGCCCATCGAGCAGATCTTGTAGCCGCGATAGGCGCCGCACAGCACCGGGCGCTCCTTGGCGGCATAGGCGGCGAGATCGCCGGTGGTCATCTTGGACGGGTTGCGCGCTGCGCCGTTGACCGTCGCGACCAGCTTCTGCGCCTGCGGGCCGACATAGAAGCTGTCCGGGCCGTGCGTGGCGACGCGCTCGAGCAGCGCGGCCTGATCGGGATTGCGGACCCGGGCACCGGCGGCGAGCGGCTTGCCGTCGATATAGAAGATCGCGCGCACCCCGGCATCGACATGGCTGGCATAGCTGCGCAGCGCGTTGGCCAGCCGTGGCGAGACCTCGAAGCCGTCGCGGGCGAGGCGGATCGCAGGCGCGAACAGCTTCGCCCAGGGCAGCTTGCCGCCATGTTCGTGGGCAAGCGCCATGGCACGCAGCGTGCCGGGCACGCCGACGCTGCGCCCGCCTGGCACCGCGGCCGAATGGCTCAACGGCTGGCCGTCGCCATCGTAGAACCAGTGCCCATCGGCGGCCATCGGTGCGGCCTCGCGGCCGTCGACGGTGGTGATCTTGCCCGTCTTTGCGTCGAATTGCAGGAAGAAGGCGCCACCGCCCATGCCGGCGCTCTGGGGCTCGACTACGTTGAGCGCGAGCATCGTCGCGATCGCGGCGTCGGTTGCGGTGCCGCCCTCGCGAAGGATCTCGGTGCCAGCCGCCGCGGCGCGGGGATCCGCCGCGCTAACGACTCCCTGTGCCATTGACGAAAACGGGACGAAGAGAAGCGCGAGCAGCACGACCAGCTTTTTCATGCCCTAGCCGTAGCGGGAGCAGGGCCGGTCAACAAGCGTCGCCGCCCTTGAGGCCCATGCCGTGGCGGAATGGGGAAGGACCGACCGCGGAAACCGGTGGAACGCTACCCGGTCGGGGTGAGCGCGCGGACGATGGCGCGGGGCAGGCCGGGGCCTTTGTAGACCAGGGCGGAATAGACTTGGACGAGCTTCGCGCCGGCGTCGATCCGGCGCTTCGCCTCGTCCGGGCCGTCGATGCCGCCGGCCGAGATCAGCGGAAGCTGCCCGCCGCTCGCCTCGCGCGCCTCGACGAGCTTGGCGTGCGCCAGCTCGCGCAGCGGTGCACCCGAGAGGCCGCCGGCTTCCCCGGCATGGGCCGAACGCAGCGCGGGGCGCGAGATCGTGGTGTTCGAAACGATCAGCGCGTCGATATGGTTGTCGATCGCGGCACGGATGGCGCCCTCGATCCCGGCGCGGTCGAGATCGGGCGCGATCTTGAGGAAGAGCGGGGTGCGCTTCCTGCCCTTCCGCGCGGCGTCGGCGGCCGCGAGCAGTTCGTCCAGCGCCGGGCGGGACTGCAGGTCGCGCAGCCCCGGCGTGTTGGGCGAGCTCACATTGATGGTGATATAGTCCGCGAGCGGCGCGGCTTTGGCGACACCCAGCGCATAGTCCGCGACTCGGTCGTCCGAATCCTTGTTGGCGCCGACATTGATGCCGAGCACGCCGGCACGGTGCCGAATTGCCGCGACTCGGGTGAGCGCCGAGTCGATTCCGTCATTGTTGAATCCCATCCGGTTGATCACCGCCTCGTCCTCGACCAGGCGAAACAGGCGCGGTCTGGGATTTCCGGACTGCGGACGAGGCGTCAGCGTGCCGATTTCAACCGATCCGAAGCCCAGCCCGAACAGCCCGGCGACCGCCTCGCCGTTCTTGTCGAGACCCGCCGCCAGGCCGACCGGATTGGGAAAGACGAGGCCCGCGATTTCAACGGGATGCGATGCATCCATAATGGAAGCATATGGCGTACCAATGGCGCCCCACAGCTTTAAGCTCGCGATGGTAAGCCGATGCGCGCGCTCGGCGTCGAGTAAGAAAAGTACAGATTGGAGCGGATAAGCCATGCTCTGCGCCCTTCGCACCTCCTCGGCGCGACGTCAAAATGTTCGCATGTCGATTCCGTACAATACCGGGGAGGGCGTTTGGTTTAGAGGGGAATTGCGACCCGAGGGGTTCCGCTTAACGGGGGGAACCCTTTTCCTTATGGCCCGGCCGGGTAACCGGCCGGGCCACTTTTATCTGACGCACTGCGTCGCTATAGTCTTCGTCTAGAATAAAAATCCGAACCTGGGGGCTCAGGTCGAATGCGGGGCGCAGCAAATCGCAAGTTAGCGGGATTGGAACCGGGCGGCGTCCCGGCGATGCCGCATCTCGAATTCATCAAAGCGAGCGGTAAACTGCTGCCGCACATCGAGTCCTATTACCTCTTCCGTTACGACGCAGCCGAGATCGACGGCATCGAGCGCGTCGATCTGGGGCAGCTGCGCTTCATGATCAGCGGGGAGGGCACGGTCTTTTTCCCGGACGGCCATTCCGAGCCGACTCGGCCGATCATGGTCAACGGTCCCGGCACCGCGGCGGCGACCTACAAGATGCGCGGGCCGCTCCATGTCTTCGGCGTGTCGCTTCGGGGCATCGGCTGGAAGGCGCTGATCGGCGTTCCCGCGCACAAGGTCGCGGATCACATCATCGACGGCGAGAAGCTGTTCTGCGAGCAGGCGCCGCTGCTGCTCGAGCGGCTGCGTACGATGGACCGGCTGGAGGACATGGTCGCGGCGATCGAGCCGCTGCTGATGATGCGCCAGCAGGAAGTGAAGCCGGTGCCCAAGGCGCACGTCACCTTCCTGCGCGTCATCCGCGAATGGACCGCGACCGACGATCCGACGATCGAATGGCTCTATGCCCGGATGAAGGCCGAGACCGACATGGGCGAGCGCCAGGTCCAGCGGCTGTGCAAGGAATATTTCGCCGGATCGCCGACCCACCTGAAGCGCAAGTTCCGCGCGATCGGTGCGGCGATGCGCATCTATCAGGGCGCGCCGCTCGACGATGTCATCGGCCCCTTCGCCGATCAGTCGCACATGATCAACGAGGTCAAGCACTTCACCGGCCACACGCCGACGACGCTACGTGCCAATATCGATCCCGTGCTCGCCGTGACGCTCGACAATGAGAGCTTCCATTTCCTGCCCGACGTGATCCCGGAAACGGTTGACGTGCGCCGCCGCTGAGCCCACATGCCAATCGGATAAAACTCGTCCGATTGGATTCGATGCGTCTCTCTAGTCTTGCCGACTATGCCGTAGTCATGATGGCCGCCGCCGCGCGCCATTGCGGCGCGACGTGCCGGCTGAACGCGACGAGCCTCGCCGAGGAGACCGGCCTGCCGCTGCCCACCGTGCAGAAGCTGGTGAGCAAGCTTTCCGCCGCCGGGCTGATCGAAAGCGCGCGCGGCACCGGCGGCGGCTTCCGCCTCGCCCGCCCGCCCGCGGCGATCACCGTCGCCGACATCGTCGAGGCGATCGAAGGCCCGATCGCGCTCACCACCTGCGTCGATACCGGCAAGCATGATTGCGCGATCGAGGGAACGTGCCGGGTCAAGCCGCACTGGAATGCGGTCAATGGTGCGGTAAAGGGCGCGCTTGCGGGAGTGTCGCTCGCCAGTTTGAGTAGGAGTGCCTGATGGCCACCAAGAATGCCGAGGCGCTCGCAGCCGCCAACAAGAAATATGAGTGGGGCTTCTCCTCGGACATCGAGCAGGAGTTCGCGCCCAAGGGGCTGAGCGAGGATACCGTCCGCTACATCTCCGCCAAGAAAAGCGAGCCCGAATGGATGCTCGACTGGCGGCTCAAGGCGTTCCGGATGTGGGAGACGATGGAGCTGCCCGAATGGGCCAAGCTCCAGATCCCCGAGATCGACTACCAGGACGCCTATTATTACGCCGAACCCAAGCAGAAGAAGGCGATCGGCAGCCTCGACGAGCTCGATCCCGAGATCCTGCGCGTCTACGCCAAGCTCGGCATTCCGATTGAGGAGCAGAAGGTGCTCGCCGGCGTCGAGGGCGCGCGCAAGGTCGCGGTCGACGCGGTATTCGACAGCGTCTCGGTCGCCACGACCTTCCGCGAGGAGCTGAAGGCGGCCGGCGTCATCTTCCTGTCGATCTCGGAGGCGATCCGCGAATATCCCGATCTGGTGAAGAAGTGGCTGGGCAAGGTCGTGCCCCAGCGCGACAATTATTTCTCCGCGCTCAACTCGGCGGTCTTTTCCGACGGCACCTTCGTCTATGTGCCCGAGGGCGTGCGCTGCCCGATGGAGCTCAGCACCTATTTCCGCATCAATGCCGAGAATACCGGCCAGTTCGAGCGCACGCTGATCATTGCCGACAAGGGCGCGTACGTCTCGTACCTCGAAGGCTGCACCGCGCCGATGCGCGACGAGAACCAGCTCCACGCCGCCGTGGTCGAGCTGGTCGCGCTCGACGATGCCGAGATCAAATATTCGACCGTGCAGAACTGGTATCCCGGTGACGAGAACGGCGTGGGGGGCATCTTCAACTTCGTGACCAAGCGCGCGCTGTGCGCGGGCACCAATTCGAAGGTCAGCTGGACCCAGGTCGAGACCGGCAGCGCGATCACCTGGAAATATCCGTCCTGTATCCTCCAGGGCGACGGTTCGGTCGGCGAATTCTATTCGGTGGCGGTCACCAACGGCCACCAGCAGGCCGATACCGGCACCAAGATGCTGCATATCGGCAAGAACACCCGCTCGACGATCGTCTCCAAGGGCATCTCGGCGGGCAAGTCGAACAACACCTATCGCGGCAAGGTGCTGGTCAACGCCAATGCCGAGAATGTCCGCAACTTCACCCAGTGCGACAGCCTGCTGCTCGGCGACCAGTGCGGCGCGCACACGGTGCCGTATATCGAGGTCAAGAACCCCTCCGCGCAGATCGAGCATGAGGCGACGACCTCGAAGATCAGCGAGGACCAGATGTTCTACGCGATGCAGCGCGGGCTCGACCAGGAGGCCGCGGTGGCGCTGATCGTCAACGGTTTCGCCAAGGAAGTGCTCCAGCAGCTCCCGATGGAGTTCGCCGTCGAAGCGCAGAAGCTGCTGGGGATCAGCCTTGAGGGGAGCGTGGGCTGATGAGCCCGATCCCGTGGCTGCTATTCGCGCTCTTTTGTGGGAGCCTCATCACGTGGTCGCTGACCACGAAGAAGGCTTGGCATTGGGGTAGGCTCGTTACGCGCAGCGACAGTCCGAGCGGATATTTCCAATTTCTGCTGGGCACGTCATTGCCGATGATCTTCGCGCTCGTCCTCGCGTATGAGGCGGTGCGGTGATCCTGGCGGTGTTTGCCCTTGTTACTCAGGACGTCCCCGCCCCAGCCCAGGACGTGCAGGGCGAGGACATCGTCGTGCGCGCGACCTTCGGACATACGACGATGCTGTTCGACAAGGGCGCCGACGGCAAGCTGCGCAACTGCCGGATCATGGTCTCGAGCGGCAGCCAGCGGCGCGACACCAATGCCTGCCAGGCGACGCCGGTCTGCTATGCCAAGACCGCCGACGAAGTGACCGATTGCCGCGAGCTGACCGTGCTCGAAATGGCAGCGACGATCGGGGCGCCTGCCGCGTCCAAGCCGGTGGGCCCGGGCGGGGTGCTGACCTTCACCCTGCCCAAGCTCACCCAGCCCAAGCCCGCGCTGCTCGCCGGCCAGGCCGGGCCGCTCGAAAGCACCGAGGAGAGCAAGGAGACCGAGCGCCAGCGCGTCAAGCTGCCGCCCCTGCCCAAGCCACCGTCGGATGGCCCCGTCGTGCGCTTCGGCCCGGCGGACACCGGCCAGGGGAACAGGCCGTGAGCGCCGGTCAGCCCTGCGCAAGTATCGGCCTGGTACAAATACGTTCGAGGCGGAAGTTCGCGCCTCTGGGAGTAATGGAATGATGTTCGGCGTACTCGCACTGCTCGCGGCCCAGGCCGGCTCCGGCGTGCTGATCGACAATCCCGGCCAGGTCGGTGTCGCGACCAACCATGCGCGCTGCATCGTCCGTGCGGTGGGCAGGGCGCCGGCGGGTGCCGCCGCGCGCGCGGCCAAGGTGCAGGCGGCGGTGACGCAGTGCCGCAGCTTTCTCGACGCCGATTATGCCGCCGGCCGTCTCACGCTCAACGGCAAGCCCTATGAAAAGGGCTGGTGGCGCAAGGTGCAGGTGACGCTCGACGCGGTCGAGGCGGGCATTGCCGCCGGGATCAGCGCGCCGGCGCAGTACAAGATCAACTGGCGGCTTCCCGACGGCTCGGTGGTCGACGCCTATGACGCGCCCGATCCGAAGACGGTGCAGCTGCTGACGGTAGCGATCTGACGCGATGCTGCTTGCCGCGCTCCTCATTGCAGCCGCACCGGTCGCGCAGGATGTCCCCGCCGATCAGGGCGAGGACATTGTCGTCACCGGCAAGCTGATGCGGCTCAAGGTCAGCGTGCAGACCAACAGGAAGGGCCGGGTGACGGCCTGCGGCATCGATCGGACGAGCGGCGACGCTGCGTTCGATCGCGCCGCGTGCGAATCGACGGTGGCGTGCTCGAACCGCACGCCGCGCAATCATGACGCGGTGTCGGGCTGCGTGCGGGATCGGATGCTCGGCTTTGCGCGTGCGCAAGCGGGCCACGGAACGGAAGAACGGGAATAATGCTCAAGATCGAAGACCTTCGCGCCGAAGTGGACGGCAAGGAAATCCTGAAAGGCCTCAGCCTCGCGGTGAATGCGGGTGAGATCCATGCGATCATGGGCCCGAACGGCGCGGGCAAGTCGACGCTCGGCTATGTGCTGGGCGGCCGCCCGGGCTATGCGCCGACCGGCGGAACGGTGACGTTCGAGGGGCAGGACCTGCTCGAACTGGCGCCGCACGAGCGCGCCGCGGCGGGGCTGTTCCTCGGCTTCCAGTATCCGGTCGAGATCCCCGGCATCTCCAACGTCCAGTTCCTGCGCGAGGCGCTCAACGCCCAGCGCCGGGCCCGCGACGAGGCTCCGCTTTCGGGCGGCGAGTTCCTCAAGCTCGCCCGTGCCCAGGCCGATGCGCTGGGCATGGACCAGGAAATGCTCAAGCGCCCGGTCAATGTCGGCTTCTCGGGCGGCGAGAAGAAGCGCAACGAGATGGTCCAGATGGGCATCATCGGCCCCAGGCTGGCGATCCTCGACGAGACCGATTCAGGCCTCGACATCGATGCGCTCAAGGCGGTCGGCGATGGCATCAACCGCATCATGCGCGCGCCCGACAAGGCGGTGATCCTGATCACCCATTATCAGCGGCTGCTCGACTATGTGCAGCCCGATTTCGTCCATGTGCTCGAAGCCGGCCGCATCACCCGCACCGGCGGGCCGGAGCTCGCGCTCCAGCTCGAGCGCGAAGGCTATGGAGCGGTGGCGGCTTGAGCGTGCTCGATCTCCCTTCGCCGCGCCAGGAAGAATGGCGCTGGTCCGACATGGCGGCGCTCAAGACCGCGGCCGAAGCGGGGCCGCGACCGGCGTCGCTCGCGCCGGCGGACCTGTTCCTCGACATCGAAGGCCCTCGGCTGCTGTTCGTCGACGGCATGTTCGAGCCCGCCCATAGCCGCCCGGGCCGTGTCCAGGTCGGCAGGATCGTGCCCGAGACCGAGCATCCGCTCGGCAAACAGGCCGAAGGCGAGGGCTGGTCGCTCCATCTCGGCCATGAGGAGGCCGTGACCCACGTCCAGATCGTCCATCTCGGATCGGGCGGCGAGAACCACGTGCCCGCGCGGCTGGTGCTGGAGGAGGACGCGGTCGCCTCGGTGGTCGAGACCTTTGCGGGCTCGGGCTGGGCGAACCGGCTGACGACGATCGTGCTCGGCAAGGGCGCGCGGCTGATGCGGTCGGTGCGGCTGGTGCAGGACGATGGCTTCGTCTCGATCCGCGACGAGGCCGAGATCGGCGAAGCGGCGAGCCTGGTGTCGATTTTCCTCGGCGCCGGCGGGATGGGCAGCCGGATCGACGGCGCGCTGACGCTCGCCGGCAAGGGCGGTTTCGCCGAAATGGGCGGCGCGCTGCTCACCCGCGGCACGCAGAAGCAGGAAGCCGCGGTCGTGGTGCGTCACGAGAATGTCGAGGGCACCTCGCGCCAGCTCTGGCGTGCGGTAGCGGCCGATCGTTCGGCGGCGAGCCTCGCCGCCCGCGTCGAAGTCGCGCGCGGCGCGCAGCAGACCGATGGCGAGCAGTCGCTGCGCGGCTTGCTGCTCCAGCGCTCGGCGACGGTGAACCTCAAGCCTGAGCTCGAGATCTTCGCCGATGACGTGAAATGCGCGCACGGCGCGACGGTGGGCGAGCTCGACAAGCGCGCGCTCTTCTATCTCGAGAGCCGCGGCATCGACGAAGCCCGCGCCAAGGCGCTGCTGACCCGCGCCTTCGTCGCCGATGCCATGGAACGGATCGGCGAGGATGCGGTGCGCGAGGCGTTCGTGGCGGACGCGGACAAATGGCTGGAGGCGGCGCTGTGATCCGGGCTTCCAATGTAGGATTTTGCATGTCAGCCTCCACGCCATGGCATCGTCCCGGGAGTGTTTCGGCAGCGCTTTTCACGCTGCCTGCCCCCCTCGGCCAAAGTGCACGAATGAACCGCGTTGCCGTGCACTTTGGAGGCCCTGCATGACCGTAGACATCGACACGCGCCCGCTCGACGTGCTCGCCGATTTCCCGGCGATCCCAGCCGGCTGGGCCTATCTCGACACCGCGGCCACTTCGCAGAAGCCCCGCCCGGTGATCGACGCGATCACGCGCGGCTATGGCGAGACCTATGCCACGGTGCATCGCGGCGTCTATCAGCGCTCGGCGGACATGACCTTCGCCTATGAGGCGGCGCGCGAACGCGTCGCCAAGTTCCTCGGCGGACGCCCAAGCGAAGTGGTGTTCGTCCGTGGCGCGACCGAGGGGATCAACCTCGTCGCGCAATGCTGGGCCGGCACGCATCTCAAGGCGGGCGACCGCATCCTGTTGTCGACGCTCGAGCATCATTCCAACATCGTGCCGTGGCAGATGGTCGCCGAGCGCATCGGCGCCGCGATCGATGTCGTCCCGCTCACCGCCGACCAGCGCATCGATCTCGACGCGATGGCCGCGATGCTCACGCCCGCGCACAAGCTCGTTGCGCTCGCTCATGTCTCGAACGTGCTGGGCTCGGTGCTCGACGCCCGCCGCGCCGCCGATCTGGCGCATGCGGTCGGCGCCAAGATCCTGCTCGACGGCTGCCAGGCCGTGCCGCGCTTGGGCGTAGACATGGCCGCGCTCGATTGCGACTTCTACGTCTTCTCCGGCCACAAGCTCTACGGACCCACCGGCATCGGCGTGCTCTGGGGCCGCTACGAGCTGCTCGATGCGATGCCACCCTATCAGGGCGGCGGATCGATGATCGACAAGGTGACCTTCGCCGGGACGACCTATGCCCCGCCGCCGGGGCGGTTCGAGGCGGGCACGCCGCACATCATCGGGGTGGTCGGGCTGCACGCGGCGATCGACTATGTCGACGGCATCGGCCTCGATCGCATCCATGCGCACGAGACCGCCTTGGTCCGCCAGGCGCGGGACGCCCTGTCCAAGCTCAACAGTGTGAAGCTGTTTGGCCCGGATGACAGCGCCGGAATCGTAAGTTTCGCGGTGGAGGGGGTGCATCCGCACGATGTCGCCACCATCTTGGACGAGGGCAATGTCGCGATCCGCGCCGGGCATCATTGCGCCCAACCGCTGATGGAGGCGCTGGGCGTGCCGGCAACGGCGCGAGCGAGCTTCGGGGTTTACAACGGCGCGGACGATATCGCTGCGCTGGTGGCGGGAATAGAACGAGTTACGAGGATTTTCGGGTGAACGAAGAGCGTAAGATCACGGTCGAGGAAGTCGACGCCGTCGCGGCGCCGGCCAAGGCGCGCGTGGAGGACATCCAGGAGACGTTCGAGCGCAAGCGCGACTATCTCGCCGGCTTCCTCTCGCAAAAGCCCGAGCCGCATCCCGATGGCGAGCCCGGCGGCGCGCTGTACGAGGCGGTGATCGAGGCGCTCAAGGAAATCTACGATCCCGAGATTCCGGTGAACATCTATGATCTCGGGCTGATCTACGGCGTCGAGGTGACTGCCGAGGGCCATGCCGCGGTGACGATGACGCTCACCACGCCGCATTGCCCGGTCGCGGAATCGATGCCCGGCGAGGTCGAGCTGCGCGTCGGCTCGGTGCCGGGGATCGCCACCGCCGATGTCAATCTCATCTGGGATCCGCCCTGGGATCCGCAGAAGATGAGCGACGAGGCCAAGCTCGAACTGGGGATGCTGTGATGGCCGAGACCAAGCTCCGCGCCCGCCCCGCTGCGCTCACCCTCACGCCGCGCGCCGAGCAGCGCATCGCCGATCTGATGGCGAAGGCGCCCGAGGGCACGGTCGGCGTCAAGCTCTCGACCCCACGCCGCGGCTGCTCGGGGCTCGCCTATTCGGTCGACTATGTGAGCGAGGCCAAGCCGTTCGACGAGCGGATCGAGACACCCGGCGGCACTTTCTTCGTCGACGGCGCATCGGTGCTCTATCTGATCGGCTCGAAGATGGATTGGGTCGAGGACGATTTCGCCGCCGGCTTCACCTTCGAGAATCCGAACGCCAAGGGCGCCTGCGGCTGCGGCGAGAGCTTTACGGTGTGATCGCGTCGGCATAGGGCGGGGCGCGATAACTCGGAGTTCTGCCCCATGCCTTTCCCGACGCCCTGGACCGCCGATCCTGCCCGCTATGACGGGCGCATGCCCTATCGCCGCACCGGTCGCTCCGGGCTCGACCTGCCGGCGATCAGCCTCGGCCTCTGGCAGAATTTCGGCGGCACCGACGTGTTCGAGACCGGCCGGGCGATGCTCCGCCGTGCCTTTGATCGCGGCGTCACCCATTTCGATCTCGCGAACAATTATGGCCCGCCCTACGGCTCGGCCGAGGAGAATTTCGGCCGCGTCATGGCCGCTGATTTCGCGCAGCACCGCGACGAGCTGGTCATCTCGACCAAGGCCGGCTGGGACATGTGGCCAGGGCCGTACGGCGACGTCGGCGGCAGCCGGAAATACCTCATTGCCTCGTGCGACCAGAGCCTCAGGCGGATGGGCGTCGACTATGTCGACATCTTCTATTCGCACCGCGTCGATCCCAAGACGCCGCTCGAGGAGACGATGGGCGCGCTCGCTCACCTCCACCGCCAGGGCAAGGCGCTTTATGTCGGCATCTCCTCCTACTCGCCCGAGCTGACCCGCCAGGCCGCGGCGATCCTCGCCGAGCACAAGGTGCCGTTGCTCATCCACCAGCCGAGCTATTCGATGCTCAATCGCTGGGTGGAGGAGGCGCTGCTCGAAACGCTGGGCGAGCTCGGCACCGGCTGCATCGCCTTCTCGCCGCTCGCGCAGGGCATGCTGACGTCCAAATATCTGAATGGCGTGCCGCAGGACGCCCGCGCGGCCAAGGGCGGCTCGCTCAACCAGCGGCTGCTGTCCGACGACAATCTCGCCCGCATCCGCGCGCTCAACGACATCGCCGGCAAGCGCGGCCAGACGCTCGCGCAGATGGCGATCGCCTGGGTGCTGCGCGATCCGCGCGTCACCTCTGCGCTGATCGGCGCGCGCACCGTCGAGCAGCTCGATAATTCGCTCGATGCGGTGAACAACCTCGAATTCTCGGCGGAAGAGCTCGCCGAGATCGATCGCCATGCAACCGAAGGCGCGATCGATCTTTGGAAGGTATCATCGACTCTTGAGGATTTGCCGCAGAGATGAGCGTCGCCTTCCGCCGCGACAGCGACGAAGAACACAAGGAACCGAAGTTCGAACTGCCGCTCCCCGCCGGTCCCAATCTGGTGACCGCGCGCGGGCTGGCGCTGACCGAGGCCAAGGTTGCCGAGCTCGAAGCCGCGGTGGCGGCCGAGAGCGAGGAAGAGCCGCGCGAGCTGCTCAAGCGTGAGCTGCGCTACTGGAACACGCGCCGCACCACCGCGCAGATCGCGCCGCCGCCTGAGGAGGGCGTCGCGGGCATCGGCTCGCGCGTCCGTATCCGCCTGGCGGGCAAGGAGCGGGTGATCGACATTGTCGGCCATGACGAGGCCGATCCCGCTGCCGATCGCATAGCTTTCTCCGCGCCGCTGGCGCACGCGCTGATCGGCGGCTGGGAGGGCGAGCGCGTCGATTTCGGCGGCAAGGCCGACGCCATCGAAATCCTCGCCGTGGATGCTATTCCCGACGCATGAGCTTCGAATCCGCCCGGGCCTGGCTGGCCGAGCACGCCCCCGACATCGCGATCATCGATCAGGGTGCCAGCACCGCCACCGTTGCCGAGGCGGCCGAGGCGCTGGGCGTCGAGCCGGCACGGATCGCCAAGACGCTGGCGCTGCGGGTGGGCGAGACGGTGCTGCTCGTCGTGACCCGCGGCGATGCCCGGCTCGACAATGGCAAGTGCAAGGCCGAGTTCAGCGGCCGCCCGCGCATGCTCGATCCCGAGGAGACATTGCTCCAGACCGGTCACGCCGTGGGCGGTGTCTGCCCCTTCGGGCTCGCCAATCCCTTGCCCGTATATTGCGACGTCTCGCTGCGGGCCTTCGAGACGGTATTCCCCGCCGCCGGTTCGCGGACCAGTTCGGTGGAGGTCGCGCCGGACCGGCTGGCCGATCTGGTGTCCCGGCGCTGGGTCGATATCTGCCGTCTCGCCGAGTGATCTAGTCCGCGCTAGGCTGGCGCCATGCTGACCTTCGCGCTCCTGCTCGCCGCCGCTTCCCCCGAACCCGATCTCGCCCGCTGGCAGGCCGAAGCCGCTCGGGTCACGATCACCCGGGACGAGTGGGGCGTCGCGCATATCCAGGGCCCGAGCGATGCCGATGCGGTGTTCGGGATGATCTATGCCCAGGCCGAGGACGACTTCAATCGCATCGAGACCAACTATCTGGTCAGCCTCGGCCGCCTCGCCGAAGCGGAGGGAGAGGACGCGATCTGGCAGGACCTGCGCCAGCGCCTGTTCGTCGATCCGGAGGTCCTCAAGGCCGATTATGCCAAGAGCCCCGCCTGGCTCCGCAAGCTGATGCAGGCCTGGGCGGACGGGCTGAACTATTATCTCGCGACCCATCCGGAGGTGCACCCCCGCGTGCTCGCCCGGTTCGAGCCGTGGATGGCGCTCAGCTTCTCGGAAGGGAGCATCGGCGGCGACATCGAGCGGGTGCCGCTCACCCAGCTCGAGGCGTTCTACGGCAAGCAGAAGGTCGCGATGACCGAGGCCGAGAAGGGGTTGCTCTTCAGGGAGCCCAAGGGCTCGAACGGCATGGCGATCGCGCCGAGCCACACCCGGGACGGCCATGCGCTGCTGCTGATCAACCCGCACACCAGCTTCTTCTTCCGGTCCGAGCAGCAGGTGACGAGCGGGGAAGGACTCAACGTCTATGGCGCCGCCACCTGGGGCCAGTTCTTCATCTACCAGGGCTTCAACGCCCAGGCCGGCTGGATGCACACCTCCAGCGGCGTCGACAATGTCGACGAGTTCGCCGAGACGATCGTCACCAACGTCCCCGGCAAGCTCTTCTATCACTATGGCGCCGACACGCGCCCGGTGACGGTGAAGAAGGTCCTCTTGTCGTATCGTGCCGCCGACGGCAGCCAGGCACAGCGCAGCTTCACCACCTATGCCACCCATCACGGCCCGATCGTTCGCGAGGCCGATGGCAAGTGGATCGCCTTCGCGCTGATGAACAAGCCGCTGGAAGCGCTCCAGCAGAGCTTCCTGCGCACCAAGACGCGGGATTATGCCAGCTTCCTCAAGGTCGCCGAGCTGAAGGCCAACAGCTCGAACAACACGCTATTCGCCGATTCGAAGGGCGAGATCGCGTTCCTGATGCCGCAGTTCATGCCGGTCCGCGACAATCGCTTCGACTATCGCCAGCCCGTCGACGGCAGCGACCCGGCGACCGACTGGAAGGGGCTGCACAGCCTCGAGAGCCTGCCCCATGTCCTCACGCCGAAAAATGGCTGGGCGTTCAATTCGAACAACTGGCCCTGGACCGCGGCCGGCGCCGACAGCCCCAAGGCTGCCGACTATCCGCGCTATTTCGACCAGGCCGGCGAAAGCCCACGCGGCATCCACGCGCTTCGGGTGCTGGACGCACGCAGCGACTTCACCCCCGACACGCTGATCGCCGCCGCATTCGATTCCTATCTGCCGGCCTTTGCGCGCCTCGTGCCGGGACTGGTCGCCGCCTGGGACAAGCTGCCTGCCAGTGATCCGCAAAAGGCGAAGCTCGCCGGCCCGGTCGCGTTGCTCAAGGGCTGGGACAATCGCTGGGGCGCGGATTCGGCGGCCACTTCGCTTGCCGTCTTCTGGGGCGAGGCGCTCTGGGTGCCCTCGGCCCAGCCGGCCAAGGGTGCCGGCCTCTCGGTGTGGGACTATATGGCCGACCGCGCGACCGACGCGCAGCGGCTCGATGCCCTGTCAGCGGCGACGGACCGGCTCAGCCAGGATTTCGGCAGCTGGCAGGTGCCCTGGGGCGAGATCAACCGTTTCCAGCGCAACGACGGTGCGATCGTCCAGAAGTTCGACGATGCCAAGCCGAGCATCCCGGTGCCCTTCACCTCGGCGCAATGGGGTTCGCTCGCCTCGTTCGGGGCGAAGCGCTGGCCGGGGACCAAGCGCTATTACGGCACCAGCGGCAACAGCTTCGTCGCGACGGTGGAGTTCGGGCCCAAGGTGAAGGCATGGGCGGTGACGGCGGGCGGCGAGAGCGGCCATCCGGATTCGAAGCACTTCACCGACCAGGCCGAACGCTATGCCAGCGGCAAGCTGCGGCCGGTCTATTTCTACCCCGAGGACCTCAAGGGGCATGTCGAGCGGACGTATCGGCCGGGGGAATAGGGGGGGCGCATCGACCGGTCGCTTGCGTTCGCCGGTTGACTAAGTTGACCCGAAGCGGGGGGTGGAATCGTCAATCCCTCAGAGACGCCGCGACCCGCGCCTCTGCGAGGCGACGGCAACGCCACTTCGGCGCGCCGGCGACGCGACACTGACGCGCCGGTCATGCACCGCGAAGCGACACAAGGTGGCTGCGACGCGACACCGACGCGCCACGCGGGGGAGCAATCTACGGTTCAAGGAGCGGCGCCATCAAAGGCGCCACGGTAGCGGAGCAGGCGAAATCCTACATTGCAAGGCCAAGGCGGGATGGGAGAGTATTGACGACTTTCGACCCACTAGCGGACATTCAATCCAGCAAAGCCAGCCCATAAATATCTAGGTCAATGAGAACCCGCGCTCGCCAACACGGACGAGGGTTCCGGTCGCAAAGTAAGGCCTAATTGCCACTTGCGAGAGACAAGCCGCAAAATAACTTGCCGCGATAATGTTCGATGGACGACCACCATGCAGTCAAACGGTCACAATATATTCGGTGAGCTCAAGCGTTGCGATGGCAAATACCGCGTGCTTCCCGGCGATCAACGTGCGGCTGGCGCTGTCCGATCGCAACGTTCGTGCCCCGCAAGCAATTAGCGTTTCGGAGTGTCGGCGAACCTGTATTTGGGCAGAATATGGCTTCCATCATTGACAACATGACGTAAACGTCCTGCGAGCCACGCTTCCGCTATTGGCCAATCCTTGAGACCTATTGGTAGCCGCGCGACATGTTTCAGCTCGTGATCGTAGAGATCCACATGTTGGAAAGGAAGGACCATGACAATGACAATGATCTGTCCGAATCCTGCCAACCCAGAGATAGGAATCACCTTGTTCCTGAAGAGGCGGTGGTAAGTAATGTTGTCCCCTTCGATGCTCCAACGTACATATTGCATGGCAATACCGGCCACCATTAAACCGACCAGGAAAACGCCAATTGCGAATGCGGACCAAAGTTCGGATGGGATCTGGTTCTGTGGATGCGTGTAAATGCCATATATTATGGCCATCAGGGCAGCTGCGGCGCCCAAGAAAACGAGCCATCCCAAGGTTCTTTTCGCTAACCCAGTCTTAAACACAAGATCATCTTGCATAAGATTCCACCTGTTAATTCATTATCCATAGGTAAATTTGGCAGGTAGCCAAAACCCACTCCGGAAGTGCTCGTCATGCCAAAAATGAGTGAGAAAAGACCAACTGCTGGATGGTCCATATCCTCGGGTTGATACCGTCGTGTTTCAGTCGGGTATACTTGGAGAGCTGCTTCGTAGATGTTCGGGGGCATGCTCGGCGCGCGGAAATTCTGGCGGGAAATATTCCCGTCCGGACCGATCGCGAGGGAAAGCATCGTGCATCAGGAGCCGCGTTGCGGGAGGCTCTCGACGAAGCCATGGAGCGATGCGGCTCGGCCGATGTTGAGCTCATAGACGCAGGCGAACTGCCAGTGCTCACGCGCTGTCCCGATGGAGCCCCCGGCCAGCGCGGCCGCGAAACTGCATTCGCGGGCACGAAAGCGCAGGAATTCGGCGTTCGACGTCGCCAAGGTGCTCCGAGCCTGCGCGCGGTAGGAAGCATCTTCGTCCCAATTCTCGATACGCGCGACCGCATCTTTCTCGGCCTTGGCGAGGCGAGCGGCGCTCTCTGTGGCATAGGCTTCGAGGCACTTGCCGAAGGCGACCTGGGAGAAATTTTGCCGGCTACAGATGTCCCGCAATTCCGCCTGCGAAGACGGCTTGGACTGGGAGGAAGCAAGCAGAAATCCAAGTAGAATTAGCATAGACATGAACAACGCCTTGGTTCGGCGCGATATTGCGCCCACTCGGGTTTGTGGATTGATCGTTGCGGCATCGAGAGGAGCAATCCCCTGAAGCAGGAAGTCGAGTATCCAGCAAAAACTCGACCCATCATCAGGCTTGGGGTTCCGACTACATACCCGATCGGTTCCCAAAAGCAGCCAGTCTGAAACCACCCAATTCCAGCCGTTTCAGCGTTATCGATACTAGCCGTCGAACGGTAGTTCGCTCACCGCGGCGTCCCGCGTCTCGAAGTTCGAGACCGTCACGCCGACCAGCCTTATCCCCTTGGGCGTCGGCAGTACCGAGCGGATCAGCATCAGGCTCATTTCGCGCAATGCCTCGCGGCGATCGACCAGGCCGGCGGTGAGGCTGCGGCTGCGGGTGATGATCTGGAAGTCGCCATATTTGACCTTCACCGTCACCGTGCGGCCGAATTCCTGGGCCTTGTCGCACCAGGTCCAGACGTCCTCGGCCATCTCCAGCACGCCGGCTTCGATCTCGCTATCCGCTGTCAGGTCGCGATCGAAAGTCGTCTCCGAGCCCGACGATTTCCGCACCTGATCCGGCCGCACGGGGCGCTCGTCCTGGCCGCGCGAGATCGCGTGATACCAGTCTGCCGCGCTGCCGAAATGCGCGCGGAGGAAATCGATCGGCTTGGCGCGCAGGTCCGCGCCCGTCTCGATCCCGAGCCCCAGCATCTTCTTCGCGGTCACCGGCCCCACGCCATGGAAGCGAGAAACCGGCAGCGTCTCCACCCAGGCCGCGCCCATGTCCGGCGTTACCGCGAACTGGCCGTTGGGCTTGCGCTGGTCCGAGGCGAGCTTGGCGAGGAATTTGTTGTACGAGATGCCTGCCGACGCGGTGAGCCCGGTTTCCTCGAGGATCCGCGCGCGGATCTCCTTGGCCGTCGCCCAGGCGGTCTCGATGCCGCGCAGATTCTCGGTCACGTCGAGATAGGCTTCGTCGAGCGAGAGCGGCTGGATCAGCGGCGTATAGTCGGCGAAGATCGCATGGATCTGCTTCGAGACCGCGCGGTACACGTCGAAGCGCGGCTTCACGAACACCAGCTCCGGGCAGCGCCGCAGCGCGGTCACCGAGGGCAGTGCCGATCGCACCCCGAACTTGCGCGCCTCATAGCTCGCCGCCGCCACCACGCCGCGCGCCGCGGCATAGCCCACCGCCACCGGACGGCCCCTCAGCGCGGGATCGTCGCGCTGCTCCACCGACGCGTAGAACGCGTCCATGTCGACATGGATGATTTTCCGGACCGGTACGGCGTCCATCGCCAGTCTCTAGCGCGGTGCGAACGCACAGGGAACAAGATCCGGTCAGCGGACCGATCGAAAACTCGCCGCGCGGATCCCGTATCGGGCGATCTTGTCATAGAAGGTCTTGCGCGGCAGGCCGAGCTCGCGGATCGCGCTCTGCACATTGCCCTTGTGCCGGACGAGTGCGTCGCGGATCAGCGCGGCCTCGAAGCCGGCGACCTGCTCCGCCAGCGATCCCTGGACCTCCGATCTGGCCGGTGCCGCGCCGCTGCCCAGCATCGCCTCGAATGCGAAATTGCGCAATTCGCGGACATTGCCGGGCCAGTCATACTGGTGCAGCCGGGCGTGGACCGCGCCATCCAGCGCGATTTCCTCGCGGCCCAGGGTCTCGCTCGCTTCCGCCAGGAACGCGGCGAACAGAAGCAGGCGATCGTCGCCGCGCTCGCGGACCGGCGGCACGCGCAGCCGCAGCGTCGCCAGCCGGTAATAGAGATCGGGACGGAAGCTGCCCTGCTCGCTGGCCGCACCCAGATCGCTCTTCGTCGTCGCAATGACATGGAGGTTGAGCGGGATGGGACGCTCGGCGCCGATCGGCTGGACCTCGCGCTCCTCGAGCACGCGCAGCAGCTTCGCCTGCAGCCCGAGCGGCATCGAATCCACCTCGTCGAGCAGCAAGGTGCCGCCGTCCGACGCGGCGATCTGGCCGGTCCGCGAGAGCCTCGTCTGGGGCACGCTGTCGGCGGCATGGCCGAACAGCTCGATTTCCGCGGTCGCTTCGGACAGCGCGCCGCAATTGATCGCGATGAAGGGCCGCCCACGCCGCGGTCCCTCGCGGTGGATCAGCCGCGCGACCAGCTCCTTGCCGGTGCCGGTCTCGCCCTCGACCAGCACGTCGACATCGGCGGCGGCGATGCGGCGGATCGTCTCGCGCAGCGCCATCATCGACGGGCTTTCGCCGATCAGCCCGTCGTCATTCTCCAAGGTGGCGACCGCGGCGTGCAGCCGCCGGTTCTCGAGGACCAGGCTGCGCCGTTCGAGCGCGCGGCGGATGCTGGCGGCGAGATGGTCGGCGGCGAAGGGCTTGGTCAGGAAATCGGCGGCGCCGTCCTGCAGCGCCTTCACCGCCATCGGCACGTCGCCATGGCCGGTCACCAGGATCACCGAGAGATCGGTATCGAGCGTGCGCAGGCGGGCGAGCAGCTCGAGCCCGTCGATGCGGGGCATGCGGATGTCGGAGACGACGACGCCGTCGAAGTCGCGGTCGATCGCGGCCATCGCGGCTTCGGCATCGGCAAAGGCGGTCACGTCGAAGCCCGCGAGCAGCAGCGCCTGGACGGTGGCGGTGCGCAGCATCTCGTCATCCTCGACGAAGACCACGCGGTTGGAGGTGGCGGCGATCATGCCGCGGGCAGCGTCAGGGTGAAGCGGGTGCCGCCGGCCAGCGGCACGTGCCGCAGGTCACCGCCGAACTCGCGCGCGATGTCGCGGGCGATCGCGAGGCCCAGCCCCAGCCCGCCCGGCTTCGAGGTGGTGAAGGGGGTGAACAGCGTATCGCCGATCGAGGCATCGATACCCGGCCCGGTGTCCTCGACGCTCAGCTCCACCACATCGTCCAGCGCGCTGGCGTCGACAAAGACCTTGCCCTCGGGCTGGTCGGCGATCGCATCCAGCGCATTCTGGAGCAGATTGACCAGGATCTGCTCGATCCGCACCCGATCGCCCCGAAGCGCGAGCCGGCTGACATAGTCCGGCACGCCGATGGTGACCCCGCCGCGCGCACGTTCGCCCATCAGCATCATCACCCCGTCCAGCACCGAGGCGACCGTGGCGTTGCCGCCGGTGCGCGTGCGCTTGCGGGCGAAGCCGCGCAGCTCTGCCGTGATCCGCCCGATCCGGTCGGCCAGCTCGACGATCAGCGCGAAATTCTGCCGCGCCGTGTCGCCGGCGCCGCGCTCGATCAGCGTCGCGCCGCTCTCGGCAAAGGTGCGGATCGCCGCGACCGGCTGGTTGATCTCATGCGCAACCCCGGCGGTCACCTGGCCTAAGGTGCCGAGCCGGCTCGCCTGGGCGAGCTCCTCGCGGGCTTCGCGGTAACGCCGGTCGGCCTCGGCGCGCTCCTTGGATTCTACGATCAGCTGCGCGTTGGCGTCGCGAAGCTCGGCGGTGCGACGCTCGACCTCGCGCTCCAGCGCCGCGCGCGCCTCGCGCTGCAGTCGTTGCTTCTCGCCCGAGCGGAAGACCAGCACCGCGATCCCGCCCAGCACGATCAAGGCGCCGAGTCCCATCAGCAACGCCTGGGTCCGCGCCGTGGCGAGCGGCACGTCGAGCGGGGCGATATGGTAGAGTCGCCCGCCCGCGATCGGTGCAACCTCGGTCGCGACGCGGAAGCGCTCGCGCGTGCCGCGCATCTCCGCCGATACGGCGGATGGCGTGAGCTGGATCGGCGCGGGCACCGGTGCGGTGCCGCCATATTGGAGCGTGCGCCGCGCCGTGGCGAGCACGGCGGGATCGACGCCGCCGATCGTGTGGAAGCGCCATTCGGGCAGGCTGGTCACCAGGATCACGCCATTGGCATCGGCGACGAAGCTCGCGCCGGAGGTGCGGCCCCAGGCCGATTCGACCGAGTCGAACTCGACCTTGACCACCACCACGCCGAGATGGCTCGCCCCCCGGTCGACGCGCCGCGCCAGATAGAGCCCGGGTCGGCGGCTGACCGTGCCGAGGGCGAAGAGCTCGGCCGAACCCCCGGCCATCGCATTGCGGAAATAGGGGCGAAAGCCGTAATTCTGCCCGACGAAGCTCGCCGGCTTCTGCCAGTTGCTCGCCGCCACGGTCACGCCGTCGGGGCCGATGACATAGATGTCGGCGGCATCGGTGCGCGCTGCGAGCAGCTCGAGCGTGCGGTTGAGCGCCGCCCTGGCACCCGCGTCGCCGCCCAGCGCGGCCGACACGTCGGGATATTCGATCAGCACCAGCGGCAGCAGGCGGAACTTCTGGAGCTCGCTGTTGAGCAGCGCGGAATGCGTGCGCGCGGCCTGCGCCGCCGCCATGTCCGCCGCCGCATTGGCACGGGCGCGCGCCCATCGGTCGCCGGCCCAGACGATCGCCGCCACCGCGACCAGCACGATCGCGAGCGTGACCAGCAGGGAGCGGCGGATCGATTTCACCTGTGTGGATCTTCGCACATCATCGAAGCAACCTGTGCGGAAATCCGCACGTCTGCGCAAGCCGTCGCGGCGATCGAAAATGGATAATGGTGTGTTTTCAACATGGTAGTGCGGCGACACTAAGCTCTGGTGGGAGGGCCCGTGCCCGCTAGGGTGCACCAACAAGGCCTCGGCACAAGAGGCTTGGCGCAACCCCGCGCCACCCGAGAGGATGCATGGCCCACCCGATCGTCACCACTGCTGCGCCCACGCCTGGGGTCCGCACGCCGATCTATGCGCATCTCTATGCGCAGGTGCTGTTCGCGATCCTCTGCGGTGCGCTGCTCGGCCATTTCTACCCCGCCTGGGGCGAGGCGCTGAAGCCGCTCGGCGACGGATTCATCAAGCTGGTGAAGATGGTGATCGCGCCGGTGATCTTCCTCACCGTGGTGACCGGCATCGCCGGCATGCGCGAGCTCGCCGCGGTCGGCCGGGTCGCCGCCAAGGCATTCGGCTATTTCCTCGCGGTCTCGACGCTGGCGCTGCTCGTCGGCCTGGCGGTCGCCAATATCGTCCAGCCGGGCGCGGGCATGAACGTCGATCCCGCGACGCTCAACGCCAATGCGGTCGCCGATTATGCGCACCAGGCGCACGAGACGACGATTACCGGCTTCCTGATGGCGATCATCCCGACGACGATGGTCTCCGCGCTCACCGACGGCTCGATCCTCCAGACGCTGTTCGTCGCGATCCTGTTCGGCATCGCCTTGAGCCTGGTCGGCGAACCGGCGCGGCCGGTGCTCGATTTCGCCGAACGGGTGATGCTGGTGGTGTTCCGCCTGGTCGGCATCCTGATGCGCGCGGCGCCGGTGGGCGCGTTCGGCGCGATCGCCTTCACCGTCGGCAAATATGGCGCGGGCAGCCTGGTGAGCCTGGGCGGGCTGGTCGCGACCTTCTACCTTACCTCGCTGCTGTTCGTGCTGCTCGTGCTCGGCCTCATTGCCCGGCTGCACGGCTTCTCGATCCTCAGGCTGCTCAACTATCTGAAGGCCGAGCTGCTGCTGGTGCTCGGCACCTCCTCGTCGGAGGCGGCACTGCCCAGCCTGATCGCCAAGCTCGAACGCGCCGGGTGCGACAAGGGCGTGGTCGGCCTGGTCGTCCCCACCGGCTATTCGTTCAATCTCGACGGCACCAATATCTACATGACGCTGGCGGCTCTGTTCATCGCCCAGGCGTGCGGGATCCATCTGGGCTGGGGCGAGCAGTTCGCGCTGCTCGGCGTGGCGATGCTGAGCTCGAAGGGCGCGGCGGGGGTTACCGGCGCCGGCTTCATCACGCTCGCCGCGACATTGTCGATCGTGCCGTCGGTGCCGGTCGCCGGTATGGCGCTGATCCTCGGCGTGGACCGCTTCATGAGCGAGTGCCGCAGCCTCACCAATTTCATCGGCAACGCCGTCGCCGCAATCGTGGTCGCGCGCTGGGAGAACAAGCTCGACCGCGCCCAGCTGGCGCAGGTCCTGGCGCATCCGGGCGCGAGCGATGCCGAAGCCATCAATGAAGACGATGCCCACGCTACGATGGGCCTAAGGGGAGAGAGAATATGAGGGGTCTTATCCGTCCGGCGCTAGCCGCCACTACCGCCATCGCCGCGATCGGCTGGGCGAGCTGCGCCTATGCACAGGAGGCGCCGGCCGCCGCGCCGGAAGCCGAGCAGGCCCAGCCCGAGGGTGACGGTCCCGCCTCGCGGCCCGAGCAGGACATCGTCGTGGTCGGCTCGCAGATCCGCGGCGCCAAGGTGAATACCGCGCTTCCGGTCACGGTGATCGATTCCGCCCAGATCGACGCGACCGGCGCCGCATCGGGCGACGATCTGATCCGTTCGATCCCGCAGGCGGGCGACATCACCTTCAACGAATCGAACAATCCCCAGACCAGCAACGCCGCGCGCGGCGACGTCAATTCGATCAACCTGCGCAACCTGGGCGTCGGCAACACGCTGGTGCTGCTCAATGGCCGCCGCCTCGTCCAGCACCCGACCAGCCAGGCCGGTGACGGCAACGTGCCGGTGCTCGGCTATAATTCGAACGCGCTCCCGGTCGCCGGCATCGAGCGGCTCGAGATCCTGCGCGACGGCGCCGCCGCCATCTATGGCGCGGACGCGGTGGCGGGCGTGGTCAACACGGTCACTAAGTCGAACTTCAACGGCGGCACGATCGATCTGCGCTATGGCGGCGCCGAGAGCACGCATCGCCGCGAGTTCGAGGCGACCGGCATGGTCGGCACCGATTTCGCCGGCGGCCGCGGCAATGTGTCGCTCTATCTCGACTATACCCATCGCACCGCGATGCTCGCCGAGGACCAGCCCTATACCGCGAGCGACAATCTGCTCGATTTCTTTGCGGACAATCCCGATTTCGCGGGCAATTTGACCGCCGACGGCCGCGCCACCCAGGCGCCCTGGGCGAACCTCGCGGTGGTCGGCGGGCCCGGCACGATCCGCATGTCGCCGGGCAACCGCGCGCTCACCTCGTCGGCCGGCGCCTTCCATACCCAGTCGAGCGCCAATCCCGGCTGCCTCATCACGGTCAACGCCGATACCTGCCTCGGCAGCGGCACGCGTGCGACCGCGACGACGCTGCGCTCCGAGCGCTTCGATACGCGGCCGGGCACCACGATGACGCCGTCGATCGAGCGCTACAACAGCTTCCTGACCGCGCATTACGACGTCTCGGACGCCGTGACGCTCTACACCGAGCTCGGCTATTACCGCGCCAACACGCAGCGCATCCAGCCGCCGACGATCAACCTCAACGCGATCGTCATCCCGGCCTCCAACTATTGGAATCCGTTCGGCGCGGCCACGCTGCCCAACGGCCAGCCCAATCCGAACCGCATCCCGGGCCTGACCAACGTGCCCGCCGCCGGCCTGCCGGTGCGCCTCACCACCTATCGCTTCGTCGATGCCGGCATGCAGATGGTGGACACCAGCAACTGGCAGTCCCGCTTCCTGGGCGGCGCCAAGGGCCGCATCGGCACCTTCGATTTCGACACCGCGCTGCTCTATTCGGAAGCGCAGGCGACCGACGTGTCGAACGCGATCGACATGACCAAGCTCCAGGCCAGCCTCGCGCTGTCGACGCCCGATGCCTACAACCCCTTCAACGGCGGCTGCGCGGCGACGCCCAGCGTCGGCGACTGCCAACCCTCGTCGCAGACCGCGATCGACGCGATCAGCTTCGATCTCAAGCGCCGCTCGAAGACCACGCTGGCGCTCGCCGACTTCAAGCTGTCGCGGCCCGACCTGTTCCAGCTGCCGGGCGGCAATCTCGGCATCGCGTTCGGCGTCGAGGGGCGCCGCGAGACCCAGCAGGACATCCGCGACCCCAATCTCAACGGCACGATCACCTTCAAGGACGCGGTGACCGGCGAGACCAACCTTTCCAACGTCGCCGCGGTCAGCCCGACGCCGAGCACCAGCGGCGGGCGCACGGTCTTCTCGGCGTTCGGCGAGCTTGCCGTGCCGGTGATCTCGCCGGAAATGGGCATTCCGCTCATCCGCCGGATCGATCTCCAGCTCGCCGCCCGCTACGAGCATTACAGCGACTTCGGCAGCGTCTTCAAACCCAAGATCGCCGGTGCCTGGGACCTGATCGACGGCGTCCGCCTGCGCGGCTCCTATTCGAAGGGCTTCCGCGCGCCGAACCTCGAGCAGACCAAGACCGTCCAATATTCGCGTCTCGGCTCGAACACCGATTATTATCGCTGCGAGGCCGATTTGCGCGCCAATCGCATCGCCAATTTCGGTGCGTGCGGCCGCGGCATCAGCTATTCGATCTTCATTTCGGGCAATCCCGATCTCAAGCCCGAGAACAGCACCAACTGGACCGTCGGCGCGGTGCTCGAGCCCAAGTTCATCAAGGGCAAGGCCGGTCATCTCACGCTCACCGCCGATTTCTGGTCGATCAACCAGGTCGGCATCGTCGGCCAGTTCGGCCCGCAGAACGCGCTGGTGCTCGACTATCTCCTGCGCCTGCAGGGATCGAGCAACCCGAACGTGATCCGCGCCGCGCCCACCGCCGACGATACGCCGGTCTTCGCCGGCACCGGCCTTCCCGCCGCGGGCGCCGTGACCCAGATCAACGACCAGTTCACCAACCTGCTGCCGCAGACGGTGCAGGGGCTCGACCTGGCATTGCTCTACAATGTCCGCACCGGCATCGGTAAATTCGATCTGGCGCTCAATGCCGCGCGGCTCACCAAGTTCAGCCGCGATACCCCGCCGGCGGTCCAGGCGCTGTTCGATGCGCGCGCGGCCGGCCAGATCAACGCCGCCACCCCGCTCACCGACGCGAGCGACCTGATCGAGCAGCGCGGCAAGCCCAAATGGCGCCTGACCGGCTCGCTCACCTGGAGCAGCGGCCCGGTCCAGATCGGCGGCTTCGTCAACTATATCGGCACCGTCTACGACACCAATTTCCTCGACGCGAACGGCGATCCCTATCCGGTCGACGGCCAGGCCACGGTCAACCTCTACGCGCAATACCGCTTCAAGGATGGCTGGCTGAAGGACACCCGCTTCCGCGTCGGCGCGCGCAACATCTTCGACACCCAGCCGCCGGTGGTGTCGGACGGGTATCTGGGGTCGCTCTACGTCCCCTATGGCCGCTACTGGTACGGCAGCGTCAGCAAGCGTTTCTAAGAGGTATGCGCATGAAGGTTCTGCTTCTCGCCCTGCTTGCCCTGGTGCCGGCCCCTGCGCTGGCCCAGGCGGAGGCCTCGCCTCAGGCAACCGGGGCCAAGACGATCCTGTTCGTGGGCAACAGCTTCACCCAGGGCGCGCATTCCGCGGTGAAGCGCTACCGTGCCGATGCCGTCACCGACCTGAACGGTGACGGCTATGGCGGGGTACCGGCGCTGTTCAAGACCTTCACCGAAGAGGCGGGGCTGAACTGGAAGGTCAGCCTGGAGACGCAGGGCGGCAAGCCGCTCGGCTTCCACTATGAGGAGCGCCGGGCGAAGCTCGCCGGCGCCTATGACGTGGTGATCCTCCAGGAACTGAGCGAGCTCAACCGCCAGCGGCCGGGCGACGCGACCGACTATCTCAAATATGCACCGCTGCTCGCCGGCATGGTCACCAAAGCCAACCCCAAGGCCGAGGTGCTGCTGATGTCGACCTGGTCGCGCGCCGACAAGGTCTATCAGCCGGGCAGTCCCTGGTCGGGCAAGCCGATCGAGGCGATGGCGAACGACCTCCGCTTCGCCGCCGAGCGCGTCAAGAAAGCCTCGCCGGACATCGACGGGATCCTGCCCGTCGGCCAGGCCTGGGACCGTGCCTTCGCCAGCGGCGTCGCGGACCCCAATCCCTATGACGGCGTCGCCTTCGGCCAGGTCGATCTATGGACGTACGACCATTACCACGCGAGCATCTACGGCTATTATCTCGAGGCGCTGGTGGTGTTCGGGCAGGTCACGGGCGTCGATCCCCGGACATTGGGCAAGGACGAGCGCGCCGCGGACGATCTCGGCATCTCCAAGGAACAGGCCGTCGCACTCCAGCGGATCGCCGCCGATCAGCTCGCCGCGGAGCGTCCTGCGCGCTAGCCTTCAGAGGATCAGCTTCAGCGCGGCCAGGGCAGGAGCGAGCTTCTTCCACATCAGGGCATAGCCGGGCGGCAGCGGATGCAGCCCGTCCCTGGTGAGCTGCGCCGGAAGCTGGCCGTCGGGCCCGACGATCGCAGCATGATAGTCCACAAACGGATAGCCGCGCTCGCTTGCGAATTGGCGCAGCCACGTGTTCGCCGCGACGATCGTCCCGGGGTCCCGACCCAGCGCCGCGCAGCCGCGGCACGGCGTGATCGCCGCGATCACCACCTTGATGCGGCGGCCCTCGGCGATGTCGGCCATGGCGGATACATTGCGGGCGATGCGCGCAACCACCTGTTCGCGCGCGTCGGCAGGTGCGCCGACATAGACGCGGGCATCATTGGCGCCGGCGGCGATCACCACCGCGGCGGGCTTGAGCGCGACGACATCGTCCTCGAAGCGCATCAGCATCTGGTCACTGTTCTGCCCGGCAATGCCGCGGTTGAGCAGGTTCAGCGCGGCCGGTGCCGGCCGTTCCTCCGCTTCCCAGTGAAAGGTGATCGAATCGCCCATCAGCACGATGCGCGGGCGCGGATCTTTCGACGCGATCACGACCCTGTTCTGGTCGCGATAGAATTTGAGATCGGCCAGATCGGCCTGCTGCATCAGATACTTCGCCGCGAGATCCTTCACCGTGAGTTCGGGAAGGCCGTGGCGGTCCTCGGCCCGTTGCGCGGCAGCGGGCGTAGCGAACAGTGCGAGAGCGAGCAGGCAGGGCAGGGATCTCATGAAACACACTCTCCGCGCTAAAGGTCGACCGGCGTATTGTACTTTGTGATTGCAAAATTCTTCAAGGGAAGTCAGGCGAGCCATCCTGTTCGTCCCCGGGGCGGCGGCGGTTGCCCCTGGGTCTACATTTCGATAGCGTTAGCGTTAGCAAAGCGTCCTTTTCGGGGGCGCTGAGGTCCGGAGGTTCATGCGAGAGAATCTGACCACACAGGTCGTGCATGCCATCGTCGAGCATATTCGCGAGCAGGGCTTGTCTGCTGGACATCATCTTGGAGCGCAGCAACTCGCGGACATGTTTCGCGTATCGCGCGCGCCGGTGAGCGCGGCGCTCAAGGAACTGAATGAGGCGGGCGTCGTCTACAGCCAACCCCATCGCGGCTTCTTCGTTGCGAAGGCGATCGGCCACTTGCCGCCCTCGACCCCGACGCCGCCGGTCGAGGAGGATGAGGAGAAGCTGTACTTCCAGATCGCCGAGGACCGACTGTCGGGCAAGCTGCCGGACAAGGTGAGCGAGAATGAGCTGATGCGCCGCTACGGCGTCAGTCGCGGCCGGCTGCAGGTCCTGCTCGGCCAGATCGCCGAGGAGGGCTGGATCGAGCGGCGCCCGGGGCATGGCTGGGAATTCGGATCGACGCTGAACTCGGGCGAGGCCTATGCCAAGGCGTATCAGTTCCGTGCCGTGATCGAATCGCAGGCGATACTGCAACCCTCGTTCCAGGCCGATCCGGAGGTGCTGCAGGCCGCGCGGCGGCAGCAGCAGGAACTGCTCGACGGCGCGATGTTCACGCTGCCGCGCACCCGCCTGTTCGAGATCAACGCCACGTTCCACGAGACCATCGTGTCCTGGTCGCACAACAGCTTCTTCCTCGACGCGTTGCGGCGGATCAACCGGTTGCGGCGATTGATGGAATATCGTGTCGGCGGCGGCCGCGGCCGGCTCAAGGACCAGTGCGAGGAGCATCTCGCCGTGCTCGACATGCTGGCCGCGGGCAATCGCGAGGAAGCCGCCAACTTCCTGCGCGCGCATATCGACCGCGCCTGGCAGTCGAAGGATCGCGCGATGGAGATCGTGCGCTAGCGACCGCCCAACTCGCTACGCAGCAGCATCGGCAGCATCCCGCCCGCGCGCAGAACCTCTAGCTCGAGCTGGGTGTCGATCTCCGCGTGCAGGGTCAGTGGTTCGGCGGTGCCGTCGGCGCGGCGGATCCTGCCCCTGACGGTGGCACGGGGCGTCAGACGATCGGACGCGGCGTCGATCTCGATGCGATCGCTGATGGCAAGGCCGAGCGATGTCGGGTGCACGCGTTCGGGCAGGCGCAGCGGCAGGATGCCCATGTTGATCAGGTTCGAGCGGTGGATGCGTTCGAAGCTTGCCGCCAGAACGGCGCGCGCGCCGAGCAGGCTGGCACCCTTCGCCGCCCAATCGCGCGACGATCCTGCGCCATAGCGTTCGCCCGCGACGATCACCACCGGGGCGCGGCGGTCGGCATAGCGCTGCGCGGCGCGCCACAGCGGCAGCCGTTCCCCGGTAATATCGTCGATCGTCTCGCCCGGCGCGATCCCCTCGGCCAGAAGGTTGCGTACCGTGGGATTGGTGAACAGCCCGCGCAGCATCACTTCCCAATTGCCGCGCCGCGAGGCGAAGACGTTCAGGTCGCGCGGGTTCTCGCCATGCTCGATCAGCCAGCGCCCGGCTTCGCCGTCCGCCGGAATCGCGCCGGCGGGGGAGATATGGTCCGTGGTGATGTCGTCGCCCAGCACCAGCAGCGGCACCGCGCCGTAGCTGCCGAGCCGCGGGGTCGCGGCGGCGGTGACGAAGGGTGGCCGGCGCAGATAGGTCGAACCCGGGTTCCAGGGATAGAGCGGGGTATCGGGCGCGGGCAGCGCGGCCCATTCGGCGCTGGCTTCCGCCTGGCCATAGGCAAGGGCAAAGTCGGCGGGATTGAGCGCTTCGCGGGCGATTGCGTCGATCTCGCCGCCGCTCGGCCACAGATCGGCAAGATGGACCGGCGTGCCGTCAGCGCGGCTGCCCAGCGCCGTCGCGGTGATGTCGTTCGCGGCGTCGCCGAGCAGCGCATAGGCGACGACCAGCGGCGGCGAGGCGAGAAAACTCTCCTTGATCCGCGGATGGACGCGACCCGGGAAGTTGCGGTTGCCGGAAAGGATCCCGACGGGCGCGATCTCGCCGGCATCCTGCGCAGCGGCGATTTCCTCGGTCAGCGGCCCCGAATTGCCGATGCAGACCGTGCAGCCATAGCCCGTGATGGCGAACCCCATCGCTTCGAGGTCGGCGAGAAGGCCGGCGCGGGCCAGCATATGTTCGGCCGTCGGCGAACCCGGCGCGAGCGAGGTCTTGACCCATGGCTTGAGCGCCAGGCCCAGCGCGCGCGCCTTGCGCGCGACCAGGCCGGCGGCGATCAGCAGGCGCGGGTCGGACGTGTTGGTGCAGCTCGTGATCGCGGCCAGCGCCACGGGATGCCGCGGCAGGGCGCCGCGTGGCGCCTCGCGGTCGAGCAGGGCGGGGACATCGGCGGGCAGGACGAGGTCCTGCGGGCGGTACGGACCGGCGAGCGAAGGGACGACCTCGCCCAGCTCGATCTCGACGATATCCGAATAGCGTGGCGAGGCCTCGGGATCGAACCACAGGCCGGTCGCGCGGGCATAGTCCTCGACGAGCGTGATCGCGCGCGCGCCGCGGCCGGTCTCGCGCAGATAGGCGAGGGTTGTCGCGTCGATCGGGAAATAGCCGGTCGAAGAGCCATATTCGGGTGCCATGTTGGCGACCACGGCCCGCTCGCCGGCGGAGAGGGTCGAGACGCCGGGGCCGAAATATTCGACGAACCGGCCGGCCAGCGTGCGCTTGCGCAGCCGGTGCGTCACCAGCAGCGCCAGGTCCGTGGTCGTGACGCCGGCAGCCAGCCGACCGGTCAGCCGCACCCCGATCACCTCGGGCACGCGCATCATCATCGGCTGGCCGAGCATCACGCTTTCGGCCTCGAGGCCGCCGACGCCCAGGCCCAGGACGCCGATGCCGTTGATCATCGGGGTGTGGCTGTCGGTGCCGATAAGCGTGTCGGGCACCGCCCATAGCACGCCGTCCTGCCGCTCCGCGCGCACCACGGTCGCCAGCCGCTCGAGATTGATCGTGTGCATGATGCCGGTGCCGGGCGGGTGCACGGTGAAATTGTCGAGCGTGGCCGAGGCCCATTTCATGAACGCGTAGCGCTCGGCATTGCGACGCAGCTCGCGTGCCATATTCTCGGCCTTGGCGCCGGGCCGGCCGAAGACATCGACGGCGATGCTGTGGTCGGTCGATACATCGACCGGCAGCACGGGATTGATCCGCGCCGGATCGCTCCCCGCCTCGGCCAGCGCGGACCGGGCAGCGGCGAGGTCGACCAGCGCGGGGCCACAGGTCGTGTCGTGCATCATGATGCGGGCGGGCGCGAACGGGATCTCCGCATCGCTGGCGCCGGTCGCCAGCCAATCGGCCACGACTCGCGCGACCGCGGGATCGTCGCCGAAACGGCGCAGCAGGCCTTCGAGCAGAATGCGGTGCACCCAGGGCAGCTGCGCGATCGGCAGGCTTGCCAGGTCGACGATCCGATAACTGGTATCTCCGCTCGACAGGGTCGCTATCGGTATCACGCGCGCGTCTCCGCGCCGGGCGACAGCGGCGCGCGCCAGGTCATCACGAAGGCGATCAGCGTCATCGCCGCAAGGAAGGTCAGGCCGGCCGCCGGCCCGCCCGCCTGCTTGGCGATGAGGCCGATCGCATAGGGGCCGACGAACCCGCCGAGATTGCCGATCGAGTTGATCGCGGCGATCGAGATCGCGGCGGTGGGGCGCGACAGGAACAGGCTCGGCAGCGTCCAGAACGGCGCCTTGAACGCATAGAAGCCGGTCAAAGCGAGCGCGAGCAGCAGCACGGCGCCGAAGATGCCGGTGATCCACGCCGTCGCGCCCAGCGTCGCCGCGGCGAGCAGCAGCGGCCAGGCGGCGTGCATGCGCCGCTCGCCGGTGCGGTCCGAGCGGCGCGACCACCAGATCATGCCCGCGGTCGCGACCACATAGGGCCCGACCGCGATCAGCCCGACCTCGAAATTGGTGAGCGACTTGCCGGCGCCCTTCAGGATCTGCGGCAGCCAATAGCCGACGCCCAAGCTGCCCGCCTGGTAGACGAAGTAGATCAGCGCCAGGAACAGCACCTTGGGATTACTGATCGCCTGCCAGGTGCCGAGATGGCGCCGCGCGCCGCCGGCATGATCGCGCGCGATGGCGTCCTCGAGCCAGTCGCGCTCATGCGCCTGCAGCCAGCGCGCCTCGCGCGGGCGATCGACCAGCAGCGCATAGGTGACGAGCCCGCCGATCACCGCGGGCACACCCTCGATCATCAGCATCCAGCGCCAGCCGGTGAGGCCGAGGCCGGAGACATTGTCCATGATCCAGGTGCTGAGCGGCGTGCCGATGATGTACGAGACGGGAATGGCGGAGGTGAACAGCGCCACGACCGTCGCCTGCTCCTTGGCGCGGAACCAGGCGGTCAGATAGATGATGATCGCCGGGAAATAGCCGGCCTCGGCGACCCCCAGCAGGAAGCGTGCGACATAGAGCTGCGTCGCGTTCTGGACGAAACCGGTCGCGATCGACACCACGCCCATGCCGATCAGGATCCGCGCGATCCAGACGCGGGCGCCATAGCGCGCCATCATGAGATTGCTCGGCACCTCGAACAGGAAATAGCCGATGAAGAAGATGCCGGCTGCGAGCCCGAACGCCTCTGCGGACAGGCCCAGCTCCGCGTTCATCTGGAGCGCGGCATAGCCGATGTTCGCCCGTTCGATATAGGACACGATGTAGAGCAGGAAGCACAAGGGCACGATGCGGCGGAACACGCGGCGCATCACGCGGGTCTCCAGTTCCGTCGCTGGCGTGTCGGGCCCGCTCATGGCCGCCGCCGGATTTTGCGATGACGGAATGCGATCTGTGCCATGTCAAAGTCCTGCCACGCGCACCGGGACGCGATAGACCCCCGTGTGCGCCGTCACGAAGAGGATGCGCCGGTCGGGGCCTCCGAAAGCGAGATTGATCGGCTTTTCGGGGAAGGCGATCGTCGCGATATGCGTGCCCGAGGGCGAGACGATCCAGATGCCGCCGGGACCGGTGATGTAGATGTTGCCGCGGCTGTCGACCTTCATCCCGTCGGACACGCCGGTCTTGGGATCGCCGTCGAGCGTCAGGAAGCGGCGGCCGTTCGCCAGCGTGCCGTCGGGTCGCACATCGTAGCGGTTGATCGTGTTGTCGACCCCGGAGTTGACGTAGAGCAGCCGTTCGTCGGGCGAGAAGGCGAGGCCGTTGACCGACGGCATGTCGTCGACCACGCGTTTCACTGCGCCGTCCTTCCAGCGATAAACCGCGTTGGCTGGGATCTCCTTGCGCGGATCGGCGGCGCGCTTGCGCAGCCCGCCAAAGGTATCGGTGAAATAGATCGCGCCGTCGCGCTTCACGACCAGGTCGTTGGTGCCGTTGAAGCGCTGCCCCCGGTAGCGCTCGGCGAGCACGGAGCGGCGCCCGTCATGCTCCAGCCGCACGATCGAGCGGCCGGCGAAGGAGCAGAAGACGATCCTGCCCTGGCGGTCGATCGCGAGCCCGTCGGGTCCGATCATCGCGAATGCCTCATGGCGCGGATCGCCCTCGGGAAAGGCATTGTCGTTCAGGCCGCCCACGCGCCAGATGTCGGGTCCGTCAAAGGCGATGTTGGCGCGGTAGACGGCGGCTTTCCGGCCAGGCACGAGCTTCCAGATCACATTGCCCGGCACGTCGCTGAACAGCAGATAACCGCCCTTGGGCACCCAGACCGGCCCTTCGGTGAAGCCGAAGCCGTCGGCCAGCAGCTCGACCCTGGCGGCCGGGTCGATCAGCGTCGCAGCTTCGGGCTGGAGCAAGGTGATCGCGGGGCGCTCCTGCGCGGGCGAGGCGCCGCCGGACGTGCCGGTGACCAGCACCAGGGCCAGCGCGGCGGCCAGGGAATGAGACAGGCGCATCCCCTCAATACCCCAGCGCCGCGCCGTCTTTGCGCATCTCGCTGGCGCCCCACCAGGTCCGGTTGGCCTTGTCCCAGAGAATCGCCTGGTAGCCGCCGAACTCGTCGGTGCCATATTCCCAGCCGGGCGGGATGACCTTGAATCCGCGCGCCTTGAGCCCGGCCTTGACCGCATCGGACCAGCCGCTCTCGATCGCTACGGTACCCAGCCCCTCCGACTTCACGCCGGTCACGGTTGCCGTGCCGCCGTGATACCAGCGCGCTGCGTCGCCGGCGTCCTGGATGTTCATCCCGAAGTCGATGATGTTGACGAGCAATTGCACCTGGCCCTGCGCCTGCATGTCGCCGCCCATCACGCCGAACGACAGGAAGGGCGCGCCGTCCTTCATCACGAATGCGGGGATCAGGGTGTGGAAGGGGCGCTTGCCGGGCGCGTAGCCATTGGGCGACTGGGGATCGAGCGAGAACAGGTTCGCCCGGTTGTGGAACATGAAGCCGAGATGGTCGGCGACCAGTCCCGATCCCAGGCCGCTGTAATTGGACTGGATCAGCGAGACCATCATCCCGTCCTTGTCGGCGACGGTCAGGTACGTGGTGTCGCCGATGCGCAGCTGCGGGTCGCCCGGGCCGAGCGCAGGATCGGGACGTTCGGGGTTCATCTGCTTGCGGCGTTCGGCGGCATAGGCTTCCGACAGCAGCGCCTCGGTCGGGATCTTGGCGAAGCGCGGATCGCCGTAGAATTTGGCCATGTCCTCATAGGCGAGACGCTTGGCCTCGAGCATGGTGGTCATCGCCTGGAGGCTGCCGGCGCCCATCGCCTTCAGGTCATAGGGCTCGAGCAGGCGCAGCATCTGGAGCACGCCGAAGCCCTGGCTGTTGGGCGGCAGCTCGAACACGTCATAGCCGTGATAGCGCACGCTCTGCGGCTCGACCCATTCACCCTGGAAGCCGGCGAGGTCGGCGTAGCGCAGGTCGCCGCCGATGCGCTGGAAATAGGCGTCGGCAGTCCGAGCGATCGGGCCCTTGTAATAGGCGTCGCGTCCGCCGGCGGCGAGCGCCTCGTAGGTGGCGGCGAGATCGGGGTTGCGGAAGACCTCGCCCTCGGCGGGCGTATGGCCGTCGATCATGAAGGTCGCGCGGGCGTTGGCCCGTTCCTCGATGATCGCCTTGTAGCTTTCGAACAGCCCGAAATTGCGCTTCCAGTTCTGCGCGATCATCTGGGTGATCGGCACGCCGTCCCGGGCATAGGAGATCGCCGGGGCGAGCACGTCCTTCATCGCGAGCTTGCCGAAGCGGCCATGCAGTGCGAACCAGCCGTCGACCGCCCCGGGCACCGTCACCGACAGCGATCCGTAGAGCGGGACGCGCGCGACATAGGGGGTGCCGGCCTTGGCGGCAGCCGCCTTCGCCTCGGCGATCATGCGGGCGAGGTCGCGGCCCTTGGGAGCGGTGCCGGAGGCGTTGTAGCCGTAGAGCTTGCGGGTCTTGGGATCCCACACGATCGCGAACAGATCGCCGCCGATGCCACAGGAGATCGGCTCCATCAGACCAAGCGCGGCGTTGGCGGCGATTGCGGCATCCATTGCGCTGCCGCCCTTCCTGAGCACGTCTACGGCGATCTGCGTGGCGAGCGGATGCGCGGTCGCCGCCATGCCGTGGCGCGCGATCACCGGCGAGCGGGTCGCCCAGACCCGGCCCGAATAGCGGTCGCCGCGATTGACCGCACCGGGTCCGGGCAGGGCACCCAGCACGCCCTGATCCTGCGCGGATGCCGATACTGTCGCGAATGCTGCGGCGATCGCCGCGATTGCCCATGTGAGACGCATATCTTCCCCTGAAACCTGACAATGGCCGGCCGCCCATCGGGCGACCGGCATGATCTTGTCAGAACTTGAAGCGGATGCCGCTGGTGAAATACCGGCCCATCACATCATCGCCATTGACCACCGGGGTCACCTGGCCCGGGCTGTCATTGGCGAGGATGCGCGGGGCCTGGTTGAACAGATTGCCGACATTGACGAAGAACCGCGCGGACGCACCGCTCACCTTCACGTCGCGCCCGATGGTGAGATCGGTGATGTCGTAGCCGCCTAGATCGGGATCGACATAGATCAGGTTCGGATCGGCCGAGCGCGTGACCCCGCTCTTGTAGCGGTTGAGTATGGTGAGATCGAAGCCGGCGACCTTGAGGTTGAGCTCGGTGGTGATGCGCCATTTCGAGAAATAGCCGTCGCCGACACCGGCATAATCGAGCGTGCGGTCGGTGGGATAGTTGCGGCGCTCGAAACTCGGCTGATAGGCGACGAACAGGCGCAGACCGATCGCCCCGTCGTCGCCGAAGGCGGGGACCGCGCTCCGGTAGCTCATGTCGAGGTCGACGCCATGCGTCTGGGCAAACGCGCCGTTGGTCGGGCCGGTGAAGACCGATTGCAGCACCCCGGCACTGTTGCGCGTGATGTTCTGGCAGAAGGGCGAAGCGTTGGTGTTCGGCGGGCAATCGCGCAGCTGCACGTCGGTCGGCACCAGGCCGATGATGTTGTCGATCTTGATGTGGTAATAATCGATCGAGGCGCTGAACCCGGGCAGGAATGACGGGTTGAGCACCGCCCCGAGCGTGTAGGTGCGCGCCACTTCGGGGACGAGATTGGCATTGCCGCCGGCGATCTGCTGATAAGTGACCGCCGGGCCATAGGGATCGACCGGCGAGCCGAGGTTGCGGATCGAGTTGGGCTGGAACAGCTCGTACAGGGTGGGCGCGCGGATGTCGCGCGAGACCACTCCGCGGAAGCTCAGTCCGTCGATCGGCGCGTAGGTGAGGCCGAGCTTCCAGGTGTTGACGCCGCCGCTGGTGCGGTAATGGGTGTAGCGCGCCGCGCCCGACAGATCGAGCGACTTGCCGAGCGACGAATCCTTGAGCAGCGGGACGACGAGCTCGCCGCCGACCTCATAGACTTCCTGCGAACCGCTGCCCGACGAGACCAGCACGCCGGTATAGGCGAGGGTCGAGGCGACCCAGCCGTTGGGGCGCAGACCGGCGAAACTGACCGGCGCGGTCGCTTCCAGCGAACTGCGCAGGTTGAAATCCTGATGGCGATACTCGCCGTTGATGTTGAACGAGATCGGTCCCGCCCAGAGGTTGAACAGGTCGCCGCCGAAGTTCGCGACCACGTCGTCGGTGCGGTTGGTCGAATACCAGGCGGTGTCGTCGTTGATATAGGCGATCGCCGCTTCCTGAGCCGCTTCGCCGCGATGATCACCGAAGATGTTGAGCGGCACGCAGCCCGGATAGAGATTGGCGCTGGCGGTCAGCGAGACGCGGCAGACGATCTTGCCGCTCGCCGGATCGCGCACGGCATCGGTGGCGGCGTAGAATTTGGGGTTGTTGCCATTGTCGTGCTGGATCTGGTCGGTCTGGCCCTTGCCGTAGGTGTAGGACAGATCCCAGTGGAAGCGGCCGCCGATCTTGCCCTCGAAGCCGACCGTGCCGATCAGGTTCTTGGTGTTGATCTCGAAATCGGGGCGGCCGATGTAGAGGCCGCGCAGCGACAGCGTCAGGCTCTGGATGTTGTTGCCGGTCATGATCGAGCTGACCGCGGGCGACAGGAACGCGTTGTCGGCGAAGATGATCGGCTTGCTGGTGCTGGTGTCGGCGCGGTTTGCCGTCGCCTGGCTGTGGTGGCTGCCGAGCGTCGAATAGCTGACCTGGGCATAGGCGGTGATCGCGTCGCTGAACTCATATTGCGCGCGGCCGAACAGCTGCTTGGTCTCGAGCGAGGCGAGCAGGCTGGTGGCGGGGTGATAGGTGCCGTCGCCGCCCGAGCTGAAATTGGCCGAATTGGTCGGCGTGCCCTTGTTGAAGGGGCGCAGCGTGCCGTCGGCATTGAACTGCATGTTGGCGAGCGACGCCGGGATGCCGGGGTTGATCGCGCTGGTGCTCCGGATCAGGCCCGAGAAGGAACGGTCGTTCTCGCGACCGAAGTTGACGCTCAGATAGGGCGTGGCGGCGCTGCCGTTGCCGGTCAGCAGCTGGTCGTGGAACCAGGGGCGCGCCTCCTTGGTGGCGACGCCGTCCTCGTTGCGATATTCGCCGCTGACCAGCACATGGCCGCGCCCGCCGGCGAAGGGCAGGCCGGCGGTCAGGCTGACGCGCTGCGAGCCGCCGTCGCCATATTGCGAGATGCCGGCCTGGGCGAGGCCCTTGACCCCGGTGAACTCGCGGTCGAGCACATAGTTGACGACGCCGGTGACCGCGTCCGAGCCATAGACCGCCGAGACGCCGCCGGTGACGACGTCGACGCGCTGGACCAGCGCCTGGGGCAGGGTGTCGACATCGACATTGCCGTCGAAATTGGTCGACGGCACGCGCTTGCCGTCGAGCAGGATCAGCGTGCGCAGCGTGCCGAAATTGCGCAGGTTGAGGAAGCTGCCGATATTGTTGACGCCGCCGCTGCCGAGACCGCCATTCGATCCCGCCTGGGTCTGCGAGCCCGCGAACTGGGGCAGCTTGTTGAGGCCCTGGGTCACGCTGACCGGTGAGCTGGTGTCGAGCTGTTCGGCGGTGACGATGGTGGTGGGGGTCGGCGCGTCATAGCCGTTGCGCATGATGCGGGTGCCGGTGACGACGATCTCGCCGCCACCGCCTGCCTGCGCTTCGGCCGCGGGCTGGTCGGCGGGCGGTGGCGCCGCCTCCTGGGCCTGGGCGACGCCGGCAAAGACGCACAACGACAGGGCTGTGGTTCCTAAAACGATCGACTTGATTCTACGCATCGGATGTCCCCTCCTGAGGCAGTTTTCTCCCAGTCTCAGCGCTGGGTTGGTGGTGCGCAGCGGAAGCTTCCGGCTGCATTCGGATCGCCGCCCGCGTAGCGGGCGATCTTCGGGTAGACGCAGAGCGGGCGCTGGAACTGGACGGTGCCGGTGGGGCCCGCGCCGCTGGAGAAATGGGTGCCGATCAGGTCCTCGGGCGCCTGGCCCTTCTCGACCCAGTCGTAGAGCGCGAGGCCCATGTCGTGGCGCGCGTCCTCGACCGGTGGCGCGGAATCGCGGGTGGCGTTGGAGACGTTGACCGCGCCCGGGCCGCCGGCGGTGTGGCTCATGCCGGGGATCATGTAGAGCCGGGCGAAGCGCTGGGTGTCGGCCAGCCTGGCCGCGCCGTCCGCGCCTTTGCCGAGCGCGACCACGCCGTCATAATAGTTGATCGCCTCGAAGGCCGAGCCGACCGGGTCGCCCCAGCCGATGAACAGGATGAGCTTGCCGCCGCGCGCGCGGAAGCGCGACAGGTCGGGGTCGGTCGCGTTGATCACCGGCGCCATCACGCGCTGCACGGTGTCGACATCCTTGTCCCAGTCGAACGCCCACCAGTTCCAATCGGGATCGTTGAACACCCAGTAGCGGAAGAAATCGGCACGTTGCGGCTCGGTCGGCTTGTCGGGGTTAGCCCAGAAATTGCTCCAGCCGGGATTGTCGCCCTCGCCGGAATCCATGCCCTCGCTGCCGACGGGGAAGCCCGGATAGATCTGGGCGCCGGTGCGGGCGTGGCGCGGACCGCGATAGATGGCGCGCATCGTCGCGACCTGCTCGGCGGTGAGGCAGTCGGGCGTCTCTGCGCCGGGACAGGCAAGCGTGCCGACGTCGAAGCTGCATTCGCGCGGATCATTGATGACCCCGTCGGTGACTCCGTCGCCGGCGTCGCAGGCCTTGATCGCCGCCTGGTGGACCATCAGCAGCTTGGCGTTGGGAACGATCTGCGTGCTGTCGTCGCCGCGCCGGTGGTTGTTCAGATATTCCCACAGGAACTGCAGGTTGAGCCCGGTGCGGTTGTTGCCCGGCGCGCCGGCGATGATGCCGTCGAAATCCTCGGGATGACGCTGTGCTACCATCAGCGCCTGGTGGCCGCCGGTCGACGAGCCGCTGAAATAGGACCAGCGTTGGGCGCGGCCGTAATAGGCCTTCACCACCTGCTTGGCGGCGACCACCGATTCATGGACGGCGCGATTGCCCCAGTCGGCGATCGCAACCGGATTGTCGCGCCCGAAAGTTGGCGAGCTGCCGGTATGGCCGGTGTCGGTGGCCACCGCGACGTCGCCGCGCTGCACCCGCGCGACCAACTGCGCATAATAGAGATTGGAGCCGTAGCCGCCATTGCCGACCATGTGCAGCCGCGCGGACCACGCCGCCGGCGCGGGTAGCCAGACCTCGAAACCGATGCGCGATCCCGGCACGGGGCTCGACACGCCCGCGACCCGGCAGAAGGCCGGCACGGCGGCATAGCTGTTCGGGGTCCGGTTCGGGCGCTTCGGCTCGGTGAAGGTGCCGGCCTCGACCGGGGATGCCGTGGTGATCGTTACGTGCGGAAGCTTGAGCGCGGTCAACTGCGCGCAGTCGGTCGCCCATGCGGCGCCGGGAGAGAGGATGGCGGCCGACACCGCGACCAGTGACGCGGTCCAGGTCTTTTGAAGCCCGATACGAACCATCCTCTGCATCCTTGTTCTAGCGCCTTGGCTCCGGCGTCGGCGTGCTTTCCTGCGTTCTTCGCGGCGCCAAAGATGCCTGGACCCTGCCGCGACGCTATCCCTCCAAAAGGGGATAAATTGCTCTTTTGATACTTCAAAATGCAATACAAGGCTTGGGTATGCAAGAGGCATATTCGAGTAAGAAATCACTTTTGTTCAAGTGTGATATGAAAGCCTCGATGCGAGGTTTTGCTGTGGATTCCGGGTAGATAATTTTGTGCGCAAAATGCAATTTAGATGCTTGTGACCGCAGGAAAGACGACGCGGCTGCGTTCGGGGCATGCCGGCCACGCGCATGCGCGTGACCGGCAGCGGATCGCGTCATCGATCTAGAATTTGAAGCGTACGCCCGCGGTGAAGAAGCGGCCGATCGTGTCGTCGCCGGGGACGATCGGAGTCGACTGCCCCGGATTGGCCATGGGCGGGAAGATGCGCGGCCAGCGATTGAACAGGTTGTTGACCGCGACGAACATCTCGACCGAGCCGGGATTCTTGACCGTGTATCCGATCCTGAGATCGGTGGTGGAATAGGCGCCGACCTCCGGCAGGTTGTAGACCTTGGTCGCCACCGCGTCCCATTTCTGGTTGGCGGTCCAGTTGTTCTGCATATTCAGCGAGAAGGGGCCGTCCTGATAGGTACCGATGACGGCGAAGCGCAGCTTGGCGAGACCGACGATGCCGTTCTGCGTCGCGAGCTGCCCTGCCGAATTTACATAGCCCGCACCTGGATAGGCCTGGCTCTTCAATTCGGGCTGATAGGTGCCGACGAAGCGCAGGCCTAGGGTGCCGCCGAGCTGGTCCCACAGGTTCGTCAGCCGGGTCGAGTAGCTCATCTCGACGTCGATGCCCGAGGTGTAGATCTGCGCGATGTTGACCGACTGGGTATAGGCGATCGTCGGGAAGTTGGCCGGCGAGGTATCGGTGTTCGAGATCGGCCGGACGAAGTTCTGGCACAGCGGCGACGTGCCGCCCGAGGCGGTGCATTGGTTGATCGCCGTGGTCGTATCCACCGCGCCGATCGCGTTATCCATCTTGATCTGGAAATAGTCGACCGACAGCTGGAACCCGGGCAGCCATGACGGGCTGAGCACCGCGCCGCCCGAGAAGGTGTTCGACACTTCCGGCACCAGGTTCGGATTGCCGCGTGAGATGTTCTGCGCGCTGCTGAACGTGTTGGTGAGCGGATCGGTGAAACCAAGCACGCGCACCGAGGTGCCGGCATAGAGATCGTACAGGGTGGGTGCGCGGATGTCGCGCGACCGCACGACGCGGAAGCGCAGATCGTTGATAGGCTGCCAGGTGCCGCCGAGCTTGTAGGTGGTGACGCCGCCCGAGTTCGAATAATGGGTGTAGCGGACCGCCCCGCTGAACTCGAGATTACGGGCGAAGGGCACGTCGCGGAGCAGAGGGATCAGCGTTTCCGCGTTGAACTCGTACACTTCATTCTGCCCGCGCGAGGCCGCGACCAGCACACCGGCATAGGTGAGAGCGCTTGCCGGCACGCCCCGCAGCCCGGTCTTCTCGATCGGCGTGTTGGGATCGTCGGTGGTCGTCTGGACGAGCTTCTGCTTGCGATATTCGAAGCCGGCGGCGATCGAGACGGGACCGGCCCAGTTGTTGAACAATGTGCCGGACAGGTTGGCCGAAAAATCGTCCACCGTATTTGTGGCGGTCCAGCCAGTTTCGTTCGTCGTATAGGCGTGCGCGGCGTCGGACCAGTTGCCGACGCCGAGGACGTTGATCGGCACGCAGCCCGGATAGAGGCTGGCGCTGGGGGTCAGCGAGACGCGGCAGACGATATTGCCACTCGCCGGATCGCGCACGGCATCGAGCGCGGCATAGAAATGGCTGTTGTTGCTGTTGCCTTTCTGCCGCTGCTGCGTGCGACCCTCGCCATGCGTGTAGGTCGCGTCCCAGCGCCAGTCGCCACCGAGCTTGCCCTCCAGACCGGCGGTCGCGACCTTGGAGCTGGTAAAGATGTCGAACAATGGAATGCCATAGAAGCCGAACTGCGAGACCGTGATCGACCCGCCCGCCGGGATCAGGGCATTCACCTCCGGCCGCAGGAATGCATTGTCCTTGAAGATGGTGATCGCGTTTGCCGCGCCTGCCTGGCGATTGATGCCGCCGACCTGGGTGTGGGCGGCTTCCTGATGCGAGTAGTTGAACTGCGCGAAGGCGGTGACGCTCGGCGCCAGCTCATATTCGAAGCGCCCGAACCCCTGCACGGTCTCGAGCCGTGCGGCGAGGCTGGTGTTGATGTGATAGGCGCCGTCGCCGCCGCTCGAGATGCTGTTGGTGCCCGATGCGGCGCTGCCGGGGACGCCGAGATTGAACGGACTGACCGTGCCGTTGCTGTTGAAGTTCATGCCCACCAGCGCGGCGGGCCCGGCGGTGATCTTGCCGCCGAACGAGGCGTTGTTGTTCACGCCATTGTCGATGATCCGATAGGGATTGGCTGCCGTGCCCGCACCGACGATCAGCTGGTTCTTGAACCAGGGGCGGCTTTCCTTGGTCGCGACGCCATCGGTCTTCGAATATTCGGCGCTGGCGATGAAATGGCCACGCTCGCCGAACAGGCTGGTGCCGACCGCGATGTTGGTGCGGAATTTATGGTCGTCGCCATATTCGGAAATGCCGTTCTGGATGACGCCCTTCACGCCGCTGAACTTGTGGTCGAGCACATAGTTGACGACGCCGGTGACTGCGTCGGACCCGTAGACCGCGGATGCGCCGCCGGTCACGACGTCAACGCGCTGCACCAGTGCCTGGGGCAGCGTATCGACATCGACATTGCCGTCGAAATTGGTGGCGGGCATCCGCCGTCCATCGAGCAGGATCAGCGTACGGATCGTGCCGAAGTTGCGCAGATTGAGGAAGTTGCCGGTCTGGTTGACGCCGCCGGAGCCGAGCGTGCGGCCGCCATTCGATCCGGTCGCGCCGCCCGAGGCATTGAAGATCGGCAGCTTGGCCAGGCCCTGGGTGAGTCCATCGGGTGCGGCCGCCTGCAATTGATCGGCGGTGTTGATCAGCGTCGGCGTCGGCGAGTTGAAGCCGCTGCGGATGATGCGCGATCCGGTCACGACGATATCCGGGGCCGTCGGCTGTTCCGCATCGGATGCCTGTGCTCCGGTCTCGGCGGATGCCGGCTGGTTTTCGGTTACCGGCACGTCCTGCGCTGCTGCCGGCGTCGCGATCATCAGGGCGCACAGCGACACCCCGGCCATAATTGCATTTTGCGATATCATTTGATTCTCCCCGATTCCCGTCTTTAGCGAGCAACGCACTCTTCCTGCGGGTTCCTTGAAATGCTCTTTTTTGGTGTATGGATGGCCGCCTGCCGAGGCGTTGACGCCCCGTCTGGCGACCGACTCCGCAAACCGGTCGGCACTTCATTTTGTGATATCAATGTGCAATTATTGCGGGACAGCGCAAGTTCTATTTCAAGGAACGTGCAAAAAAAGACATTGAGTTGCGCGCGCCAGTCGCTCGGGTGGAGCGCTTGCCGTCAGGAAAGGGAATGAAGCATGAAGCGTTCATCGTCCGGGATTCGCATCATTGGGCGGGGATCGCTGCCGATCCTCGTGCTGCTGGCGCTGTGCGCCGCCGGTCCGGCGCCCGAGCCGGGCCTGACGCGTGCCGAACGCGGGATGGTGGCGAATGTCGATGCCCGGCGGACGCAGGACGAGGCGCTCCTCGAGCGGCTCGTCTCGATCAATTCGGGCACGATGAACATGGCGGGTGTCACCAAGGTCGGCGAGATGATGATAGCCGAACTGAAGGCGCTGGGCTTCGACACGCGCTGGATATCCAAGGCGCAGATGCAGCGCGGGGGCGACGTGGTCGCGCGCCATGCGGGTAACGGGCGGGGACGCCGGTTGCTCCTGATCGGCCATCTCGACACCGTGTTCGAGCCCGACTCGCCGTTCCGCAATTTCATACGCAAGCCCGGCGACCTTGCCGAAGGCCCGGGCGCCGGCGACGACAAGGGCGGCATGGTCACGATGCTGGCGGCGCTCCGCGCGATGCAGGCAGCGGGTACGCTCGATGGTGCCGACATCACCGTGGTGCTGACCGGCGACGAGGAGCGCGCCGGTTCGCCCCGCAGCGAGGCGCGCCGCAGCCTGATCGAGGCTGCGCAGCAGGCGGACGTCGCGCTCGACTTCGAGCCGATGTTCCGCGACGCCGCCGGGCGCGACATGGGTTCGACGGCGCGCCGATCGAGCGTCGGCTGGTCGGTGCGGACCGAGGGAAAGTCCGGCCATTCGAGCCTGATCTTCTCCCGGGCCTTCGGCGACGGTGCCATCTATGAGCTGACCCGGATCGTCGCCGCGTTCCGGAGCGAATTGCCGGAACAAGGACTGACCTTCAACGTCGGGCTGATCATGGGCGGCGCGACCGCGAGCGCCGACGAGAGCGGCCATGCCGAGGCATCGGGCAAGGGCAACATCATCCCTGCGGTTGCGATCGCGAACGGGGACGTGCGCGCGCTATCAGACGAGCAGGTCGCCAGGGTGAAGACGAAGATGGAGGCGATCGTCGCGCGGCACCTGCCCGGCACCAGCGCGACGCTGACCTTCGGTAAGGACGGCAGCCCGGCGATGAGCGCAACCGCCGGCAACCGGGCGCTGCTGGCGGAGCTCAACGGCGTCAACCGCGACCTGGGCGTCGCCGAAATGCCCGAGCTCGACCCGATCGAGCGCGGCGCCGGCGATATCAGTTATGTCGCCAAATATGTCGATTCGCTTGCCGGATTGGGCGCGTTTTCGCGGGGAATGCATGCGCCTGGCGAGATCGTCGATCTCGCCAGCCTCAATCTTCAGGCCAAGCGGGCAGCGATCCTGATGTCGCGACTGGCGCACACGGAGAGGAAGAAGCGGTGAGGGCGAGCTTCGCGCTTCCGCTCGCGCTGTGGATCGGCGGCAGCGCGGAACCGGCATCGGGCCGGCCTCCTGCACCCGAAGCCTGCCCCAGCTATCGCTCGCCGGAGATCGCCCGGCATGTCGCACGTGCCCAGGAGATCGCACAGCGGAGCCCGGCTGTCCCTGCCGCGCTGATCCGCAATCTCTTCATCGTTCCGCGGCTCGCCGGCCTGTGCGCGCCGCCGGGCATAGCGGCGCCGGCGAACGGTCCGAGCACGAAGCTGACGCCGACCCGGGCGTTCGACCAGCTCTATTATGTCGGCACCAGCATCGTCGGCAGCTGGGCGCTGAAGACCGACGCCGGGATCATCCTGTTCGATGCGATGAACGATACCGCCGAGTCGAGCGGCGTGATCGAACCCGGCCTGCGCGCGCTCGGCCTGGATCCCGCGGACATCCGCATCATCGTCCTGACCCACGGCCATGGCGACCATTGGGGCGGCGCGAAATATCTGCAGGACAAATACCGCGCCCGGGTTTTGCTTGCCGGCAGCGATGCCGGGTTGCTGGCGCTCCGCAACGATGGACGCTGGCCCGAGCCGCCCCGCATCGATGAAAAGATCCGCGACGGCATGACACTCAAACTCGGTGCGACACGCGTGCGTCTGTACGTCATGCCGGGACATACGCCGGGATCGGTCACCGCGCTGATCCCGGTCACCGACCGCGGCAAGCCGCATCTCATCGGGCTGTCGGGCGGCACCGGCCTTGCCCCGCAATATGAGGCGGACCGGGGCGTGCCCTCGCATCACGCCGGGCTGAAAGCCTATATCGCCTCGGTCGAGCGGTTGATTGCGCTAGGGCGTAGTGCGGGTGTCGATGGCGCGATCAGCACGCATCCCTTTTTCGATGGGACGACCGACAAGGTGCGCGATCGCGCCGCCCGACCCGAGGCGCCCAGCCCATGGGTCATGGGCCGACGCGGTTGGCTGGACTATGAGCAGGTGGTCCTGAATATCGCCCAGGCTTCCGCCGCGATGGCGCGGGAGCATCCCGAACGGGCGTGCGTCGATCCGAAGGGGACGGCGGCGGTGGTGTGCGGACAGCGGGACGGCGGGAGAGGTCGCCGATGACGTCGCCGCTATGGATTCAGCAGGCCAACCAGGTGTCGTTCAGCCGATAGCCTTGCGGGAAGGGGTCTTCCGGATCGGTACCGTAATAGGAGACTCCGGTGAGCCAGGCGCGGCCGCCGACGCGGGTGACGACCGCGGGAAGCGCGCCCACGGTGGCGGTGTCCTCGATCGAACAGGCGAACTCGGTGTCGAGTATGGATTGGTGGACGAACGGCTCGCCAACCGCGAGTTCGCCCCGGGCGTGCATCAGCGCCATGCGCGCCGACGAGCCGGTGCCGCACGGACTGCGATCGATCCGGCCCGGAGAAACGACGACCGCGTTCTTCGATGTCTTGACCCCGTCGCGTTCCAGCAGCGGGCCCGCGATCAGCGTCTGGTTGATCGTGTGGATGCCCGGATTCTCGGGATGGACGGACGGCAACTGCTCGGCCGCGGCGAGCTTGATGCGCTCGCCTATCTCGACGAGCGAGCGCGCCTCGTCCTTGGCGAGGGTGAAGCCGAGTTGTTCGGCGGAGGCTATCACGTAGATCATCCCGCCATAGGAGACGTCGACGGTGATCGTGCCGAGTCCCGGGACATGGATTTGGCGGTCGCGGTGCATCACGAAGGCCGGAACGTTGCGGAAAGAGACGCGGCGGCACTTTCCGCCGCCGCATTCGGCCTCGACATGGACGAGCCCGGCCGGCGTATCGACGCAGAGCCGCGTCACCGGCTCGACCATCGGGAGCATGCCGGTCTCGAGCACGGCGGTGACCGTGCACATCAGGTTCGACCCCGACATCGGCGGATAATAGTCCGACTCGATGACGATCATCCCGACATCCGCTTGCGGATCGATCGGCGGCGTCACCAGGTTGACCGCGGCGTTCACGCTGCCGCGCGGATCGGACAGCAGCATCCCGCGCAGCCAGTCCTGGTCCCGGATAAAGGCTTGTTGCCGCTCGAACATCGATGCAGCGCTCGGCGCGATGACGCCGCCGGTGATCACGCGCCCGACTTCCCCTTCGGCGTGCACGCCGACCACCGTCACAACCTGTTGCAATCGCATCCGCTCAACATCCCTGCGCCGGACGTACGATGCGACCGGACAAGGTTTCTGTATATTGGATACAATACGTCGTCAAACCAAGGTCAGACGGTTCTGCGCGCCCGATCGGCCCGCAATTCCGCGACCAGCGCGCGGCCGGCATGGAGGATATGGTCGCGCAGATAGCCAGTCGCCGCGGCCGCATCGCGCATCGCGCAAAGCCGCAATATCTCGCGATGCTCGTGCTGCGCCTCGGCCAGGCCGTCGGTCAGCACGAGATGGAGGCGGATATAGCGTTCCGCCTGGAGGCTGATGCCCTGCAGGATGGCGAGCGTCTGCGGCCTGCCGGCCGGCGCATAGAGCCGGCGATGGAAGGCCGAGTTCAACCGGCCCCAGCTGGCCATGTCGCCGCGCGCGAACGATGCTTCCAGCTCGGTCAGCACCTCGCCCGCTTCGGCGATGTCCCGATCGGTCATCCGCGGGATCGCCCGTTCGAGCAGATCACCTTCCAGCAGTGCGCGCAGCTCGAAGATCTCCTCGACCTGCTCGGTCGGGATGGACGCGACGACCGCGCCCTTGTGGATCTGGATGACGACGAGCCCGCTCGCCTCGAGCTGGCGGAGCGCCTCGCGGACGGGAATGCGGCTGACATTATATTCCTCGGCGATCACGTCCTGGATCAGCGCGTCGCCCTCGCGGAATTCCCCGCTGAGGATGCGCTCCTGGAGCGAATCGCGGATATTCTCCGGCACGCTGCGCCGCTCGATCCGATGGGTTCGCGATGTCTCCTGACCGTGCCGCATGGGATGCCTTGCCAACCTCCGTTCCTCCCTCACTAGCGGCCGCGGGCGGGCATGGCCACGCGCGTCGTCAAAGCGCGGCAATGACGCCGATTTCGATATTGTAGTGCGGTTCGGTCAGCCCCGCCGCGACGGTCGTCCTGGCCGGCTTGGCGTCGGGCGCGACCCAGGCGTCCCAGACCCGGTTCATTGCGTCGAAGTCGGCCATGTCGGGCAGGTACAGATAGGCCGTGAGGATGCGCGTCTTGTCGGTGCCGGCCTCGCGCAGCAGATCGTCGATGCGCCGCAGGACCTCGGCGGTCTGGACCGCGACGCTGGCACCCGGATTGTCCTGCGCGACCTGGCCGGCGGTGTAGACCAGCCCGCCATGGATCACGGCCTGGTTCATGCGGACCGTCGGGTGCAGGCGGAGGATATCGATCATCATGTGGCTCCTGGGCTGGTGGGCGAAGATCGCGCTTGCGTCTTCATGCGGATTGTATATTGGATACAATTCAAATTAGCGAGGTGAAAAATGGCACTCTGGTCAGGCGTATTTCCCGCGGTCACCACCAAGATGAAGCAGGATTCGAGCATCGACCTGGACGCGTTCCAGGCGAGTCTCGACCGGCTGATCCGCAACGGCGTCTCCGGCGTGATCGTGCTGCCGATGCTCGGCGAGAACGCGTCGCTCGGCCTGGACGAGCGCGAGGCGCTGATCCGCGCGGCCAGCGAGGCGGTAGCCGGCCGGGTGCCGCTGCTGTCGGGCCTCGCCGAGATCACGCTGGAGACGGCCAAGGCGAATGCCGCGGCATATCAGCGCTTCGGCGCACAGGGCCTGATGGTGTTCCCCAGCCTGGGCTACAAGACGGACCCACGCGAAACCGCGCACTGGTACCGCGCGGTGGCCGGGGCTTCGGACCTGCCGATCATGATCTACAACAACCCGATCGCGTACGGCGTGGACGTCACCGCCGATGTCCTGCAGCAACTGGCCGACGTGCCCGAGATCGTCTGCATCAAGGAGGAGACGGGCGACATCCGGCGCGTCACCGATACCTATATCGAGTTCGGTGATCGGTTCAGCGTCTTCTGCGGCGTTGACGACCTGATCGTGGAAAGCTCCTCGCTCGGCGTGACCGGCTGGGTTTCGGGAATGACCAATGCCTGGCCCGCCGAATGCGTCCGGATCTTCGAGCTGTGCCGCGAGCAGCGCTACAGCGAGGCGCGCGACCTGTATCGCATCCTGACCCCGAGCTTCCATCTGGATACGCACGTCAAGCTGGTCCAGTACATCAAGATGGCCGAACATCTCGTCTATGGCGCCCCCGAATGGACGCGCGCACCGCGCCTGCCGCTGGTCGGCGAGGAGCGCGAGCGGGTGATCGCGACGATCCAGGCGGCGATCGACGCGCTGGAGAAGATGAAGGTGGCCGCCTGATGGGCACGCTGCCGGTCATCGGCTTTGTCGGCGTAGGCACGATCGCCGAGGCGCTGATCACCGGCATGTGCGCGAACGGCGAGCAGCGGGCCGATTTCCTGCTGTCGCCGCGCAGTACCGAGCGGGTGGAGCGGCTTGCGGGCCGCCATCCCTTCGTACGGGTGGCGGAAAGCAACCAGGCCGTGGTCGACAGTGCCGAGATCGTCTTTCTCGCCGTGACGCCGCAGATGGCGGAGCAGGTCCTCGGCGAGCTCGTCTTTCGTCCCGGCCAGCGGATCGTCAGCCTGATCGCGACCTTCGATACCGCCCGGCTCCGTCCGCTGGTCGCTCCGGCCGAGGCGATCTATCGCGTCACGCCATTGCCGGCAGTCGCGCGGCGGATGGGGCCGCTGATGCTTTACCCGGCATCGCCGGAGATCGCGCCGCTGCTGGACGGGCTCGGCCAGCTCATCCAGCTCGGCGACGAAAGCGAGCTGGACGCGCTCTGGGCGGTGACCGGGTTCATGGCGAGCTATTTCGGACTGCTGGGTTCGATCGAGACATGGCTGTCGGATCAGGGCGTGGCGCGCGAACGCGCGGCATCGTTCGTGGCCTCGCTCTTCAATGCGGTGGGCGCGACCGCCGAGGAGCGGGTCGGCGAAGGGTTCGACCAGCTGATCGTCGACCATTCCACGCCCGGCGGTCTCAACGAGCAGGCATGGCGCGAACTGCGCGCGGCGGGTTGGACCAGTCTGTCGACCGAGGCGCTGGATCTGCTCCGCGCCCGTATCGGCGGGCGGGCGACGTTGCAGGACCGGATGCCGAGCAACGGCTAGCTTCGGGTTTTGCTTGAGCGCGCTCGGCGAGTGCGGTACGCAATGCGTTATTGATCTGAAAAATACATAAAGGCGGGCCTGAAGCGATGCGGAAGCGCGCGATGTTGCGGGGCATGTTGGCGGCGGTGGTACTCGTCGCGACCACCGGCGCGCCCGTATCCGCAAGTGCTGCCCCGGCATGCGACCTTCGCCATTTCGCTGCGGAAGGCGGCCAGCTGGGCTATCGAAGCTGCGGAAGCGGCGAAGTCGTGCTCATCCTTCCCGGCGGACCGGGCATGGATGCAGACTATATGCTGGACTTCGCGCAGATGGTCGCCCGGTCAGGCCGGCGCGCGATCCTGTTCGAACCGCGCGGGACCGGCGCCTCGCGTGCCGCCCGGGGCGACGGCAGCAGGCTGACGGTGGCGGGATCGATCGCCGATGTCGAGGCGCTGCGCCGGGCGGTCGGATCGGACAAGGTGATAGTGATCGGGCATTCGTTCGGCGGCGCGACCGCCCAGGCCTATGCCGCAGCCTATCCCGGAAATGTCGCGCGGCTCATCCTGCTCGATTCGGTCGGGCCCAGTTTCAGCCCGCCACCGCTGCCGCTGGACGGGTGGCGCGAACGTCTCACGCAGGCGCAACTTACTGCCTATGACGACATGCGGTCGCGCGGCGATCGGATCGCGGCGATGCGGATCAAATTTGCCGCCAGTTTCTACGATGCGAACCAGGGTGCGCGCTTTGCGGCGGGACTCGTCGATTCGACGGTCCATCTCGATGTCGGGGTGCTCTCCGACGATTACCGAAGCCATTATTCGATTCCGCCGGACGGCGCGCGGCCGCACTTTCCGGTGGTGGTGCTCGCCGGGGATATCGACTGGATCCGCGGTTATGAGCCGACGTTCGACGCAGTCTGGCCGGGCACGCGGTACCTCACGATCCGGCACGCCGGGCATTTTCCCTGGATCGATGCGCCGGCCGCGACACAGGCTGCCCTGGCAAAGGCGTTCGCAGCCCAATGAGCGCATGGACGCTCGAGACCGCATTGGCGGAAACGATCGGCGCGATCGGCACGCCGGATTTCGTGCCCCGTGTCGCGCACGCACTGTGCCGCTTCAGCAGCTTCGAGCATTCGGCGGTCTTCGTGCATCACCCCAGGGACGGCGGCGAAGCGCTGTCGGAGGATTTCAGCCGCATCGGCTATCGAACGGGGATCGAGAATTACGCGCGGCGGACCTATCGCATCAACCCGATGCTGGCCGCGTGGCGCAGCGCCGGGGCAGTGCGTGCGCGCGATTTCGCAAGCGCCACGCCACGCATGGACCGCGCGGTTCTCCCATTCCTCGTCCGCGCGCCGGAGGAGGAACTGGGGTACCGGACCTTGGGCTGGCCGGAACGACAGGAGGAAGTCTGTCTCTACTTCAAGGGGTGGGACGGGCTGGTCGAGCTGGGCCTCTATCGCGAGCGCGCGCGCGCCATGGCGCCGGAGCGCATGATCGCGGCGCTCAACGCACTCGGCGGCCCGATCGCGGCCGCGTTCGAACGGCATCGGGCCTTGTCCGGCACCGCCCAGTGGCGCGAGCGCCTCACCGCGCGCGAGCTTGAAGTCAGCGAGCTTCTGCTGCGCGGCTGCTCGAGCGAGACCGTCGCGCTTCGACTGGCGATCAGCCGCCACACCGTGAAGGATCACCGCAAGCAGATATTCCGCAAGCTGGGCATCGGGTCGCTCGCCGAACTGTTCGCGCTGGCACGCTGACCCCCTCTCGGGAGGGATGGCGTGGGCGTATCGCGTGCGGGACAATCGGGGTTCAGCAGAAAGGTTTCTTGAAGATGCGCTATGTGCGGATGCCGATCGAAGTCGAATCGCCCGAGGAATATGGCTATGGCAATATTCGCTTCAATCTCTCCGAAAGCTCGATAGCCGACCAGTCGCTCGGCGGCCTGGGGCTGACCGTTCCCGATCTCGTGCTGCTCTATGGCGAACATCGCGGCAGCCCGAGGTTGCGCGATCTGGTGGTGGCCGGCGAGGCGGGCGTGTCGGCCGACGACGTGCTGATCACCGGCGGGGCGGCAGGGGCGCTGTTCATCATCGCGACGGCGCTTCTGAGCGCACAGGATCACCTGGTGGTGGTGCGCCCCAATTATGCGACCAACCTGGAGACGCCGCGCGCGATCGGCTGCGGCATCGGCTTTGTCGATCTCGCGTTCGAGGACGGGTTCGCGCTGGATTTCGACCGGCTCGCCGCGGCGATGACGCCGAACACGAAGCTGATCAGCGTCACCTGCCCGCACAATCCGACGGGCGTGATGATGTCCGAGGAGGAGCTGCGGCGGCTCGCCGCCTTTGCCGAGGCGCGCGGATGCCTCCTGCTGGTCGACGAGACCTATCGCGACCTGTCTTTGACCGAGCGCCTGCCGATCGCCGCGTCGATGGGCGATCATGTGATCAGCGTCGCATCGCTGTCCAAGGCGTTCGGCGTGCCGGGCATCCGCGTCGGCTGGATCATCAACCGCGATCCCGCACTGCAGGAGATTTTCCTGGCGGCGAAGGAGCAGATCAGCATCTGCGGCAGCGTGATCAACGAGTGGGTGGCGGAGGAGCTGCTGGCGCGGCGCGCCGAGTTCCTCGAGCCGACGCTCACCGAATGGCGGCGGCGGCTGGACCGGGTTGCCGAGTGGATCGCGCGCGAGGACAATCTCGAATGGGTGCGGCCCGCCGGCGGCGTGGTGTGCTTCCCGCGGATGAAGGCCGATCCGCCGGGCGGCACCGATGCCTTTTATCGTCGCCTGCTCGAACAGCATGGCACCTATGTGGGGCCGGGCCACTGGTTCGAGATGCCCGATCGCTATTTCCGCCTCGGCTATGCCTGGCCGACGGCAGACGAACTCGAAGGCGGACTGGCCGGCATCTCGGCCGCGCTTCGCGGATAAGCAGGACACAGACCCATGACATCCCTCATCGATCGCATCTACGACGCGCATCGCGGCATCCGTCCGCACGTCCGGGTCACGCCGCTCGAGCATAGCGCGGCGCTCTCCGCGTCGCTCGGCTGCGAGGTGCTGCTCAAATGCGACCATCTCCAGCCCTCCGGCGCGTTCAAGCTGCGCGGCGCCACCAACAAGATCAGGCTGCTGGCCGAGCAGGGCGGGCACCCCGAGGTGGTGACGGCCTCGACCGGCAACCATGGTCGCGCGGTCGCCTATGCCGGGCGCCAGTTCGGGATCAAGGTGACCGTCTATGTCGGCAACACCACGCCGCCGGTCAAAGCCGATGCGATCCGGGCCGAAGGCGCGACCCTGGTGACGATCGACGGCGAATCGCTGGAGGCCGAACTCGAGGCGCGCCGCGTCGCGCAGGAGAGCGGCATCCCCTATGTCGCGCCGTACAACGACTATGACACGATCGCCGGGCAGGGCACCTTGGGGATCGAACTCGCCGAGCAGGCGCAGGACCTTGATGCCGTGTTCATCTGCGTTGGCGGAGGCGGGCTGGTCAGCGGCGTCGGTACCGCGTTCAAGGCACTCTCGCCCAGGACGCAGATCGTCGGCGTCTGGCCCCAGGCGTCGACCTGCATGCTCGACTCGCTCCATGCGGGGAAGATCATCGCCACGCCGGAATATCCGACCCTGTCGGACGGCTCGACCGGGGCAGTCGAACCCGGATCGGTGACCTTCCCGATCTGCCAGCAGGTGATCGACACGACGCTGACCGTCAGCGAGCAGGAGATCGCGCGCGGGATGCGCGCCGTCGCGGATGCCGAGCATTGGATGGTCGAAGGCGCGGCGGGCGTGGCGATGGCGGGCCTGATGCAGGCGGCCGAAGCGTATCGCGGCAAGAAGGTCGCGGTGGTGCTGTGCGGCCGCAACGTGGGCCTCGAAACCTTCCTGGACGCGATGAAGCTCGGGGCGAGCTGAACGGGTTTGTATTATTGGTTTCGATGATGCATCAACGACGCGTCACGGATGGAGGGGAGCAGGATGCGCGGGCTGGTCTGGTTGGGGATGCTCGCGCTCGCGGGCCAGGCGCACGCCCAGGACCGCTCGCTCGACAAGGTTGAGGTCTCGGCCGGATCGGTCCGCGACGATCATTTTCCGGTGATCGCCGCAGACTATCCCGGCGGGATCGTCGCACGGCCGCATGTCGAGTTCGCCAATTATATCGGTTTCCGGCCCCTCCAGCTCGACCTCTACCTCCATGCCGATCGTGCGCAGGCGAAGCCGCGGCCGCTGATCCTGTGGGTGCACGGCGGCGGGTGGAGCCGCGGCGACGCGCGCGGATCGGGGGCGTTCACGGACTTCCCCGCGGTGCTCGCGATGGTCGCGGCGCGGGGCTATGTCGTGGCGTCGGTCGACTATCGGCTGAGCAGCGAGGCGCGCTTCCCGGCGCAGATCCAGGACGTGAAGGCGGCGATCCGCTATCTGCGCAGCAAGGCCGGCGACTATGGCATCGACCCGGATCGGGTGGTGCTGTGGGGTGGATCGGCCGGGGGGCATCTCGCGGGTCTGGCGGCGACCACCTGTGGCACCGCCGACTTCGATCCTCCCGCATCGACCGGCCGGATGAACCGCTCGGCGGCGCAGGGTGCGAAGCCGCTTGCAACCTCGGACTGCGTCCAGGGCGCGGCGCTCTGGTACGGCGTCTATGATCTCGCCGAGCACGGCAAGGAAGGCGAGCGCGGCTCGGCGCTGGGGAACATCACGCCCTTGCTCGGCTGCAACGTCACCGATTGCCGCGACAAGGCCGAGGCGGCCAGCCCGATCCACCATATCGACGCGCAGACACCGCCGATATTGCTGATCCACGGCACAGCGGACGAAGAGGTCGCGTACCAGCAGACCGAGGAGATGGCCGCGGCGCTGAAGGCGGCTGGTCGCCCGGTGGAGACGCTGCTGATCCCCGAGATGAACCACGGCCTGATCGGCAAGACGCCGGCGGCGACACGCGCCGCCAACCTCCAGGCGCTCCAGCGGACGCTCGATTTCTTCGCGAAGGTTACTGCGCCTCGCTGAGCAAGGCGAGCCGGTCGGCGAGGATCATCGGGATGATCCCGCCCGCGCGCAGCACCGCCGCCTCGAGCATCGTCTCGACCTCGGCGTGCGCGTCGAACCGCAGCGTGCTGCCTTCGGCGTAATGAATCGTCACCGGCACAAGCGTGCGCGGGCTGAGCTGCTCGGGCGCCGCTTCGATCTCGATCGTGTCGCCCGGCTTCAGCCCCAGCGTCGCCGGATGCCGGTCAGCGGGCAGGCGCACCGGCAGTATGCCCATGTTGATCAGGTTCGAGCGGTGGATCCGTTCGAAGCTGCTTGCGAGCACGGCGCGTGCGCCGAGCAGGCTGGCGCCCTTTGCCGCCCAGTCGCGCGATGAGCCCATGCCGTAACGCTCACCCGCCACGATGACCACCGGTTGGCCCGTTTCGGTATAGCGCGCGGCGGCCTGCCATAGTGGCATCCGCTCGCCGCTGGGCGCGTGGATCGTCGAGCCGGGCGCGATCCCGTCGCCGAGCAGGTTGCGAACGCTGCGATTGGTGAACAATCCGCGCAGCATCACTTCCCAATTGCCGCGGCGCGACGAGAAGACGTTGAGGTCGGCCGGGTCGGCGCCCTGCTCGATCAGCCAGCGCGCAGCATCGCTGTCGGCCGGAATCGCGCCTGCCGGCGAGATATGGTCGGTGGTGATGTCGTCGCCGAGCACCAGCAGCGGGTGGGCGGCATAGCTGCCCAGGCGGCTTTCGCCCTCGATCCGTGCGAAGGGCGGCCGGCGCAGATAGGTGGAGCGGACGTCCCAGGGATAGAGCGGCGTCGTCGGCGCATCGAGCGCGGCCCAGTCCGCGCTGTCCTCGGCGGCATCATAGGCGGCGGCATAATCGTCGCGGCGCATCGCTGCCGCAGAGGCCGCGTCGATCTCGGCGCCGCTGGGCCAGAGGTCGGCAAGGTGGATCGGCTTGCCGTCGAGCGTGAACCCCAGGGGATCGCGTGTGACGTCCCTGGCGGCATCGCCGAGCAGCGCATAGGCGATGACCAAAGCCGGCGAAGCGAGGAAGGCGTCGTCCACCAGCGGATGGACGCGACCGGGGAAGTTGCGATTGCCCGAAAGCACCGCCGCCGGGCGTACGCCCTGGCCACTCGCTTCCGTCATCGCGTCCGTCAGTTGGCCCGAATTGCCGATGCACACGGCGCAGCCATAGCCGGCGATGCCGAAGCCGAGCGCTTCCAGGTCGGCGAGAAGCCCCGCGCGCGTCAGCATCCGTTCCGCGGTGGGCGAGCCGGGCGCGAGTACCGTCTTGGTCCAGACCGGCGGCTTGAGGCCCAATGCGCGCGCCTTGCGGGCGAACAGTCCTGCCGCGATGAGCTGGCGCGGGTCCGAAGTATTGGTGCAGCTGGTGATTGCGGCAATGGCGACAGGGTGCGCCGGAATGCCGCGTACCGCGGTGCCGGCTGAAAGCAGCGCGCGCGTCTCGGCGGGTGCGATCAGGTCCTGTGGGCGGCGGGGACCCGACAGCGAGAGACCGACTACGGCCAGGTCGATATCGACAATCTGGTGATAGGCCGGCTCGGCAGCGGGATCGAACCACAGATCCGTCGCTCGAGCATAGGCTTCCACGAGATCGATGTGCCGATCGTAGCGGCCGGTCTGGCGCAGATAGGCGAGCGTCGCCTCGTCGATCGCGAAATAGCCGGTCGACGAGCCATATTCGGGCGCCATGTTGGCGATGGTGCCGCGGTCGCCGGCGGAAAGCGTCGAGACGCCGGGGCCGAAATATTCGACGAAGCGACCGGCAAGCGGCAGCTGGCGCAGGCGGTGGGTGATGTGGAGCGCGAGATCGGTCGCGGTCACGCCCTCCGCCAGATGTCCGGTGAGGCGCACGCCGATCACTTCGGGAATGCGCATCATTACTGGCATGCCGAGCATCACGCTCTCGGCTTCCAGCCCACCGACGCCCCAGCCGAGCACGCCGATCCCGTTGACCATCGGCGTATGGCTGTCGGTGCCGATCAGCGTGTCGGGCATCGCCCAGAGCGCGTCGTCCCCGGCGCTCGACGTGACGACGCGCGCCAGCCGCTCGAGGTTTATCGTGTGCATGATGCCGGTGCCGGGCGGATGCACCGTGAAGCCATCGAGCACCGACGACGCCCATTTCATGAAGCGGTAGCGTTCCGCGTTGCGCGTCATCTCGCGGGCCATGTTGGTCCGCGCGGACCTGGACGAGCCGAAGACGTCGATCGCCAGGCTGTGATCGGTCGAGACATCGACGGGCAGGACCGGATTGATCGTGGCCGGGTCACCGCCGGCTTCCGCGATCGCGCTGCGCGCGGCGGCCAGATCGACCAGAGCGGGCCCGCAGGTCGTATCGTGCATCATCACGCGGCCCGGCCAGAACGCGATCTCCGCGTCGCTTTGCCCGGTCGCCAGCCAGGCCAGCACGGGCGCGAGCGCGCTCTCGTCGCCCGCCGACTTGCGGAGCAAATTCTCGAGCAGAATGCGATGGACATAGGGAAGGCGGCGGACGTCATAGGCTGCCAGATCGACGATGCGATAGTCGAGCCCGTGATTGCGGATCGAACGGGTGCGGATCATCGGGCGCTCTCGGGGCGGGGGGCGAGGCGGGCGAGCAGCACCATCGCGAAGGCGATGAGCGTGAGTGCGGCGAGGAAGATCAGGCCGAGTGCGGGCTTGCCGCTCTCCTTCGCGACGAGCCCCACCGCATAGGGGCCGACGAATCCGCCCAGATTGCCGATCGAATTGATCGCCGCGATCGAGACCGCCGCGGTGCTCCGCGACAGGAAAAGCCCGGGAAGCGTCCAGAACGGCGCCTTGAATGCATAGAAGCCGGTCAGGGCGAGCGCGAGCAGCGCCGCTGACGCGATCACGCCGCCCGCCACCACGACCGCCGCCAGCCCGATGGCGGCGATGAGCAGCGGCCAGGCCGCGTGGCGCTGGCGCTCGCCGGTCCGGTCGGATCGGCGCGACCACGAGATCATCCCGATCGTGGCGATCACATAGGGAATGGTCGAGACCAGGCCGATCTCGACATTGGTCATCGTCGCGGCAGCGGCCTTGACGATCTGCGGCAGCCAATAGCCGACCCCCAGGCTGCCGGCCTGATAGACGAAATAGACCAGCGACAGATAGAGCACCTTGCGATCGGTGATCGCCGCCCAGGTGCCGAGATGCTTCACGCCGTCGCGCGCGCGGTGCTCGAGTGCGATCTCGCCTTCCAGCCAGTCGCGCTCCTCCTGCCGCAGCCAGCGCGCATTCGCCGGGCGATCGACGAGCAGGCGATAGGTGAGCAGCCCGCCGATCACGGCCGGTGCGCCTTCGATGAGGAACATCCAGCGCCAGCCGGTAAGGCCGAAGCCGCTGACATGATCCATGATCCAGGTGCTAATCGGGGTGCCGATGATGTACGAAACCGGAATGGCAGAGGTGAACAGCGCGACCACCGTCGCCTGTTCCTTGGCGCGGAACCAGCTGGTCAGATAGATGATGATCGCCGGGAAATAGCCCGCCTCGGCAATGCCGAGCAGGAAGCGGACGATGTAGAGCTGCCCGCTGTTCTGCACGAACGCGGTCGCCATCGAGACTACGCCCATGCCGATCAGGATCCGCGCGATCCAGATGCGCGCGCCATAGCGCGCCATCAGCATGTTGCTGGGCACTTCGAACAGGAAATAGCCGATGAAGAAGATGCCGGCGGCGAAGCCGAACGCATCGGCAGTAAGCCCCAGCTCGGCATTCATCTGGAGCGCGGCGTAGCCGATATTGGCGCGATCAATATAAGAGACGATGTAGAGCACGAAGCACAGGGGCACGATCCTGCGAAACACCCGGCGCATCGTCGCGCGCTCATCCACGGCGCTGGCGCCGGCCGCTGTTGTTTCCATCTCCATATGTTGTTCTTTGACATTCGAGAATACAAAGTGCAAGACCCGTGTCGAGAGGAGTGGCGGATGGCGACGCGACGGGAAGCGATGATCGGTGGCGGCGCGCTAGGCCTGTCGCTGCTCGGCAAACGGGCGCTGGCTCAGGGAGGAAAAGCAATGCCGCGGATCGTCTATGTCGGTTGCCGCACCAGCCGCGAGCGCAATGCGAAGGGCGACGGGATCCAGGTCTATCGCGCCGATCCTTCGGGCGGCGCCTGGCAGCAGATTCAGCTGCTGGGCGATCTGGTCAATCCGTCCTACCTGACCATGAATGCCGCGGGCACGATGCTCTACACCGTCCATGGCGACGGCAGCGAGGTCAGCGGGTTCCGCGTCGATCGCGAAAGCGGCCGCCTGACCCTCGCAACCCGGGCGACTACGGGCGGGCGCAATCCCGTCCACCTCGTCATCCATCCGCACCATCCGGTCATGCTCGTCGCCAATCATGTCGTCTCGGGCGACGTGCGCTCGGGGCTGGCGAGCATCGGCATCCAACCCGACGGGACGCTCAGCCCGCAACCGCTCGATATCGTCGCCTTCGACGGCAAGGTGGGGCCGCACCGCGTCGAGCAGCCCTTTCCCAAGCCGCACCAGATCGAACCCGATCGCGCGGGCCGTTTCTTCGCGGTTCCCGACAAGGGATGCGACCGCGTGGACGTCTATACGGTCGGCGCGGACGGCAAGTTCGCCGCGGTCGATAAGGCCGCCGCCGTGGCGCGCGAAAGTTCGGGCCCCCGGCATATCGCGTTCCACCCCGGCGCGCGCTTTGCCTATGCGATCAACGAGCTCGATTCGACCGTGACTTCCTATGCGGTCGACCCGGCGAGCGGCGCGCTGGCGCCGTTCCAGATCCTCTCCTCGCTGCCCGACAGCTTCACCGGCAATAGCCGGGGCGCGGAGATCGCGGTGTCGGCGGACGGGCACTTCGTCTACGCGTCGAACCGCGGCGACGACAGCATCGCGACGTTCGGGATCGACGCGCGCACCGGGCGCCTCACCGCGCGCGGCTGGACCGCGACGGGCGGCAGGACGCCGCGCTTCTTCACGATCGCGCCCGGCGGACAGGCACTGTTCGTGGCGAACGAGGAGAGCCATAACATCGTCCGGCTGGCTATCGGCTCCGACGGTGTGCCGAAGGCGGGCGCTGTCGTCGCCGAAACCGGCAGTCCGACCTGCATCCTCTTCGCCTGAACCTGGTCTAGCGCCGCTTCGGTGGGACGCAGCGGAAGCTGGCTGCCGCATTGACCGGGCCGCCGGCATATTCCGGCTTGGCCGGATAGACGCAGACCGGACGCTGGAACGCGATCGGCCGGCGGTCGGCGGGAATGCTGGCATCTTCGGTGCCATAGCGCGTCGCGATCAGCGACCGGGGCGGGCGCGACTGCTCCACCCAGGCCTGGAGCGCGAGCAGCATGTCGTGCCGCGCGTCGCGCACTGGTGGGGTCGAATCGCGCGTCGCGGTCGAGAAGTTGGTCGCGCCCGGCCCGCCCGCGCAATGATCCATGCCCGGCACCATGAACAGGCGCAGGAAGGCCTGGGTCTCGGCGTCGCTGCGGCGCATCTTCGTGCGCACGCCGTCATAATAGTTGATCGCCTCGAACGGCGATCCGACCGGATCCTGCCAGCCCATGAACATGATCATCTTGCCGCCGGCGCGTGAAAAGGCACCGAGATCGGTGCTGGTCGCGTTGAAGTCCCTGGCGAGCCGCGCGTGCATCGTGTCGACATCGGCGCCCCAATCGAACTTCCACCAGTTCCACTCGGGATTGTCGAAGACCCAGTAGCGGAACATGTCCGCGCGCGAGGGCTCGTCGGTGCGCTTGGTCTCGGACCAATAGCCTGTCCAGCCGGGATGGTCGTCGCTCGCGCTGCTCGTCACGCCTTCGGTGCCGAACGGATAGCCGGGATAGATCTGCGCGCCCGTGCGGGCATCCTTCGGCCCGTCATAGATGCGCTGCGCCGCGCGGATCTGCTCGCCCGTCAGGCAGGCACCCGGCTTGTCGCCGGGCTTGCAGGCGAGCGTCGACAGCTTGAAGCTGCACCTGCGCGGATCGCTCACCACCCCGTCGGCGACGCGATCGAGCTTGTCGCACTGCCTGGTGACGGCGCGGTTGATCAGCAGCAGTTCGGAATTGCCGAGGATCGGGTGCTCGTCATCGCCCGGGCGATGGTTGGCGAGATAGTTCCAGAGGAAGGCGAGCGTCAGGTTGGTGCGGTTGTTGCCCGGCGCACCCGCGATGATGCCGTCGAAGTCGTCGGGGTAGCGCTGCGCCTCGCTGAGCCCCTGATAGCCGCCGGTCGAGCAGCCGCTGAAATAGGACCAGCGCGCCGCCCGGCCGTAAAAGGCACGCACGACCTGCTTCGCGGCGATCACCGATTCGTGCACCGCGCGGTGGCCGAAATCGACGATGGGCTCGGGGCGCTTCCAGCCGAAGCGCAGGTCGGATCCCTGGTGTCCCGTGTCGGTCGCCACCGCGACGTCGCCATCGTCGAGCCGCGCGATCATCTGCTTGTACGAGATGTTCGAGACATAGGCGCCGTTGCCGATCATGTGCAGCCGGCCGTTCCAGCCGGCCGCCGGCAGCCAGACCTCGAAGCCGATCTCGGAGCCCGGCACGGGCCGGCTGATCCCGCGCACGCGGCAGAACGGCTTGAGGCCGGTATAGGTGCGCGCGCCGCGATCGGCGACGAAATCCTCGACAAAGGCGCCCGAGACGGGCGCGGCGATCAGGATCTCGACATGCGGGATCGCGAGCGTCTTGAGCTTGGCGCAATCGGCGGCCGGACCCTGCGCCATCGCAGGCGCCACACCGAGGAAGCTCGTCGCCAGAAGCCCGAGGAGGATCGGTCGCATCACTTGCCCTTTCCCGCGGTGTACCGCTTGATCAATCGATAGAGGAATGTCCGCGCGTCGAGCAGCGATTTGACCCGCAACCGCTCGTTCAGGCCGTGGACGCCGTTGCCGTCAGGATCGCGGAACACGCCGCTCGCGCCGAAGGTCGGAATGCCGGCGGCATTGAGGAAGCGCCCGTCCGACGCGCCCGGCACGATGCCGGGAATTACCGGGACGCCGGGCCAGATCTCGTTCGCGACGGATTCGATCGGCCCGAAAATCTCGGGCGAGAGCTGCGGGGAGGGTGCGGTGATCCCGTCGAGCACCGGCGAGTTGTCGGCGATCGAGATCGTGGGATCGGCGACGACCCGGGTCAGCTGCTCGCGCACCTCTTTCACGCTCTGGCCGGGAAGGATGCGGCAATTGACATTGACCTCGACGCTCTGCGCCAGCGCGGCCTTGGAGTGACCGCCATTGATCAGCGTGGTGACGCAGGTGGTGCGGATCATCGCGTTCCAGACCGGATCACCCGCCGAGAGCCGGTCGATGGCCGCGGGATCGTCGCTGCCGGCGCCGACCGCCTTCATGTCCGCGGCAATCTGGCCGGTTTCCGACGCGGCGGACCGCGCGAAGAAATTGCGCGTGACGGCCCCGATCTGCGCGGGAAAGCGATACTCGCCGATCCGCACCAGCACCGCGCCCATGCGCGTCAGGATATTGTCCGCACCCGGCCGCGAGCTGTGCGCGCCGGGCCCGGTCGCGGTGAGCTTGAAGTCCTGATAGGCCTTCTGACCGCCCTCGATCATGAAGGTCAGCGGCTTGCCGTTCTCGTCGAGATAGCCCGACCCGCCCTCGTTGATCGCGAAGGCGGCCTTCACGGTCTCGGGTCGCTTGTCGATCAGATAGCGGATGCCGCGCAGGCGCCCGCCCGATTCCTCGCCGCAGGTGAGCGCCAGCTTGATCGTGCGGCGCGGGCGAAAGCCTTCCTTCTTCAGCCGCGCGAGACTGTCGACGAAGATCGTCGCCATCGCCTTGTCGTCGACGGTGCCGCGGCCGTAATAATAGCCATTCTCCTCGATCAGCTTGAACGGATCGCGCTGCCAGTCGCCGGCCTTTACCGGCACGACGTCGATATGCGCGAGGAGCAGGATGGGCTCGGCCCTGGGATCCGTGCCGGTGATGTGCGCGACCAGATTGCCGTCGCGCGGCAGATCCGGTGCGAGCACCAGCTCGACGTCGCCGGCAGAGAAGCCGGCATCGAGCAGATAGGCGCGGGCCTTCTCCGCGACGCCCGTGCAACTGCCGGTGGTGGGGCTCGAATCGGTCTCGATCAAATCCCGATAGAGCGTGCGGAAACGCGAATCGGCGTCGGCTTGCGCCTGGGCCGTCGCGGGACAGGACACTGCGAAAAGGATCAGCGCCGCACCGGCATTTCGCAACTTTCCAGACGGCATCCGCGACCCCTTTTCTCGATCCCGCAATCATGTATCACTGGAATCGAAAATACAACATCGTCCGTTGCGATGGATGCCGTCGCCACGAAACTTTGTATCGATACGAGTGCATTTTTGTCTTTTTAAAACCAGCAAAACAGTGTTACGCACCGCGCCACGAACGAGGGGATGGCGAATGGCCAGCGCATGTCGCGTAGTGGAAATCTGGGGAACGGCCCGTCAGCGCGGAGAGCGCTATGGCGCTGAGGCCGCCAGTGAAATTCGAATCGGCGTGCGCAACTATCTCGAGCAGATGGGCCGTTCGGGGCTGACCGAGACGGGGCTGGCGGAACTGACCGAAGCCTATCTCCCGATCATCGAGGCGTTCGACGCCGGGCATGTCGACGAGATGCGCGGCATCGCCGCGGGTGCGGACGTGCCGATGTCCCATATCGTGCTGATCAATGCGCGAACCGAGCTGCTCAAGATGGCCGGCAACCCGATCCTGCGCGAGGGGCTGATCGCCGAACGCGGCATGGACGGATGCACCACCGTCATCGTCCAGCCCGAACGGGCCGAGGGCGGGGCATTGGTGCATGCGCACAATTGGGACTGGAAGGCGACCTGCGCCGAGACATGCGTGGTACTCCGCATCCGCGGCGAAGACGGGCCCGACATCCTGACCTTCACCGAAGCCGGCGGGTTGGCGCGGTTCGGCTTCAATTCGGCCGGCATCGCGATCACCGGCAATTATCTGGAATGCGAGCGCGACTACCGCCAGATCGGCGTGCCGCTCGCGCTGCTGCGGCGAAAGGTTCTGCAGGAGCCCAATTATTCGGAAGCGTTCAAGTCGGTCTATGCGACGCCCAAATCGGCGTCGAACAATCTGGCGCTCAGCCATGCCGGGACCGGCATCGTCCATGATCTCGAATGCGCGCCCGACGAGACCTTCGTGATAGAACCGGCCAATGGCCTGCTCGTCCACGCCAATCACTGGCTCAGCCCGATCGCGCTCACCAAATTGCGCGAAGGTGGCGTGCCCGATTCGCCGTGCACCTTCTGGCGACAGCAGCGCGCCGAACGGCTGCTCGCCCGTCACGACCGGCTCGACATCGAGGACATCCGCCGCGTCCTGCTCGATCAGACCGGATCGCCGCTCGCGCTCTGCGTGCCGCCCCGGCCCTCGGCGATGACCGGGACCTCCGCCACCGTCGCATCGATCATCATGCGGCCGGGCCTGGGCGAGATGGAGCTGGCGATGATGCCGGCGCTGGGCGGCGACTATGTGCGCTACACGCTCGCATCGCAGCCTGCCGGCGCGCAACGGCAAGCCGTCAATGCCTAGGGCACGCGCCCGACACCTATTGCCGGTCGCGGCGCTCGCGCTGGCGGGATGCTCGTCGGGCGCTCCGGTCCGCGAGCAGGGCTCGATCCTGCGCGCGCGTCTGAATGCCGACATCATCTCGTCCGACCCCGGCACGAAGCGCGACCTTAACACCGATTCGGTCCTGCTGCACGTCGTCGAGGGCCTGGTGGCCTCGCGCGAGGACGGGTCGGTCGGTCCCATGCTGGCGAGCAGCTGGACGCTATCGCCCGACCGCAAGACCTATAGCTTCCAGCTTCGTAACGGCGTGCGCTTCCACAATGGCGCGCCGCTCACGGCGGAAGATGTCGTCTGGTCGATGAACCGCTATCTGGCGCCGACAACGCATTGGCGGTGCCGTGCCGACCTGGGTCCGAAGGGGATCGCGCAGATCCTCTCGGTTACCGCCCCCGCGCCGCTCACCGTGCGCATTGTGCTCGACCGGCCCGCGCCCTTGCTGCTCAAGACGCTGGCGCGCGCGGATTGCGGCGGCACCGGCATTGCCCATCGCGATTCGGTGGGCAAGGACGGAAAGTGGATACGCCCGATCGGTACCGGGCCGTTCAAATGGGGCGAGTGGCGGCGCAACCAGTTCGTCGAACTCGAACGATACGCCGGCTATAAGCCGTTGCCCGGAACCTTCGACGGCAATGGCGGCGGCAAGCGGGTGCTTGTCGATCGCGTCCGCTTCGTCGCCATTCCCGACGGCTCCGCCGCCAGCGCCGCGCTGCTGCGCGGCAGCCTCGACGTGCTTGACGGGCTCTCTCCCAACGAGCTTGGCGCGGTGAAGGGCGCCGGCGGCGTGCGCATGGTCGACGCGCCGAGCATGGATTTCTTCGGCATCCTTTTCCAGACCAAGGACCCGGTGCTCGCCGATCCGCGCCTGCGTCGCGCGATCGCGCTCAGCATCGATGTTGCGAGCCTGACCCGGGCAGCGACGCACGGGACCGGCACGGCGGACAGTTCGCCGATACCGGTCGCCAGTCCCTATTTTACCGATGTCGAGCGGCCGCTCATCAAGCGCGATCTCGCCGCCGCGCGCGCGCTGGCGAAGGCGGCGGGCTATGACGGCCGACCGATCGCGCTGATCACCAGCCATGCGCCGCCCGAGATCTACGACGCCGCGATTGTCGTCCAGGCGATGGCGCGCGAAGCGGGGATCAACTTCGAGATCGTCACGCTGGACTGGGCGACGCAGCTCGCGCGCTATTCGAGCGGCGAGTATCAGGCGATGCTGTTCGGCTATTCGGCACGGCTCGATCCGTCGCTGCTCTTCAACGCATTCATCGGCGACAAGAGCGTCGACCCGCGCAAGGTGTGGGATACGCCGGCCGCGCTGTCGCTGCTGCGCCAGTCCTTCGACGCAGAAGACCCGCGCGCGCGCCAGGCCGTGTTCGACGCGATGGACCGGCAATTCCGCGCCGAGGCGCCCGCGATCATCCTCTACAACAGCCGCCGGGTCACGGCGCTGGGCCGCGGCGTGACCGGATACCGCCCCTGGGCCGCGCAGTCGCAGCGGCTGTGGAACGTCGGGATCGGGGGACACTGATGCTCCGATATGTCCTCAAGCGTCTATTGCTCGCATTGCCGACGCTGTTCCTCGTCGCGCTCGCCGTGTTCTTCCTCGTCCGCCTGATCCCTGGTGACCCGGCGCAAGTGATGCTGGGCGAGGGCGCGGACCCGGCCGCGATCGCCGCGCTGCGGATCGAGCTGGGGCTCGACAAGCCGCTCCCGGTGCAATTCTTCGCCTGGCTTGGGCAGGTCTTCCAGGGCGATCTCGGCACCTCGATCGTCACCGGCGAGCCGGTCACCGGCCTTGTCCTCACCCGCTTCGAACTGACCGCAACCGTGGTCCTCATCGCCGTGGCGCTCGCAACCTGTATCGCGGTGGCGTTCGGCCTTCTCGCGGCATGGCGGCGCAACCGGCGGCTCGACTGGGCGGTGAACGGGGCGGCGAGCCTGGTGCTCGCGGTGCCGAGCTTCTGGCTCGGGCTGATCCTGCTGCTCGTCTTCGGCGTGACCCTGCGCTGGCTGCCTGTGGTCGGCTATGTGCCGGTATCGGAGGGCGGTCTCGCAGCCTTGCTGTTTCTCGTTCTCCCGATCGTGACGCTGACCATATCGGAAAGCGGGGTGCTGACGCGGATGATGCGATCGAGCGCGATCGACGTGCTCGGGCTCGACTATGTGACCCATGCCCGCGCCAAGGGACTGCGCGAGGGCGTCGTCCTGCGTCGCCACGTATTTCCCAACGCATTCGCGCCCACGCTCACGCTGGTCGGGCTGACGCTCGGCCACTTGCTTGGCGGCGTCGCGGTGATCGAGACGGTTTTCACGCTGCCTGGCCTGGGGCGGCTGATGGTCAATGCCGTGCTGTCGCGCGACTATCCGGTGGTGCAGGGATGCCTGTTGTTCACGGCATTCGTCTATGTGCTGATCAACCTGATCGTCGACCTGCTCTATCCCCTGTTCGATCCCCGGGTGACGGCGGCATGAAGATCCACGTCAACGCCCTGATCGGCTATGTGCTCGTCGGCCTGCTCGTCCTGACGATCCTGATCGGACTGGTCTGGCTTCCCTATGATCCGCTCGCCATCGATCTCGATCATGCGCTGGAGGCGCCGTCCCTGATACATTGGCTGGGGACCGACGAGTTCGGCCGCGACGTCGCTGCCCGCGCGATGCTGGGCGCCCGGATCAGCGCGTCGATCGCGGTCCAGACCGTGGCGATCGCCATCGTCGTCGGATCGGCCCTTGGGGTGCTCGCGGGCTTCTTCCGCGGCTGGACCGACCGGCTGCTGATGACGGTCAACGACGCGCTGCTCGCCTTTCCCGGCATCTTGCTCGCGCTGGCGATGATCGCGGTGCTGGGATCGAGCCGGCACAGCATCGTGATCGCGCTCGCCATCGCCTATCTGCCAGCAACCGTGCGCGTGGTGCGATCGGCGGTGCTTTCGATCCGCGAGCGCGAATATGTCGAGGCGTCGAAGGTCGCCGGCGACACCGCGCTCTACACGATGTGGCGCCACGTACTCCCCAATGCGCTGCCGCCGATCATCGTGCTGGCGACCAGCCTGTTCGGCTGGGTGGTGCTTTCGGAGAGTGCGTTGAGCTTCCTTGGCGTCGGCGTGCCGCCACCCGCGCCGACCTGGGGCAACATGCTCTCCTCGGCGCGGCCCTATATGTACACTGCGTCCTGGCTCAGCGTCGCGCCGGGCCTGTGCATCGTCGCGACCCTGCTCGGCATCAACATGCTGGGCGATGCGCTGCGTGACCGGATCGATCCGCGAGGGCAGCGATGACCGGTTCGCCGCTGCTCGAGATCGAGAATCTTCGGATCGAGGCCGATCAGCCGGGACGGCCGCCGCTGCTCGCGGGGCTGAGCTTCGCGCTCGCCGCCGGCGAACGCATGGCGATCGTGGGCGAGTCCGGCAGCGGCAAGACGATGGCGACGCGTGCGATACCCGGGCTGCTCGCCATGGGCACGCATCGCGCGGGCGGCGCCATCCGCTTCGAGGGTCGCGACCTGGCCGAGCTCGGCGAAGCGGACCTTCGCGCGGTGCGCGGGGCGGGTATCGGCATGGTCTTCCAGGAGCCGATGACGTCGCTCAATCCCGCATTGCCGATCGGCCGGCAGCTTGCCGAGGGGCTCAAGCTGCACTGCGACCTGAGCGACGCCGAAATCCGCGCACGCAGCATCGCCATGCTGCAGCGGGTGCATATCCGCGATCCCGAAGCCTGTCTGAAACGGCATCCGCACGAATTCTCGGGCGGCATGCGCCAGCGGATCATGCTCGCGTCGGTGCTGCTGCTGAAGCCCCGCTTGCTGATCGCCGACGAGCCGACGACCGCGCTCGACACGCTGAGCCAGCGCGAAGTGCTCGATCTGATGGTCGAGCTGACGGCGGAGACCGGCACCGCGCTGCTGCTGATCACCCACGATCTTGGTCTGGTCGCCAAATATACCGAGCGCGTGCTCGTGCTGGAAAAGGGCGTGCTGGTCGAGCAGGGGGCGACGCGCGAGGTACTGTCCGCACCCAAGCATCCCTATACCGCGAAGCTGGTCGGATCGCTGCCGCGCCGCGCCGAGGGACGCGCGCCGGTGACGGCGGAGGCCGCGCCGTTGCTCTCGATCGACAATGCTTGCGTCGAATATGCCGGCAAGCCCGGCATCCTGCGCAGCGCCAGGCCCATCCGGGTCCTGGACGGTGTCGATCTGAACGTGCGCGAGGGCGAGATCGTCGCACTGGTCGGCGCCAGCGGTTCGGGCAAGACGACGCTCGGCCGCGCGGCGCTTGGGCTGAAGCCGCTGGCGGGGGGGGCGATCCGCTTCGAAGGCGTGGCGCTGCGCGAGATGGATCGCGCACAGCGTCTGGGATTTCGTCGGGCGGCGCAACTGGTGTTCCAGGACCCGTTCTCCTCGCTCGACCCGCGGCTGCGCATAGGCCAGATCGTCGGCGCGGCGCTGCGCAACGTGCCCGGGCTCGATCGCGCCGCTCGGAAGAAATGCGTGCTTGCGACGCTGGCCGATGTCGGCCTCGAAGGTTTCGAGGACCGCCTGCCGCACCAGATGTCCGGCGGTCAGCGGCAGCGTGTCGCGATTGCGCGGGCGATCGTCTCCGAGCCACGGCTGGTGGTCGCCGACGAGCCGGTCTCCGCGCTCGACCTGACGATCCAGCTCCAGGTGCTGACGCTGTTCCAGAAGCTCCAGGCCGAACGCGGCTTTGCGTGCCTGTTCATCACCCACGACCTGGCGGTGGTCGAGCAGATCGCCGATCGCGTGGTGGTGCTGGAAGCCGGCAGGATCGTCGAGGAGGGACCGACCGCCGCCGTGTTCGCGGCACCCTCGCACGACTATACGCGCCGGCTTCTCGCGGCGACTCCCGGGCTGGCTCTGGCAGAAATCGCGGCAAGCTGAGCGTGCTTGCGCGATTATGCACTTTACAGTGCGAAAAATACAATTAAGCATTATCAAAAGCAATAATGCATCGCGCTTGCGGCCCCGGGCCGCGAGCGGAGATTCTCACATATCAAAACTAGAGGGGGGTTAGGAAAATGTCTCGTCGTGACCAGCTGATGCGAGGGTTGAAGGCAACCA